>NZ_KE951411.1:47103-49610 GCF_000466165.1 Actinobaculum sp. oral taxon 183 str. F0552
ACGGGCAGGCAGGTGGCGGCGACCGCCACTCTCGCGGCAGCGGAGATCAGCAAGGAGCACGCTCCGATCTCCGCCACGGTCGTCGTCGACGCGCCCGACGACGCGCGCGAGCACCTGGAGGGCTTTCCCTCGCCGCTGGTGTTCTTCTCCAGCGGCGAGGGCGAATCCGCGTCGGACCGCGGACCGGGCCTGTCGGACGGGAACGCCCGAACCCTTCTGGAGGCCATGGCCCACGGCTCCGACGTCGTCACGCCGTTGAGCTTCACGGCGGCCCTGGTGAGGAAGGCGCGATCCGACAGAATGCGCATCGTGCTCCCCGAATCCGATGACGACCGCATCCTGCGCGCGGCGGCCGAGTGCCTTCAGCGAGGCGTGGCCGACATCGTCCTGCTCGGCGAGGCCGACGCGGTCGAGGCGCGCGCGGCCGAACTCGGCCTGGACGTCTCCGGCGCCTCGATCGTCTCCGTGAACGACCCCGAGCGCCTCGACGCCTACGCCGAGGAGTTCGCCCGGCTGCGCGCGAAGAAGGGGGTCACCTACGAGCAGGCGCTCGAAACCGTGCGGGACATCTCCTACTTCGGCACGATGATGGTGCACATGGGCGACGCCGACGGCATGGTCTCGGGCGCCGCCCACACGACCGCCCACACGATCGTCCCGTCCTTCCAGATCATCAAGACCAAGCCCGGCACGTCGATCGTCTCCTCCGTCTTCCTCCTCCTCATGGCGGATCGCGTCTTCGCCTACGGCGACTGCGCGGTCAACACGAATCCGTCTCCGGACGAGCTCGCCAGCATCGCCGTCTCCTCCGCCGAGACGGCGGCAGGCTTCGGGGTCGAACCCCGCGTGGCCATGCTCTCCTACTCGACGGGCGATTCGGGCAAGGGCCCCGACGTCGACGCCGTCGCCGAGGCGACCCGCCTGGCCAGGCAGAAGCGCCCCGACCTGCTCATCGAGGGCCCGATCCAGTACGACGCGGCCGTCGACGCCGCCGTCGCGGCCAAGAAACTGCCCGGGTCCCCCGTCGCCGGACGGGCGACCGTCTTCGTCTTCCCCGACCTCAACGCGGGGAACATCGGGTACAAGGCCGTGCAGCGCTCTTCGGGCGCCGTCGCGGTCGGCCCCGTCCTCCAAGGCCTCAACAAGCCGGTCAACGACCTCTCGCGCGGCGCGCTCGTCGAGGACATCGTCAACACCATCGTCATCACGGCCATCCAGGCCCAGCAGAAGTAAGCTCGCTATCCAAGGATCCGCAATGTCAGTTCTCGTCATCAATTCGGGCAGCTCCTCGATCAAATACCAGCTCGTCGACCCCGACACGGGCGAGGCCGTCGCCACCGGCCTGGTCGAGCGCATCGGGGAGGAGAACGGCCTCATCCGCCACACCTACGGGGACCGTGTGCGCGAAATCGAAGGGCCGGTCGCCGATCACGGGGTCGGCTTGGAGACCGCGATCGGCCTGTTCGAGGAGATCGGCCCCTCGCTGACCGACGGCGCGATCAGAGCCGTCGGCCATCGCGTCGTCCAGGGAGGCAAGTACTTCGACGGGCCCGCCCTCATCGACGACGCCGTCCAGGCCAAGATCGAAGAGCTGTGCCCGCTGGCTCCGCTCCACAACCCGGCGCATCTCAAGGGGATCGTCGTGGCGCGGCGGCTTCTGCCCGACGTGCCGCACGTGGTCGTCTTCGACACCGCCTTCTTCCAGAGCCTGCCCGACGAGGCCGCCGTGTACGCGCTCGACCGCGACATCGCGGAGAGATACGAGGTCCGCCGGTACGGCGCCCACGGCACATCCCACCACTACGTCTCGGGGCGGGTCGCCGACATCCTCGGCCGCGACGACCTCAGGCAGATCGTCCTCCACCTGGGCAACGGCGCCTCGGTGTCCGCCGTCGAGAGCGGGCGGGCGGTCGAGACCTCGATGGGCCTGACGCCGCTCGAAGGGCTGGTCATGGGCACCCGCACGGGCGACATCGACCCGGCGGTCGTCTTCCATCTGGCGCGAGTGGGCGGGATGAGCATCGACGAACTCGACACCCTGTTCAACCGCGGCTCCGGCCTGAAGGGACTGACCGGGGAGAACGACATGCGGCTCGTCCGGTCGATGGCCGCCGCGGGCGACGAGCGCGCCAGGACCGCCCTGGACGTCTACGCGCACCGCATCGTCAAGTACATCGGCGCCTACGCGGCGACCATGGGGGGCTTGGACGCCATCACCTTCACCGCGGGCGTGGGGGAGAACGACGCCGATCTGCGGGCGGACGTCATCGGGCGGCTGGAGCCCTTCGGCGTGAAGATCAACCAGGAGCTCAACGCGGCCAGATCGAAGGAGCCGCGCATACTGTCGACCGCGGATTCGCGGGTCGCTGTGCTGGTGGTGCCGACCAACGAGGAGCTGGCCATCGCCCGCCAGGCCATGAGCCTGGTGTGACGCCTTCGCGCGCCGCCGCATCCACCGACCGCGACAACAGCGAACGAACGGCTTAGGGGCGGGTGGGACGACGTCG
>NZ_KE951411.1:49743-58781 GCF_000466165.1 Actinobaculum sp. oral taxon 183 str. F0552
GGTGGGACGACGTCGTCGTCCCACCCGCCCCTTCCCGCATCGGCCGTCTCCGCTCCTCCGTACGCGTCAATACGACCGGCGTATGAGTAGAGTACTCCCATCCATGGTAAAGTCGGTCTCCGTGGAATTTGTTTCCCGGTTTCGACCAGTGCATGCCACACAAAGGATGTCAAAGATAGATGTCAGCTATCGACGTTAGAAGTTTGAGGAAGCGTAAAATAACAGATGATACCCAAGCCTGATCCCACACATCATCGTTTTACAAACTACAGTTCCAACAACAGGGGCGTGTCATCGCACGCGGGGCATGCAGGAAAGGACATCCCCTATCGGAGATCCGGGACGGATGAAGAACTGGTAGACGCCTTAGACCAGCTGGACGGCAGAAATTACAGCTCCTACAAGTCTCTGATCGGCGATTGGAATTACCTGGACTTCGAACTGGGCATCGACCGCGTGCAGGCCGATCCCTTCGCTCCTCCGTCGGCGCTGCACGCCGTGACGACTCCGAAGAAAATGGGGCTTCCGCTCGACCTCATCGCCACGCCCGATCAACGGGTGGCGGTCGCGGACTTCCTCGTGCGGGCCTTTCGCCGGTCGATCGAGCGCTACGCCCCGGGAGGGGCCGTACGCATAGCCAGGACGGGTCCCGAGATCCTCGAGCGCTCGGCCTGCACCGTCACGCAGGACCGCGTCGAGCTCAGGTTCCAGGTGCAGCTCCCGGCCCGGAACCGTTCGATCCTCGGACACACGGCCGCGACCATCTTCGACAAGGACGTCCCCGACGCCATCGTCGACACCTTCGAGGTGGTCTCCCCCGACGCGGAGGAAAGCTACCTCGAGGCGCTGCGCGCACACGTGCACGCCTACGAGGACCACAAGGCTCTGCAAGCCGCCCTCGAGGAGAACGGCTGGGTGGCCTTCGTCGCCGACGGCGCCGTGCTGGCCCGCAGCTCGGGGGTGTCGCAGAAGCCTCTGGAAGGCGCGGTTCCCTTCGAGTCGCCCGATTCGCTGCGCAGGGAGGTGACGCTCCCCCACAGCGGCGTCGTCCGCGGGTTGGCGATCGAACCGGGCGTGACCGTGATCGTCGGCGGCGGCTACCACGGCAAATCCACCCTGCTGGGAGCCATCCAGCGCGGCGTGTACGCTCACGTCCCCGGAGACGGACGCGAACTGGTCGCCGCCCTTCCCGAGGCCGTCAAAGTGCGGGCGGCCGACGGGCGCGCGGTGACGGGCGTGGACGTCTCGCCGTTCATCACGCATCTGCCCGACGGCAGCGACGCGACCGCGTTCTCCAGCGAGAACGCCTCCGGCTCGACGTCGCAGGCCGCCGCCATCGTCGAGGCCGTCGAACTCCAGACGCCTCTCCTCCTCATCGACGAGGACACGTCCGCCACGAATCTGCTGATCCGCGATGCGCGGATGCGCATGCTCGTCGAGGCCGACAAGGAGCCGATCACGCCGCTCGTCGACCGGATCGCCTCCCTGGCGCATGGAAAGGGCGTGTCGACGATAATCGTCATGGGCGGTTCGGGCGATCTCCTCGACGTCGCCGACCGCGTGCTCATGCTCGACACCTACCGCTGCTTCGACGTCACCGAGCGGGCGCGCCGCGTCGTCGCCGAGCAGCCTCGCGAGATCCTCGAACTCCCCTGGCCTTTGGACCAGGCGCCTCGTCGGCCGCTTCGCGACGCCGGGCAGGTCGAGGGGCACAAGACCAAGGCTTCGGGGCTGGACAAGCTCTTCCTGGGAGACCAGACCGTGGACCTGTCGGACGTCGAGCAGATCGTCGAGCCGGGGCAGACCGAAACCATCGCGTGGGCCCTCCGCGGACTGCTGGACTACGTCGGGGACGGCAGGAGCGATCTGCCGCAGCTGCTCGACCAGTTGGAGGAGATCCTCGACCGGGACGGGCTGGACGCGCTGACCCGCTACGGGCTGAGGCAGTATCCGGCGTTCCTGGTGCGCCCTCGGCGAATCGACGTCGGTGCGGCCCTCAACAGGTATCGGGGTCTGTATCTGGCCTGAGACGCGGACGGGCTCGGGAAGACGCGCCTTCAGCGGTTCAGCCGGGCCTCGACGCCTTCCCTACACCGCCCGCCGCCGCTGGGCGTCCACCCAATCCCGGACGCTGACCCTGTGCCCCGTGTAGAAGGGGGTGTCCTCCCGCACGTGAAGCCTGGCTTCGGTGTAGCGCTGGCCGTGGAGGACGGCCTCGATCCTGTCGAGGCTGTCGGCCTCGAAGGCCAGTATCCACTCGTAATCGCTCATGCCGAAGGCGGACAGGGTCGATCCCTTGACATCGGGGAACCGCGCGCCCGAGCGGCCGTGCTCGGCCATGATGCGGGAACGCTCCTCGGCGGGCAGCAGATACCATTCGTAGGAGCGGATGAAGGGGTAGACGGTCACCCAGTCGCGGGGGGCGACCCCGCCCAGGCAGGCGGGAATGTGCCTCTTGTTGAACTCGGCGGGAGTGTGCTGGCCCATGACCGACCACACCGGTCGCAGCCGGGCGCCCAGCGAGGAGGCGACGAGCGCCCGGTAGGCCCGTTGGAGCACCAGGGGGTCGTCTGCGAGCCACCAGACGAGCAGGTCGGCGTCGGCGCGGAAGGCGGCGACGTCATACCACCCTCTGGTGACGGCGCCCGTAGCGTCGCAGGCCTGGCCGGCCGCGTCGGCGAGTCGCCGCCGCTCCAGGGCATCCGCCGGCAGCGGCTCGTCGGTCGCGAACACCGAGGTCAGGCCGTAGTGCAGAGCGCTGTTCACGGCCTCCGGGTCGACGTCGGCTGCGTCCCGCGGATCGGGGGTGGGTTCGCGCATTGTCTTGTCTCCTTTGTCTGTGCGCCGTTCAGCCCGCAACGCAGGCGGCGCGGCGACTCTATGCGGCCGGTCCGGAGCTCGTACAGGCCGTCCGTCCGCGGCCGGCTTCGACGCGGACGTCCCCCTCCCGCTCCAGGCATGCGCCCGGGCGGCATTCCTCGTGCCACGGGCCGATGTCCGTGATGGAGGCGGGCGGGGCGTCGAGGGCCTCGCCGCGCGCGACGGCGGCCCGTTCGAGCATCAGGTCCGCCAGCGATCTGACGAAGGCGGGGTGGGTCCCCGCCGTGGCGGCCCGGTCGTAGGAGAGCCCCAGCCCGTCGGCGGTGGCCTTCGCCTCGACGTCCAGGTCGTAGACGACCTCCATGTGGTCGGAGACGAATCCGATCGGCGCGCAGCACACGGCTTGCGCTCCCGAGGCCGCGAGCCTGCCCAAGTACTCGTTGACGTCGGGTTCCAGCCACGGCGCATGGGGCGGGCCGGAGCGGGAGCAGAAGACGAGGCCGTAGCGGATGCGGCGCAGGCCGAGGCGGCGCGCCGCCTCCGGCACGAGCACTCGGGCGAGCGCCTCGTGCTGGGCGGTGTACCTGGTCTCCGGCCTGTCCGGCTCGCCCGACCCCCTCTCCATCGCCAGCGGGATCGAATGGGTGACCAGCGCCAGGTCGATCCGGTCGAGATCGGCGCCGGCGGACGCCAGCCGGAGGAAGGACTCGACGATCGCCTGCACGTTGGCCTCCAGGAAGCCGGGGGAATCGAAGTACACCCGCGTCCGCTCGACGACGGGCGGCGGCGTCCAACCGATTCGCCGTAACGCCCCCTCCACGTCTTCGCGATACTGGCGACAGCCCGAATAGCAGGCGTAGGCGGATGTGGGCAGCATGAGGATCCGGCGCGCCCCGCGCCCCGCGAGTCCGAGCAGCGCCTCGTCGAGGAACGGGTGCCAGTTGCGGTTGCCCCAGACGATCGGGGTGTCGACGCCCCGGCGGTCGAGTTCGGCGCGCAGGGAGGATACGAGCGCGCGATTGCGCGAATTGATCGGGCTCACTCCCCCGAAGGCGAGGTAGTGCCGGGAGACCTCCTCCAAGCGGGACTCGGGTATCGCCCGGCCGTCGGCTACGCGCCGCAGAAACGGGAGGACGTCGTCCGGCCCTTCCGGCCCGCCGAATGAGACGAGGAGAACCGCGTCGTAGGGCCGGAGCGACGTTCCCGGGAACATGTCGGGCATCCAGTCGCAGCGCGCCGTCAGTCGAGGGGGTCTCCGAAGAGCCAGCCGTCGACCTCGGGCATGTCCTTGAGATGGGCGACCTTGTACTCCTCGTGCCTGGCGAGCTTCGCCTGGCACCAGCGCTTGAGGTCGGCCGATCCCCGCGGCTTGTGCTTGGAGTTGTTGATGGCGTCCATCACGAGGTGGTAGCGGTCCGCCCGGTTGCGGACCACCATGTCGAACGGAGTGGTCGTCGTCCCCTGCTCGATGAAGCCGCGCACGTGGAAGCGGTCGGCGTCAGGGCGGCCGTGGACGAGCTTGTGAATGGCGCCCGGATATCCGTGGAAGGCGAAGACGACGTCGCGGGTGTCCGTGAACAGCTCGGTGAAGTCGATGTCGCTCATCCCGACGGGGTCGTCCTTCGGGCGCGCCAGGCTCGTCAGGTTGACGACGTTGACGACGCGGAACTTCAACTCGGGGAGCTTGCGCCGCAGGATCTCGGCGGCCGCGACGACTTCCATCGTCACGACGTCGCCCGCGCAGCCGAGGATGACGTCGACCTCGCCGCCGGGGCCCTCGTTGGAGCACCAGTCCCAGATCCCGTAGCCCCTGGCGACGTGCTCCTCGGCCTCCTGAAGCGTCAGGTACTGCAGCTGGGGCTGCTTGTCCTGGACGATGAGGTTGACGCGGTTCGTCGACTCGAAGCAGTTGCGCGCCACGACGGCCAGGGTGTTCGCGTCCACCGGGAGGAACACCCGCGAGACCTCGCCGCGCAGGGAGAGCACGTTGTCGATGAGCCCCGGCCCCTGATGCGAGAAGCCGTTGTGGTCGTTGCGCCAGCACGTCGAGGACAGCAGGATGTTCAGGCTCGGGATGCGCTTGCGCCAGGCGAGTTTGCCGGCCTCTTCGAGCCATTTGCCGTGTTGGATGGTCTGCGACGCGGAGATGAGGCCGAAGGCCTCGTAGGAGGCGAACAGGCCGTTGCGCCCGGTCAGAACGTAGCCTTCGAGCCATCCGTGGCAGTTGTGCTCGGAGAGCACCTCCATGACCCGCCCCTCGCGCGAGATGGCGACGTCGGCGTCGGTGGTTCGCTCCATCGAGCACCGGTCGGAGGCCTCGAACACGGCGCCCAGGCGGTTGGAGTTCGTCTCGTCGGGGCAGAAGAGCCGGAAGCCGTCGGGATTGTCCGCGTACATGTCGCGCATCATCGCGCCGAGGGTGCGGGTCGACTCCGCCCGCACGGTGCCGGGCGAGGGCACGTCGACTTCGTATTCGGCGAGGTCGCGGATCTTCAGGGCGCGCTGGACTCCGGCGTTGACGGCCGGGATCATGGACATCCGCTTGTCGCCGCGGGGATTGGCGGCCAGGACGAGGGGCGTCGGGCGGCCCGAGGCGTCGAAGAGCTCGCCGGGCCGGTAGGAGGCGAGCCAGTCCTTGAGGATCTCCAGGTGCGCCGCGTCGGTCTTGACGCCCGACAGCGGCACCTGGTGGGCGCGCCACGTGCCCTCCACCACGACGCCGTCGACCTCGTGCGGCCCCGTCCACCCCTTGGGGGTGCGCAGGATGATCATCGGCCAGCGGGGGCGCTCGCCGTTGTGCTCGGGCGTCGGCCGGCCGGCTCGGGCGTCGGCCTGGATCTCGCGGATGCGCGCATACGCCTTGCCGAGGGCCTCGGCGAAGCGGTAGTGGATGCCCTCGTCCTCGCCTTCGACTTCGATGGGCTCGTATCCGTGCCCGCGGAACAGGTTGCGGACCTCTTCGGGATCCTTGCGGCCCAGGACGGTGGGCCCGGCGATCTTCGCGCCGTTGAGGTGGAAGACGGGCAGCACGGCGCCGTCGCGTTCGGGGTTGACGAAGGAGATGCCCTTCCACGATCCCTCCAGGGGACCGGTTTCCGCTTCGCCGTCGCCGACCACCGCGACGGCCAGGAGGTCGGGGTTGTCGAAGACCGCGCCGAAGGCGTGCACGAGGGCGTATCCGAGTTCGCCTCCCTCGTGGATGGACCCGGGGGTGGTGACGGACACGTGGGAGGGGATGCCCCCTGGAGCGGAGAACTGCCTGAAGAGCCGCGTCATGCCCTCCTCGTCGAGGCCGACCCGCGGATAGATCTCACTGTACGAACCCTCCAGGTAGGAAGCGCCCACCAAGGCCGGACCGCCGTGTCCTGGGCCGGTGATGAACACGACGTCCTGGTCGGTCTTCTTCACCAGATCGGAGACGTGGGTGTAGATGAAGGCCAGGCCCGGGGACGTCCCCCAGTGGCCGAGCAGTCGAGGCTTGATGTCGTCGAAGGTCAGCTTCGCGGGGGCGAGGGGCTCGGACTGGAGATATATCTGGCCGACGGTCAGGTAGTTGTTGGCGCGCCACCAGGCGTCCATGGACGCCACCTCTGCGGTGGTCGGATGGATGAGGGACTCGAGGATCTCCGGGGTGAGATCGCGAGGGGCCCTATCGGATGCAACGGTCATGTCCACTCCTATGCGTTTGACGCTTGCCGTTCAATTGTCTCGCACTCCCACCGCGATACCTAGGGTCAAGCTCACGTGTCGCAACGGGCGGAAAGTCCCTCGGCCGCCTCCGACTCGGCGCCGACGGCCGAAGAGCCCCAGGCGGCGAACGGGGCAGAGCCGGGCACAGCCCTCTCCGCCCCGCACCCCACGGCGCCTCTAGCCCTCTCGGAACATGACGCCCATGGATCCCTGCGGATAGTGCCAGGTCAGAGCCCCGGGGGCCGCCACCGCCAGGCACGTGCCGCACTCCAGGCATGCGGCGAACTCAACCGATATGGTGCCGTCGGGCTCCTCGGAGTAGACGTGGGCCGGGCACACGCGCACGAGGAGCTTGCCCGTGCCGGTCGCCTTGGCGATCTCCTGGTTGACGGTGATGTGGGAGTTCCCCTCGTCCACCTCGTAGACGTTCCTGCCCAGCCGCGACTGGACGCTTCCTAGGTAGTCAGCCATGTCACAATGCCCTCACTGCTTGGTAACCGATTCTGGCGAGCCGGCGGATCTTCAGCCCCGACGCCCTGAACGCCCCGTAGGCCGTGGGCAGGATGTGCCTGCGCGGAGTCAGGTCGAGGTTGTACACCCCGTGCAGAACGTCGGCGAGGAGCTCGCCCAGCTGCCCGTACATCTCCTCGTTCTCCAGGAACGCCGGAGCCTTGGCGAAGGTCGACATGTCCTTGCCCACGAAGGTCGACTCGTACTCCTCGATGTACCGCTCCAGCGAGGTTCGGCCGCAGTCCCCCGCCTCCAGCGCCCGGCCGACGGCCTTGGCGGCGGCGAGCGCGGAACCCGCGGCGAGGTCCATTCCCCGCACCGTGAAGCCGGTGTTGAGGGTGAATCCCGCGGCGTCGCCGATGACGACCAGTCCGTCGCGGACCAGGTCGTGCTGCATCTTCTCGCCGCCTTCGGCGACCAGGTGGCAGCCGTATTCGAGGAGTTCGCCGCCTTCGAGGAACGGCGCGATCGCCGGGTGGGAGAGGAAGTGGTCGTGCAGGTCCGAGGAGGACTTGCCTTTCTTCGCCAGATCGTCCAGGCGCGCGACGATGCCGATGGAGACGGACTCCCTGTTCGTGTACATGAATCCGCCGCCGGCCACGCCCTCGGTGCAGTCGCCGACCACCGCGTAGGCTGCGCCTTCGTCCCCGGTGAGGTTGAAGCGGCCCCGGATCGTCTCCTCGTCCAAGCCGATGACGGATTTGACGCCCACCGCGAGGTTGGCCATCGGTTCCTTGGCGCGGATGCCGGCGCCGCGCGAGATGAAGGAGTTGACGCCGTCGGCGGCGACGACCGCTCTCGCACGCAGCTCGTCCTCCCCCGCCCGGACGCCGACGAACCGGCTGCCCTCGCGGATGAGGCCGTCGACCTTGACCCCCGGCATGACGGTGGCGCCGGCCTCCTCGGCCTGCTCGGCCAGCCACGGGTCGAGCTTGGCGCGCAGAACGGTCACGGCGTTGACCGGTTCGGCCAGCCGCGCGTCCCAGTAGTCGACGTTGACGAAGCTCGCCGGGTTGAGGAAGCTCAGGCAGTTGCGGGTGATGCGCCGCTCCACCGGCGCCTCCTCGACGAAATCCGGGAACACCTCCTGCATGACACGGCAGTAGAACACTCCGCCGGAAAGGTTCTTCGAGCCGGGTTCCACTCCGCGCTCGATGAGCAGGACTTCCCGCCCGTCCTTCGCCAGCTGGTGCGCACACACCGCTCCGGCAACGCCACCGCCGACCACGATGACGTCGAAATCGTAGTTCTCCTCGGACATCGCGCCTACTTCGCGGCCTCGACGATGGCTGGCAGGGCCTCGTACAGGTCTGCGACGATACCGTAGTCGGCGCCCTCGAAGATCGGGGCCTTGTCGTCGTTGTTGACGGCGACGACGACCTTCGAGTCGACCATGCCGACCGTGTGCTGGATCTGGCCGGAGATGCCCACGGCGATGTACAGGTCGGGGGCGACGGACTGCCCCGAGACGCCGACGTAGCGGTCCGCGCTCATCCAATCGGCGCCCTCGGCCAGCGGACGGGAGCAGGCGAGCTCGGCGCCGATCGCGGCGGCGAGCTCCTCGGCGAGCTTGAGGTCCTCCTTGGCTTTGAAACCGCGCCCGGCCGCGACGATGCGTTTCGCCGAACCCAGGTTGGCCGAGGAGACGTCGACCTTGTCCTGGCCGGTGACGGTCGCCTCGTAGTACTCGCCGGAGGCGGTTTCGGCTGCCGGCGCCTCGCCCTCGGGCGCCGCCCCGCCGTCGAGCACGGCGACCACCGCGGTGTCGAAGGAGACGGTCTCCAGCGCGATGCCGCCGAAGCGGGAGAGCTCGGCGCTGCCCTGCCCGATCTCCTTGAGCCCGTGGAGGTAGGGAGCCCCGAGCCGCGCGGCCACCGCGCCGGCGAGCACGCGCTCGGCGGGCTTGTTGGCAGCGAGAACGACGTCTCCGGCTTCGGCCGCGACCGCGGCGGCCACGGCGGGGGCGGCGGCCTCGGCGGGCACGCCCTCGGCGAGGGGCACGTCGACGACCCGGTCGA
>NZ_KE951412.1:0-31614 GCF_000466165.1 Actinobaculum sp. oral taxon 183 str. F0552
GGGGCCGGAGAGCCGTAGGGCGGGGCGAAGCCGCGGGGCTCCCGGGGGGCGCCCGCCTCCCGGTCGGCGCGGAGCTCTCGGGCGCTGCGGGATCCCCGGATCGACTGTTCCCGACGCCACTGGCGAGGAGAGGGGAAGGGGCTGCCGGGCTGGGAGGGGCCGTCGTGGCCGGACGGGAGGCGGTCGCCGCGCTCGGAGGAGCCGCCGGGCTCCGGGGGCGAGGCGGGCTCGGGAGCCGGCGCGGAAGGCTGGGGCGGGGCGAAGGATCGGGACGGGTCCGGTGAGCGACCGGGCGTCGGGAAGGCCGCGGTGGGCTGCTGGGAGTCCTCCGCGCCGCCTGAGAGGCTGAGATTGCGGCCCCACGCCCCGGTGGACCGGCGTTCGCCGCGGCCGTCCGCGCGCGCGGAGCGCCCGGGCCCCGGCCAGGCCTCCTCGGCCTCGCGAGAAGCCTCGGCTTCGCCGGATCCGCCTTCGCCGCGGGCGACGCGGCCGGCGGGCTCGAATCCGCCGGTCATGCTCGCTCCGATCCGGTCCGCCTCGCTCTGCACGGCATCCTCGTCGGCCGCGTCGGCGACCTCGGAGGGACGCGGTGCGAACGCCGAGTCGGCGACTGCGGGCTCGGCGTCCTCGGGCGCCGGCCCGGCCTCCTCCAGGTCGTCCTCGTCGTCCCATTCCTCGGACTCCTCCTCGATGGGACGGTGCGCGTCGACGTAGATGATCCCCGTCAGCCGGTCGAACCAGGTCCGACCCAGCTCGTCGGTGGTGTACTTGAGGATGAGGAGCAGGCCGCCGACCAGGGTGAACAGGCCGACGAAGCCCTCCACGGCGTACTTCTTGACGGCGGCCCACTCGGCCGGGCCGCCGTCCTCGACGAGGACGGCCTTGACCCCGAAGGAATTCAGCCCCGGCAGGGTCCCGGTCCGGTAGGCGGCGAGGCAGTTGAACGCACAGAACAGCAGGAGGATCGCGACTGCGACGACGTAGGGGGCGAGCGCCTGGCCGGGAGAGGCGAAACCGGCATCGGCGATGGGCAGGAGGGAGGCTGCGATCTCGGCGACGACCACCAGCATGCCGTATGCGCGCGCGAGATTGCGCCGGCCTGCGCTGGCTTGATGAAAGTACACAGGTTGGCTAGTCATGACCTACCTCGACAATGTCGTTCTTCCCTTTGGGAGGATATACCTTACCCACCGTCAGGTGCCCGCTGTGCGCCTGGGCATCACTCGCCAGCCCTCCTTCCGCGCCACGCACGCCAGGCGTTCCGTCTGGCGAACGAACGCAGCGAGAACCGCGAACGGCGGGGGCTGACCTGGCGGATGGCGGTCTTCGCCTCGTCCGCGCTCGCCCACGCCTCGTCCAGCCGCACCTGGTCGATGTCCCTCCCGGAGAAGACGGTGAAGTCGGCGATGGACGCCGTCCGCGAGATCGGAGCGACGTCGGCGGCTTCCTGGCGCAAGGCCACCGCACCCGCCAGAGCCTTCGCCTGCTCGCTCCTGGTCCTGCGGGGGTCGACGGCGATCCTGCCGTCACGCGCCACGTCGAGCACGTCCTCCCACGCGCCCGCCGCGCGGACGTCCGGGCGGCCGCGAAGCCGCCGTCTGCGCGAGCGCAGCGCCTTCAGGCCGAGGATCGTCGCGAAGGGCAGAATGAACAGGAGAACCCCCGAGACGCCGTACAGCGCGTACCTGACCCACGCGGCCGTGCCCGACCGCGCGTCGGGGGCCTTCTTCGGATCGTCGGCGGACAGCGGCGGCAGCTCGATCGGCTTGTCCGGAGGCTCCGGCGGTTGGACGACCTGGGGGCGCGGATTGGGCTTCGGCTTGGGGATCTGGGTGGTCAGCCGCTGGTCCCTGGGCGGAGTCGGGTCGAAGGCGACCCATCCCGCGCCGTCGAAGTTGATCTCCACCCACACGTGGGCGTCGCGCCCCTTGATGGTCTGGGTGCCCTTCTTGGAGTAGGACTCGGGGTAGAAGCCCATGACGACGCGGGCCGGCATCCCCTGCGAGCGGGCCATGAGGGCCATGGCCACGGCGTACTGCTCGTCGTCTCCCTGCATGTACTCCGATTCCAGGAGGCTCTGGATGCGCTGGTTGCGATGCCCGGGACGCGACGGCGAGCCCTCCTTGCCGTCGGCGTAGTAGCCCTTCGTCTTCAGATGGTTCTCCAAGGCCCGAGCCTGCTTGATCGGGCTCGTCTCGCCGGTGATGATCTCCTGGGCCTTGGCCTGGACGGCGACGGGGACGTTCGTGTTGTCCTGCATGTCCACCACGCCGAAGGGGCGCCCCTCCAACTGCTTGTCGGAGTACCGCCGGTAGGTGACGGTCGTCGTGGTGTACTCGTCGCCGCTGCCGACGGGGGTGACGGTCAGGGCCGTCTCCTGGGTGGGCGAGTAGTAGAGGGACTCGCGCAGATCGCCGGCGCGCTTGCCGGTGAAGTCGACGCGGCGCAGCTCCCCCGACCCGGGAAGCCACACGCCGCTGTAATCGCCGATCTTCACCTCGAGGGTCTGAGTGCCCGTCCCCTTGGCCGGCTGCCTGTCGGTCACCTTCGGCCCGACCCTCCTGAAGCCCTGGGTCGCCGGGTTCGTCACGTTGTAGACGATGCCGTCGTACACGTCGAGAGTGGCCAGGCGGACCCGCCCTTTGTCCGGCAGGCCCTTGACCGTCATCAGCGTCTCGTCCTCGCGCTGGTCGATGAAGGAGCGGAACTGGGTCAGCGGCGAGGGATACTCGCGAAGGTCCAGCGGCGGGACGACGTCCTGCCGGATCGCATACCGCGCCCGCGAATCGGTCAGGAGCGGGGCGGTCACGAAGGCGACGACGGCCCCCGCCGCGACCAGCGCGACGGCTCCGTTGCGGCGCCGCCGCGCGGCCATCGCGCCCAACGTCTGGGCGCGGCCCGTCCGGACGACGCGCCGCCGCTCGACCGTGCGCGACCACCACGCCAGGCCCGTCATGCCGATGAAGACGCCGATCCACCGGGCCAGGGGCGCGTGCTGGGAGCCGAAGAGGATCCCCGAGACGAGGACGCCGGCCACCGGCAGCATCGCCCACTCCCCCCGTCGCGTCCGCAGGACGACGGACCCGGCCACCAGTCCGGCGACCGTGCACACGAGATACGGCAGGACGGTCGGCCCCAGGAAAGCGCTCGCGGGCGGCGTGAGGGTCAGCAGGTCCTTCCAGCCCTTGAAGGACTGGACCATGAGCATCTGAAACGTCCGGGCGGTCGGCAGGACGCCGCCCGTCGCCGTCTCCCTGAGCGCTATGAGGCCGCCGAAGGCGAGGTAGCCGAGCATCCCCAGGACGGCCGTCAGCCACGGCGTCAGGCGCAGCCACACCCCCAGCGCGGCGATGCCCAAGCCCAGGAGCACCCCTCCGGCGCCCGCGACGTAGCCCTGCATGTCCCCGAACACGGGACCCCACGTCGCCGAGGCGGCCAGCAAGAGGGCCGCGACGACGGCCAAGTCAGCCATCCGGGCGTCGGCGAACGCCGACCTGCGCGGATCCGGCGGGCCGCCGGGAGCCTGCGCCTCGACCTGCGAGGAGAGCGTCTGCCTCTTCAGCGGCGGCACTGTGCGCCGCGACCTCGTGACCGAACGCAGCAGAGGGGACATTCAGCTCACCGCCTTCCGCAGCGCGAGGGGAAGCGAATCCAGGGACGGGATCGTCACGATCGGGAAGCCGCCCACGAGCGCCCGCGACACCCTCTCCGCCTCGTGGATGCGCAGAGCGAACGACCGAGCGTTGACCGGCAGGGCGGCGTGGGCCCGGTGGAGCTCGGAGGCTTCGGGACGCGAGCCCGTCACCACCGCGACCACCGACGCCTGGGGCTCGCGGTCCGTGGCGATCCTGGCCAGGTCGCCCAGCCGTTCCACGCCGGCCTTCGGCTCGATCTTCGTCAGCCCGTCGAGGAAGGCGTTGGGCGAGGACGTCGGGACGGGGCCGAGCTGGCTGGTGAAGCTCAGGTCGCGGCGCTCGCGGATGACGGCCGCCCCTATCGAGGCCGCCACGCTCACCCCCAGCTCGTATTCGCGGTAGTTGTGCCAGGAGCGGGCGTCGTCGTCGAAGACGATGAGCAGATGCGCCCGCCGCGACTCCTCGAACTGGCGGACCATGAGCCGGCCGGTGCGGGCCGTGGTCCTCCAGTGGACGTTGCGGCGGTCGTCGCCGGGCAGGTACTCGCGCAGCGCGTGGAAGGCGACGTCGCTGGAGGACAGGTCGTGGGTGGTGGCCCCCTCGATGTCGCGGATGAACCCGATCGCGTTCGAGGCGACGTTGACGGTCCTGGGGTGGACGTACAGCTCCTGGGCCTCGACCCAGTTCTGCTCCCTGCGCAGCAGGCCGAGGCCGTCGCCGCGCACGGACCGGACGGGCCCGATGGTGATGATGCCGCGGCGCCGGGTCGGCACGGTGAAGATCTCGGTGAATTCGGACCGGCCCGTCAGGATGGGCACGGCGAACTGGGCGAGGGCGGCCCCGACCGGCACCTCGATGACCGAGGACGCGCAGGGCCGGTTCGACGTGTTGACCACGGACAGCTCGCCGACCGCGGACTCCTCGACGACCACGCGCTGGCCGGCCAGCTTCAGTTTGACCACGTAGCGCACCATCCCGATCGTCCAGATGATCGCGACGATCCACACGAACGTCAAGAGGATGGCCAGCCCGGTGACCTCCAACCACTGCCACCGGAGCCCGACGTACCAGGACCCGACCGCCAGGAGGAGGACCATCCACCCGAAGACGGTGATGATGCGCAGGGCCTTCACCGCCGGGCCCACCACGGGCAGGCCTTCGAGCCGGTCGGCCGTCCTGACGCGGGTCCGCCTCGTCCAGGCGGCGGCCTTCTTCCAGGCGGAGGCCGCCATCCCGCTCTTCGGGCGGTCGGGGGCTTTCCTCGCAGCGGGTCTCTTCGGGTACGGGGAGGGCATCGTCACTCGCCGGGCCGTGTCACTTGCGGAAAATGGGCGCCGAGACCTCTTCCAGGGCCCGTATGACGACCGCTTCGCGGGTGGCCCCGCCGAATTCGGCGTCGGGGTCCAGGACGATGCGGTGCGCCCACACGGGCAGGGCGAGGGTCTTGACGTCGTCGGGCAGCATGTAGTGGCGGCCTCTGGACAGCGCCCACACGCGGGCGGCGCGGACCATCGCGATGGCGCCGCGGGTCGAGACGCCGATCCGCACGTCCTTCGAGGAGCGCGTGGACTCGACGAGGTCCTGGACGTAGCCGAGCACCGACTCGTCGGCGTAGGTGAAGGAGGCCATCTCGGTCATCTCCTCGACGGCGGATGTCGAGATGACGGCGGGCAGGGTCTTGGACCGGTCGGGGGTGGCCGAGCCCTTGAGGATCTCGATGCCGGCGGCGCTCTCGGGGTAGCCGATCGAGGACTTGATGAGGAAGCGGTCGAGTTGGGCCTCCGGCAGGGCGTAGGTCCCCGCCTGCTCGATCGGGTTCTGGGTGGCGATGACCATGAAGGGCCGGCCGGCCTCGTGGGTGACGCCGTCCACGGTGACCCGCGACTCCTCCATGACCTCCAGGAGGGCGGACTGGGTCTTGGGCGAGGCCCGGTTGATCTCGTCGGCCAGGACGATGGAGGCGAAGATCGGGCCCTTGTGGAAGTTCCACTCGCCGGTCTTCTGGTCGTAGATCGTCACGCCGGTGATGTCGGAGGGAAGCAGGTCGGGCGTGAACTGGATGCGCGAATGGGTGCCCTGGACCGTGGCCGCGATGGCCCTGGCGAGCGCCGTCTTGCCCG
The DNA here is from genome assembly GCF_000466165.1 of Actinobaculum sp. oral taxon 183 str. F0552. Taxonomy (GTDB): domain Bacteria; phylum Actinomycetota; class Actinomycetes; order Actinomycetales; family Actinomycetaceae; genus Peptidiphaga. The sequence goes on from NZ_KE951412.1 coordinate 5,756, forward strand.
TGCCGGGCGCGTCCTCCAGGAGCAGGTGGCCCCCGGCGAACATGCACGTGAGCGCGAGCCGCACGACGTCCTCCTTGCCGAGGACGGCCTTGCCGACGTTGGCGGCGATCCGGGTGAAGGACCCCTCGAACCACCGGGCGTTCTCCTCGGTCACCTGTTCTGATCGTGACATTTCCTCTTCCTTAAAGATAAGCGTGATTTATCTCAGTTGGCGGCCCGGTCGGCCCCTGGCCGCTTCGCCCTCTCCGGTCCCGCCGATGCGCCGAGCGCCTCTCGCCGGCGGGTTTCGCCCGGCCGGGCGTCGGGCGCCCGGCCGGGCCGGCTATCCTCCGGGATTGCCGTCGCACTCCCAGACCTTGTAGAGCTCGCTGGCCGGCGTCCCCGGCTGCGCGACCGCCGGGTTGCCGTTGGGGTAGCCCACTTTGAGGAGTTCGTCGGGGCGGTTGCCGCTGGAGTCCATCTTGTACGTGCCCTTGTACTGGGTGGATCCCTTGGGGCGGCACGTCACCTCCTGGTTCGGGGCGTAGCCCTCGAACCTGACGTTGATGCCGTTGCCGGAGCCTATGGGCTTGCAGTCCCCGACCGTGCACGGGTAGGAGGTGCCCGTGAGGGTGAAGAAGTACTTCCTGGGCCCGGCGGGGGTCGCCTTGACCGGCGCCGACGCAGGGCCGGGGTAGCGGGCTCCGTTGGCACTGCCGACCGCACGGAAGACGATCGTGACCTCCTGGCCGTCGGGCAGGCCGCTCAGGTTGCCGACGCTCTGCCAGGACCCGCCGCCGTTCGTGGACATCTCGTAGGAGATCTCGCCCTGGCTCCAGCCGTTGGCGGCCCCTCCGCTCGGCGGGCCGACGGCGAGCTCCCCCGACCGGCCGGTGGCCTTGGCCGAGCCGCCCGACGGCGCCGCGGGCAGGCCGCGGACCTGGACGGACGCCGAGCTGGCGGACGAGGAGCCGGTGGCCGAGTCGTTGACGGCGGTCACGGTGAAGGACACCTGGGAGAACGGCAGGTTCGCGAAGACGTGGCTCGTCTCGTTTCCGGAGACCCTCGCGGCGACGCCGGTGCTCGACGCAACGGTGTAGAACTGGATGGGCCTGCCGTTGCCGTCGGGCTTGGACCAGCTCACCCTCACCGATCCCGACGGCCCGGCCTGCCCTATCGTCGTGTTCTCGGCCTTGACCGTGAAGGATCCGGGCCTGCCGTAGGGGATCACCTGGTTCGAGGACGGCGAGGCGGGGGACGGACCCTGCCGGTTGACGGCCGTGACGGTCGCCGAGTACGCGACCCCGTTGCGGACTCCGTTGCCCTCGTTGAGCGTCAGGCTCGTGCCCGCCACCTTGAAGGAGCCGAGGCCGGCCACGTTGACCATGTAGTGGGTGATGCCCGAGCCGTCGGAGGTCGCCGGGGACCACGAGAAGCCGATCGTCCTGTCGCCGGCCGTCGCGGAAGGCGCTCCCGGCTGGTTAGGCACGATGTCCATCATGACGGGACCGGACGACGCCGGATCGGAGGCCCCCGCCTCGTTGTGGGCGATCACCTCGAAGGTGTGCTCGACGCCGAGCCTGCGCCCGGAGATGACGCACTGGGAGCCCACCGGGCAGTCGGTCGAGTCGCCTTGGGTCAGGTCGCGGACCGTGAACTTGGTGAAGGGCGAGCCGTTGGGCGAGCCGTTCGTCCATTTGACGACCGCGCTGTTCCTGTTGAGGACCTCGGCGGTCACGTTGGAGACCTTGTCCGGGCGGGACCGCACGGCCAGCCTCATCGTGCCGGTCACGGCGCGGCTGGGATCCCCCGAGCCGTCGATGACCTGGAAGCGCACGACGACTTCGCCGTGCGCGTCGGGCGAGGTCGTCACCGTGACAGCGCTGCCGGCGGCGGTGGCGGTCGCGTTGCCGGAGACCACCGTGGGCGCGCCGTGGATGGACAGCGGCTTGTTCGGGAACGGGTTGGTCGCGTGGGCGGCGACGTCGATCTTCGTCGTGCTGCCCGCGTTGACGGTCTGCGTGATCTCGCCGACCTGGACGAGCGGCTTCTTCGTCTTGACGATCTGCACGGGAAGGCTCCCGCTCGTCTCGGCCTGCCCGTCGCTGACGGTCACGCCGATCGACCCGAGGGGGCCGGGAAGCGCGCCCGGGTCGGCCGTCAAGGTCATCACCGAGCCGGAGATCTTCGCGTCCACGCCGTTGACCTTGCTGGTGATCTTGTAGGTGAAGTCGTTCGGGTCGTCCTTGGCGTCGGGGTCGGTCGTCATGGTGGCGAGGTTGACCCGGGCCTTGTCGCCGCCCGCCTCCAGGGAGACCGGTGTGGGGGTGAAGACGGGCGGGCGGTTGCCGGACGCCCGCACTTCGATGGGCAGCGTCAGGGTCCTGACGACGCCGGAGGAGTCGTTGCGGTCCTTGCCGTCCGTGACTTCCAACGTGACGGAGGTCGATCCGGAGAACTCCCGCTTGGCCGTGAAGCTCAGCGTCTTCTCGTCGACGACCAGCGGGCTGTTGTCCCATCCGACGGAGGCCTTGACGTGCTTCGGGTCGGTGATGGACACGGACCTGCCCGGCCGCGTGAGGATGTAGTCGTTGATCGGGATCTTGAACGGCTTGCCGGCGTCGACGACGATCGGCACCTTCTTGAGATCGACGGTCGGCTCGGTCTGGGTGTTGCCGGGCACGCGCACGATCGCCGAGGCCTTCATGCCGTCGGGGTCCTTGACCGTGTACAGGATGATCCGCGGCTTCTGGGACGTCGTGACGGTCAGGGTCTTGTCCGAGTTGACCTTGACGCCCGGATCGTCGGAGGTGACCGTGTCCTCCAGGATGTCGCCGTCCTTGTCGACGTCGTTGCCCAGGACGTTCACCTTGACGGTCTTCTTGCCCAGCGTCCGCTCCCGGTCGACCACGTCGTCCCGCGCGACCGGCGCGAGGCTGGGCGCGTCCTTCTGCACGTTGACCATCAGGAGCCCCTCGGCGGTGCCGCCGCGTCCGTCCTGGATCCGGTAGGTCACTGGGTAGGAGCCCTCCTTGGCGGGGGTGGAGACGACGATCCCCTTGCCCTGCTTGCCTTTGTCGCGCTCCTCGACCTTCAGCTCCGGGGAGGCGCTGGTGGCCGAGCCCTTGACGAGGGAGATCGGGTCGCCGTCGGGGTCGATGTCGTTCTCGGTGACCTGCGCGACGACCTTGCGCCCCGGTTTGACGAGCATCTGGTCCCGGTTGGCCACCGGCGCCTGGTTCTGCGTCGCCTTGGGCGCCACGCCGATGCGCACGCGCGCCGTGGCCGTCTTGCCGTAGGCGTCCCTGACCGTGTAGGTGAAGCTGTCGGTGCCCGGCTTGCTCCCGGTGTAGGAGATCGTCGAGCTGCCGGCCTCCGCCACTCCGAGCTTGGGGGAGTCGCCCAGGCCGGCCAGTTCGACCGAGTCGCCCTCGGTGTCCACCCCGTCGAGCTGCACGGGGATCTTCACGGGCTGGCCGACGATCGCCCGGGCGGTGATGTTCACCGGGTTGGGCGCGGTGTTGGCGTCCTCGTTGACCGGGGTGACGGTGATATTGACCGTCCCCGAGGCCACGTTCCCGAGCGAGTCGCGCACGGTGTAGCTCACCCGGGTGGTGCCCGCCTTCTTGCCCGCCCGGAAGCGCACGAGGTTGTCGGAGACGAAGGGCTGGCCCATCTCGGGGTCGACGCTGTGCTGGAGCTCGGGCAGGACGGTCATGCTCAGCTTGCCCGGCGAGCGGTCGTTGGCCAGCACGTTGACCGACCCGACGTCTCCGGCCCGGACCGTCAACTGGTCCTCGGCGACTTGCGGCGGCGCGTTGGAGTCGGGGGTGTCGACGGGGATGACGAGTATCCGCCCCGTCGCCGAGGCCGTGCCGTTGGACACGGTGTAGTTGAGCGTCGTGGGCCCGCTCAAGCCCGCGGGCGCGGTGAGGCGGACGTGCTCGTGGTTGACGGGCGCGGCGGTGATCTGGCCGCCCGGCGGGGATTCGACCGACTGCAGGGTCAGGACGCCGCCGGCCGGGTCGGAGTCGTTGCCCAGGACGTCGACGAGGGTTTGGCCGCCCTTGGGCAGCAGGGCGATGTCGTTCTCGACGACGGGCGGGTCCTGCTTGTTGGACTCGACCGCGTCGACGCGGATGACCCCCGTGGAGGTCGTCGGCCCGTCGGAGACGAAGTAGCTGAGGTACCGGGTTCCGGGCCGGTCGGCCGAGACCGTCACGCTCCCGAGGTTCGGCGAGGTCTTGACGGCCAGGCCGTCGGGGGCGGGCCCGGTGCCCACCAAGCGCATCTGCCTGCCGTTGGGGTCGAGATCGTTGGCCATCGGGGAGACGGTCGCCGCCTCGCCGACGGGCACCCTGACGTAGTCGGCGTTCGCGCGGGGCGGCAGGTTGACCCCCTCGGCGACGTCGACGGTCATCTTCCCCTCGGCCGACTTGCTGCCGTCCGAGACGGTCAGGGCGACCTCGCGCGTGGCGGGCCCCTGGTTGAGGTCCTTGACCTTGACGCTGCCGGTCTCCTGGAAGGACGCGGTCAGCCCCTTGCTGGGCGTCGCCCCCTTGAGGTAGATGGGGTCGCCGTCTGGGTCGATCCAGTCCCCCAGGAGCTGGAGCGTCGTCTCGCCGGCGGAGGCGAGCTTCGCGCTCGTCTTGATCTGCTGGACCGGGGCCTCGTTGACGTTGAAGGGGTGCACGTCCACGGTGACGCTGCCGGTGGCCTTCCCGCCCCGGCCGTCGTCGGCCTCGTAAGTGAACGTGGTCGTGCCCGACGCCGTCTCGGGGACCTCGATCTGCAGCGCCTGGCCCTTGCGGCTGGGGCGCACGGTCCCGAAGGCGGGCGTGGATGTCGGCTTGACGGTCAGGACGTCGCCGTCCTGGTCGGAGTCGTTGTTGGTGACCGGCAGGCTCGTCGTGCGCCCGGGCCGCACCCCGAACTTGTCGTTCTCCACGGTGGGCGGATGGTTCTCCTGCTGGCGGTCGGGGTCCTTGCGCTGCGTGGTCAGGTCGGTGCTGTCGTCGTGCTCGTCGCTCTCGACCTGGTTGCTGTTGTTGACCTCGTTCCAATCGTTGACCAGGACCATGTCCTTGTCGGGCAGCCAGACGTTGCCGGTGGCGGCGTCGTTGAGCACGATGACCCTGCGGTTGGTCCGGAACTCCGCCGACTTGCTCTCGGCGAGCTTCTCGCTGGCCAGGGATTCGTCGTCCTTGCTCCCCGGGCAGTCCCGCAGGGAGCGGCCCGTTCCCGTCCACGCCGCGTAGGCGCAGCCTTCGTGGAAGACGGGGCGGGCGGGGTTGCCCTGGGCGTTGCGCGCCTGCGGGTTGGCGGGCTTGGCCGTGATGGCGCCGTCGGCCAGGGAGACCTTGTACAGGGTCGTGGCCGAGGCGACCAGCACGTCGTCGGCCGCGGGCCCGGACTGCTGGAGCTGGAGGTTCTTCGTCTCCCCCAGTTCGACGACCTTCCCACCGGGCAGGGCGAGCTTTCCCGACTCGGCGTCGAGCACCACGGAGCGGGAGCCGACCGCGGCGATCTGGAGGTTCTTGGACCCGGCGAACTCCTTGGGCAGGGAGTGCCCCTCCTCGCGGAAGGTCGATCCTTCGACGACCATCGACTTCCATGCCTTGGCCTGGGCGGAGGCGGCGTGCACGGACCCGTCCTTGCCGACCGTCACGACTCCCCCGGCAAATCCCGACATGTCCGGCTTGGCCGACGTGTCGAAGGAGGGAAGGCCCTTGGCGGGGGTCGTCCACAGCTTGCCGCTCTGGATGTCGAGCATCGCGACAGTGCCGCCGCCGAAGGCGACGAGGTCGGCGTCGCCCAGGGACTTGGGCGTGCCCATCGAGACCTTCGCCGGGTCGACCTGGGTGAGGGTTCCCGCCTGCCGGTCGCGCACGAGGACGGTGTCGCCCTCCTGGTAGATGTCGAACTCGTTCGAGTCGGCGCGCACCCCCGCGTCGATCGTCTTGGAGGGGTGGTTCAGATGCCCGACCATGCGCGAGGCCTGATTGGTCACCCACACGCCGCCGTCGTTGAGCGACAGCTCGGCGCGATCGATGCCCTCAGCAGACGTGACGGCAATCACGTATCCGGCCAGGATGGCCGCCGTCGCGCCGATGGACACGAACCGTTGGGTGCGCTTGGACACGCCCTTCCTCAAACGCGATGGGTCTTTACGTTCCCTGCTGCGCAAGCGCGGCAAAGACATCGGGACCTCCTTCGGAATGCGGTGGCGTGTGCGTGAACTCGTGCCCGTCGCCGGGTCATGGGACCCTGCGTTGCAAGAGATCGCGTGAGCATCTCTCCCCGCCCAATATATTGCGCCGGCACCGGCAGTGCCAATGCGAACGGGGACGATCGGGCACGACATCCGTCACGCCGTCGATGAACGGACGTCCGGAACGCAGGCTTTTCGGGAGACAATGAACACATGGCTTTCATGGACTGGGCGGTCGAGGTCGCAGCGGCGCACCCCGAACTCAAGGGCGCTTTCATCAACGCCGACGGCGAATGGCTGGACATCCTCCTGGCCGACGGCCGGACGTTCCGCTTCCGCCCCGCGCAGCTTATGGACGCCTCCAAGCCGGAAGCCGTCCGCCGAGAACTGCTCACCCGGCTCATCTCCATCGGCGTCTCCCGTGCGGAGGCGGCGCCCGGCCCCGACGGGCCTGAGTCGGGAGCGAACGGGCCCGGACCCGGGGCGAGGGAGTCCTCGCCCGGCACGAAGGGGCCCGATCCCCTGATGGACGGATCCGACGCCGAATCCCCCGCCGATCCCGACAGGCCCGGCGCCGACCGGTTCGCAGGCGCTCCGGACGCCGACGGCTCGAACCCGGACGCCCTTCCCCGGGCGAACGCCGCCGCCCGCGGATCGGGCGATTCGGAGCCGACGCAGGGCACGGGCGAGGCCCCCGGGGCCTGGACGAGCGCCTCCCACGGCGACCGTTCTCACGGACGGCCCTCAGGCCCGCCGTCGGGCGGCGGAGAGGACCGCGCAGCCGCCGGCGAGGCCGACCCCTCAGCACCGGGCGCATCCTCGGACGATCCCTCCGCCGCCAACCGCGCCGACACCTCCCATCGCGGCCCCTCCCGGCAGGCCGGGCCCCCGACTCCAGTCGAATCCGATCCCCCCACACCAACCGGGCCTTCCGGTCCAGGCCCCTCCGCATCAGGCACATCCTCCCCGACAGACCCCTTCGACGACGTCGGCTCCCTCGTCGACGGCCTCGACCTCCCCTTCGAGGAGCTCGACTCCTCCGACGAAGCCGAAGCGGCATCGGGCGAACACCTCATGCCGATCGTCAGGAGCGCCGACTACTTCGTGCGATCCCACGACCACGCGCGCGACGACTCGATGGTCTACGTCCCCATGACCCCCTTCATCGGAACGGGCATCGCCGTCGACAGCGCGCACACGATCACCCCCCTGTTCTTCTCGGACCTGGAGAACACAGGGCTTCCCAGCGACATCGTCCCGCTGTTCCAACACGCGCTGACCCGCCTGCGCACCTTCGACACCGTCGACGGCCAGCCGAGCGTCCAGGTCTACCCCCAGCAGATAGGCGGGGCGAACGTCTTCGATTTCACCGGGCCGGCCAACTACCAGAGCTCGTGGTTCATGGACGTGGAGATGGCACTGACGGTCAGCGAATCCCTGAGCAAGGCCAACCGCGATTCGCTGCCGCTCTTCGTCCCCGCCAGCAGGGCCTCCCTGTTCGTCGTCATGGCCGACGACCCGCACTTGCCCGAGCTCTTCACGCGGCTCGCCAAAGACCTCAATCGCCCCGACACGATCTACCCCCTGCCGCACGTCGTCACCCAGGACGGATGGAGCGAGTGGATTCCCATGCCCGACCACCCCGCGGCGAAGGCGCTCGCGAAGATTCGCACGTCGGTCCGCGAGAGGATCTACCGCGCCCAGGCGGAGGCGATGCGCACGTGGCCCGGGGACTTCGGCAGACTCGTCGAGTTCCAGGTCCTTCGCCAGGGCTCTCTGATCGCCTCGCCTCCGATGTCCTCTCTGGCGATCTGGACCTCGGACGCCGGCTACGGTTCCCTCCCCGATACGGACTTCGTCGCCTTCCTCCGCCAGACGTCGGCCGGCGAGCCGTGGGAGGAGAAGGATTGGCGCGGGATGGTCGTTCTGCGCGCCCAGGTCGCGCGCGACGTCTGGCACGAAGGCATCTCGCCGATGACCAACGTGTGGCCGCCACGCTGGTCCGTCCGGGGTTTCCCCGACGACGCCCAGCTCAACGCTCTGCGCGAGGCCTCCGACCGCGAGTTCTGACCGGATTGCGAGCCGCCCGACCCGAGCCGCTTTTCCCAACCTGCCTGACCTGGGCCAGGCCGCAGACCCTCGCGCCCTCACCGTCACCACGCTTCCACGCCACCGCCGCCAGCACCCCGACGGCCTACGCGCGCCCCCAATCGCCGGCGTAGAAGCGTCCGAGGGTCTCGCCCTTGTAGGCCGCGTACTCGCCGGAGAGGATCGAACGCCTGATGCCCTCCACGAGCTGGACGGTGTAGTGCTCGTTGTGGATCGTCGCGAGAGTGGAGGAGAGCATCTCCCTGGCCTTGAAGAGGTGGTGGAGGTAGGCCCGCGTGTAGTTCGAGCACGTGTAGCACGCACAGCCGGGAACGAGGGGGGAGAAGTCGCGCCGGAACTGCGAGCGCGTGACGTTGAACCGTCCGTCGGGCGAGTAGATCGCCGCGTTGCGCGCGACCCGCGAGGGGTTGACGCAGTCGAACGTGTCGGCGCCCGCTTCGACGGCGGCGAAGACGTCGTCGGGCTCGGAGATCCCCAGGAGGTGGCGCGCCCGGTCCTCGGGAAGTTCCTCGCTCACCCATCCGACGATCCTCCCGAGGTTCTCCTTCTCCAGGGCTCCGCCGATCCCGAATCCGTCGAAGCGCCGGCCGCCGGCCTCCATGGCGCCGAGGTCGCGGGCTGCCTTGCGCCGCAGGTCCTCGTACTGTGCGCCTTGGACGACGCCGAAGAGCTGCTGATACGGCCTGTCCGGGCGGGCCTCGGTCAGGCGTCCGTGCTCGGCCAGGCAGCGGGCCGCCCAACGCCGCGTGCGTTCGAGGGCCTGCTCCTGGTAGGCGCGAGAGTCGAGCAGGGTGGTCAGCTCGTCGAAGGCGAAGATGACGTCGGCGCCCAGTTCGTGCTGGATGCCCATCGAGATCTCGGGAGTGAAGCGGTGCCTCGCCCCGTCCAAGTGGGAACGGAACCACACGCCGTCGTCGTCGACGTCGACGAGGCGCTCCTTGGAGGCGCTTCCGGCGCGCCCGGAACCGGAGAACTCGGCGGAGAGGACCTTTTTGAAACCTGAGCCGAGGGAGAGGATCTGGAACCCGCCCGAATCGGTGTACGTGGGGCCGCGCCAGTTCATGAATGCCGCAAGCCCGCCCGCCTCGTCGACGACGTCCGATCCCGGCTGGAGGTAGAGGTGGTAGGCGTTGGCCAGCACGGCCTGGGCTCCCAGTTCGGCCACGGCCTCCGGCGCCACGGCTTTGACGGTGGCCTTCGTGGCGACGGGCACGAAGGCGGGCGTGGCGATGTCTCCGTGGGGGGTGTGGATGGTGCCGGCCCGTCCGAGGGGCCGGCCGGTTCTCCCGCCTACGCCGCCGGCGCCCACCGGCTCTTCGAGTCGGACTCCGAGGGTGAACGTCATCGTCCCTCCCCGCCTTCGGCCCGGCCCAGGCCCCCGGTCGCCTCCGCGCCGACATAGCCGGGCTCACGCCGTTTGACCCATCCGACTACCACGTAGGTCACCGGCAGGAAGAGCGCTTCGACGGCCACTTTGTAGGCGAAGCCTGTGATCATGTAGCCGACGAGCACGCCGCGGGGGATCTCCCCCGCCCAGGCCACGGTGCAGAACACGGCCGAATCCGCGGCCTCGCCGACCACGGTGGAACCGAGCAGGCGGATCCACAACCGCCTCTCGCCGCTGCGCCGTTTGATGCGCACGAGGACGAGGGAGTTCAGCAGCTGGCCCGCGAGGAAGCCGAGCAGGGAAGCCGCGACCATGCGAGGCACCTGGCCGAGCACCGCCTCGTAGGCGGCCTGGTTGCGATACGTGTGGTCGCCGGGGGCGATTTGAATCAGCCAAAACGTCAGCGAGGCGATGATCTGGACGACGAAGCCGGTGAGGATCACGCGCCGGGCGTTGGCGAAGCCGTACACCTCGGAGAGGACGTCGCCGAGGATGTAGGTGAACGGGAAAAGCACGGCTCCGCCGTCGAAGACGAGGTGCCAGCCACTCGTCACGTTGAAGCCGATGAGCTTGGTGGCGCCGATGTTGGACAGGAGGAGGAAGGCGACGAAACAGGCGGCGACGACGTCGAAATGGCCGCGCCCGTCCCTTTCGGTCCGCCCAGTCCCCGTCCCGGGGCTTCCGGACTGCTCGGTGGCCGTTCCAGTCCCCCCAGCCCATCCTGCCTCTGGGACGCTCGGTGTGTTCGTGTCGTGGCGGCTCACGGGGCTCCTCTTGCGTTCGAGAGCTGGCATACGCGCCGGAGGGCGCGCCTGGTCTTCGCCCCGCGCTGCCACCACGGAGACCGGCACTGCGATGCCGGGGCAGCCGATCGCTCGACGGCCCTCGAAGAGTCTAGCCCAGTCCCGCCGGCCGTCCCGAGCCGACGATTCCGAACCCGGCTATCCCGAGCCAAGCGTCTCGGGCCGCCCCACCCCGCCTTCAGCGGCCCGCATCAGAACACACCCCGCCCTTCAGCGATCCCACGCCCCGGGCCCGCGTCAGAACCCGATCCGCAGCACCGGCGTATCGTCGGCGGGGCTCACCGCCTGGGTGACGGGCAGTTCCTCGCCGTCGCGGTATCCGACGCTGTGACCGGGCATGAGGTGGGCGTCCGAGCCGATCAGATAGTCGGCGACATTGGCGAGCATCGCGTAGACGTCCTCTTCGGACTGCGTCGATTCGACCACTTCCAGGTCGAGGTGGCCGAACAAGGGGAGGCCGAGCGTGCGCCCGGACGTCAGATCCGGCCGGTAGGTGCGGATATTGACCCACAAGGGCAACGGCGCCTGGCCCTTGGAGAGCAGGTCGGCCAGCTCGATCACCATCTCGGGAGGCTGGACGACTCCCAGCTCCGGCCGCAGGATCCCGATCGCGGCGCTCTCGCGCATGAGCGCGTCGGCCAGCTCGGTGAAGACGATGTGCGAGGCGAGCGCCCTCTTCCTGCGGCGCACGGCTTCGGGTGCGTCGGCGCCCTCGGCCGGATCGAGATCCTTCGCCAAGTCGTCGAGATCCCCCGCCGGATCGGCGTCGCGGCCTCCGCCATCCTCTGGGCTCCCTCCCGATCCGCCGCCGTCCGGGGAACGGCTCTCCGATGCTCCGGGCTCGCCCGCGACGCCTCCGCCCAGCCCGTCGGCGCTCCCTTCGCCGACGCCGCCGACCGAGTGCGCCACGTCGCTGTTCGCTCTCGGCAAGACGCTGCGATCCAGCGGGGCGTAACAGGTGATCGCCACGTGGAATGCGTGGTCGGGCAGATCTCCGCGCTCAGGCTGCAGGGCGGCGGGAACCGGGGTGACGAGTACGAGAACGCCTTCGAGGACGAAGCGCAGGATGTCTCCGCCTCCGGCGCCATTCCCTTCGATGGGCATCTTTTCCCATACGAGGTCGATGTCTTCGTTCCACAGTTCGCGGATTCTCGCCACGGCGGCTTCGACGTCGATCGGCGCGGAGTAGAGGGCCGCCGCGGAGAGGAATTCCGGCGCTTCGGGGTGGATGAGGGAAAGGCTCTGAGTCATCGCTGGCCTCCTGCTCAACGGCTCGTCTCCAAACAAAAGGCTGGGTGGTGCGAGTCGACAGCAGCGTACTCGCACCACCCAGCTATTAGGCAAGGATTCCGGAATCCCACACGCTCACCTCATTTGGGATGGAAGCATCTTGCCCTTGCGCACACCTCGAAGGGGGCGCACGTCTCTATCTACTTATCGGCTGTAACGCCGCAGGCCCGGGATTATTCCTCCTTTCGGAGGAGCCCCTCCCTGGATTCATAAGTTTATGATCTCAGGCCCTCCTGGACAAACCCTGAAAACAGGGGTTGCGATACCCAACTTGTCAAAGCGTCGCCAGTTTAGTATAGGCGGCGGCGAAGACCTCCTCGGGCGCCCCGGCCTCGTCGACGACGAACCCGAGTTCGTCGTACTCCAGGTCTTCCAGCGTCTCGTACTGGTTGACGAGCAGGTCGGGGTTCATGAAATGGCCCTTGCGGGCCTTGATGCGCTGCTCATTGAGGGAGCGAGGAGGGGCGACGTGGACGAAGACCGTCCGGGTGGGGCAGTTGCGCAGCGTGTCGCGGTACTTCCTCTTCAGGGCCGAACAGGACACGACCGTCGAATGCCCCGCGGCGTTCTCGGCGCGCATCCAGTCCCGGATCGATTCCAGCCAGGGCTGGCGATCGTGATCGTCCAACGGGATTCCCGCCTCCTGTTTGTCGCGATTGGCCTGGGTGTGAAACTCGTCTCCCTCAGCGTAGACGTAGCCGAGTTTGGCCGCCAGCATCATGCCCACCGTCGTCTTTCCGGAACCCGCCACTCCCATGACGACGACGTTCACCGGCCCTCTGCTGCGCGGTGCCGGCGGGAGCACCGGTATGTCGGATTCGCTCATTGCCTCCTCGCTTTCCGTGGCGCGCCGTTCGCCCCACCGGGGATGGTCCCCCTACCGTATATCCCACCCGGCTCCTAGCGCATGTCGAGGAAATGCGGGCCGCGGGCCTCCAGCTCCACGGCGTACATGTCCTTCCACTGACGCCACGGCTCTTTGGAGAGGTAGTCGTTGGTGAAGCGGAAGTCGTCGGAGACCTCGGTGGTGCAGAACCGGGGAATCCTCAAGCCGACCACCGGCGCCAGGCGTTCGCACTCGGCGATGACCAGGCCCTCGTTCTGGCCGCCGAATATGTCGAACTCCCAGCCGTCTTCGTCGTACCACATCGAATAGCGGTTCTTGAGGATGACGTTCGGCGAGCGGCGCAGGATCTGGGTGGCCACCGATACGTCGACCTCGGTCTCCATCTCGTACCGCTCCGCGGCTACGGCGGGGGACTTGACCGCGATCGACGCGGTGGCGTCGGCCTCGGACTCGGACAGGAGCGCGGCGAGGATCCTCCGCTCGTAGGCGCCCAGATGGTCGGTGGCCTCGTCGAAGGGGGCGAGGCCGACGTCTCTGCCGGGGAAGGTGACCCGCACGCGCACGGCATAGCCGTCCACGGCGAAGACGTAGGCCTGGACGATCACCTGCTTCGATCCGTGTGCGAGCACCTCGGGCGGCAGGTCGCGCACGTAGAACTTGCGCTCGAACTCGAATTCGAGGCCGTCGGCACCGTCGAGCGTGGTGCCGTCGGCGTCATCCGCATCCATGCCCCAAGGATACGGGGCGGCGGCCGCCCCGGCGGGCCCCCGACGCACCGGGGCGACGATGAAGCGGGTGAGGCCTTCGTCGGACCCGCCCAGAGCCCCGACGCACCGGTGAGGGCGACGCGCCGCCGGAATGGCAGACTTGAACCATGAACACCGCACTGCCCACGGGCGTGGACGTCGTCGTCGCCGCGCAGACGCTCGGCCAGACCGTCCGGCGCACGCCGCTCGACCTGTCGCTGCGCCTGTCGGGGATCCGCCGCCAAAGCGTGCTGCTCAAGCGCGAGGACATCCAGGTGGGCCGCTCCTACAAGGTACGCGGAGCCTACAATTTCATCTCCGGCCTGCCCGCGAACGAGCGGGAGGCCGGGATCGTGTGCGCATCGGCGGGCAACCACGCCCAGGGCGTCGCCTTCGCCTGCCGCCAGTTGAAGATCCACGGCAAGGTATTCCTGCCCTCGACCACGCCGCGTCAGAAGCGCGCCCGCATCGCCGACATCGGCGGTCGCTGGATCGAGCAGATCGTCGGAGGGGCCGCCTTCGACGAAGCCTCCTCGGCGGCGATGGAGTATGCGAGCGCCCACGGCGCGACCTACGTCCATCCCTTCGACGATCCGCGCACGATCTCCGGGCAGGGCACGGTGGTCAAGGAGCTCTTCGAACAGGCCAGCGAGAAGCCGGCGACGGTGGTCGTGCCCGTCGGCGGCGGCGGGCTGCTCGCCGGGACCGCGATCTGGCTGCGCGAGTTCCATCCCGAGGTGAGGATCGTCGGCGTCGAGCCCTCGGGGGCGGCGTCCATGCAGGCCGCCCTGGCCGCGGGGGAGCCCGTCACCCTCCCGGAAATCGACGCCTTCGCCGACGGCACCGCCGTCGCCCGCGCGGGCGAGGTCACCTTCCGGATCGCCAGCGAACTCGTCGACGACGTCGTCTCCGTTCCCGAAGGCGCCTTGTGCACGGAGATGCTCGAGCTCTACCAGGTGGAGGGGATCATCGCCGAGCCGGCCGGGGCGCTGGCGTCCACCGCCGTCGCCCGCTTCCTGCCCGACCTCCCCGACGGGCCGATCGCCTGCGTCGTCTCCGGCGGGAACAACGACGTCTCGCGCTACGACGACATCGTCGAACGCTCGAGCGTCTACGAAGGCCTGCGGCACTACTTCCTCGTCACCTTCCCGCAGGAGCCCGGGGCGCTGCGCCACTTCCTCGACGGCGTGCTCACCGACGGCGAGGACATCGTCCTGTTCGAGTACACGAAGAAGAACAACCGCGAGACCGGCCCGGCCCTCGTCGGCATCGAGATCCAGGACCGCACCCGCATCGGCGACCTCCTCACCCGCATGGAGGCCTCGCCGCTGCACATCGAGAAGCTCGAGCCGGACTCTCCCGTCTTCTCCTTCCTCTTGTGACGCACGCCTTCCCCCTGTGACGCGCATTCCGCCGCGCAGGGGCCCGACCGGATCGCCTCTGGCGCCGCTCCCATTCCCCTGCAGAAGAGCCGATGTGCCCGAACCCGCAGGCGATCCGGGCCGCTCGGCGCCGGCGCCGCAGTGCACGATCACGCCCCGAACCCCGCGGGCGACTCGGGCCGCTCCCCTCGCGCGCAGGCCCCTGCCGGCCCGAGCGCCTCGCGCCCGCCGAACGCCCCCTCCCGCTGCGCCACCGGGCCTCCACCAGACAGCCGGGGGCAGCTGTCACCGCCATGATCTGCGCCCTCCCCGGCAGGGCCTCCGCCAGGCGGCCGAAGGCGAACCGGCCCTCGCCGAGACGTACACTTGGCTGGGCGCCGGCAGCCGCCCACCACGTCGAGACTCGGGAGGAACCCATGGGCCTGAAGAAGGCAATCGCCGCAACCTACATGCGCCTGTCACGGTGGACGTTCGTGCACGAGCCCCTTCCGAAGAAAGTGGTCCTGATCGGGGCTCCGCACACCTCGAACTGGGACGGCTTCCTCATGGTCATGTGCTTCTGGCGCATCGGGCGCCCCTACAAGTTCCTCGTCAAGGAATCGGCCGCGAAGAATCCCGTCGTCGGCCCGATCGTCCGCTGGGTGGGCGGAGTCCCCGTGAATCGCGAGGGCGGCCACGGGGTCGTCAAGGCGGCGGTCGAAGAGGCGAACCGCTCCGAGGAGTTCACGCTCATCATCGCCCCCAAGGGCACACGATCCCGCCGCGACTACTGGAAATCCGGCTTCTACCGAATCTGCCTGGAAACGGGGCTGCCCCTGCAACTCGGCTTCATCGATTCGCGCACCCGCACGTACGGCTGGAGCGGGAACATCACGCTGACGGGCGACGTCAAAGCCGACATGGACCGGATCCGCGAGTTCTACGCGGGCAAGCTCGGCAAACGACCGGCCAACTCGAACGTCCCCCGGCTCCGGGCGGAAGAGGGGTGATCCCAGCCGCCCGCCTCCGTCCGAACCCAGCGGACTTGACCAAATAGGTTAACGGCATTAACCTATTTACATGACGAATTCTCAGGACGGGCGGTCCACGCAAACCCGCCGGCGCTTAATCGACGCCGCGATCGGGCTCGTCGACCAGTCGGGGTGGGAAAGCGTCACCCTCAAGGCCGTCGCGCACGAATGCGGTGTCTCCGCCCCGGCCTCGTACAAGCACTTCCCCAACAAGGCCGCCCTCCTGAAGGCGACCGGCATGGAGATGTCCACGCGGCTGGCCCGCGCGTGCGAACCGCTCGTCGACGCCGATCCGCGGAACTCTCTGATCGGCATGGGGAAGTTCATCCTCACGTTCGCCGGCAGGCATCCGCGGCTCCTCGAGTTCGTCATGTTCGGGCCGGGCAACACGGCCGATCTCCCACGCACACGGGAGGCCGGGCGGTCCGGCGCTGCTGGCGAAGCCGGGGGCGCGCCGGCCTCCGGGCGCGCGCCGGCCTGTCAGCCAGCCTCGGCCCCGCGGGAAGCCGGAGCCTACCCGTTCCTCGAACTCGTACGGCGGGAGGTCGCGCGCCTGACGGCTCTCCAGGGGCGTCCCCCCGAGGCGGAGAACCGCTTTTTCATCGCCATGTGGAGCTTCGTACAGGGGTACTCGGCGCTCGTCGCCGCCGGCGCGACATCCTTCGACGACGGCTTCTTCCGAGCCGCATTCACCGCACTTCTCACGATCGACGAAAGGACATGACCATGTCTCAAACCCTCATCGTCTACGCCCACCCCTACGACGGATCGTTCAACCACGCGATCCTCGAGGAGGTCAAGGCGGGCTTAGAGGCCAGCGGACGGCCGTACGAGGTGATCGACCTCTACGCCGACGGCTTCGACCCACGCTACACCGCAGAGGAGCTCTCGCTTTTCAGCAAAGGCGAGACCACCGACCCGCTCGTCGAGCGCTACCAGAAGATGATCGAGGCCAGCGACTCGTGGATATTCGTTTCGCCCATATGGTGGAGCGACGTCCCCGCCATCCTCAAGGGCTTCCTCGACAAGGTCATGAAGCAGAAGTGGGCCTACCTCCCTTCCTCCACGGGGGTCAAGGGCAAGCTCACCCACGTTCGCTCCGCCTGGGCGATCACGACCTCGACGGGCCCGACCTTCTACTACCGCGTATCGGGCAAGAACGGCGTGCGGCGGGTCTTCCTCGGCCAGGCGGTCAAACAGCTCGGCGTCCGCAAGCGCCGCTGGACGCACTTCGGGCGCGTCAACCTGGTCGACGACGAGCCCCGCACGCGATTCCTCGCGAAGGTGCGCAAGATGGCGGAGCGTTTCGGCAACCGGTGACAGACCGAGCCCGAATGTCCAGCGACTCGGGGCGTCACCTCCTCTCGCAGGCGATTCCGTCCCCGTCGCGGTCGAGCTTGGGTTGGTACCCCGGCTCCCCCCGGCGGATGGGGGCGGCGCCCTTGGCCCTGGCCTCGGCGCAGTTGTTGTAGTAGACGGAGCCCTCCTGGGAGGGGGCGGCGGGCGCGGAATAGCCCGAATCGCCGTTCCCCGCCTGGCCGGACTGACCGGATTGGACCTGGCCGGATTGGCCGGATGACGCCCTCCTGGACGACGTGCCGGAGGGCGCATTCGACCCTCCGCTCGGCGCGCCGTTCGCCTGGCCTTGCGTCGGCTGCACGGCAGACGAACCGTTCTTGGCCGCGAGATCGGACTTGCACGCGTCCCGCTCGGACGTGAGTGTGCCGACTTGGGATTGGAGCCCTTCGGCCTTGGACTCCGCCTTCGCCTTGGCGCTGTTGGCCGCCTCGAGCTTCTGTTTCAGCTCATCGTTCTCGGCCTTCGTCGCCGAAAGCTCGCTTTTAGTCGTCTCGTAACGGGATGCCATGGCTTTGTCGCCGGCGGCGTTCCCCTTCGAGCTCTCCGCGTATGCCGCACTGACGCCGAACGCGAACACCGAGCAGAGGATGGCGGTGACGACGGCGCGCCGACGAGTCACCATCGTCTTGGCCGGTGCCGGATTCCCCTCTCCGTACCCGGGACTGTATCCGGAATATCCGTCGACCCCCGGCATCTGCGCCGTGGCGTCGACTCCTGCGTCGTTTCCCCGGTCGAAACCATATTCGCCCATAGTCGTTGTAGGCCTCCATTGCCATACCGCGCCCACCGGAATGTGAGCGCCATCCCATTCTATGCGTGAGAGACCGGAGGCGCCGGCCCCGGCGTCATCCGGTGGTCTGACTTCGCGGACGCAACCGAATCCCGAGGCATCGTCGCGGTCTCGGCATCCACCGGTAGGACGGGACGCGTCGGATCCCGTAGGCACCGGCGCCGCCTCACGGGGCTTCGGCTGGGAGAAGCTCTGCGACCGGGGGCACAGGGCCACCGGCGCCGCCTCACGGGGCTTCGGCGCGACAAAAGAGGCGACGTCGAATTCCATAGACGCGGCGCCCTGACTCGCATATCGACGCTCGAACGCCGGCCGGGGTAGGATGGGCCCATGTCCGACTGACCGGTATCCCAGCGTCCCGTACACCTCTCGATCAGTGGGTTCCCGTGTCGGTCATCTCCTTCTCTCGCGTCTATTTCAGCTTCACGTCCTCGCCGCTCATCGCCGACCTGTCCTTCACCTGCTCGGCGGGCGAGAGGCTCTGCGTCGTCGGCCCGAACGGGGCGGGCAAATCCACCGTTCTGCGACTGGCCGTCGGCGAACTGACCCCCGACGCGGGCTCCGTGCACTTCCCGGGCGATCCCGCTCCGCACAGTCCGCAGACGCCTCGAAGCCATGCGCCAGCCGAGGCGCCCGGATCTCCCGCTGAGGCGCACCGGCTCAAACCGGATCCGGGATTCGCCGGAACGAGCAGTCTCGCGACCGTCGGCGACGTCCTCGACGGCGCCTGCGCCGGGCTCAAGGCGATCGAGGCCCACTTCGTTCAGCTGACCGAACGGCTCGCCGCCGGGCACGACGTGAGCGCCGAATACGACCGCGTGATGGCGTGCATGGATGCCTTCGACGTCTGGGCCCTCGGAGCGCACACTGCCTCGGTCCTGACCGGGTTGGGCCTTCAGACGATCGAGCCGAGCCGCACCGTCGCGTCGCTGTCCGGCGGGCAGCGAAGCCGGCTGGCTCTCGCGGGCGCCCTCCTCGCCCGTCCCCCGAGCCTCGTCCTCGACGAGCCCACGAACCACCTCGACCCGCCGGCCCGCGGCTTCCTGCGCGATCTGATGATCGGCTGGTCCGGGCCGGTCCTGTTCACCAGCCACGACCGGGCGTTCATCGACGACGTCGCCACCGGGATCCTCGACCTGGACACAGCTCCCTGGCAGGCGGCTCTGTCGGCTTCGGGGTCGGATGAGGTCCTCGGCGCCTACAGGGTCTCGGGAAACTACACGGACTACCTCGCCGACAAGGCCGCCGCGCGCCGCGCCCACCGCGACGTCCACACCGCGCAGCAACGGCGGAAGCGGGCGTTGATGCGGCATCGGGAAGTCTCTCGGCACGTCGGCCACAAGGACGCCACACCGCGATCCGAGGTGAGGATGGCCCGGAAGTTCTACGCGGACCGCGCCCAGCGGGTCTCGGCCCGGCGCGTCGACGAGGACACCAGGCGGCTGGAGGCACTGGCCGAACGCGAAGTGCGCAAACCGCGGGAGGACGGCTGCTCGATCGCCCTCACGCCCGTCGGCCCGCGCGGCGGAATCGCGGTCAGCGTGCGCGAAGCCGCCGTCCCGGGGCGCCTGGCCCCCACGTCCGTCGAACTCGCCGCGGGCGAGCATCTTCTGGTGATCGGCGGCAACGGCAGCGGGAAGAGCACCCTGCTGTCGTGGATGGCCTCGGGGCGGCCGCCCACCGTTGCGGCCGGCGACGTTCAGTCGAGCCCGGCGAGCAGCGGCCGATCGGAACCGCTGCCCCCGGTCGAGGGCCGCGAGCCCATGTCCGCCAGCGGGAGCATCGTGGTCGCCGGCAGGATCGGCTACGTACCGCAGTCGCTACCGGAGCCCGACCAGCCGGGCGCAACCGCCGCTCTCTGGCGCGTAGGCGTAGGAGAGGCAGGCAAGGGCCTACTCCATCCGCGTCACTGGAGCCGTCCGATCGGCGAGCTCTCCGAGGGCAACCGACGGCGGGTGCAGTTCGCCCTGGCGATCGCCGCCGATCCGGAGGTTCTCATCGTCGATGAGCCGACGAACTACCTCGACCTCGACTTCGTCGACGCTCTCGAGGCGGCCCTGTCCCGATGGGATGGGACGCTGGTCGTCGCCACTCACGATCGATGGCTCATCGACCACTGGGTGGGAGCGAAACTCCTCCTATAGTCGGTCCACCGACACGCTGAAAGCCGGCACATCGCATCTCGCATTCTGAGAAGTCGAACGCCAGGCGGACGTTATCGTTTCTTTATAGAGCGCCACGTTCAATATACGGACCACTCGTGGACGAAGCCCGGTTTTCCAACGGAAAGTCATATCCGGCTGACTGAGAAAACTGGCAAGTATCTTACGCACTTCGATTTGTCAATGTTCATTTGCCCACTTCTGTACATCGTTGAACTCTTGTTCCACGGCACGTAGAGTGCAGATATAACAATCCGAAGAACTCACCCGTTCGTTTCGGAAATTCATTCATCAGTTCATCCACCCCCTCATATGAGAATGAACTGGAAAATCAGTGACACTGTCTAATCACGACAGTCGTCAATCTATTCACACAAAATCATTATATGTTCATATAAGACATAATTGTGAGGACATCACTTTAATACTTTATTAATTATAAAAGTTAATTAATGTATTAGATTATTATATAGTGAAGTTTTCACATATTATGCTTCCATTCGGAAGAATGGCAGCGAATATACCACATATTGGAGGAGGTGAATATCGTGACATACACGACTCCTAGGATTGAGAAGCTCGCCGATTACAGCAACGCCACTCGTGGCGGTTCATGGGGTAACACCCGTGATGTTTGGTGGGGCAGATGGTGGAACTTCTGGTACTAATCCACTGAAGCTCATCATTGCGATTGATAAAACCAGTGTAAAATCGAAGAGATGTGTCATCACTTCGATGCCTACTCGAACGGTTCAGAAGCTGTGGTTTGACTCCTCTATCCAGAAGCCACATCACAGCGATTACTTCCACACTACGAAGGAGATGAAAACCATGGCATACACCACCCCCACGATCGAGAAGATCGCCGACTATACTGAAGCTACTCACGGCATCCGGCGGGGACGTTCCTATGATTTGAACCACGCTAGATTTACCATTGTTAATCTCTGGTGATTTTATCACTGTGGAATTAAAAAGGTGCCATTACCTCTCCAGCCGCTCAATCAAATTGGGAGCTGTGGTGTGATTATTTCTGTCCAGAAGCCACATCACAGCGATTACTTCCACACTACGAAGGAGGTGAAAACCATGGCATACACCACTCCAACGATTGAAAAGCTAGCTACCTACAGCGATGTCACCCGTGGAGGGCCGCGAGGCTACTTCCGCGATTGGCACCATGGAAGGCTGATCTGGCTCTAATACCCCGACACGGGCCTGATCAGCGAAATCGAAGGAACGCCATCGCTCCTATCCGCTTGATCGACTCGGAAGCTGTGGTGGCTCCCCTGCCCGGGATCCACACCACAACGGTTACTTCTACAAATGCAAAGGAGGTGAAAACCATGGCATACACCACCCCCATGATCGAGAAGATCGCCGACTACAGCGAGGCCACTCGCGGCGTTTGGTTCGGCGCCTGGCGGGACATTCTCAAGGCGAAGGCTCCGTTCTACTTCGATGCCAAGCTCTGATCCACCAAACAAGGGGCGGGGCCGAGAACTCGATCGGCCCCGCCCCCATCAAGGTAGAAGGATTGTACATTGTTAGACGTTTTAATGGGAAGTTCCGATGCGCTCCCGGATTCCGCCTCCGCGGATCCGCCCCCCGCGCCAGTCGCATGGCGTGTTCTGGGAGGCGGCTCGCGCGCGAGAATGCGCACGAAGAACGGAATCCTCGACGTTCCACGAGCACGAATGCCCTCACCGTTCCCCGGCGAGCCTCCCACGCGCGAAACAGTCGCAGATCTGGATGCGGCCACGGACCTGACGGACGCCGATCACGCCGGCGTCATCGTGTTCTCCGACGGTGAGGAACTGACGGCTTTCGTTCCCGCGTGGTCTGGGCAACAACTTTACTGGGCGATCGACGGCCGTACAGTCCTCCTGTCCACATCCGCCCGTTCGATCGCGAAAGCCATCGGCGCCGACGTCAACGGCTGCTTCCTTTCCGCGTCCCTCATCGACAGTTTCCCCTTGGGAGCCTCCTTCCGGATATCGCCGTGGAACGGCGTGAGTGCGATCGCGCCCTTCGAGGTGTTGCATGTGAACCAGGATCTGGCAACCCGGACCGCCCAGATCCCACCGGACGTCGTTCCCACAAACGCCTCCGACGCCAGTGTCGACGCAGGAATCGTCCGCCTGCGCACGGCGCTGCTGGAGGCGACGCATCGCAGAAGCCAAGGCACGGCATCCATCACCTGCGACATCTCCGGGGGCGTCGACTCGGGAGCCAACGCCTACCTGCTGCGTGCCCTGCACGTAGACTTCACGGGCGTCCGTGCGCGAGCGAACTCCGAATGGAACCTGGACGACATCTGGGCGGGCCACATCATCAACGACTTGCGAATTCCGCACGTAGACTTCCCGCCGATCGGATCGACGAGTTTCACCTTCGACGCCACCTCCGGGTATCCCGACGGCAACGTTCCGGACACCCCCATCATGTGGAGCGACACCGAAGGGTACGTGCGTGCTCTGAGGGATCGTTTGCGCACAGGCCCACACGTCCATTTCACGGGGCTGGGGGGAGACGAGCTGTTCGCCCCCCTGCCCACGCTCCCGTGGTCCCTCATGCGAAAGCGGGGCATCGGCGCCCCACGGATGGCCATCCGATACTGCCTACGCAACCGCATCCCTCTGCGCCGAGGCATTCCCGGCCTCCTCAGCACCACCCCGTACGGCGAATGGCTCTCCCGCGAGTTCCACGAACTCGCCGCCCACGGAACGACGCGGAAGGACGAACTGGCCTGGTCCGGGCACTTCGCCTTCCCGTCCTACATGTCCGAGCGCGGTAAGAACCTGGCCCTCGACCTCCCCTTCGATCCGAGCGGCATTCAGCCGCTGAATCGGGATCGGACCGTCCACCAGGCTCTCGAGTCGCTGCTCATGCAGGCGAGCATCACCCAGCAATTGGGCGATGTATTCTCCGACTCCGGGCCTAAGTGGACGTCGCCGTTCCTCGATCCGCAGGTCATCCACGCCGCACTCGCCCTGCCGATGGGCATGCAGCGGCACGCCTCCCTCAACAAGCCGATGCTCTACAAGGCCATGCGCGGCCTTATGCCGCGGGAGATCTTCGCCCGGGCGACGAAAGGCGAGTACTCAAGCGACGCCTACACCTCCATAAGCCGCCAGAAGGATCAAATGGAACGCGATCTGACAGGCGGCGCTCTCGCCGACCTAGGTATCATAGATGTGAATGTCTTGAGGGAAAAATTCTCATTGAAACTGCTCTCCAGCGAGTTCCTGTTCGAACTGCAGGAGCTCGCGTCTATTGAAAGATGGGCACGCCATGTTTGCTAGAAGGAAGAAGAGTGAAACCCGGGATCCCGCCCTCGCTCCCAGTGTGTCGGTGATCGAGGGCGAGCAGGGAACCGTCCTGTTCGACGCCCGTCGGGGCGAGTACTACCAGGTCAACGAGCTGGGGCTCCTGATCGTCCGAGCCCTCGGCGAAGGGCTCGGCTCGGAGGCGATAGTCGAGCGAGTCGTCGATGCGTACGACGTCAGCCTCGACGTCGCCGCCGAAGACGTGCGGAACTTCCTTCTCCAGATGAAGGAACTCGAGGTCGTGAAATGACGATTCATCTCTTCCCCGAACAGTCCGCCCAGACCAGCTTCCGGGATCGGATGCGGGCGCGGGCGGCCGTGCTCATGTCCAACCGCCTGGCCAAATCGAAGCCCGAGCGCATCGAGCGGGTCATCGGGCGATGGGCCGCCAAATACCCCGTCACCGACATCGAATCCGCCTACAAGGACCGAGCCGCCGTCTGCTCCGTGAGCGGAAGGGCTCGAAGCCGTCAAGGGTGCCTTCTCCGGTCGATCTCCGTGGCCCGGGCCGCCAAGCTGCGGCGGCGTTCGATCACCTGGTGCAGCGGCTTCGCCGTCGAACCCTTCCGCGGCCACGCCTGGGTCGAAGTCGGCGGAGTGCCCATCATGGAAAACGAAGAGCTGAGGGAGTACACGAAGAGCGTCGAGGTTCGAGCGAAAGGTGACGTCGAATCTTCAGCCTCCGATTCGACCGGCATGGTCGCCGAACTCAACGAGGTCATGGAAAGCCCGGCGACCACTCCCGCCAGCCCCGGTGATCTGCTCACCCTTGCGGGAAATCGGCGCGGGCTTCTCGCCCTCGCGGGGATCCTAGCCCTCCTGGGGTCGGGGTTGACGCTCGCCATTCCCAGCTTCATCGCCAAGTTCTTCAGCTCGGGATCCTTCACCCTTCCCGGCATCAGGCTGGTCGGCGCTTTCCTGGGGTTGATTCTGGCGTCCGGCGTGGCCACGGTGTTCCAGCACTACTATCTGCAGAAGGTGGGCGAGTCGATCGTCAACGACGCCAGGAGGAAGCTCAGCAGGCACCTCCTGCGCCTGCAAATCAAGGAGTACGACGAACGCAGCACCGGTGACCTGATCAGCAGGGTGGCCAGCGACACGGCCCGTCTGCGGACGGGCTTCCTCCAGATCTTCGTGGCCGGCACCACCGGCATCCCGCTCATTCTGGGCGCCGGAGTCATCATGCTCGTCATCGACCCCGTCCTGCTGGGCACCGCTGTAACGTTCATCATATTGTTGAGCATCTTGATCGCCGTGATAAGCCGCGTAGTCCAGGGGACCAGTTTGGCGGCCCAGCACGAGTTGGGCGAGTTGACATCTCGTGTCGAGCGCGACATGACGGCCATCCGCACGATCCGGGCCGCCAACGCCACCGCCTCCGAATCGGCCAGCCTGGACGAACAGGTCGAGACCACCTGGCAGGCCTGCCTGAAAGTCGCCAAAGTCCAATCGGTCGTCATGCCGATCGCCACTGCGGGGCTCCAGGTCTCGGCCATCGTCGTCATCCTCACCGGCGCCTACCGCATGAGCACGGGGGCGCTGTCCATGGCGGGCCTGATCCAGTTCGCTTCCCTGCTCTTCATCCTCATGTCGCCCCTGAGCCAGATGATGGCCGCGGTCTCCGAACTCCACTCATCCCTCGCCTCCCTCGAGCGCGTCAACGAGATCTTCGACCTGCCGCAGGAAGACGAATTCGACATCGCGAACCTCCTTCCGCACGCCGTTCTAGCGGCTCCGTCCACACGCGGCCTGCCCGCCGCCGGCGCTTCCCCCGACGGCGGCACCCCTTTGGCCATCGAGTTCGAGGACGTCTACTTCACCTACCGAGAGAGGAAATTCGGCCGAGAACCGGAGGACGATTCGGATTCACTCGTCCTCCACGGACTCAATCTCGTCGTGCCGCAGGGAAAGCGTGTGGCGATTGTGGGGCCGTCGGGTGCGGGCAAGAGCACGGTCCTGCAACTGGTGGAGAGGTTCTACGACGTGGACGGCGGAGCCATCCGCGTCTTCGGCAAGGACATCCGCGACTACTCCCGAGAAGACCTACGCCGCCACCTGGGATACGTCGAACAGGACTCACCCGTCCTGAGCGGAACCCTCCGCCAAAACCTCACCCTAGGCACCCCGGACATCACAGACGATCAATGCCTGGCCGCGCTGAACGCCGTCAACCTCGAGTACTTGGCCTCCCGGTCCTCACTGGGCTTGGAGGCTCTGGTCGGGGAGTCGGGGGCGGCTCTCTCGGGCGGGGAGCGCCAACGCCTGGCCATCGCCCGCTCCCTGCTCTCCGGCAGGAAAATCCTCCTCTTCGACGAAGCCACCGCCAACCTCGACTCCCACAACGAACGCCAAATCGGCGACGTCCTGACAAACCTCCGCGGCAACCACACCGTCCTCGTCGTCGCACACCGACTCTCCACCATCATGGACGCCGACCTCATCCACGTCCTCGAAC
>NZ_KE951412.1:31639-38995 GCF_000466165.1 Actinobaculum sp. oral taxon 183 str. F0552
CTCTCCGGCAGGAAAATCCTCCTCTTCGACGAAGCCACCGCCAACCTCGACTCCCACAACGAACGCCAAATCGGCGACGTCCTGACAAACCTCCGCGGCAACCACACCGTCCTCGTCGTCGCACACCGACTCTCCACCATCATGGACGCCGACCTCATCCACGTCCTCGAACACGGCCGACTCGTCGCCTCCGGACAACACCACCAACTAGTCGAGATGTCGACGATTTACCGGAATCTTGCTAAAGAACAGCATCTGATTTATGATTCTGCATTGGCATAGTAAATATCCTTTTACTGTGCTGGAAAAGGAGAATCATGGAGAATAGATCTGAATACAGCAATGCCATCACTATAGAAGGCCTCAGGAAGAGCCACTATGGCAGCGAGGTCCTGCATGGGGTCGGCTTCGCGGCCCGTCCGGGCGAGGTGACTGCCTTTCTGGGCCCGAACGGCGCCGGCAAGAGCTCCACTCTCAGGATCCTCCTCGGCTTGGACCGGGCGGACAGCGGTACAGCCCGTTTCGGCGCCGAGCGGTATCGGGACATCTCCAATCCGCTTACCCGCGTCGGAGCCCTCTTCGACGGCCTGGCGGGCAACAAGGCGCGGTCAGTGGCGTCGCACCTGACGATCGTCGCCGAGAGCAACGGGATCGCCCACACCCGGATCTCGGAAGTGCTGGAGCAGACCGGCCTCACGGAAAAGCGTCGGGCGCGTCTGGGCACGCTCTCCCTCGGCGAAGGCCAACGCCTGGGCCTGGCCGCGGCCCTTCTGGGCAAACCGCAGTTCCTCGTGCTCGACGAGCCGACCAACGGGCTCGACCCCGGGGGAATCCGGTGGTTCAGGAAGTTCGTGAAGCACCAGGCCGCCCAGGGGCGCACGGTCCTCCTCTCCAGTCACATCCTCTCCGAAGTCCAGGCCGTGGCGGATCGCGTCGTCGTCATCGCCAAGGGCAGCATCCTCTTGGACGCCCCCCTCAAGGAAGCCACGGAGAGGATCGCCTCCCTGGAAGACCTCTTCTTCGAACTGACGGAGGGTGCGGCATGAGGAGCCTTCTGAGAGCCGCCCGATTCGAATTCCAGAAGATGGGACCGGGCAAGACACTCATCACGGCCACGGCGCTCCTCCTTCTTGCGCAGCCACTGTCCGCCTACATACAGGGCGCCCAATTCGCGAAGATCGGCCTCGATGCGACCCCCCAGACCCATCCGGAGCTCGCCGGGCCCATAGACCCCCCGGCATACCTCGGCTTCGACGTGCTTCCCTTCGGGGAGGTAGTCGTCCTCGTCTACGCCGCGCTCCTTGGAGCCGCAGACTACCGGACGGGAGAGCTGCGCACCACGCTTCTCGCGGTCAACAGGCGACCCCGGATCCTCCTGAGTAAGTACTTCAGCGCGGTCTCCTATATCCTCTCTGCCAGCTTCCTCTCGATCTACGCGAACATCGCAGCGATGCAATTCGCCGTGCGCGACAGCGGCGGCATCGATCCCTTCTCCCTCACATCCGATACGTGGAGGATCATCTTCCTGACGACGCTCCACTGGACCGTTCTGGGTCTCATGTCCTACAGCATCGCCCTCGCGAGCCGGAGTTGGCTGCCGCCGGTCCTCGTCTTCGCTCCCCTGGCCATAGGACTCGGCAACATGCTGGTCGACCGCTGGAGCGGCAGCGCCTACCTGCCGTTGATCTCGGGGAAGTGCCTGGCCGCCATCCCGAGCAAGGCGTGCACAGCCGGCACACCGGGGACCGCCACGGCTCTGGTCGTCTGGCTCGTCCTCTGCCTCGGCGCCGGGTGGCTGGTCTTCTCTCGGCGGGACGCAGGAGCCCGGTAGCCGTGGCACTGTACGCATCCGAACTCCGCAAAGCCGTAACCCACCCCCTCGTCCTCCTGGGCGCCGTGGGCTCGTTCGTCTGCGTCCCGACCGTGGCCGTGGCTCTGACTGCCCCGGAAGGGCTCCTCCGCGCCCTCCAATTGGGCCAGATCTTCGCCGTCCTCATCGCGATGGGGGCGGTCGGGCAGGAATACGAGAGCTCAAGCCTGCGCACCAGCCTTCTGTGCAGCCCGCAGAGACTGCGTCTGCTCTCGGTCAAACTCACGGCCTTGGCCACCGTCGTCGTGGGCGCGGCGGTGGGCTCCATGGCGATCGGGAGCCTGGCTCTGCGCGTATCGGCCGGCGAGTTCGGTCTGCCCGGCCCGCGCAGTAGCCTGCTGGCCGTGTTCTCCTGGGCGGGGATGTCCTTCGTCGGGGCGGCTTTGGCGATCCTCGGCCGCTCCCCCGTGCTTCCGGGCGCGGTGCTCATTCCATTGACCCTCGGGCTGTCCCAGGCTTTCGCGGCCTTCCTCCCGGCGGCGCGCTTCCTGCCCGACCAAGCCACCTTCGCGGTCTTCGTGCCGGAGGCTAAGAACGTCGTCGATTCAACCGTGGGAACGCTCGTCCTGCTGGCATGGGTCCTCGCCCTCGTGATCCCCGCCGGCCATCTCTTCAACTCGCGCGACGTACGCTGACGCCCGTCCCCTTCGCAACCATTCGGGAGGCTGGAGGGATTCAAAAGGCTGAGGGGAAGCGGGCGGCTTCCTTGGACCGCTCAGACGGCGGCTCCCAGCTCAAGCCTTTCCGCGTTTTCACGCGGATTCCAGCAGGCATTACCAATGGGCGGCCGACCCGCCAATGGTGAATCGTTCCCGAACGGTTTCATTGAAGGGGCAAGCCGTCGGCCAGTAGAGTCGCCGTGTGCGAGGCTAGAAGCATAGCCGATCCCCCTAATCGAAAAACCATCGATGCAACTGTCAAACGGTTTTTCATCTCGCAACTTCTAGCCTCGCACATCCATTCAACTCACGAATCACACTCCTCACACAAAGAAAGAAATTTCGATGAGAATATACATTGCACCTGCAATCGAAAAAATCGCCGACTACCACAAGACCACGCGTGGAGCCTTCTACGGCTCCGTACGCGATTGGTTCGGCTTGCGGTGGCGAGGGGCGGGCTCCTCCTCCCACTTCTGATCCATTCAACACCGATTGTTTTCGATTCCTAGACGGATTCGCTTTTGAATCGTCGATGCGGGCGGCGGTGAGGGGCGGAGCATTTCGTCCCTCACCCCCGACAGAAAACTCCGCTCACGACAGGAGATTCCGCAGTGACAGGCGTTCAGGTGGGCTCTTTCGCTTCGACCGGGCATTCGCATCCTCCCGATCTCATATGGCGAGTCGTGGGAGGCGAGCCGCGCGTGAGGACGCGCGCGGGGACGACGATCATCGAAACGCCGAAGAACCATGTGCTCACCGAACTGCGCAGCGCACCGCCCTCACGCCAGGCGGTCGAAGACCTCGTGCAGACTGACCGCCCCGGCGTCATAACGCTGGCCGACGGAAGCGGACTGATCGCCTTCGTTCCCGCGTGGTCGGGGCAGCGGCTCTACTGGGCGATCGACGACGACATCGTTCTTCTGTCGACGTCGGCCAGATCGATCGCGGGGGCCGTCGGCCCGAGGCTCAATCGCAATTCCCTCGCCGCGACGTTGATCGGCACCCTGCCGTTGGGCATCTCCATGAGGCTGTCCCCGTGGAGCGGAGTGCATGCGGCGGCCCCTTTCGAAATGCTGCACGTCGATCAGAACTTCGCAGCGCATCTCATCCCGGTCGCACCCCGGATCGATCCCATTGCGGACGACGAAGCGATCGAGGAGGGAATCGCACAGCTGCGCAAATCGCTGATGGAAGCCGTCCACTACCGGATCCGGAGTAGCGCCGCCGTCACCTGCGACATCTCGGGGGGCGTCGATTCGGCGGCCAACGCCTACATGCTCCGAGCCCTGCATCGGGGTTTCAACGTCACCCGCGCCCGCGCGCACTCGAAGTGGAATCTCGACGACAGATGGGCCGAGCGAATCGTCAACGACCTGCACCTCCCCCTGATCGAATACCCTTCGATCGGATCGACCAGTTTCGCATACGACGCGACCTCACCCTACGCCTACGGGAACGTCCCCGAGACTCCGATCAACTGGAGCGACACCGAAGGGTACGTCCGTTCCCTAGCACGCCGCCGCAACAGGCATGCCCGCATACAGTTCACGGGCTTGGGGGGAGACGAGCTGTTCTCTGCCCTGCCCGCGCTCGCCTGGTCCCTGGTGCGCGAGCTGCCTTTGAGCTCGCCCCGGATGGCCATCCGGTACTGCCTCAACTACCGGATCCCCCTGCGCCGGGGGATCCCCTCGCTCGCGAACCGGACCGGTTACGGCGAACACCTCGAGCAGTGCCTTCGCGATCTCGCCGCGGACGGCAAGACCCCCGACGATCAGCTCGCCTGGACGGCGGGAGCCGTCTCCTTCCCCTCGTGCATGTCGGAGGAGGCGAAGGGGTTGAGCCTCGACCTTCCCTTCGATCCGGGCGGCATTCAGCCGCTGAATCGGGATCGGACCGTCCACCAGGCTCTCGAGTCGCTGCTCGGCCAGGCGAACATCACTCGGCAGCTCAACGACATGTTCCCCGAGTCGCGAACCACGTGGACGTCGCCGTTCCTCGATCCGCGGGTCATCCGCGCCGCGCTGGCCCTGCCGATGCGCATGCGCGAGCATCCGTTCCTCAACAAGCCGATGCTCTACAAGGCCATGCGCGGCTTCATGCCGCGGGAGATCTTCGCCCGGACGACGAAAGGCGAGTACACGAGCGAAAGTTACAGCGCCATCCAACGGGACAGAGGGCGGCTGTTGAGGGATCTCGCGGGCGGGGCCCTCGCCGACCTGGGCCTCGTCGATCCGAAGAAGCTGAAGACCAGATTCTCGATGAAGCTGCTCTCCAGCGAGTTCCTGTTCGAACTGCAAAGATTCTCAGCCGTCGAAAGGTGGGTTCGAAATGTTCTCTAGGAAGAAGAACACCGGAGGGGTGGAGGGCCTGAAGCTCTCTCCCAGTGTGTCGGTGATCGAGGGCGAGCAGGGGACCGTCCTGTTCGACGCCCGTCGGGGCGAGTACTACCAGGTCAACGAGTTGGGGCTCCTGATCGTCCGGGCCCTCGCCGAAGGCGAGGATTTCGCATCGATCGTGAACCGCATCGTGGCCGCATACGAGGTCACTCCGCAGACCGCGACCGAAGACGTCACGAATTTCCTCCTTCAAGTGAAGGACCTCGGAGTCGTCGAATGACGATCCAGCTCTTCCCCGAGCAGCTCGCTCAGACCAGTTTCCGGGATCGGATGCGGGCGCGGGCGGCCGTGCTCATGTCCAATCGCCTGGCCAAATCGAAACCCGAGCGCATCGAGCGGGTCATCGGGCGATGGGCCGCCAAATACCCCGTCACCGACATCGAGTCGGCTCGCAAGGACCGGGCGGCGGTATGCTTCGTCAGCGGGCGGGCCCGAAGTCAGGAAGGGTGCCTTCTGCGGTCGATCTCCGTGGCCCGGGCCGCCAAGCTGCGGCGGCGGTCGATCACTTGGTGCAGCGGCTTCGCCGTCGAGCCCTTCCGCGGCCACGCCTGGGTCGAAGTCGGCGGGACTCCCGTCACAGAATTCGCCGAGCTGCGCGAGTACACCAAAAGCATCGAGATACGCGCCAACGGCGACACCGCCGTCTCAGCGGACGAGTCAGCGGATGCGGACTCGAATCGCGACGAGACCATAGACGTCCCCGCGACGGCGCCCGCCGGCCCTCGCGACCTGTTCAGACTGGCGAAGGGCAGGGGGCGTCTCCTCGTCGGAGTCGGGCTGCTCGCCATCGTCAGCTCGGGGTTGACGCTCGCCATCCCCAGCTTCATCTCCCGGCTCTTCAGTTCCGGCACGTTCAAGTTCCCCGGAATGGGGATGATCGGCGCTTTCCTGGGGTTGATTCTGGCGTCCGGCGTGGCCACGGTGTTCCAGCACTACTATCTGCAGAAGGTGGGCGAGTCGATCGTCAACGACGCCAGGAGGAAGCTCAGCAGGCACCTCCTGCGCCTGCAGATCAAGGAGTACGACGAGCGAAAAACAGGCGACTTGATCAGCAGGGTGGCCAGCGACACCTCGCGCCTGCGGACGGGCTTCCTCCAAGTCTTCCTGGCCGGCACCACCGGCATCCCGCTCATTCTGGGCGCCGGAGTCATCATGCTCGTCATCGACCCCGTCCTGCTGGGAACGGCCCTCATGCTCATCGCCCTCATGGGTCTGTTGATCGCCGTCGTGAGCCGGGTTATCCAGGGGACCAGTTTGGCGGCCCAGCACGAGTTGGGCGAGTTGACATCTCGTGTCGAGCGCGACATGACGGCCATCCGCACGATCCGGGCCGCCAACGCCACCGCCTCCGAATCGGCCAGCCTGGACGAACAGGTCGAGACCACCTGGCAGGCCTGCCTGAAAGTCGCCAAGGCCGAGTCCGTCGTCGCTCCGATCGCCAACGTCGGCCTTCAGTTCTCCGCCATCATCGTGATCCTCGCGGGCGCCCATCGGGTCACTACGGGGGCGCTGTCCATGGCGGGCCTGGTCCAGTTCGGCTCCCTGCTCTTCATCCTCCTCTCGCCTCTAGGCCAGATGATGGCCGCGGTCTCCGAGCTGCGAGCTTCCCTCGCCTCCCTCGAGCGCGTCAACGAGATCTTCGACCTGCCGCAGGAAGACGAAGTGGACGTGGTCAATCTGCTCCCCCAAGCCACGCTGAATCTGAGCGCCCCTGCGCTCAGGAGGAGGAGATCGCGCGCCCCCGCCATTGAATTCGAGGACGTCTACTTCACCTACGGCGCACGAGAATTCGGGACCGGCCTCGAAGACGATCCCGACTCGCTGGTTCTCCACGGATTGAACCTGACGGTGCCCGAGGGGCGGCGTGTGGCGATTGTGGGGCCGTCGGGTGCGGGCAAGAGCACGGTCCTGCAACTGGTGGAGAGGTTCTACGACGTGGACGGCGGAGCCGTCCGCGTCTTCGGCAAGGACATCCGCGACTACTCGCGAGAAGACCTACGCCGCCACCTGGGATACGTCGAACAGGACTCACCCGTCCTGAGCGGAACCCTCCGCCAAAACCTCACCCTAGGCACCCCGGACGCCGATGACAGCTCATGTCTCCAGGCTTTGGCGATGGTCAAACTGGACTATCTCGCTTCCCGATCGCCGAAGGGTCTGGACGCCGTGGTCGGGGAGTCGGGGGCGGGCCTGTCGGGCGGGGAGCGCCAACGCCTGGCCATCGCCCGCTCCCTGCTCTCCGGCAGGAAAATCCTCCTCTTCGACGAAGCCACCGCCAACCTCGACTCCCACAACGAACGCCAAATCGGCGACGTCCTGACAAACCTCCGCGGCAACCACACCGTCCTCGTCGTCGCACACCGACTCTCCACCATCATGGACGCCGACCTCATCCACGTCCTCGAACACGGCCGACTCGTCGCCTCCG
>NZ_KE951412.1:39020-49328 GCF_000466165.1 Actinobaculum sp. oral taxon 183 str. F0552
CTCCCTGCTCTCCGGCAGGAAAATCCTCCTCTTCGACGAAGCCACCGCCAACCTCGACTCCCACAACGAACGCCAAATCGGCGACGTCCTGACAAACCTCCGCGGCAACCACACCGTCCTCGTCGTCGCACACCGACTCTCCACCATCATGGACGCCGACCTCATCCACGTCCTCGAACACGGCCGACTCGTCGCCTCCGGACAACACCACCAACTAGTCGAGGAGGTCCCCCTCTATCGCGACCTGGCCAAGGAACAGCGCCTCGTCTGACCGCCACGGCGTTTCTAACATCGAAGCTGTGAATCTTCACAGGATCTCTGTTAGTTTCACTATCTTCTTGCGAACCCCGTCACATCGGTTGTAGCCTTATCTCACTGTCGCTCCAGTCTTGACGCCAAGGAGGAATCGTGAGTGAAATCCACATTGTGGAGGGGGATTTGGAGTCCTTCGCTAAGACGGTGGGGGGTATTCCGGGGGAACGGTTGAATTCGGTGGACGGCGAGACGATATTGCGTGAGGCGACGGTGGGCATGCCGGGGTCGGAGTCGAAAGTGCATGCCGGCGACTACGGCGCGGCTCTAGACCGGGAATGCAAGAAGGTGGCTGCCACGTTGACGGAGATGGAGAGCGATGTGATGACCATCGCGATGACGTATCACCATGCCGATGAGCATACGGCGGCGGCGTGGAGGCGTCTGTCGCGGGATCCGGCTTCGGAGGCCGGCACCGGCGTGCCGGGGGTGGATCGGCGCGGTGGGCGTCTCGTTCATGGCGGGGGTGATCGGTGATGGGGTTGTCGTGGTCGGATGTCAAGGATTGGAAGTCGTCCTATCTGGAGAGCCAGGCTGAGCAGCTGCGCGCTGAGCGGGCTAAGTGGCTTCAGGGGGCGTCTGACGCTGAGGTGGCGATGAGCAAGCTGGCTTCCTCGGGTGCGGGGGTGGAGGCCATTCGGGCCTCGTTGCGCAGGAAGCTGGCGGCGATCGACGTGTGTGTGAACAAGTTGTCGGAGTTGATGATGGCCACCTCGCAGGCGTGTGACGGGGTGTGGTCTGTTCAGACCAAGATTCTGGAGTGCGAACAGTACGCTGAGACGCACAAGCTGCGCATCCGCAAGGACGGGGGCGTGGAATCGCAGCCGGGCAAGGATGCCAGTGGTGATGATGAGAAGAAGCTGGCCGGCAAGGTCTCAGAGGTTTTGACCTATGCCGGGGCGGTGGATCGCCGGTACCATGCGCGCATGCAGGCGGTGGCCATGAACCGGTATGCGTCTCCTGAGACGCATAAGTCGGCCAGTCCGGGTGTGTATAATTTCCCTCAGGCGGAGTGGTCGGCCACGGAGGTGGCCGTGTGGTGGAAGGCGTTGTCTGCGGCGGAGAAGCAGGATCTGATCGCCCACCATCCGGAGATGATCGGCAATCTCAACGGTGTGGACATGGCCTCCCGCGACCAGGCCAACCGCATCCTGCTGCGGCGGAAGATCTCGCAGACTGACGCGGAAGTCCGGACTTTACGGGCTAAACTCAAAGAACAAAACGATCCCAACGCTTCCGGAAAACACACCGAATCCTACGCATCGCCTAAAAGCTTGGAATGGGCGAAGAAGAGACTCGCCGATCTCAAAGCCGTCCAGGAGACTTTAGATGAGAATGACAAGAAAAGGCAGAAGGATCCGAAGATTGCTAGGCGTGGTCTTGTTTACATGGATGATTCGAAGAAGGATGACCGCGTCAAGGTCGCCATATCGACTGGTGACGTCGACCATGCCAAGCATGTCAGCACCGTCATTCCCGGCATGGACAATGTTCCTTCCGAGGACATAAAAGACCATGTGGAGAATGCCGAACTGGTTGGCGAACGTGCTATAAAGCATGCTAGGTGTCATCAGAGTGAGGTGGCGACGATTGCGTGGATGTATGATACACCGCAGGGTGGGCAGGTGATGTCCTCGAAGTATGCGACGAAGGCGTCGCATGAGATCGGGTCGGCTCTGGAGGGGTTGCATGCTTCTCGTCAGGTGTCGGGGGCTGGGCGTGCTCATACGTCTTTGTTGGGGCATTCTTATGGGTCGACGACGGCGGGTAAGGTCGCCAAAATGATCCGCAAGGGCGTTCTCGATGATCTGGTCATGTACGGGTCTCCGGGCTCGGGGGTGAAGGATGCGCGGGAGTACAATCTGGACGGGGGGCGGGCGTATGTGTCGGGTGTGAACACCAATGACGCCGTGCAGGGGATCGGGCCCGATGGGACCTTCGGCAAGGACCCGATGAAGATGAAGGGAATCAAGCATTTGGCCAACAACCCCGACAACGACTCGGTCATCAAAGTTTACGTTTCAAATTCAGGTGTGACGTCTCGTTACGCGGTTAAGGGGACGACGGATCCTTTCGCCCGTCACTCGGAGTACCTGGAGGAAGGCACCGAATCCCTAGACGACATCTCCCGAGTCGTCACCAAGGTTCCAGTCAAAGGAGAGAAATAATGAGACTGCGCTACCGCCTGTACGCCCTATCGGCGTGCCTGGTCCTGGCCTCATGCCTGTCCACGGTGAAAGGGGAAAAGCACAAGCACTTCTGGGACGGGCGCAAGGATTTCGAGAAACGCCAGACTCTGGAGGCCTATAAACGCGATACGCTCCCGGCCATTGAGAAGTTCCAGACCCGGCTCAGCCAAGCCGGCGCCGGAGTCTTCAAACGCGACGGAGGAGTGAGCGACCGATCGTGTGGAAAAAACAATGTTGGCAGGGAATATTGGAATTCGGGTGGTCGGGGCCGGAACATCGATGCGGCCATCGCCATCAAATACGGCGACCAGATCCTCGTCCCGGCGGGTTTCACTAAAAAAGTCGTTAAAAAATATGATAACGGTGACGTTGCCTTGTCATGGTACAATGTTGGAGATGGTGGTTTTGTATCTGTAATCATAACTGCCAATACCGCCACTGCTTTCGGGACTACTGGTATCCACTACGTTTCCGGTTGTCGCCCCACTGACGGAAGCACCACGCCCCCGCCCAGTCCTGTGCCCACGGAAGAATGGACCGCGCCCGAACCCCTCACCCCGGGCACAGCCCCGCCAAGCGCACAAACGCCTACAGACGCTCAGACTCCTTCTTAGGAGACGAATAGCTTGAAAGCCAGCAAAATGTCTATTTCAAAACAGCATAGTTGTATACGTTTAAACCACTACATATGCATCTTGGCGACATGCCTGGCCCTGACCTCATGCCTGTCCACGGTGAAAGAGGAGAAGCACAAGCATTTCTGGTACGGGTCGGCGCCCTTCGAGAAACGCCAGACTATTGAGGCATATAAACGTGATACTGTACCCATGATCGAAAAGTTACTGGCCTATATTTCTCAGGCCGGTGCAGGCGAACTCATCTTTAGAGGGGGTGAACAGGGTGGACCATGTGGAGAGAATAATGATGGTTATGATTATTGGAGCCCGAACATATCTGGAAAGCCGATTGAAGTAGCTGAAGTGATCAAAGCCGGCGATAAATACCTTGTTCCCGCGGGTTTCACTAAGAGGACCAAACGCCAACATGAAAATGGAGATGTCACACTGTTTTGGTTGAATAAAAAGGACGGTGGTTACGTCACCGCGATAGTCTCCCCGAAAAGCCACACGGGGATCTACTACATCTCAGGGTGTCGTCCAAGCGACGGAAGCGCGACACCCTCCCCCAGCCCAACCCCCACAAGAAAACTCCCCGACGCCACTTCCCCCACAAACACCCCCGCGACCACGTTTCCAACCGCTTAGCCGACTGCAAACAAAGGGAAACCGTTGTAAACTTTATGCAAGTTCTATGTTCTATGGATCGAAGCGACCATGCGGTACGCGTTCTAACGAGCAGCGCGTTTTCGGCCTGGATTTCTCGGGTGATTTCGTTGACTCGAGGGATCGGCTCGGAGTAGAATCGCGGCGTGCAGCGAAATGCGGCCGAATCACCCATCGAAAAAAGTCTTTCGCGAAGCACTTTGCTTTGACGGTGGCTTTTTTTAACTGCACGAATTGATCCCCTCCGAATTGCAATCCAGTATAAAACGAAGGAGTGAACTCTAAATGGCAGAATACACTGCTCCCGCGATTGAGAAGATCGCCGACTACAGCAAAGTCACCCGAGGCTCCGCTATAGGCGTGTGGCGCGATTACTATGGGGCTATGTATGGATGGACGCGCCTACCCCTCTAACGCATCAATGTAAATAAACCGTTGGATATGCAATCAACGGTTGTTTTATTTCACTTTATTCCATTAAGATCGAGTGAAAACCTCGGGGAGTGACAGAAAACCTTCCGCCACTCCCCGAGACATACGTCTCACGAAGGTTCCCCTGATTCCCTTCCATCGGAGGTATCGTCCTCCAAGTACGGGAATGCCCGCAAACGCACGGCTTTCCCAGAATTTCAACAGTGAAGCCATCGAAACTCGGATTTTGTCAACGGGTACCTTTATCCGTTTTCATCGTGAAACTCTTGACGGATGTCATTGAACAGTCGGGATGTCCAAGGTAAGCTCGCACCGTGCGAGGCTAGGAGCGCAGCCGAGTCACCTTCGGGAAAATCATTGAAACATTCACTATCTTTTTCCTCGTCGGCATAGCCCAGCGTTCGCACGGTGATTCCAACTTCGAATCATCTTTCGAGTATAAAAACCAAAGGAGTGAAATCTAATGGCAATATACACTGCTCCCGCGATTGAGAAGATCGCTGACTACAGCGAAGCCACCCGTGGCGGCTGGCGGGGCCGTTGGAACGATTACTATGGTGGCCGCTATGGCTTGCGCATTGTTCCCGTCTAAATAGATGTGGAACAAGGCCGCGCCTGTGCGCGGCATGCGCCTTCGCTCCGCTCCATAGGCGGGAGTGAAGGCGCTGGGGAGGGGCGGACGTCATTCCGCCCCTCCCTTCCCGTCGAAACCGAAATACCGCTCTCACGGAACCGAAGGCCGCTCTCGTGCCCAGACCTCGCCTTCTTCGCCGCCTTCGCGTCCGGTCAGGCTTCGGCGACTCGCCTTGTCACAGTCGGATTTCGCCTCCTGGGCCTACTCACTCCCGCGTCAGACGCCAGCTCGCTGCGGTGGTCAGAAGCCGCCAATGCTCGGCGTACCGTCCCCCTGCAGCCAGAAGCCCGGCGTGAGTGCCGCTTTCGGCGATGTGCCCCTCCTCGACGAAGAGGATTCGGTCAGCAGCGGTGATGGTGGTCAGCTGGTGGGCGATCACGACGATCGTCCGCCGGCCTTTCAGACCGGTGATCGTCTCCGAAACCGCCGATTGGTTCTCCGCGTCGAGCGATCCGGTGGCTTCGTCGAGCAGAAGGATCGGCGCCTCTTTCAGCAGCGCGCGGGCCAGCGCGACGCGTTGACGCTGGCCTCCTGACAGCCGCGCGCCCCCTTCCCCGACCGGCGTGGCCCATCCTCGCGGAAGGTCGGCCAAGGCGTCGTCGAGCCGAGCGAGCTCGGCGGCGCGGTCGAGGTCGGCCTGCGAGGCGCTGGGACGGGCGATCCTGACGTTCTCCTCGACGGTACCGCTGAAGAGATAGGAATCCTGGAAGGCCGGGGCCAGCAGGGAGTGCAGCGTTCGGCCGTCCATGTCGCGCAGGTCGATGCCGCCGATCCTCACCGCGCCGCCGGCGGGGTCGTAGAACCGCGCCAGCAGGCGGATCAGGGTGCTTTTGCCGCTTCCCGAGGGGCCGACGATCGCGGTGAGCGATCCGGCCGGAACCTCGAAGCTCACCTCGTCGATCACGGTGCGCCCGGTCCCGTAGCCGAACACGAGGCGGTCCACGTCGATGCGAGGTTCCTCCGGGACGCGCGGATGTGCCGGTTCGGGGAGCGGTTCGGCGGCCAGGATGCCGTCTATCGCGTCTATCTCCCCGCGGGCCATTCGAATGCCGACGGCGTAGTTGGCGACATCGCCGAGCGGGGCGATGAGCCTGTTGGCCACGGGCAGCACGGCGACGAGCGTGATCACCGTGGCCGGGTCGACGGCGCGGGTCGCCAGGGAGAGCAGGCCCGTCAGAATCGCCAGGAAGGCGATCTGCATCACCACGCCGCCGGCCAGCAGGGGCGGGATCACCCACCAGAGCTGGCGGCGCTCACGCGAATGCTGCTCGGCCAGGGCGGCCTCGACGAGGGACCGGCCGGCCCCCGCCCGGTCCATGGTCCGCAATACCGGCTGAGCGTGGGCGAACTCCACTATTCGATCGCTGGACTCGGAGATCGCGGCGTCGACGGCTTCGTCGGTGCGGCGGCCGACCCTCCCCGACAGCCAGTACACTGCCCCCATCGCAGCCATGCATCCAGCCGCGATGGCGGCGAGCCGCGGATCCACGCACACCAGGACCACCAGCAGGGTCGCCGGTGTGACGGCCGCGCGGATGAGGGGAGTCAGTTGCCGGGCCGGCAGGGCGAGCATGTCCATCACGCCCGTGCTCAGGACCTGGCCGAGCCGGCTGGTGTTGGCGGGAGTGAACCAGCCCAGGGGCAGGGTGGCTATGTGGTCGCCGATCCGTTGGTCCAGCGTCGTCAGCAGTTCGATGGCCATGTCGAATCCGCGCCGAATGCCGCGATAGTCGGCCAGCCAATATGCGATCGAAAGCCCGCCGAGGGCGGCTAGCCACCGCGCAGCGCCAGCCGTGCTCCCGTCCAGCAGATCTCGCAGAACCAGGACGCTCACACCGAATGCGGCGCCTTGGAGGATGCTGGCCGCCGCCATCCACCTCAGATAGGAGCGGATCAGATGCGCCTTCTCGCGGCCGAGGTAGGCGGTCAATCGGGCGATCATGGCAATCCTCCTGCCGTAGCGGTGTCCTGGGCGTTCCACAGTCTCCGGTACACGCCGTCGGCGGCGAGGAGATCGGCGTGGGCGCCGTGTTCGACGATGCGTCCGCCGTCCAACACCAGGATCTGGTCGGCGCCGACGATGGTGGACAGCCGGTGTGCGATGACGACGATCGTCCGCTCGGGTGTGAGCAGCGAGGCCAAGGCGAGCTGGATGGCGTGCTCGGACTCGGCGTCGGCCGAGGCGGTCGGTTCGTCCAACACCAGCACGCGGGGATCCAGCAGCAGCGTGCGGGCGATGCACACTCGCTGCGCCTGTCCACCGGACAGGTTCGCATCCTGCCCGTACACCGAATCGTAGCCGCGCGGCAGAGCCTCGATGCGCTCATGGATGTGCGCGGCCTTCGCAGCGGCTCGGATTCGCGAACGGTCCGCATCCGGGTCGGCCAGGGCGATGTTCGCGGCGATCGACGTTCGCAACAGCCGCGCATCCTGGAAGACGGCCCCGATCGCGGAGTAGAGAACGCTCGGATCGATCTCGCTGAGCGGCACACCCCCTAAAGCGACCGTTCCGGCATCGGGGTCCGCGTAGCGCAGCAGCAACCTCGCCAGAGTGGACTTGCCCGATCCGGACTCGCCCACGATCGCGGTCACCGTGCCCGGAGAGAAACTCCAGTCGATTCCGTCCAGGATCGGGGTGTCCTTCTCGTAGCCGAATCTCACGCCCTCGAGTTCGAGCCGGGTGCCCGAAGGCCTCTTCGGATCGGACGAGACCGGCATGCGCGGGGTCTCCAGCAGCGCCGAGAGGCGGGACGCGGCTCCCTGGCTGGCCTGCGTCGCCTGCAAGCTCGCCATCAGCGCGCTGATGGGAGCCGACAGACCCAAACCCACGAGTGCGAAGGCCAGCACGGAGACCGGATCGCTCCACCCCAACCAGACGAACCAGGTTCCCATGCCCAGGCTGAGCGCCAGCAGAGCGATCGGGCCGATCACCTGGTTGGCGACCGTCTCAGGGCGGATCATCGGCCCCGCCCATCCCAGGAAGAAGG
The DNA here is from genome assembly GCF_000466165.1 of Actinobaculum sp. oral taxon 183 str. F0552. Classification (GTDB taxonomy): domain Bacteria; phylum Actinomycetota; class Actinomycetes; order Actinomycetales; family Actinomycetaceae; genus Peptidiphaga. The sequence goes on from NZ_KE951412.1 coordinate 46,858, forward strand.
TCGTGAACCTCTCGACCGCGGACCGGAACGCCTTCGAAGCCCGTCCCGTCTCGCCGAAGGCCTTGACGACGCCGATGCCGTCGGTGAACTCCACAACCGAGGAATTGACGTCGGCCAGCACCCGGCCGTATTCCTCCATCTTCTCCATCCCACCGCGCATCATCCGCATGTACAGCAGCGCAAAGACCGCCAGCGGCGCGAGCATGACCGACGCCAGCCGCCAATCCACGACGAACAGGTAGACGTAGACGGCGATCGGCGTGACCGCGGCGGCGGTGATCTCGGTGTAGGAATGCGCGATGAGATGGTGCACGGCCTTCACGTCGTCCTGGGCGCCCTGCTTGACCTCGCCCGCCGTGGTGTCCGTGAACCACGCCAGCGGCGCCTGGCCGAGCCGCCCCACCAGGCGGCGCCGCAGCCACAGCGTGAACGAGTTGTCCGCCAGATGCGCCACCAGGTCGGCGAGTCCCTGGCAGGCGATTCCGACGGCAAGCAGGGCGGAGCCCGCCATGAGCACCGTTCGCGCCCGCTCATCGCCCGGATCCTTCAGCAGCGTCCGCGCTAGATCCACTCCGGTGATCACGGGAGAGAGCAGCAGCGCCGAGCCCAGCGCCTGCAATGCGACGGCCGTTCGGATACGACCCCGAACGGGTGCCAGCAGCTTGGAGACCTCCGACCGACCTGAACTGCCCGGACCGTTCGAATCCCTGCTCACGACTCACACTCCTAACCTGACTCGTCATCCGACGATCAGTCCCATAGCGGCTGAAAGCGGTGGCCCACCACCGCTTTCATTTTATGTTATGCATATAACATAAATAGGTCAAGACTCTCCCGCGGAAGTTCGCACTGCTGGGGTTCCCCAGCGTGACGCTTTCCGTCGCTAGGCTGGTCCCATGCACGGAAAACCGCGCAACCGAGCTGCAGGAGTAGAGGGCTCCACCGGAGAAGGCCCTCCCAGCGGGCGCTATGCATCCGCATCGAAGCAGGAGACTGCGCCAGCGCACTCCGTGCCCAAAGCCGAAACCCCCCACCGGGCCGGAGCAACTCGTCCCCGCCGTGGCCGCCCTCCGAAAATCACCCGGGACCAGATCGTGGACGCCGTCCTCTCCCACGGCTTCGCTGGGATCACCATCCCTGAGGTGGCTCAGCGGCTGGGAGTCACGACGATGACGGTCTACCGGCATGCGGCGACGCGCGCTGAGCTCCTGGGAATGGCCTGGGAGCGCGTGCTCCATGAGCACGCATGGCCGGACCGGAACCTGCCGTGGCGGGACCTCCTGGATGAATACGCCACCGCGGTGTGGGATCTGCTCGCAGAGCATCCTGGCGCTGCCACCGAGTTGTACACCGCCGCTCTTCCCGCGCGCATGGCCGATCTCTACGTGGATCTCGCTTCGATCCTCGCCGGCCAGGGATTCACCGTTCCCGACGCCGTTCTGGCCGTCGACACAGTGATCGATCTCGCGGTGGACCACCGCCACGGCGTGGAGAACCTCATGCAGACGGCTGAGGACGGGCGAGACACGGCCCTACGCGATCGGATCCTCGTACGCTGGGCTCCACCCGACTCCTCGGAGGGACAGGCCGAACCCCAGCGGCAGCAGTCCGACCAGTCCGGCGTCTCACCCCGCCACACCGACTTCTCGGAGCCTCCGACCGATTCGCCGAACTGTCGGGACGCCTTCTCGCGGGCCGTCCGCGCAGAACTGGGGATGGCCACGCGGATGCACCCACGTGACTGGTTCGGCAGGAAACTCGCCCTCGTCCTCGACGGAATCGCAACGCTGCGCGAGGACTGACCGCTGCGCAAGGAATGCGGAATCAATACCGAGGCATGGACGGGTCGATCTGCGTCCACCATGCCTTGATGCCTCCGGCCACGTTGACGGCGTGGACGCCGGAGGCGGCGAGCGCCTGGGCGGCCTTGAGCGAACGGCCGCCGCCCAGGCAGTGCACGTAGACTGTGCCGCCGCCCAGGCTCAAGCGGTCGGCGATCCCCGCGGGGTCGGCGAGGACCTCGGCGAGCGGAATGTGGAGGGAGCCCGGGATCGCGCAGATTTCCCGCTCGCGCGGTTCGCGCACGTCGAGGAGGATCGCGGCGCCCGGCCCGGGCTGTCCGCTTCCCGCTCCGCTTGCGTGCGGCGCGTCGCCGTCGGGGCGGGCGCGGCCGAGGATCTCGGCGAGTTCGCGGACGTCGATTTCGGGAACGGCCGGGCGGGCCGGACACTCGTCGGACAATGCCTCTCCTCTCAGCGGTGCCGGCCGATTCGGATCGGCGGCCAGCGGGACCGTCTCGCACCGCGGCTCCAGCATATCCATGACGAGGACCCGTCCGAGAAGAGGGGCGCCCACGCCCGTGATGAGCTTGACCGCCTCGCCCGCCATGATCGCGCCGGCCTGGCCGCACAGGGGTCCGATGACGCCCGCCTGGTCGCAGGCGGGGGCCGAGCCGGGCGGGTGCGGGCTGG
>NZ_KE951413.1:0-20480 GCF_000466165.1 Actinobaculum sp. oral taxon 183 str. F0552
GGCCGTGGCGGCCGTCGGCCTGATCGCCGGCGCGGTCGGCGCGCTCATGGCGCTGGCCCTGCACGCGGTCGAGTGGGCCGCCTTCGGCGAGGGCTCGGCAAGCCTCATCGACGCCCTCCGGACGGCGCCGGCTTGGCGCCGGTTCGCCGCCGTCCCGATCGGGGCGGGCCTGGCCGGTCTGGGATGGCGGGCCCTGCGCCGCCGAGGCCCGGTCACCACCCTCGACCAAGCCCTGCGCACGCCCGGGACGCGCCTGCCCGTGGGCCGCACCGCCGCCGACGCCCTGCTCCAGGTCGCGGTCGTCGGCAGCGGGACGTCGGTCGGGCGCGAGAGCGCGCCCCGGCAGACAGCGGCGGCCCTCGCCGACGCCCTGTGCCTGCGGATGAGCGTGGACGGGGAGTTCCGGCGCGTCCTCCTCGCCGCCGGGGCGGGGGCGGGACTCGCAGCCGTGTACAACACCCCGTGGTCGGCCGTCCCCTTCGCGCTGACCGTCACGCTCGGCCGGTGGACGCTTCGGGGGGCTCTCGCGACCGCGGCGATCTCCTGGATCGGGACGGCGATCGCCTGGTCGGTCACCGACGGCCTCCCGGCGACCCCGCTTCCGGACGTCGGCGCCGACCGGGCCCTCGCCGTGTACGCCTGGGCCTTCGCCGCGATCCCCCTGTGCGCCGCCGCGGGCGCGGGGCTGTCGGGTCTGTGCGGCCTGGGCCGGGCGACGGGCCGGCGGGTTCGCGCGGCGTGGACGATGCCGTGCGCGATGGCCGCCGCGGGCGTCCTGACCGGGTCCGTCGGCCTCCTCCTGCCCCAGGCGCTCGGCAACGGGAAGTCGAGCCTCGACGAGCTCTTCGGCGACGTCGCGCCCCTGCGCCCGGTGACCCTCGCCGTGTGCCTGGGGGTCCTCGTGGCCAAGCCCCTCCTGACGGCCCTCAGCTTCCGAGTGGGTGTCGTCGGAGGGCTTCTCATGCCGTCGGCGTCCACAGGCGCGGCGTTGGGAGGCGCATGCGGCCTAGCCTTCGGCCTCGACTGGGCGAGTGTCGGAGCCTTCGCCCTCGTCGGGGCGATGGCGGTGCTGTCCGTCACGCAGAAGTCCCCGCTCTTCGGTCTCGCCTTCGGGCTGGAGTTGACCCACTGTCCCGCGTGGATGTGGCCGGCGGTGGCCTGTTCCGCGTTCGGCGCCCGGGGACTGGTCGGACTGGTTGAGCGCGCGAGGGCCCGTCATTGATATCGTGGAACCGGTAGTCACGCACCGCGGAAGGTCACCCCCGGCCGAGACCGGACGAAAGAGCGCGGTCCCCTCGACACGGGAAGCCCTTCATGCCGAGAATTGGGAGGAATATGCCATTGCGACGAGGATTGGAGCCGGCATGAGTGTGCCTGGTGTCATAGGGGACCTGTCGGACGACACCCAGGACTTTCCGCATCCGCTGGCCTACCGCTATCCGACGGAGGACGCCGAGGTCGTCGTCCAGGACGCAGCGTGGCGTTTGACCGCGCGGGCCATGCCCGGGAGGCTGCGGTCGCGGGGAGGCGAGCAGGCCGGGCTCGACCAGCAGACCCCGGCGGGGGAGGGCGCCGACCGCATGGCGGTGAGCGTCGAGGACTACGAGCCGCTCTCCAACCTGTGGAACGACCCGGCCGCCCGGCGTCCGGCCTCCTCGACGCGCACGGCCGCGACCGGCTTCAAGGCGGCCGCCGTGCGGCTCGTCGGTTTGGAGGCGATCGTAGCCTCCCTCATCGTCCTGTCGTCCTTCTGCCTGGCCCACGCCAGAGGGGTCGGCTTCCTGCCGCAGACGCGGGCGGTCGCCGAGCGGCTGTCGATCGGCCTGGTCGGGTACGTCGGACTCGGCGGCCTCGCCCTGATCGTCGTCGCGGTGCTGTACGCCGTCGAGAGGATCCTCAGGAGCTCGCCTCGGGCCGGGCGTCAGGAGGAGCCGGCCGACATCCCGCAGGAGCAGGTGGCGACCGTCGGCAACTACCTCGTGCAGGCGATCCGCGAACGCAAGCTCTCCCTGGCCCGGTCGAGCCAGATCGTCAAGGCCTTCATCGTCCGGGAGGCGTACGGCCGCAGGCTGCGGGCGGACGCCCTGCTGCCCGACGCGGCCGGCTCCCTGGCCTGCTGCCTCGTCCTGCTCGGCGCCCCGTTGACGATCATCGGGCTGCTCGTGCCCGACGCAGGCGGCGCGTCCGCCGCCGGGCCGGCCGGCGGCGAGGTCAAGTGGCGCTTCCCCAACCTCGGGATGGCCCTGGCGGTCGCGACCCTCCTCGGGCTCGCCGGGGCTATCCTGGCGGTCGTCGGGACCCTCTCGCCCCGCCTGCGCGGCGACGTCGAAGCCGCTGAGAGGCGACTCGGCGCCGCCTACCTCGTCTCCAGCGACCCGGAGCTCGCCGAGGCGGTCAACTCCAACGGGCCGCGCGCGACCCTCCAGGACCTCCAGGACGGGGAGTGGCGCACCGGCTCGTCGCAGCAGAGCCGCCTCGCCAGCTGGTTCTCCTCCCAGGCGCCCTACCAGCTGCTGCTGTGGTGCGCGTCCACCGTCGTCCTCATCGTCACCCTCGCCGTGACCGTCAGCGCGACGGGACTTCGCATCGGCCCGGCGATCGCCGTCGCGGCCCTCCTCGTCGGTCTGTCCGGCGGGCTAGTGGCCGCGATCCACTTCGCCGTGGGCAATCGGGTGCTCGCGCACGCCGACGCGATCTGCCACTGCGGCGTCAGGCGCGGCCTGGAGGCGTGGGTTCTCTGGCCCTGCCTGCTTTTCGTCGCGCTGGGATGGGCGATGCTTCCGGTGGCGCTCGTCGTCGGCGCGGAGAACGGCCAGTTCGCCCTCTTCGTGTGCGCCCTCCACGTCATCATCTTCGTCGGGCTGGTCTTCGGCACCGGAGTGGTCAGGTACGACGGCGACCGGCGCAGGATCACATGCGTGCGCTACCACACCTACGCCGAACTGAGAAGCCGCCTCGAAGAGTCCGTCGAGATCCTCGCCGGCATCGACCTCCACACGTCGCGCCGCAGGCGTCCGCAACCCCAGCAACCCCAGCAGGCCCAGCAGGCCCAGCGGATTCAACAGGTCGGCTACGGCTACGGGTACGCCGCCGGCGGCGGGATCGCCCAGGACGCCCCCCGGTCCGGTCGAGGCGGACAGGCGCCCGCCGCAGTGCCCGCCAACCCCTCGCCGGGCCGGCGCCACTGATACCCTTTAGCGGGTGCGCGCCGGCGCGCCCGCATCACCACTTCGGAACATCGGCGGGAAGGAGCATGCCGTGGCCCACGACGCTCTAGGAGACCACAACGAGGACGGCGCGAGACGGGTCCTGCTCAAACTGTCCGGCGAGATGTTCGGCGGGGGAGCGGTCGGCCTCGATGCCAACGTCCTGACCAGGGTCGCCGCCGAGATCGCCGTCGCCGTCAAGCACGGGGTGCAGGTCGCCATCGTCGTCGGCGGAGGCAATTTCTTCCGGGGTGCGGAGCTGCAGCGGCGCGGAATGGACCGCGCCAGGGCGGACTACATGGGAATGCTCGGTACCGTCATGAACGCCATCGCCCTCCAGGACTTCGTCGAGCAGACGGGGACCCAGTGCCGCGTTCAGACGGCGATCGAGATGATCCAGGTGGCCGAGCCCTACGTTCCCCTCCGCGCGATCCGCCACCTGCAGAAGGGGAGGGTCGTCATCTTCGGGGCGGGAGCCGGGATGCCCTACTTCTCGACGGACACGGTCGCCGCCCAGCGCGCGCTGGAGCTGCGCTGCGACGAGATCCTCGTCGGGAAGAACGGCGTGGACGGCGTGTACACGGACGACCCCAACAAGAACCCGGGAGCCGTCAGACTCGACTACGTCACCTACCAGGACGCCATCGCCCAGGGGCTGCGCGTGGTCGATGCGGCCGCGTTCTCCCTGTGCCAGGACAACCTCCTGCCCATGCGGGTGTTCGGGATGGGCACGGCGACGAACGTCACCCGTGCGCTTCGCGGCGAGAAGATCGGTACTCTAGTCTCAGCAGCCCGATGACGGTCTCGACAACTCGATAGCGAAGGACACACCAATGATTGACGAAACCCTCCTCGACGCGGAGGACAGGATGGAGAAGGCAGTCGACGCCGCCAGAGGCGAATTCGGCAACATCCGCTCCGGCCGCGCCAACGCGGCGATGTTCACCTCGATCCTCGTCGACTACTACGGCGCCCCGACGCCGCTCCAACAGCTCGCCACCATCGCCATCCCCGAGGCCCGGACGGTTCTCATCACGCCGTTCGACCGTTCGGCGACGGCCTCCATCGACAAGGCCCTGCGCGAATCCGACCTGGGCGTCAACCCCACCGACGACGGCCGCGTCATCCGCGTGGTCCTGCCCGTCCTGACCGAGGAGCGCCGCCGGGACTACGTCAAGCTCGCCAAGTCCAAGGCGGAGGAGTCGCGCGTGTCTGTGCGAGGCGTGCGCCGCAAGGCGAAGGAGGCCCTCGACAGGATCAAGAGGGACGGCGAGGCCGGCGAGGACGACGTCAAGAGAGCCGAAGACCGGCTCGACAAGCTCGCCAAGCGGTACGTCGACCAAGTGGACAAGCTCCTCGACGCCAAGGAAAAGGAACTCCTGGAAGTCTGATGCAGGCCAACCCGCTCACCGCCCTGGCGCCGCGCCCGCCCAAACCGCCGGCCCCCTCCTCCACCAAAGCCGGACGCAATCTGAAGACGGCCCTTCCGGTGGCCTTCGGGCTGCTCGCGCTCGTCGCCTTCTCGGTCGTGTGGAGGATCGAGGCGTTCGTCTGCCTGGTCGCCGTCGCGATGTGCGTCGGGCTGTGGGAGGCCGCCGGCGCCTTCCTCAACAGAGGCGTGCGGATCCCCCTCGTGCCGACGTGGTGCGGCGCCGTCGCCATGGTCGGCGCGACGTGGACCGCCCGGGAGCACATCGTGGGCGGGTTCTTGGCCTTCGTCGTCAGCGCCGTCGCCGTCTGCCTGTGGCGGTGGGCGATGTCTCCGGCGAGGTGGGCGGGCGACGCCGCGGCGGGGGTCTTCGCCCTGGCGTGGATCGGCTTCGTCGGCTGCTTCGCCGTGTGCCTGGCCGCGATGCCGCAGGGACGGTGGATGGTGGCCCTCCTCATCCTCATGCCGGCGGCCTCCGACACCGGGGGCTGGGCCTTCGGCGTCCTGTGGGGCAGGCACCCCATGACGCCCTCGATTTCGCCGAAGAAATCGTGGGAGGGCTTCGCCGGTTCGCTCGTCGGCGCCGGCGCCGTCTCCTTCCTCCTGACGACCCTCGCCCTGGGCAGGCCCTGGTACGCGGCGGCGATCGTCGCCGCGGCCGCGGTGCTGTGCGCCACGGTCGGCGACCTGTCCGAATCGCTGCTCAAGCGGGACCTCGGCGTCAAGGACATGGGGTCGATCTTCCCCGGGCACGGGGGGATGCTCGACCGCATCGACTCGATCCTCCTGTGGGCTCCGGCCTGCTACGCCATCATGACCTCGTCGATCGCGGTATGACCATGGACACATCGCGCCAGGTGATGCCCGCGGTCGAATCCGGCCCCCGTCCGAGGCTGAGCTTCGCCGAGATTCGCAAGGGCAAGCCGCCGGTCCACCTCGCGGACTTCGACGTCGACGGTCGGAAGGAGCGCATGAGGCAGGCCGGCCTGCCCGCCTTCCGAGCAGACCAGCTCTCCCGCCACTACTTCGAGCGCCACGTGGCCGAGGGCGAGGCGATGAGCGACCTCCCCGCGGCGTTCAGGGACGGCGTCGTTCCGCGATTCCTCCCGCCTCTGCTGGCCAAGGTCCGCGACCTGAGGGCGGACGGCGGCCGCACGGTCAAGTCCCTGTGGCGGCTCTTCGACGGCGCGACGGTCGAAACCGTGCTCATGCGCTACCCCGGCAGGACGACTCTGTGCGTCTCCTCCCAGGCGGGCTGCGGCATGGCCTGCCCCTTCTGCGCGACCGGGCAGTCGGGGCTGACCCGCAACCTCTCCGCGGCCGAGATTGTCGAGCAGGTGCGCACTGCGATGGCCGCCGCCGAATCCGGCGCCCTCGGCGGCCCGGCGCGGGTGACCAACGTCGTGTTCATGGGCATGGGCGAGCCGCTGGCCAACTGGAGGCAGGTCGCGACCGCCCTGCACCGCATCGTCGACCCCGTCCCCGCGGGCTTCGGCCTGTCGGCGCGCAACGTGACGGTGTCCACCGTCGGCATGGTCCCCCTCATCCACAAACTCGCCGACGAGGGCCTGCCCGTCACCCTCGCCGTGTCCCTGCACGCCCCCGACGACGCACTGCGCGACCCCCTCATCCCCGTCAACTCGCGGTTCAAGGTCTCCCAGCTCCTGGACGCCGCACGGAGCTACTTCGACCGGACCGGCCGGAGGGTCTCGATCGAGTACGCGCTCATCAGGGACATGAACGACCATCCCTGGCGCGCGCAGCTGCTGGCCGACGAGCTCAACAGGCGCGGACGCGGGTGGGCGCACGTCAATCCGATCCCCCTCAACCCGACGCCGGGATCCATCTGGACCGCGAGCACCCCCGAGGCGCAGAATACATTCGTTCGCACCCTTCTCGACGCCGGCGTCCCGACGACGATCCGCGACACGCGGGGGTCGGACATCGACGGCGCCTGCGGGCAGTTGGCCGCCGAGGTCGGCCGGGCCTCCGGGCGCGGGCGCGCCGCCAAGGCCGCCGCGGCGGCGGAGAGGGTCGCGTTCGGTGCGGATCCGGACGGGCAGGGCGCATGCCCGACGGACTCGGTCGGCGAGTCGAACACAACCGAGAAGGAGGTCTCGCGATGACGTCGAGCAAAGGTTTCAGAACCGTGGGCTTTTTCGACAAGGGGTACGCCAAGGACGAGGTCGACGACTTCCTCCACAGGGCCAAGGAAGCCTACAACGGGCCCCTGACCCCCAATTTCGACGAGAACACGATCCGCAACGCGGCCTTCCACCGTCAGCGCAGGGGCTACCTTCCGGCGGACGTCGACGAGGCGCTCGATCGCCTGGAGGCGGCCTTCATCCAGAAGAGGCGTTCCCTCGTGGTGGCCGACCGGGGGGAGAACGCCTGGCTGAACACGACGGCCCAGGACGCCAAGAGCCTCTACCCGCGCTTCTTCCGGCCCGCCGGCCAGCGCTTCGCCGACGCCGACGGGTGGGGGTACTCGAAGTCCGACGTCGACGCGCTCGTCGATCGGCTCTCCGACTATTTCGACGGCAAGGTGGAGCTGTCCGCCAAGAACATCCGGGACGCCGTCTTCTCCCCGGCCAAGGGATCCTCGGCGTACGACGAGGCCGTCGTCGACGTCTACCTCGAGCGCGCCACGAGCGTCCTCCTGTCGGTCGAGTGATGCGCTCGATCGTCGTCTTGGGATCCACGGGGTCCATCGGAACCCAGGCGCTCGACGTGATCGGGCGCAATCGCGATCGCTTCGCCGTGCGCGCGCTCGGGGCCGGCGGGGCGAACCCCCGCCTCCTGGCCGGGCAGGCTGCGCGCTTCGGCGCGGAGGTCGTCGGCGTGGCCGACCCCGCCGCCGCGGCGGCCGTCGACAAAGCCCTACGGGAGGCCCGCCCGGCCAGGATGCCCGAGATCGTCGCCGGGCCCCGGGCGATGACCGTCCTCGCCAGACAGTCGCAGGCCGACGTCGTCCTCAACGGCATGACCGGCTCCATCGGGCTCCGCCCCACCCTGGCGGCCCTGAAGAGCGGGGCGCAGCTGGCGCTGGCCAACAAGGAGTCCCTCGTGGCCGGGGGAGCCCTCGTCGCCGACGCCCTCGCCCGGCCCGGACAGATCGTCCCCGTCGACTCCGAGCATTCGGCCATCGCCCAGGCCCTCGCCTCCGGCAGGCACCGCAGGGGCCTGACCAGTCCGGTCGTCGACGGCACGAGCGAGGTGCGCCGCCTCATCCTCACCGCCTCGGGCGGCCCCTTCAGGGGCAGGACCCGCGCCGACCTTGAAGGCGTCACCCCCGAGCAGGCGCTGAAGCACCCGACGTGGTCCATGGGCCCGGTGGTGACGGTCAACTCCTCGACCCTCGTCAACAAAGCCCTGGAGCTCATCGAGGCCGCCTACCTCTTCGACGTCGACCCGCAGGACATCGTCCCCGTCGTCCACCCCCAGTCGGTCGTCCACTCGATGGTCGAGTTCCAGGACGGTTCGACCATCGCCCAGGCCTCCCCTCCCGACATGCGCCTGCCGATATCCCTCGGCCTGAGCTGGCCGGACCGACTGGCGGACGTCGCCGCGCCGAACTCGTGGGACGGGCGGATCGCATGGACCTTCGAGCCGTTGGACAGCGTGACGTTCCCGGCGGTCGACCTGGCCCGCCGGGCCGTGGCCGCCTCGCCGCTGCACCCCGCGGTCTTCAACGCGGCGAACGAAGAGTGCGTCGAGGCGTTCCTGAACCGCCGGCTCGGCTACCCGGCGATCGTGGAGACCGTCGCGAAGGTCGTGGCGGCCTTCGACGCCCCCTCGACCTTCGACGTCGACGCCGTCCTGGGCGTGGAGACCTGGGCTCGCGCCCGCGCACACGAATTGATGGGAGTTTGATGACCCTGCTCGGAATCCTCTTCCTCGTCGTGGCACTGCTCGTCTCGGTGGGCATCCACGAACTCGGCCACCTCGTCCCGGCGAAGAGGTTCGGGGTGAAGGTCTCACAGTATTTCATAGGCTTCGGCCCGACTCTGTGGTCCAGGCGCGTCAACGGGACCGAATACGGAATCAAACTCCTTCCCCTCGGCGGCTTCGTGCGCATCGCCGGAATGCTCCCCCCGGGAAGGCCCGACCGCAGGACGGAGAACCGCAGGGGCCGCCTGACCCTGGCGGAGGAGGCCCGGCTCGACAGCGCCGAGGAGATCGCGCCCGGGGAGGAGGAGCGCGCCTTCTGGCGGCTGAACCCCGCCAGGAAGCTCGTCGTCATGTTCGGCGGCCCGTTCACCAACCTCGTCCTGGCGCTCGTCTGCCTGCTCGTCGTCCTGTGCGGGATCGGCACGCCGAAGCCTTCGTCCACCGTCGGGACCGTCTCCTCCTGCCTCGACGGGACGACGACCTGCCGGACCCCGGCCCCCGCGGCAGCCGCCGGGATGAGGCCCGGCGACGTCATCCAAAGGTGGGGGACCCGCGACGTGAAGGACTGGAAGGGGATCGTGAGCGCGATAGCCGCCTCGGGGACCTCGCCCACCCAGGTCCGCGTCCTGCGGGACGGCAAGGCGACGACCCTCACGGTCACGGCCGTGCTGGCCGAGCGGAAGGCCACGGACAAGGGCGGCTCCTCGGTGGTCAGACGCCCGTACGTGGGGATCAGCCCCGCCTATGAGCGCCAACGCCGGGCGCCGACCGCGGTGGCGGGGGCCCTCGGCGCTCAGGCGAAGGCGACCGCGCAGGCCCTCGTGCGCCTGCCCGCCGGCCTGTGGGAGACGGGCCGCAGCCTGATCACCGACGAGAAGCGCCCCGCCAACGGGATCGTCGGAATCGTCGGGGTGGCGGGGATCGCCGGCGACATCACCTCGGCGGACTCGGCCTCCTACGACGGGCTCTCCAGGTTCGGCGACCTCCTCCTGCTCGCCGGCTCGCTGAACATGACCCTGTTCGTCTTCAACCTCATCCCCCTCCTCCCCCTGGACGGGGGCCATCTGGCGGGCGCGACCTACGAAGCCCTGCGCAGGCGTCTCGCCCGCCGCCGCGGACGGCCCGACCCGGGGCCGGTGGACACGGCGCGCCTCACGCCGCTCAGCTACGGCGTCGCCGTCGCGTTCATCGCGATGACCGCCCTGCTGGTCGTGGCGGACTTCGTCAACCCGGTGAGCCTGTTCTGACGGACCCCGCGCCGAGGGCGCGATCTCGGATTCCCGCCCCGGGGGGCGAGCCTGTCGCAACGACGCCGCATACGCTATCCGCCCTTCCGGGGCGGGCGAGTTCTGCCAGTCTCGTCTCATTGGCTCGTCGGCGTCGCCCGTTCGAGCCGGGAAAGGGTGGGCGGCCGGCATGAAGGCCTTTCAACTCTGGTCCAGGTTCCTCTACATAGTCCAGTTCCCCATGATCGGGCTCCTTTCCGTGATGCTCGTCTTCCTCCCCGGCGGTGTGGACGCCGGCGGGTGGGTGACAGTGATCGTCTTCTACATGATGGGGCCCTTCGTCGTCCTGTTGGCGGTCATCGCCGTCATGACGACGATCCGCGCCGTCGCGAAGAGGGCGGCGCTCATCGCCCCCGGTCACCGCGTGCCTGCTGACGGCCTTCTATCTGTGCGCGTTCGTCTTCTGCGCGGCCGCCCCCGAATTCGACGATTCGAGGAGCTACGCCTCGATGCTCCAGCGTCTCGGCCTGTCCGAGGAGGGATCGATCTCGCTCGCCGTCGTCTGCTTCAAGGCGGGCGGGTTCCTCGTCGTCGCGGCCGCTATCGCCGCCTTCGTGGAGATGATCATCGCCGCGAAGGCGCGCTTCACCTCGAAGAGCGGCCGGGGTTCCGCCGATCCGCAAATCCGCCGTCCCCACCGGCGCCGCGGCGCACGCAAGCCCCGACCCGCCCGGAACGCCGTTCGGCCGGCCCGCAGATGCGGCGCACGCGGCGGAGAGGCGGACGAGGCCTAGGGAGGGTCTCGCGCTGGGGGACGCCGCGGGCGCCGGGAACGCCACACGATCGGGGCCTTCACACGAAGGCGGGAAGTGGAATACTTGGTGCGTGAGCGTTTCACTCGGCATGCCCGGCCTGCGCCCCGAGCTCAACGTACTGTCAGCGCGCAAGAAGACCCGCCAGATCACGGTCGGCGACGTCGCCGTCGGCGGCGACGCCCCGATCTCCGTGCAGTCCATGACGACGACGAAGACCCACGACATCGGCGCGACGCTCCAGCAGATCGCCGAGCTCACCGCCGCGGGCTGCGACATCGTCCGGGTCGCCTGCCCGACGGACAAGGACGCCTCCGCCCTCCCGGTCATCGCGAAGCAGTCCCGGATCCCGGTCATCGCCGACATCCACTTCCAGCCGAGGTACGTCTTCGCCGCCATCGAGGCCGGATGCGGGGCCGTGCGGGTCAACCCCGGCAACATCCGCAAATTCGACGACAAGGTCGCCGACATCTGCAAGGCCGCGGCCGACCACGGGACATCCCTGCGCATAGGGGTCAACGCGGGCTCCCTGGACCCCCGGCTGCTCAGGAAATACGGATCGGCCACCCCCGAGGCCCTCGTGGAGTCGGCCGTCTGGGAGGCCTCGCTGTTCGAGGAATGCGGTTTCCACGATTTCAAGATCTCCGTCAAACACCACGACGTGGTCACCATGGTGCAGGCCTACCGCATGCTCTCCGAGAGAGGGGACTGGCCGCTGCACCTGGGCGTCACCGAGGCGGGGCCGGCCTTCCAGGGGACGATCAAGTCCGCCGCCGCGTTCGGGGCCCTCCTCGCCGAGGGCGTCGGGGACACCATCAGGGTCTCGCTGTCCGCGCCGCCCGTGGAGGAGGTCAAAGTGGGCTCGAAGCTCCTGGAGTTCATGGGCCTGCGGCCCAGGAAGCTCGAAATAGTCTCCTGCCCCTCGTGCGGGAGGGCGCAGGTCGACGTGTGGACGCTCGCCGAGAGCGTCGAGGAAGGCCTCAAGGGGATCGCCGCCCCGCTGCGGGTGGCCGTCATGGGATGCGTCGTCAACGGGCCGGGCGAGGCGCGGGAGGCCGACCTCGGCTGCGCCTCGGGCAACGGCAAGGGGAAGATCTTCGTGCGGGGGGAGGTCGTCGCCACGGTCCCCGAAGACCAGATCGTCGAGACCCTGCTGCGATTCGCCGCCGACATGGCCGAAGAGATGGGCACGCCGGAGGACGGAGCTACGGGGCCGATCGTCGAGACCTACTGATCGATGCACTGGCTCCGCCGATACCCTTCGCTTCGCCGGCTTCACGGGGTCGACACGGCCAAAGCCGTCGCCCTGTGCGAGCGTCACCCCGTCGACTCGGTGCTCCTGCGCGTGGCGATCGAGCAGACGGGGATCGGGGCGTCCTTCTCCCTCGGCCGGTTCGACGCGGACAGGGAGCTCACGGCTCTGGCTTGGGAGTACGGCAACATCCTCCCCCTCGGCTTCGACGAGGACGGGCTCGACGAAGTCGCCGAGGAGTTCGCCGGCCGGCGGCGGACGGGATCCTCGATCGTCGGCCCGGCGGACCAGGTCATGGGCCTGTGGAACCGGATCTGCAAGCGGTGGGGGCCTGCCCGGGACGTCAGGGAGCGCCAGTTCTCCATGGTGATGGATTCCGACCCGGACGTCGTGGCCGACCCCCTCGTCCAACCGGCCGGCGTGGGCGACGTATCGCTCGTCTTCCCCGCATCCGTCGCCATGTACATCGAGGAGGTCGGCTACGACCCGACCTCCCACGGCGCGGGATACGCCTACCGGGTCGCCCGCCTGGTCAGGTCCCAGCACACGTTCATCAGGAAGGCGCCCCTGGCCGACGGCTCCGGCGAGAGGGTCGTCTTCAAGGCCGACGTCGGTGCGCTGGCCGGGGGCGTGGCGCAGCTCCAGGGTGTGTGGGTGGCGCCCGACCTGCGCGGACGCGGCATCGCGACGGCCGGGGTCGCGGCCGTGGTCAAACTCGTCCGGGAGCGGCTCGCGCCGACGATCTCCCTGTACGTCAACGATTACAACGCGGCCGCGATAGCCACGTACACCCGCGTCGGATTCCGGATCGCGGGACGATGGGCGACGGTCTTCGTGTGATCCGCCGCAGCCCGCGGCCGGCGCTGCCGCCAGGCGCGCCGCGGCGTCCGGGTATGCTTGTCCCGTGCTGAAAATGTCCACTCTCTTCGTCAGAACTCTGCGCGAGGACCCGGCCGACGCCGAGGTCGCGAGCCACAAACTCCTGGTCCGCGGGGGGTACGTCCGCCGGGTCGCCCCGGGGATCTACTCGTGGCTCCCGCTGGGGCTGAAGGTCCTGGCCAGGATCGAGCGGGTGATCCGCGAGGAGATGGACCGGGCCGGATCGCAGGAGGTCCACTTCCCGGCGCTCCTGCCCCGGGAGCCCTACGAGGCGACCGGCCGGTGGGAGGACTACGGGCCGACGCTGTTCAAGCTGCGGGACCGCAAGGACGCCGACTACCTCCTGGCCCCGACCCACGAGGAGATGTTCGCGCTCCTGGTCAAGGACCTCTACTCCTCCTACAGGGACCTGCCCCTCTCGCTCTACCAGATCCAGACGAAGTACCGGGACGAGGCCCGCCCCCGGGCGGGGGTGATCCGCGGGCGCGAATTCGTCATGAAGGACGCCTACTCCTTCGACATCGACGAGGCGGGGCTGGACGCCTCCTACAACGCGATGCGCGAGGCCTATCAGCGGATCTTCGACCGGCTGGGCCTGCCCTACGTCATCTGCTCGGCCGTCTCGGGGGCGATGGGGGGCTCGCGCAGCGAGGAGTTCCTCTTCCCCTGCGAGATCGGAGAGGACACGTTCGTCCTCTCCGAGGGCGGATACGCGGCCAACGCGGAGGCGGTGACCACGCCGCCCCCGGCGGAGGCGGATCCTTCGTGCGTCGGAGAGCCGTTCACGGTGCGCACCCCGGGGGCCTCGACGATCGAGGCCCTGGTCCGGGACGTCAACGCCGCCGCCCCGCGCGAGGACCGCCCGTGGCGCGCGCAGGACACCCTGAAGAACGTCGTGGTCGTCGCGGTCCAGCCCGACGGGGCGCGCGAGGTCTTCGTCGTCGGCCTTCCCGGGGACCGCGAGGTCGATCTCAGACGCGTCGAGGCCGCGCTCGCCCCCGCCGAGGTCGACCTGGCCGGCCCCGAGGACCTGGCCGCCTACCCGGAGCTCGTGCCCGGCTACATCGGCCCCCAGGTCCTCGGACCGCAGTCGTCCCGGCGGGACGACCGCCCCCGATACCTCCTCGACCCCCGGATCGCCCGCGGGTCGCGCTGGGTCACGGGTGCGAACCAGGCCGACACCCACGTCGTCGATCTGGTGTACGGACGCGACTTCGAGGCGGACGGCACCATCGAGGCCGCGGAGATCCGCGACGGAGACCAGGCGCCCGACGGCTCGGGCCCCCTCCGGCTCGCCCGCGGGGTCGAGATCGGGCACATCTTCCAGCTCGGGCGCAAATACGCCCAGGCCCTCGGCCTGACGGTCTTGGACCGCGACGGCAGATCCGTCGTGGTGACGATGGGATCCTACGGGATCGGCGTCACCCGCGTGCTCGCCGCCCTGGCGGAGGCCAACCACGACGATCGCGGACTGGCCTGGCCCGTCGGCATCGCCCCCGCCGACGTCCACATTCTGGCGACCGGCAGGGACGACGCGGTCTTCGACGCGGCCGGGCGGATCGCCCGCGACGCGGAGGCGGCGGGCGTGGACGTCCTCTACGACGACCGCAGGAAGGTCAGCGCCGGCGTGAAGTTCGCGGACTACGAGCTGCTCGGGATGCCCTGGGGCGTCGTGGTCGGCCGCGGACTGGCCGAGGGGCGGGTCGAGATCCGCAATCGCCGCACGGGCGAGAGGACGGACGTCCCGGTCGAGCAGGCGCCGGCCCGCCTCCGCTCCCTGATCGCGGACGAGTGATCGGCCGCCCGGACGCCGGCTCAGCCCGACCCGGGCAGCGCCCCGGCCGAGGCGCGCTCGGCGGGCGTGAGGTAGAGAGAGCACGCGTAGGCCACGACCGCTTCGCGCCCGGACGCGTCGGCCTTCGAGGAGGCCAGGAGCAGCTGGGCGGTCAGCGCGCTCAGCGCGCGGCCCGTCAAAGTGGCTCCGCCGCTCAGAGCCGGCGGAGCGGCCGGGCCGGAGCGGCCGTCGGGGGCCCCGGCCGCCAGCATCGACGACTGGAGCCTGGCCACCGATTCGATCCGGGCCGTCTGCCGGCTGCGCTGCGCCGGCGCCAGTTGGGCCGCGTCCGTTTGAAGCCACTGGCGCGCGGCCTCCGCCACGCGCACCGAGTCTCCGTTCGCGGCGCTGGACCCGGCCGCGGCGGGATCGGCCGTTCCGCAGGAGGCCCGTCCGCCGAGCACGGGAGACGCGTCGATCGCCGTCAGGCGCGATCCCAGGGCGATCGAGGCGTAGGAGGCCCGGTCCCCCTCGGGGGCCTTCGAGGAGGCGGCCAGCGCCGAGGCCGACACGTCCTGGAGCTGCGCCACCAGGCTCGCCCCGTCGACGCCGACGGGGGCCGCCGTGGCGACCGGCGGATTGGTGCGGCCCGAAGGCGCCCCGCTCGGCCACGGCCTCCACACGCCGCCCACGGCCGCGGAGTAGGCCTTGGCGCGGTCGGCGATCGTCGCGTACTGGGGCACTTCGGGATGGGCCGTCTGCAGCGCGGAGGCCGAGGCCCGCAGGCGTGCGACCTTCTCCGCCAGACCCTGGCGGGCGCGCTCGCCGGGGGAGGCCGCGGGGACCGCGGCGTCCCGGTCGTCCAGACGCACCCCCGCCAAGGCCAGGGATCCGCAGACCACCGCTATCGCCAGGACCGCCCCACCCGCGAGCATCCACCGGGTATCTCTATCCGCGTGTTGCATAGCACCGCCTTGCCACGTATCCTCCGGCTTTCTGGGTAGGGTAAGTATATGGCATCACCAAAGAAGACGCGGAGGGCGGGGGGCGCGCACGACCGCCGGGGGGCCGCCCGGCCCCCGGCGCGACGGGACGGGCGGAGCGGCGAGATCGCCTCGCGGATCGCGGGCGAGCTCGAAGCGATCGTCGCCGGTTCGGGCCTCTACCTGGAGGAGGTCAGGGTCGGCCGGTCGGGTCGGGGGATGGTCGTCAGGGTGATCGTCGACCTGCCCTCGGGACCGGGCGGGGTCGGCTCCGACTCGCTCACCGAGGTCTCACGCGCGATATCCGCCCGCCTCGACGACGTCGACCTGGTCGAAGGCTCCTACACTCTGGAGGTCTCCACCCCCGGGGCTGAGCGCCCTTTGACCGAGCCCCGTCACTTTTCGCGGGCGGAGGGACGTCTCGTCGCGCTCACCCTCGCCGACGGCTCCGGGCTCGACGGTCGCTTGCAGAACCTCGACGGTGATACGGTGAGTGTTCGCGCGAATGGTCGATTGCACACCGTGCGCATCGCTGAGATCTCATCCGGGCGGATGCGAGTGGACATGGGCAAGGCCGAGTCGAAGGCTGTCGAGGAAGGCGAGGACTGAAGCCATGGATATTCAGATGAACGAGCTGCGGATCGTCGAGAGCGAGCTCGGCATCAGCGTCGATGTGCTCGTCGGGGCGATCGAGGACGCCCTGCTCCATGCCTATCAGCGTGTGCCCGGCGCCGTCCGCGGCGCGCGGGTGGAGATGGACCGCTCGACCGGCAAGGTCACCGTCTATGCGCCCGAAGTCGACGAGAACGGCGAGATGATCGGCGAGTTCGACGACACCCCCGGAGACTTCGGACGCATCGCCACCGCCACCGCCCGCTCGATCATCGCGCAGCGGCTGCGCGACGCCGAAGCCGACAGGGTCCTCGGCTCCTTCAAGGGCAAGCAGGGGGAAGTGGTGTCGGGCACGGTTCAGCACAACGCCCGCGGCGACGGCCGCGACATCCTCGTCGACGTCGGGGAGCACGAGGCGATCCTGCGCGCCGAGGAGCAAGTGCCGACCGAGCGGTTCCGCCACGGCGACAGCATCCGCGCCCTCGTCCTGGACGTCTCGATCAGCCCGCGGGGGGCCTCCGTGCGCCTCTCGCGCACCCACCCCGACTTCGTCCGCCGCCTCTTCGAGCTGGAGGTCCCCGAAATCGTCGACGGAACGGTCGAGATCGTCGCCCTCGCGCGCGAAGCCGGGCACCGCTCGAAGGTCGCCGTGTGGTCCGCCCAGGCGGACGTCAACGCGAAGGGCGCCTGCATCGGCCACAACGGCCAGCGCGTCCGCGCCGTCACCATGGAGCTCGGCGGAGAGAAGATCGACATCGTCGACTACGACGACGAGCCGGCGAAGTTCATCGCCGCGGCCCTGTCCCCCGCCCAGGTCCTCCGGGTCGACATCCTCGACAGGGACCAGCGCCTGGCCCGCGCCGTCGTGCCCGACGGGCAGACCTCCCTGGCGATCGGGAAGGAAGCCCAGAACGTCCGCCTCGCGGCCAAGCTCACCAACTGGTCCATCGACATCCGCAAGGAATCCGAGGATCCCGGCGCGGATGGGTGAACGTGAGCGGTTCCTCGCGTCCGCTCCGCGGCCGGCCGGGCGTTTTCCCGGCGAAAGCGTTATGATACCCGAGGACGTTCTTGGCCGGGGGAGGTGCATGTGGCTCCTCTGCCGCGCACATGTGTAGGGTGTAGGGCCAAGGACGACCGTGCACGCCTCGTCCGCGTGGCCGTCGACGCATCCTCCGCGGTCGTCGACGAGCGACGCGTACTGCCCGGCCGGGGTGCGTGGGTTCACCCGGATCCCGCCTGCCTGGCCAGGGCCCTTCGCACGCGAGCCTTCGATCGCGCTCTCAGAGTGCGGGGGATCGACGTGTCCTCGCTTCATGCGTGGCGTGAAGCCATTGTGGGCGGCGTATGAACGCCGCCGCGAATGCCGAGACAAGAAAGCGGGTAGGAAGCCGATGGGAACCCGATGAGTGCCCAGCGATGAGCTGCCAGCAATAGCGGGCCTGCGCGCGGCGCGGGCCCACACGAAGGAGAATTGTGGCCAAGGTCCGTGTCCATGAACTCGCCAAGGAACTGGGCATCACGAGCAAGAAGCTGCTCGAGGTGCTCAAGGCAAGCGGTGAATTCGTCAAGTCCGCCTCGTCGACCATCGAGGCGCCCGTCGTGCGCAAGGCGCACGAATACCTCGAGACTCATCCCGAGCTGATCGAGAAGAAGAAAAAGAAGAAGCCCGCCGAGCGGGGGCACGCCAAGCCCTCCCGCGAAGGGGGGGAGCGGCGCTCCGCCCCGCAGTCTCGCGCCGGACGGGGGGCCGCGAACGGCCAGGAGGGCGCCGAAGCCCGAGCGGACAGGTCCTCTCGACCCGCCCCCAAGCCCGCAACCCCCGGGGCTGCGGCTGCCAAGCCGGCGCCCGGGCCCGCCGCCAAAGGCGGGTCGAAGGCGTCCGAGAGGAACGAGAGGAAGGCCTCGGACAAGTCCGCGCACTCCGAAGGCAAGCCGCGTTCCGCGGAGCAGAAGAAGGGCCGCAAGGCGCCGGTTCCGACGGCTCCCCGCCCCACTGCGCCCAAGCCGTCCGCTCCGGCTGCGAAATCCGGCCGGCGAGACAAGAAGCCGAGCCCTCCCCGTCCGGGGCGCGGTCCCAAGCCGGGTGCTCCGCGTCCGGGCAACAACCCCTTCGCCACCTCCCAGGGCATGCCCCGTCCGGGGGGCGGTCCCAAGCCGGGTGCTCCGCGTCCGGGCAACAACCCCTTCGCCACCTCCCAGGGCATGCCCCGGCAGGGCGGCTCCGGCCGCCAGCAGGGAGGCGGACCGCGGCCCCGTTCGGGAGCGCCGCGCCCCAATCCGAGCATGATGCCCGACAGGTCGAGCGCCCAGGCGCCGAGCCGCAGCAACCGGAGCGGCGGCCGCGGCGGCGGCCCGGGTCGCGGAGGCAGCCCTGGCAGAGGCCCGGCCGGGGGCTTCACGCGTTCGGGCGGCAAGTCGCGCGGCGGATCGACCGCAGGAGCCTTCGGGCGGCAGGGCGGGCGTCCCTCGCGCAGCCGTAAGTCCAAGCGCGCGAAGCGCGAAGAGTGGGAGTCCCAGGCGTCGCCGATGGTCGCCGGCGTCGAGGTGCCCCGCGGGGACGGATCGACCGTGGTCCGCGTCCGCGCCGGATCCTCGCTCGCCGATTTCGCCGAGCGCATCGGCGCCGACCCAGCCGCTCTCATCACGGTCCTCTTCCGCATGGGGGAGATGGCCACCGTCAACCAGTCCCTGGACGAGGACACCTTCAAGCTCCTGGGGGCCGAACTGGGCTACGACGTCCAGATCCTCTCCCCGGAGGACGAGGACCGCGAGATCCTCGAGTCCTTCGACATCGACCTCGAGGCCGAGCAGGCCGAGGAGGACGACGCCGACCTCGTACCGCGGCCGCCCGTGGTCACCGTCATGGGGCACGTCGACCACGGCAAGACCAAGCTGCTCGACGCCATCCGCCACGCCCGCGTGATCGAGACCGAGGCCGGGGGCATCACCCAGCACATCGGCGCCTACCAGATACGCCTCGACTACGAGGGCGAGCACCGGGCGATCACGTTCATCGACACCCCCGGCCACGAGGCGTTCACGCAGATGCGCGCGCGCGGCGCCGACGTCACCGACATCGCCGTGCTCGTCGTGGCCGCCGACGACGGCGTCATGCCGCAGACGATCGAAGCCGTCAACCACGCCCAGGCCGCCGGGGTGAAGATCATCGTCGCGGTCAACAAGATCGACGTCGACGGCGCCAATCCCGACAAGGTCCGCGCCCAGCTGACCGAGTACGGGATCGTCACCGAGGAATACGGCGGCGACACGATGTTCGTCGACATCTCCGCCAAGGAGCGGACCGGCATCGACGACTTGCTGGAGGCCATCCTCTACACGGCCGACGCCGACCTCGACCTGCGCGCCAACCCCGACCACGACGCCCGCGGCGTGGCCATCGAGGCCAAGCTCGACCAGGGGCGCGGAGCCGTCGTGACCGCCCTCGTGCAGACCGGCACCCTGCGCATCGGCGACTCGCTGGTCGTGGGCACCGCCTACGGGCGCGTCAGGGCCATGTTCGACGAGACCGGCGCGGCCGTCGAGGAGGCGGAGCCCTCCCGGCCCGTCCAGATCCTCGGGATGTCCTCCGTGCCGTCCGCGGGGGACTCCTTCCTCGTCGCATCGGACGACCGCACGGCCCGGCAGATCGCCGACAAGAGGGAGGCGGCCAAGCGCGCGGCCACCCTGGCCAGGCGCCGCAAGCGCATCTCGCTGGAGAACCTCAACGACGCGCTCAAGCAGGGCACGGTCCAGACGCTCAACCTCATCATCAAGGGCGACGCCTCCGGATCGGTCGAGGCCCTGGAGGGCTCGCTCCTGGAGCTGGAGGTCGGCGACGAGGTGGCGCTTCAGATCATCCACCGCGGCGTCGGCGCGATCACGCAGAACGACGTCAACCTGGCCACGGTCGACAACGCGATCATCATCGGCTTCAACGTCCGGCCCGCCGAGCGAGTGGCCGAGATGGCCGACCGCGAGGGCGTGGAGATGAAGTTCTACTCGGTCATCTACAAGGCGATCGAGGACGTCGAGGCGGCCCTGAAGGGGATGCTCAAGCCCGTCTTCGAGGAAGTGCAGCTCGGCAGGGCCGAGATCCGCCAGGTGTTCCGATCCGGCAAGTTCGGCAACATCGCCGGCTCGATCGTCCGCTCGGGCGCGATCCGCCGCGGCGCCAAGGCCCGTCTCGTGCGGGACGGCGTCGTCGTGGCCCCCGACCTGGAGATCGCCTCCCTGCGGCGCGAGAAGGACGACGTCACGGAGGTCCGCGAAGGCTACGAATGCGGCATCACCCTCGGATACAAGGACATCCACGAGGGCGACGTCATCGAGACCTTCGAGATGCGCGAGAAGCCTCGCGACTGAACGGCCGAGGCGGGCCGCCGCGGCGGCCCGCCTCCGCGAAAGGAGGGCATC
>NZ_KE951413.1:21013-26799 GCF_000466165.1 Actinobaculum sp. oral taxon 183 str. F0552
CGCCGCGGCGGCCCGCCTCCGCGAAAGGAGGGCATCGTGCCCAATCCACGATCCGCCAGGGTGGCCGAGCGGATCCACGAGATCGTCGCCTCCCTCGTGACGAACAGGCTCAAGGACCCCCGTCTGGAGCTCGTGACGATCACCGACGTCCGGGTCACCGGCGATCTCCAGCACGCCACCGTCTTCTACACCGTCTACGGCGACGAGCACAAGCTCGCATCCGCCGGGCGCGCGCTCGAATCCGCCAAGGGGCTGCTCCGCTCGCAGGTCGGCGCCCAGCTGGGCCTGCGCCTGACACCCAGCCTGGAGTTCGTCCCGGACGCCCTGCCCGACACGGCCCGGTCCTTGGAGGACGCGCTCGCGACGGCGCGCCGCCGCGACGAGCAGATCGCCAGGTCGGCGGCCGGCGCCCGGCCTGCGGGCGAGGCCGATCCGTATCGCAAGCCGCGCGACGCCGAAGAGCCGCGTGGCTGAGCCGTCCGGCAGCGGCGCGGCCCGCCGGGCCATGCCCTGGGGCGACCTCCCGCGGGGTGAGTTCCCCGGCTCCGGCCTGCTCGTCGTCGACAAGGACGCGGGCGTCACCAGCCACGACGTCGTCGCGGCCGTCAGGCGCCTGGCCGGGACCCGCAAGGCCGGCCACGCCGGAACGCTCGACCCCATGGCCACCGGCGTCCTGTGCGTCGGCGTGGGACGGGCCACGAAGCTGCTCCGCTACGTCACGGGCGCCGACAAGGAGTACACGGCGACCGTCCGCCTGGGCGTGGAGACCTCCACGGAGGACGCCGACGGGCGGGTGACCGCCGCCCGCGGGGCCGCGGGCGTGCGGGTCGAGGCGGTGGACCGCGCGATCGCCGCCCTGACGGGCGTCGTCGAGCAGGTGCCCAGCTCGGTCAGCGCCGTCAAGGTCGGCGGCCGGCGCGCCCACGAGCTGGTGCGCCGCGGCGTCGACGTCCGCCTGCCCGCGCGGCCCGTGCGGATCTCCGCGTTCGAACGCGAGGGCGGCCTGGCCGTGTCGCGGGCCGGCGGCGACGCCGGGCCCGTGACGGTGGCCGACGTCCGCGTCAGGGTCGTGTGCGGCGCCGGAACCTACGTCCGCGCCCTCGCGCGGGATCTGGGAGCCGCCCTCGGAACGGGCGCGCACCTGACGGCCCTCCGACGCACGCGCGTGGGGATGTGGACGGAGAGCCGGGCCACGACGATAGCCGGCGTCGCTCGCCTCCTGCTGGCGGGCGGCGGAGTGCCGCTCGCGCCCCTGGCGGAGGTGTGCGCCGCCCTCTTCCCGCGCGTCGACGTGTCCGACGACGAGGCGGAGGACCTGGCCAGCGGCCGGTTCATCGCCATGCGCGAGTGGGGCCAGGCCCCGCCGGGGTCGGGGGAGGAGCCCGTCGCGGCGGCGTGGGGGAGCCGCGGCCCGGTCGCCCTCGTCTGCGAGCGGGGCGGCCGCCTCAAACCCGACCTGCTCCTCGCCCTCGGCGAAGACGCGCTGTGACGGCCCGGGCGCCGGGGTATCCTTGACGGCATGACTGACATCGACAACGGCGGCTGCGGCTGCCACGCCGCCGAGGCGAATCCCGCTCAGAGCGCGTCCGAGCAGCCGGCCGAGGCCGACGGCTGCGCCTGCGGCTGCGGCGGCCGCAAGGGCGCCGGCTCTCAGGCGGCGCGCGCCGCCCGGGCCGCAGGCCATTCCGACATCTCCGACGGCCGCGAGGACCTGGGGCTTCGCGGCGCCCGATGACGCCCATTCGCGTATGGCGGGCGCCCGAGGACGTCCCCGCGGACCTCGGGCGCACCGTCGTCACCATCGGCGTGTTCGACGGCGTGCACCGGGGCCATCGCGCCGTCCTCGCCGAGACCGTCCGCCAGGCCAGGCAGGGCGACCTCACCTCCGTCGCCCTGACGTTCGACCCCCACCCGGTGCTCGTTCACCGCGCCGCGCCGATCCGGCTCGTGACGACGCTGGCCGACCGCATCGACCGGCTCGCGGCGGCGGGGATCGACGCGGTGTACGTCCAGGAGTACACCTTCGACTACGCGCGGGCCACCCCGCGGGAGTTCGTCGAGGACCAGCTCGTCGCCCGGTTCCACGCCGCGGCCGTGGTCGTGGGGGAAGACGTGCGCTTCGGGTACAGGAACTCCGGCGACGGCGCCGAGCTCGAACGGCTGGGCCGGCGGGCGGGCGTCCACGTCACCCTCGTGCCGGATCGAAGCGCCCCCGAGGGGCGCCGCTGGTCGTCGACGTGGATCCGAGAGCTGCTCGCCTCGGGGGACGTCGCCGGCGCGGCGCGCGTGCTCGGACGGTCCCACCGCATCAGGGGGCAGGTGGTCCACGGCTTCCGGCGGGGACGCGAGATCGGCTTCCCCACGGCCAACCTCACCGGCGACGGCCTGGGCGAAGTCCCGGCCGACGGAGTCTACGCCGGATGGCTCGTCCGCTCCGTGCCGGGCTCGAAGGCCGCCGAATACCTTCCCGCAGCCATCTCGGTGGGGACGAATCCGCATTTCGAGGGCACGGAGCGAACGGTGGAGGTCCACGCCCTGGGACGCAGCGACCTCAACCTATACGGCGAGTCGATAGCGGTCGACTTCGTCGAATACCTGCGCCCCATGCTGAGCTTCGAGTCCCTCGACGGGCTCCTGCGGCAGATGGACGAGGATCTCCGCGTCACCGCGGAGATCCTCGGGGTGCCGACCGCCGGCCGGGTCGACCCGGCGGCCGTGACGGCCACCTGACGCCGGACGTCCCACCGGGTATTCAAGGTCACACGGATGTCGCGGATGGGGATTTGTGGACACCTGGTAAACTTGTCAAGCCGTCAGGTCGGCCACGGATGCGTCATGCTCGGGAGAACAGGCCCCGCAGCTCCGTGCAACGGACGAAGGAGAATCAATGGCCCTCAAGGCTGAAGAGAAGCAGAGGATCATCGCGGAGTACGCGACGCACGAGGGCGACACGGGTTCGCCGGAGGTCCAGGTCGCGCTGCTGTCGGCACGCATCAAGGAGCTGACCGAGCACTTCCGGTCCCACCCGCACGATCACCACTCGCGGCGCGGGCTCATGCTCCTCATCGGCCAGCGCAAGCGTCTCCTGGCGTACCTCGCCGAGGAGGACATCCAGCGCTACCGCTCACTCATCGCACGTCTCGGCCTGCGCCGGTGACTGCAGGCGGTCCGGACATTGCCCGGGCCGCCTTTCGGCATGCGGGGCGCATCGTATGCCTTCCGGAGGGCGCGGCCCTCCGGCACAAGAAGACAAGAAGAAACCCCGGGCCCGGTCCTCGGTGGGAGCTTCCGGAGTCCGTCCGTGAGTCGCCACTGAAGGCCGTGTCGGGGCCAATCAAAGGAGAATAACCCTATGGAGGGACCCGACGTCCACTCGTCAGAGGCCGTCATCGACAACGGGAGCTTCGGCAAGCGGACCGTTCGCTTCGAGACCGGGCTGCTGGCCCGCCAGGCGAACGGCTCGGCGCTGGCCTACCTCGACGAGGAGACCACCGTCTTCGCCGCCACGACGGCGTCGAAGGCGCCCAAGGAGCACTTCGACTTCTTCCCCCTGACCGTCGACATCGAGGAGCGGTCCTACGCGGCGGGCCGGATCCCCGGCTCGTTCTTCCGCCGCGAGGGCCGCCCCGGCACCGAGGCCATCCTCGCCGCGCGGCTCATCGACCGTCCGCTGCGCCCCGCCTTCACGAAGGGCATGCGCAACGAGGTCCAGATCGTCGGCACCGTGCTGACCGTGCACCCCGACGACCCCTACGACGTCCTGGCTATCAACGCGGCGTCCATGTCCACCTCGCTGGCGGGCCTGCCCTTCTCCGGCCCGATCGGCGGAACCCGCATGGCCCTCATCGACGGGCAGTGGGTCGCCTTCCCCCGGTGGAGCGAGCTGACGCGGGCCACGTTCTCCATGGCAATCGCGGGCAGGGTCGTCGGCGACGACGTCGCCGTCATGATGGTCGAGGCCAAGGCCCCCGAGCACGCCGACATCGTCATCAACGCGGGCGGCGCCAAGCCCACGGAATCCGTCGTGGCCGAAGGCCTGGAGGCCGCCAAGCCGGTCATCCGCGCCCTGTGCGAGGCGCAGGCGAAGCTCATCGGCGAATGCGGCAAGCCGGTCGGCGACTTCCCCTTCTTCCCGGACTACACGGAGGAGCAGCTCGAGGCCGTCACCGAGTCGATCGGCGACCGCCTCCAGCCCGTCCTCGGGATCGTCGCCAAGGCCGAGCGCGACGAGGCCCTCAACGACCTGACCGCCTCCGTCGTCGAGGAACTGGCCGAGCGCTTCCCCGAAGAGGAGGGGATGCTCGCCGCCGCCGTCAACGCCGCCTTCAAGAAGACGATGCGCCACCACGTCCTGACCGAGGGCGTGCGCATGGACGGGCGCACGCCCGTGGAGATCCGCACGATCACGGCCGAGGCCGGCGTCCTTCCCCGCGTCCACGGCTCGGCGCTGTTCCAGCGCGGCGAAACCCAGATCCTGGGGGTGACGACCCTCAACATGCTCAAGATGGAGCAGCAGCTGGACAACCTCTCGCCGGCCACCCACCGCAGGTACATCCACCACTACAACTTCCCTCCGTACTCGACGGGGGAGACGGGCCGCGTCGGATCCCCCAAGCGCCGCGAAATCGGCCACGGGCATCTGGCGGAGATCGCCTTGGAGTCCCAGCTCCCCTCGCGCGAGGAGTTCCCCTACGCGATCAGGCAGGTCTCCGAGACCATGGGCTCCAACGGCTCCTCGTCGATGGGCTCAGTCTGCGCGTCGACCCTCTCTCTCTACAATGCGGGGGTCCCGCTGAAGGCCCCCGTCGCGGGCATCGCCATGGGCCTTGTCTCCGACACGATCGACGGGGAGACCAAGTACTGCACCCTCACCGACATCCTCGGCGCCGAGGACGCCCTGGGCGACATGGACTTCAAGGTGGCCGGCACCCGCGAATACGTCACGGCCCTCCAGCTCGACACGAAGCTCGACGGCATCCCCGCGGCGGTCCTCGACGCCGCGCTCACCCAGGCCCGCGACGCCCGCTTCGCGATCCTCGACCTCATCGCCGAGGCGATCGACGGCCCCGACGAGCTCGCCTCGACCGCTCCGCGCATCATCGCCGTGAAGATCCCGGTCGACAAGATCGGCGAGGTCATCGGCCCCAAGGGCAAGATGATCAACCAGATCCAGGAGGACACGGGCGCGGAGATCACGATCGAGGACGACGGCACCGTGTTCATCGGCGCGACGGACGGCCCCTCCGCCGAAGCCGCCCGCGCCGCCATCAACGGCATCGCCAACCCGCAGATGCCCGAGGTCGGCGAGCGGTTCGTCGGCACGGTCGTCAAGACGACCACCTTCGGAGCGTTCGTCTCGCTCTCGCCGGGCCGCGACGGTCTCCTCCACGTCTCCCAGATCCGCCGGATCGTCGGGGGCAGGCGGGTCGAGAACGTCGAGGACATCCTCAACGTCGGAGACAAGGTCGAGGTGGAGATCGGCGAGATCGACCCCCGAGGCAAAGTCTCCCTGGACGCCGTCGTGGAGGAGTCGGCGGCCGGAGAGGCCGCCGAGCAGGCCGCAGCCTCCGAGCGTCCCGCGCGCCGCGAACGCGAAGGCCGCGAGCGGGGTTCGCGGCGGGGTTCCCGCCAGCGCCGCCGCACGCGCGAGGACGCGGCGAACTAGGCCGGCTCGGCTGCGTCATCCGGCGGGGAAGAGGCGCGACCGCACCGCTTTCCGGCAGGAGGTGAACCCTGCGCGCCGACGTCCCGTGCGTCATGCCGGCGGTGGGCCCGGGGAGACTCCC
>NZ_KE951413.1:27170-48896 GCF_000466165.1 Actinobaculum sp. oral taxon 183 str. F0552
GTGGGCCCGGGGAGACTCCCGGGCCCACCGCCGTTTAGACTTGACCGGTGAGCGAATTCTCCTGTGTCGACCTGCCTTTGGACGTCGAAGGCGGCGAGCTCCGGCTCGTCGACGACGGCGCGCTCGTCCGCCGGTCGATCCTGCCCGGCGGCGTCAGGGTCCTCACCGAGCGCGTGCCCCACGCGCGCACGGCGTCCGTGGGGATGTGGGTGGGCGCCGGATCGGCCGACGAAGGCGTGGACCGCCTCGGCTCGACCCACTTCCTCGAACACCTCCTCTTCAAGGGAACGAGGGGACGCAGCGCCCAGCAGATCGCCGAGCGGATCGACTATCTCGGCGGCACCGTCAACGCCGCCACGGGCAAACAGGTCACCTACTACTACGGGCAGGTCGTCGAGGAGGACCTGCCCGGCGCCGTCGACCTCCTCGCCGACATGGTGGCGGCCTCCCGTCTGGCGGAGGCCGACATGGAGCTGGAGCGGGGCGTCATCCTCGAAGAGCTGGCCATGTACGACGACGACGCGGGCGAGGTCGCCCACGAGCGCATCGCCGCGCTCGTCTTCGGCCCGCATCCGCTGGGCCGCCCGATCGGGGGCACGCGCGAAAGCGTCTCCGGCCTGGCCCATTCGAGCCTGACGGCGCACTACCGGGACGCCTACCGTCCCCGCGAACTGGTCGTGGCGGCCGCGGGCGCGGTCGACCACGACGTCCTGTGCTCCCTCGTGCTCGGCTCTCTCGCCCGGGCCGGATGGGACTGCGCGGACGGCGCACCGCCCGCCCCGCGCCGCCGTCGCGCGGACATCGTCTACGGTGCGCCGCAGGACGCGGCGATCGGGCGGAGCGTCGAGCAGGCGGCCGTCATCGTGGCGATGCCGGCCATCACCGACGAGGATCCGCGCCGCTACGCCCTTTTCGCGTTGAACTCGATTCTGGGGGGCGGCACGTCCTCCCGCCTCTTCCAGGAGGTCCGCGACAAACGCGGGCTGGCCTACTCGACCTACTCCTTTCCCGGCCTCTACCACGAGGGCGGGCTCTTCGGCATGTACGCCGGGTGCTCGCCCGCCGACGCCGCGAACGTGACGGCCCTCATGGAGGAATGCCTCGAGGCGATGGCCGGGGGCGGCGTCGGCTCCGCCGAAGTGGAGACCGCCTATCGGAGGGTTCGGGCGGACGTCGCCTTCGGCGCCGAATCCATGGGGTCGAGGATGAGCGCGCTCGGTCGGGCCGAACTCGTCCGCGGGTCGCTCGTCTCACGCGAGGAGTCGATCCGCCGGGCGCGGGCGGTCACCGCCGAGGACGTGGCGGACCTGGCAGCCGACCTCGCCCGGGCGCCCCGATCCCGGATCGTAGTCGGCCCCGAAGCGGCCTTCTCGAGGTGATGGCGCGCCCTTGAGGCCTGCGCACCCCTGAGGCCCCTCTCATCAGTCCGAGCTGGAGGCTCCGGGGCGGTTCGGCGAGGCGCGACGGGGCTGTCACGGCCTGCATCCGGTTTCGAAGCGCAGGGAGAATCCGGCTCCGAAGGTCTTGCCGATGCTGATGTAGCCGCCCTCCCGCACGTTGTACAGGTAGGTGACCGTGCGTTCGTCGAAGTCCGCGTAGCTCCTGTGGGTGAATCCCAGGGGCGTGGCGATCTCGGTGACGATCCTCACCGCGGCCGCGTAGTCGGCGTCGGGCATGCCGAGGGCGACTCCCTGCATGCGCGAGATCGAAAGGCCCTCGTTCCCCTCGTGGTCCACGGCGGCGGTGAAGTCCTTCGGCTCGATGGCGTCGTCTACGTCCGTCCACTCGAAGGGGCCGAGGTCCTCGGATATTTCGAAGCGCGCCTCCGCCAGGGCGCCGACGAGCTGCTCTGCGACGACCGACGCCTCGGTGCGCTCTTCGAAGGGTGCGGTTCCGTCGTAGAAAATGATTGCCTCCCGTCGCGTCGCGCGTCTGTCTCGCCTCAACCTCCGGTGACCACGTCGACGACGTGTCCGCGGGCCTGCGCCTGGTCGTCGAGATAGTCGTTGTGCGCCGCGGGATCCTGCCACGCCCACCGCGGTTCGGCCATCCCGGGGTTGAGCGTGGTGAATCCGGCGGTGAAAGCCAGATCGCAATCGTACGGCATATCGGCTTGGCCGGCATCCCCGGCGCCGTACCGGAGAGCGTAGGTGTGCCCCTCCGGCACGTTGACGTCCCGCGTGTCCTGCAGTCCGCGGGACGAGCCGCAGACGATGAAGTCGCCGACCACTCCCGGGCGTATGCTCCCCAGCGCCCGGCCGGCGGTGGCCGACCCGTAGGAGGAATAGCCCAGCACCGAGATGTGCGGGGGAGAGCTTCCGCCGAGGCGGCAGCGGGAGTCGTATATCCCCTCGTGGAAGGACCGCAGGTCGCTTCCGCCGCGTTCCACCATGTTCGTCAAGGGGGCGCTTCCGGCCGTCGACGGTATGTCGTAGCCCTGCCACACGATCGTGGCCACGTTCGACCCGCCGTGTTCGCAAAGCTTCTGGATGCTCTGATCGCGCAGGTTCGCCATGTCGTTCGCGTAGGCGACGATGCTGTCCCGGACGTTGATCGTCATGCCCGGGACGAACGTCGAGATGTGGGCGGCCGTGTCCACGTCTCCGATCGACACGGCGACGTGGAGGGTCATGCGCCCGGGCCTGCCGGTCGACGGATCGTACAGGAGGAGCTGGCGGGGAGGGTTGGCGTCCGCGTCCCCGATGGATTTGGCCAGTTCCTCCAGCTCCTCGCGCTGGGCCAGGAGCGCGTTGAACCGTCCGACGTCGGCCTGGGAGTAGGGCAGGCCCGAGTCGAGGAGCTTCTGGTGCTCGACGTCGATCAGCTTCTGGACGTTTTCGATGTCGTTCGTCAGCCGGGCTCGGTTCGCCGTGTCGCGGTCCCTGCCGGATACTCCGTCCAGGGTCCCGATCACGCTGGCGTGCCTGTTGATCTGCAGGCGCCTCTCCTCCTCGGTCAGCGAATCCCACCAGGCCGCGACCTCCCGCGTGTTCACGCCCCGGTCGGAGTGCTTGGGCCCGGGAGGCCGGGTGCGGGAGAGCCGTCCGCGGCCGATCCGAGTCAGCGACGAGCGGTAGGCGTCGTCGGCGATGCGCGCCTTGGTCAGCGCCTGCGAGACGAGCGTCTTCGCGCTGGCCAGCGCCTCCTGCCGGTCCGGCCGCCCGGCGGGGCCGTCCGCCCCCGGATCCGCCTCGGGCTCCGCGGGAGAGTCGGCCTCCTGCGGGCGGGGGTCGGTCACGGTGCCGTCGTCGGCGATCGCGAATTCGTGGTGAGATGTCAGGGAGAGGATTTCCAAGACGAGGACTTCGACTTCGCCCATCCGGTTCTGCATGGCCGTCGTGACGGTGAGCAGTTCGCCCAGACTGGCCAGAAGCAGAGTGGACGTGTCCTCCAGCGAGGAGAACCACGTGCCGGCCGCCGCCGCGCCGTCCCCCGACCATTCGACGCCGGCGTCCAGATCGAGCATCGACGCGCTGACGCGAGCGGCCTGCTGGCGGTAATAGACCAGGTCGTCAACCACGGGCTGCAGGCTTGAGAATGTCCACTCCTGTATGTCGCTCCAGGTTGGCATTCGCTCACTCCTCGCGCATCACGCCGATGAACTTGTCGAGCCTGGCCTGGATGAGCTGGTCTGTCTGGGAGTAGCCGTCGGCGACGTCGCGCAAAGTGGCCTCGTAAGCCCGCAGTCCGTCGCTGTTCCTCTCGGCGAGCGCGTCGATGAAGCACCCCGCTTCGACGGCCGGGGGTCCGCAAGCGGTGCCGGTGATCGCCGAGGCGATCCTCTCCATGACCGAGCCCACGTTCGCTATGAGCGACGCGCTGTCGTGGGAGCTCCTGGCATGATCGGCTGCTATCACCAAACTTCGCGGGTCAACCTTGAGTTCAGACATTCTGCCCCTCAATCTTCTGAACTTCCGTGTGTGTGATATCCGAACAGGATACTTGTCTGTCAAGAGCGTCTCGATGGGGACTCATCCCCGCAGCCTCGGGTTTTCGGCGCGCTGGCGCCGTTTCATCCGGCGGGACACGCCCGGGGTGCGGCACTCGCCGGCGCTCATTCTCAGGGCGGCGCCCGATCCCCCCTCGGCGTCCGGAATTCGCCTCGTCGACGCTCGGAGCGTCCGCGGCCGTCCCGACTGCGGGCCGTCGCCGAAGGAGCAGGCCCGTCTGCCGATAGGCTTGGCCGCATGAGCATTCGAGTTGCAGTAGTGGGCGCCGCGGGGCGCATGGGGCGGACGGTGTGCGAGGCGGTCGGCGCCGCCGAGGACATGGAGCTGGTCGCCGAGCTCGACGCGGGCGACGCCATCACCCGGGAGAGCCTCGGGGGAGCCGAGGTGGCCGTCGAGTTCTCCGTCCCGGGGGCCGCCGAGGCCAACGCGCTGGCGATCCTCGATTCGGGGGCCGACGCCGTCGTGGGGACCACCGGCTGGACGGACGAGGCGCTGGAGCGGGTGCGCGCGCGGGCCGAGAAGACCGGACGCAGCGCCGTCATCGCGCCGAACTACGCCCTCTCCGCCGTCCTGGCCATGAGCTTCGCCGAGAGGGCCGCCCCCTTCTTCGAGTCCGTCGAAGTCATCGAGATGCACCACCCGGACAAGGCGGACGCGCCCTCGGGGACGGCGATCTCCACCGCCTCGCGCATCGCCCGGGCCCGAGCCGCGGCTGGGGTCTCGCCCGGCCCCGACGCGACCGAGACCGACCCCTTCGGCGCACGCGGCGCCGACTACGACGGCGTGCGCGTGCACGCCGTGCGCCTGCGCGGGCTCAACGCGCACGAGCAGATCCTCCTGGGCAACCCCGGCGAGCAGCTGGTCGTCCGGCAAGACTCCTTCGACCGCGCGAGCTTCATGCCCGGCGTCCTGTTGGCCGTGCGGTCCGTGCGAGGACGCGGAGGCCTCACCTGGGGGCTCGAGGCCCTCATGGGACTGTGAGCGACGCCGCGCGTCCCCGACGCCGGCCTTCGCGGCCCCGTCCGGGACGCGCGGCCGTCTTGCCGGCCGCGCTCAGATCGCCGTGTGCCAGCAGTGCTCGGTGACGATCGTCTGCCCGACCTCGATCTTCCTGCGGGCCCCCGCCGGTCCGAAGCCGGCGGCAGAGAGGAAGGCCGTGCGCGCCTCGTCCTCGGCCAGGGCCCACGTCTGGACCCGATGCGCACCGCGTTCGCGAGCGGCGTCGACGAGGGCGGACAGAAGGCGTGAGCCGTGCCCGTGCCTCTGAAAGCCGGCCGAGATCTCCAACGCCGTCATCTCCATGACCTCGGCGCCCCCGGCGGCCTCGCCTCCCTCCGATCCGCGGACCGTGGGGGAGAGCGCCGCGAAGCCGACCACCACGCCGTCCTCCACCGCGGCGAACACCTGCGGGGAGGCGTCTGGAGGGGCGCTGATGGCGTGCCTCCACGCAGGGACGAACGCGCTGGGGCTGATCCGGGCCAGAACGGCCGCGTCGAGAGCCTTGCCCCCCGCCATCGTGAGGGAGGCGCGCATGTTCCGCGCGTGGATGTCGCCGATCGGCGCGGCGTCCGCCGAAGTCGCCGGACGGACGAACACGTGAGTATCGCTCATGTCACAATGTTATTCGTCTTTCAGGCAAGTGCCGAATGACGGAACAGGGGAGCATCACCCCGCCGCGGCGGCTATCGTCTTCTCTATGACTCAGACTCTGCCCAAGCGCACATTCGGATCCGTCGCCGTCGCCATGGTCACGCCCTTCGCGGAGGACGGCTCCCTCGACGTCGACTCGGCCGCGGCCTTGGCCGCGAAGCTGGTCGACGACGGCTGCGACTGCGTCCTGCTGTCCGGGACCACCGGCGAGTCCCCCACGACGCATCAACCGGAGAAGGACGCCCTGGTCCGCGAGGTCGGCCAGGCCGTGGGCGACCGCGCCATGATCCTGGCCGGCGCGGGCTCCAACGACACAGCGCACGCCGTGCGCATCGCCAAGGGGGCTCAGGCCTCGGGCGCCGACGCCCTCCTCGTGGTGCCCCCCTACTACAACCGGCCCTCCCAGGAGGGGGTCGTCCAGCACGTCCTCGCCGTGACCGAGGCGAGCGACCTGCCCGTCATGCTCTACGACATCCCCGGGCGCACCGGGGTCAGGCTCGAGCTCGACACGCTCAAGCGCCTGGCCGAACACCCCCGGATCCTGGGGGTCAAGGACGCCACCGGCGACGTCGCCGGCGGCTTCGTCAAGATGGACGCCACCGGGCTCGAGTACTACTCGGGAGACGACTCCCTCAACTTCGCCTGGCTCGCCCACGGGGCGTCCGGCGTCGTGTCGGTGGTCGGCCACGTCATCGCCTCCGGCCTGCGCGCACTGGTCACCGAGGTCGATTCGGGCGACCTGCCCGCCGCCCGCGCCGAGGCCGCGAGCCAGCGGCGCATCGTCGAGGCGATCATGGGCGGGGGCCAGGGGGCCGTGATGGCCAAGGAGGCGCTCAAGCTCATGGGCGTGCTGCCCAACGCCACGCTGCGGCTTCCCCTCGTCGGGGCCTCCAGCTCCCAGATCTCCGCTCTGGCGGCGACGCTTCGCGCCGAGGGTCTCGTGTAGTCTTTCATCTCGCCGGGGCAGTCCGCCTCGGCGCGGGCGTTCGCAACGCCCCTCATGGACGGCGACGGTCCGCACGCCGGAAGTCCGACGCCGATAGCGAAGAGAGCACAGACGTGAGTGAAATCCAGACCCCCCCGGCGCTCGCCGAAGACGTCGTCCGCATCGTCCCGCTGGGCGGCCTGGGCGAGGTGGGCCGCAACTGCAACGTCCTGGAATACCGAGGGAAGCTGGTGGTCGTCGACTGCGGCGTGCTCTTCCCCGAGGAGAACCAGCCGGGCGTCGACCTCATCCTGCCCGACCTCGACTACCTCGAGGAGAGGATCGACGATATCGAGGCCGTCGTGCTCACGCACGGCCACGAGGACCACATAGGCGCGGTCCCCTACCTCCTCAAGCTGCGCAACGACATCAGACTCGTGGGGAGCCGGCTGACGATCTCCTTCGTCGAGGCCAAACTGGCCGAGCACCGGATCAAGCCCAACGCTTTGGTCGTGGCCGAGGGGGACTCCGAGCGGGTCGGCCCCTTCGAGATGGAGTTCATCTCGGTCAACCATTCGATCCCCGATGCGCTGGCCGTCTTCGTCCGCACGCCCGAGGGCAACATCCTCATCACCGGCGACTTCAAGATGGACCAGCTCCCCCTGGACGGGCGCCTGACGGACCTGCGGTCCTTCGCCCGGGCGGGGGAGGAGGGAGTCGACCTTTTCATGTGCGACTCAACCAACGCCGAGGTGCCCGGCTTCGTGCCCTCCGAGTCCGAGATCGGGCCGGTCATCGACGACGTCTTCGCCCGGGCCGTCGGCCAGATCGTCGTCGCCTCCTTCTCGTCCCACGTCCACAGGGTCCAGCAGGTGCTCAACGCCGCGGCGCACCACGGGCGCAGAGTCGCCTTCGTGGGACGGTCGATGGTCCGCAACATGGGCATCGCCTCCGACCTGGGATACCTCGACGTCCCGGAGGGCGTCCTCATCGACCTGGGCGACATGCCCTCCGTCCCCGAGAACCGGCGCGTCTTCATGTCCACGGGGTCCCAGGGCGAGCCCATGGCGGTCCTCGCGCGCATAGCGGCGAAGTCCCACGCCAAGGTGGGCGTCAGCCCGGGGGACACGGTCCTGTTCGCCTCCTCCCTCATCCCGGGCAACGAGAACTCCGTCTACCGGCTCATCAACAACCTCATGAAGCTCGGCGCGCGGGTGGTCCACCAGGGCAACGCCAAGGTGCACGTGTCCGGGCACGCCGCCCAGGGCGAGCTCCTGTACTGCTACAACATCCTCGAACCCGCCTACGCCATGCCCATCCACGGAGAGGTCCGCCACCAGGTGGCCAACGGGGGCATCGCCGTCAAAACCGGCGTGGAGCCGGAGAACGTCATCCTCGCGGAGAACGGGTCGGTGGTCGACATGTCCGACGGCGTCGTCCGGCTCGTCGGCCAGATCCCGTTCCACGACATCTACGTCGACGGCTCGTCCATCGGCGACATCACCGACGCCGAGCTGAAGGACCGTCGGATCCTGGCCGAGGAGGGCTTCGTGGCCATCTTCGCCGCCGTCAACCCCCAGACCAAGGGCATCGTGACCGGGCCGCACATCCAGGCGCGGGCCGTGGCCGAGGACGAGTCGGTCTTCGACGACATCCTCCCCGACGTGACCCAGGCCCTGCGCGAGGCCCTGGAGCGCGGCGCCGACCCGTACCAGATGCAGCAGGCGATGCGTCGCACGATCGGACGGTGGATCTCGCGCAAGCTGCGCCGCGCGCCGATCATCATCCCGACGGTCGTCGAGGTCTGACGGCCGCGGCCTCCGGCCCGAAGCCGGCTGCCGAGGGAAGGGCCGTGCGCGCTGAGTGCGGTCCGGCTTCCGGCTCGGCGCCTGTGTGGCCGAACGCTCGCGCGTCAGGAAGGGACAAGGTGCCCGCGAAGCACTAGGGTTCGATATGTGAGTCCACGAGTCCCCCAGCGCGGCGCGAAGAAGAAGCCCGCGGCCAAGAAGGCGCCGGCCGCCAAGCCCGAGCCCGCAGCACCGGACGAGGGCGCCTCCAGCGTGCGCCGCGACGGCATAGCGTTCGCCTTCCTGGCGATCGCGGTGGTCGTCGCACTGCGGGAGTGGTTCGGCCTGTCCGGCATCCTGGGCGGCCTCATCCATCGCCTGACCGCGGGCACCGTCGGGCTCATCTCGATACTCGCCCCGGTGCTCTTCACCGCGCTGGCGATCAAATACTTCCGCGCCTCCACCCGGGCCACCAACCGGCGCTTCACCGTCGGCCTGGGACTCATCGTCGTCTGCCTGACGGGCCTGATCCACATCGTCCGCTCGCCGGTGAGCCCGCTGAAGGACTTCGCCTCCACGGAGTCGGCGGGCGGGCTGCTCGGATGGGCGTCGGGCGGCTCGCTGTCGGCCCTCCTCTCCCCGTTCGGAGCGGTTCCCGTCCTGCTCCTCGTCCTCCTCTTCGACGCCGTCTACATGACGGACACGCCGCTGCGCGACGTCGTGGCCAAGGTGCGCGAGCGCCGGGCCGGGCGCAAGGACGCCGACTCCGACGTCCCCAACCACGGCTCGTCGGCTTCGGTCCCCTACGACCAGGCCGCCGAGATAGGCGAGGAGGTGCCCAAGACGCGGCTGCTTCCCCGCAGGAGGCGCGAGGCGACCCCGCCGACCGAGGCCCTCGACGACGCCTCCGCCTCCGTCCCGGCCCCCGAGGGGGAACGGCCCGCCCGACGCCCCGACGCCGGCGGGAAGGCGAGTCGCCCGGCGTCCGGGGGAGCGCGGCCGTCGGGCTCGCCGACGCCTGCCCAGGAGACCGAACGGATCGCCCTTCCGGCGCCCGACGACGGATTCGAGCCGCCTGAGGGCCAGCAGCTCGCCCTCGACCCGTCGATCGTCTACCAGCTGCCGTCCCCGAGCGAGCTCAGGGCGGGCGCCCCCCACAAGGAGCGCACCGAGGCCAACGAGCTCGTCGTCTCCCAGCTCACCCAGGTGTTCACCGACTTCGGCATCGACGCCCGCGTCGTCGGCTTCTCCCGGGGCCCGACGGTCACCCAGTACGAGATCGAACTCGGCCCCGGCGTCAAAGTCGAGCGCATCACCGCCCTGTCCAACAACATCGCCTACGCCGTGGCCTCCGCCGACGTGCGCATCCTCTCGCCCATCCCCGGCAAGTCGGCCATCGGCATCGAGATCCCCAACACGGACCGCGAGACCGTCATGCTCGGCGACGTCCTGCGCTCCCAGGTCGCGCAGAAGGCCGACCACCCCCTGACGGTCGGGGTCGGCAAGAACGTGCGCGGCCAGTACGTCGTCGCCAACCTGGCGAAGATGCCGCACCTCCTCGTGGCCGGCGCCACGGGCGCCGGAAAGTCCTCCTTCATCAACTCGATGATCACGTCGATCATGATGCGGGCCACCCCCGACCAGGTGAGGATGATCCTCGTCGACCCGAAGCGCGTCGAGCTGACCATCTACGCCGGCATCCCGCACCTGATCACGCCCATCATCACCAACCCGAAGAAGGCCGCCGAAGCGCTCGAGTGGGTGGTCAAGGAGATGGACGCCCGCTACGACGACATGGCGGCCTATCACTTCAAGAACATCGTGGACTTCAACGCCGCGGTGCGCGAGGGGAGCCTCGCGTCGCACGACCCGCACCGCAAGCTCGCGCCCTACCCGTACCTGCTCGTCGTGGTCGACGAGCTCGCCGACCTCATGATGGTCGCCCCGCGCGACGTCGAGGCCTCGATCCAGCGCATCACCCAGCTCGCCCGCGCCGCGGGGATACACCTCGTGCTCGCCACGCAGCGCCCCTCCGTCGACGTCGTGACGGGCCTGATCAAGGCGAACATCCCCTCCCGGCTGGCCTTCATGACCTCGGCTCTGGCCGACTCCCGCACGATCCTCGACCAGTCCGGCGCGGAGAAGCTCATCGGGCAGGGCGACGCCCTCTTCATGCCCGCCGGAGTCTCCAAGCCGATCCGCCTCCAGGGGGCCTGGGTCGACGAGGAGGAGATCGAGCGGGTCGTCACCCACGTCAAGGACCAGCTCTCCCCGCGCTACCGCGAGGACTTCGAGGACGCCCAGGAGGCCAAGAAGCAGCGCGAGGAGATCGGGGAGGACCTGGAGATCCTGCTCCAGGCGGCCGACCTGGTCGTCACGAGCCAGTTCGGCTCGACGTCCATGCTCCAGCGAAAGCTGCGCATCGGCTTCGCCAAGGCGGGCCGCATGATGGACCTTCTCGAGCAGTACGAGATCGTCGGCCCCTCGGAAGGCTCCAAGGCGCGCGACGTGCTCGTCAGCCCCGAGCACCTGGACAACGCCCTGGCGATGCTCCGCGGCGAGCGCCAGAGCGTCTTCGACGACGACCCGGCCGACTCCGCCTCGGGCGCCGCCGCCCAGGAGCCGGCGACCGAGCGCATCGAGCTCCCCCGCCGCTGCGAAGCGCTCGGTTCCCAAGCGTCCGGCGCCGGAGGGGACGAGGGCCTCGGCTGGTACGACGACGAGTCGTCCGAGGGGGAGAGCGGCGAGGACGCCTGGCAGCTGACCGGGCGGTGACGCACCGGGCGGCGACGCTACTTGAGCTCTCGGCCGATGAGCTGCGCCCTGGGGGTCGGGGGAGTGACCCGCTCCTTCGACCCGTCGGCGCCCATGACCGGATAGGTCGCGTTGGCTCGTGAGGCGATCTCGGCCGGCGAGAGCGTCATCGACGCCGGGCGCTCGCCCGACGTCAGCCTGGACAGCTGGAAGACCCGGTCGGTCCGCTCGTCCTGGGCGATGGCCGTCCACTCCAGGTTCGAGACCCGTGCGGGGCCCTTCGCCGGGACGTCGACGGTCGCGGTCGTCATCAGCCCCGCCATCACGCGGTATCCGTGGTTTTGGACGGTCTGCCCGGAGATCGTGTTCCCCATCGACCAGACGACCCACATACCCCTGCCGCCGGGGCCTCCGGCGAGCTTGGCCACGGGTTCGGGCACATGCGAGTGGTTTCCGAAGACGAGGTCGATCTGACCCGATTTGGCGAGTTGGTCGCCGACGGCCGTCTGCTCGGCGGTCGGCTGGGAGACGTATTCCGTGCCCCAGTGCATGGAGACGACGACGATGTCCGCCCCCTGCCTCCGCGCGCGCCTGGCGTCCTCGACGAGGTCGCCCACGCTGCGCCTGCCGAGGGACCCCACGACGTTCCAGGACCACTCGGCCCCCTTGGGAAGGGGGATGCCGTTGGTCAGGGTGGTCGCCGACAGGTGCGCGACGACGACGTCCCGCCCGCCGGAGCGCACCTTGTAGTACTGGATCCTCGTGGATTCCTCGCCGGTGCGGGCCGTCCCGTGGCGGCCCAGCCCGACCCGGTCGAAGTTGTCGACCGTGGAGACGACCCCCGGGAACCCGCGGTCCATCGAATGGTTGGTGGCCAGCGCGCATCCGTCCCACCCGAGCGCCTTCAGGGAGTCGGCGATCTGCGGCGGGGAGCCGAACGCCGGGTAGTTCGAGGGCTTCTCGCCCGGCGGGACGATCGGCACCTCCAGCGCGCACAGCGCCAGGTCCGCCCCCTCGATCCACGGCCGGATGCCGGCGAGCAGCTGCGTGTAGTCGTAGCCGGAACCCGCCCGCGCCGCCTGGTTGACGGACATGTGCAGGAGGATGTCGCCGCCGGAGACGATTGTGAAGCTCGACGCAGCCTGGGGCGCGCCTGTGGCCGTCGTGGGAGCGGGCGAGGCGGTACGGGTCGTCGGGCTGCGCGGCGGGTCGGCTCCGCGGCCGCCGGCGCACGCCGACGCGGCGACGAACAGAGCCGCGGCCGCCAGGGCCCGGGTCGCCTTCATTCGCTGACGCATGTCCCTCTCCGTTCCTCATCGATACGGACACCTGATTCTATCCTCCGTTCGCCCGACGGGCACGGGCGCGCTAGCCTGGGGGGATGAGCATCGGTGAGAACGACGGCGCGAAGGCGCCTCTCCTCAACGTCGCCAACGTCTTGACGGTTCTGCGGCTCATCCTCGTCCCCGTGTTCGTCGCGGTGTACTGGAGCGACACCCCGGTGCGGTCGGCGCTGGCGTGGTTCGTCTTCGCGCTGGCGGCCGCAACGGACAAGGCCGACGGATACCTCGCCCGCAGCCGCGGCCTCATCACCGACTTCGGGAAGATGGCCGACTCCCTGGCCGACAAGGCCCTCGTCTCCGCCGCCCTCATCCTGCTGTCGTGGCACGGCCACCTGTGGTGGTGGGTGACGGCGGTCATGATCGGCCGCGAGCTCGCCATCACCGCCGTCCGCATGACGGTCGTGAAGAAGGCGGTCATGGCCGCCGGGCGCGGCGGCAAGATGAAGATGTTCTTCCAGTCCATGGGCATCGCCGGGATCCTCATCCCCTGGGCGTCCTTCCTCCCCGCGGCCCTTGCGGCGGCCCTCCTGTGGCTGAGCTACGGACTCCTCGCCGTGGCCCTGTACTTCTCGCTCGTCTCGGCCGCCGGGTACGTCCGCGACGCCAGGGCCATCGCGCGCGCCGGCTGAATCGGGGGCGGGATGGACGAACGGATCGGAGCCGAGGCGATGGCGGCGATCGTCGCCGAGCTGGCCGCGCGGAGGATGACCGTGGCATGCGCCGAGTCCCTGACCGGGGGCCTGCTGGCCGACGCCTTCGTCCGGGTGCCGGGGGCCTCGCAGGTCTTCAGGGGAGGCGTGTGCGCCTACGCCGCGGACGCCAAGGCGAGCGTCCTGGGAGTCGACGCGGATCGGCTCGCCTCGACGGGGCCTGTGGACGAGGGCGTCGCCCTCGAGATGGCCCGCGGCGTGCGCCGGATGTTCGGGGCGGACGTCGCACTGGCCACGACGGGCGTGGCCGGCCCCGGCCCCGCCGACGGACACGAGGCCGGCACGGTGTGGGTGGCCGTCGACTCCGCGCGGGGGAGCAGGGCGGCGCTCGCCAGATTCCCCGGGGGCAGGGAGGACGTCAGACGCGCCGCCGTCCGGCGGGCGGTGGACCTGCTGCAAGGGGAACTCGAGCGGATGCGGTGACCGCTCGCGAGAAGCCGTCGACGGCCTTTCAGTGAAAATTCAGAAAACGTTGGTAAACGTATAGTCACAGTCCGGTCGTGGAAGGATAGCGGGCGGGTAAAGCCAGCGAAGCGGTCGGGAACAAAATCGACTTCCATGCGTTGTAAAGGATGATGAGAATGGAGCTACGAACCGGCGTCAACCGGAAATTCGACCAGACGATCCGACCCGTGAACCAGCCGGCCTCCGGAGAGCAGGCGCTTCTGCGCCGCGAACTCGGCGAGGTCCTCAGAGAGTACCGCCAGCGCCAGGGACGCACCCTCCGGGAGGTCTCCTCGGATGCGCGCGTCTCGCTCGGATACCTGTCCGAGGTCGAGCGCGGTCAGAAGGAGGCCTCCTCCGAGCTGCTGTCTTCGATCTGCAAGGCCCTCAACGTGCCGTTGAGCCACGTCCTGCGGCTCGTAGCCGATCGCGTGGACTTCGCCGAAGGACGCGTCCCCGCCCGCATGAGGGTTCCCGATTCCCCGGAGTCGCTCATGCGTTCCGAGATACAGCGTGCGCGAGTCTGAGTTCTGGGCGAATCTCGACAGAGCGTTCCCCCGCAGGGGCCGCAGCCTGGCTCAGGACCTCGTCCTGGGCGAGCTCGGGGGCCTGAGTCCGGCGGAGGCCCTCGGCAGCGGGATGCCGGCCCGGAGAGTGTGGGAGGCGGTCTGCTCGGCCATGGACCTCCCCGAGTCATACCGCTTTCTGCATCGGGTCAGACCGGACCGGGACGTGTGAGCGGACGCCGCCGCGGACTCGCCCACGGGGTCCTTTTATCGAACGCTTGTGCGGTGTAGAATGGTCAACAGGTCATGCGAGCGGCCTACTTTTCACGAAGGTGGGAAGTGGGTCGTTTTTTTGTCGGAGGTCGGGCATAGCGTAGACCTCGGAAGGCCGCTCGGCGAGGGCGGAGTCCGGAAAGACCTGTTCTGCACGATCCGCGAGTAGAAGGAACACACGATGCCAGCAAAGCCCGAAGACCGCGCCAAGGCGCTCGACGCGGCCCTCTCCCAGATCGACCGCCAGTTCGGCAAAGGCTCGGTCATGCGCCTGGGCGACCGCGTCCAGTCCAAAGTCCAAGTCATCCCCACGGGGGCCACGTCCCTCGACATCGCCCTGGGCATCGGCGGCCTGCCTCGCGGACGCGTCGTGGAAGTCTACGGCCCCGAGTCCTCGGGGAAGACCACCGTCGCCCTCCACGCCGTGGCGAACGCCCAGCGCAACGGGGGCATCGCCGCCTTCGTCGACGCCGAGCACGCCCTGGACCCCGAGTACGCCAAGAAGCTCGGCGTGGACACCGACGCGCTCATCGTCTCCCAGCCGGACACCGGCGAGCAGGCCCTGGAGATCACCGACATGCTCATCCGGTCGGGGGCGCTGGACATCATCGTGATCGACTCGGTCGCCGCCCTCGTCCCCAAGGCCGAGATCGAGGGGGAGATGGGCGATTCCCACGTCGGCCTCCAAGCGCGTCTGATGAGCCAGGCGCTGCGCAAAATCACCGGCGCGCTGTCGGCCTCGGGGACGACGGCCATATTCATCAACCAGCTCCGGGAGAAGATCGGCGTCTTCTTCGGAAGCCCCGAGACCACCACCGGGGGCAAGGCCCTCAAGTTCTACGCCTCGGTCCGGTTGGACGTCCGGCGCACCGAGACGC
Source organism: Actinobaculum sp. oral taxon 183 str. F0552 (assembly GCF_000466165.1). Lineage (GTDB taxonomy): Bacteria > Actinomycetota > Actinomycetes > Actinomycetales > Actinomycetaceae > Peptidiphaga. Next base: position 42,391 of record NZ_KE951413.1, read on the forward strand.
TCAAGGAGGGATCCGAGCCGGTCGGCAACCGCACCCGCGTCAAAGTCGTCAAGAACAAGATGGCTCCGCCGTTCAAACAGGCCGAATTCGACATCCTCTACGGCCAGGGGATCTCCCGCGAGGGGTGCATCATCGACATGGGCGTGGACGCCGGGATCGTGCGCAAGTCCGGCGCCTGGTACACCTACGACGGCGACCAGCTCGGCCAGGGCAAGGAGAAGGTGCGCAGGTTCCTCAAGGACAACCCCGAGATGGCCGATGAGATCGAAGGCAAGATCCTCGTCAAGGTGGGAGTCGCCCCCGACCCCGCTGCCCCCGCGGTTCCCGAGCCCCCCGCGGATCCGGAGAGCTGATGGGCGGGCAGGCTGCGCCGCCCCGAAGCGGCGGCCGGGAACCGGACCGCGAGGAATGGCGGGAGCGCGGCCGCCGGATCGTCATACGCCAGCTGTCCATGATGGACCGGTCGCGCCAGCAGCTGTCTGAGGCCATGGAGCGCAGGGACGTCCCCGCCGACGTCCGCGAGGAGGTGCTCGATCATTTCACGAGCATCGGCCTGATCGACGACGCGCACTTCGCCCGGGCCCTCGTGCGGACGAGGCTCTCCGAGACGGGCGCTTCCCGCAAGGCGATGTGCGAGGAGCTGCGGCGAAAGGGGGTCGACCGCGGCATCGTCGACGCCGTGATCGAGTCGGTCGGCGACGAGGCGGAACTCGAAGCCGCCGTTGCGGTGGCGGAGAAGCGCCTGTCGCGCGGCGGGGGCGACCCCCGGACGCTCGACCGGCGCGTGTACGCCGCCCTCGCCAGACGCGGGTATCCGCCCGAGACGTGCTCTCGGGCCCTGCGCGAGGCCCACGAGCGCCTGCTGGGCTAGACTGGCTCGCGATGTCACCACAGCTTCCCCGGACCTACGCCATCCGCACCCTCGGATGCCAGATGAACGTCCACGACTCCGAACGCCTGGCGGGCCTCCTGGAGGAGGCGGGCTACGTCCCCGTCGCCCTCGTCCCCGAGAAGGCCGCCAGGGCGACCGACGCCGGGGACGAAGGCGCGGACGTCGTCGTCGTCAACACGTGCAGCGTCCGGGAGAACGCCGCCACCCGCCTGTTCGGGAACCTCGGCCAGCTCGCCGCCGTCAAACGCGAACGGCCCGGCATGCAGATCGCCGTCGGCGGATGCCTGGCCCAGCAGATGCGCGGAGGCATCGTCGAGAGGGCCCCGTGGGTGGACGCCGTGCTGGGCACGCACAACCTCGACGTCCTGCCGGCGCTGCTCAGGCGCGCACGGCACAACGCGGAGGCGGCCGTGGAGATCGAGGAGTCCCTGAAGGTCTTCCCGTCGACTCTGCCCACGCATCGCGAACGCGCCTACGCTGCCTGGGTGTCGATATCGGTCGGGTGCAACAACACGTGCACTTTCTGCATCGTGCCCAGCCTCCGGGGCAGGGAGCGCGATCGCCGGCCGGGCGACGTCCTGGCCGAAGTGGAGGCGGTCGTCGCCGAGGGCGCCGTCGAGGTGACGCTTCTGGGGCAGAACGTCAACTCCTACGGCGTGGGCTTCGGCGACCGCCGGGCCTTCGCGAAGCTCCTGCGCGCCTGCGGGTCGGTCGACGGCCTGGAGCGCGTGCGCTTCACCTCGCCGCATCCGGCCGCCTTCTCCGACGACGTCATCGCCGCCATGGCCGAGACCGACAACGTCATGCCCTCGCTGCACATGCCGCTTCAGTCCGGCTCCGACCGCGTCCTGCGCGCGATGCGCCGCTCCTACCGTTCGCAGCGCTTCCTGGGGATCCTCGACCGCGTCCGGGCCAGCATGCCCGAGGCCGCCATCACCACCGACGTCATCGTCGGATTCCCCGGCGAGACCGACGAGGACTTCCAGGCCACGCTCGACCTCGTCGAGGAGGCGCGCTTCGCCTCGGCCTTCACCTTCGCCTACTCGCCCCGGCCCGGGACCCCCGCGGCGGACATGGCCGACCAGATCCCCTCCGACGTCGTCTCCGACCGGTACAGGAGGCTCGTCGACCTCCAGGAGCGGATCTCCGCGCAGGAGAACGCGGCGCTGGAGGGTCGCGCCGTCGACGTGCTCATCTCCGAGGGGGCGGGGCGGAAGGACCCGACGACCGACCGGGTGACCGGCCGTGCGGCCGACGGCCGCCTCGTCCACATCGCCCTGCCCGCGGGAATGGGCGAATCCGAGCGTCCGAGGCCCGGCGACATGGTCCGAGCGCAGGTCACCCACGGGGCGCCCCACCACCTCGTGGCCGATTCGGCGCTGACGGGCGGTCCGTTCGACGTCCGGCGCACCCGGGCCGGAGACGCTTGGGCCGAATGCGAACGCCGAGCCTCCCGGCTGAAGGCCGAAGCCGAAGGCCGAGCCCCCGTCTCCCTGGGCATGCCGCGCCTGCGAATGCGCGCGGACGCCTGACGTGGCCGGCCCCGAATCCGTCGGCCCCGTCATCGCGATCGTCGGGCCGACGGCCAGCGGCAAGACCGCCCTCTCGCTCGAACTGGCCGCCCTCATGGGAGGGGCCGACGCCGTCGAGATCGTCTCCGCCGACGCCATGCAGCTCTACCGCGGCATGGACATCGGCACGGCCAAAGTCCTGCCCGCCGACCGGCGGGGGATCCGCCACCGCCAGATCGACGTCCTCGACGTGACCCAGGAGGCCAGCGTCGCCGCCTACCAGCGGCACGCCCGGGCCGACCTGCAGGCCATAGCCGCGGCCGGCAGGACGCCGCTCGTCGTCGGCGGCTCCGGACTGTACGTCTCCGGGCTCCTCGACCGCCTCGACTTCCCCGGACGCGACCCCGCCGTGCGCGAACAGCTGGAAGACCTCTACGCCCGCGAGGGCGCGGCCCCGCTCCTGGCCGAACTGGCCGAGAAGGACCCCCGGGCCCACCGAGCCATCCACCACGGCAACGTCCGCCGCGTGATCCGCGCCCTGGAGGTCGTCCGCCTGACGGGAGGCCCCTACACCCCGCGCTTCCCCCGGCACACCAGTTTCTACCCGAACGTCTCCGTGTTCGCGACGACGCGGCGCACCGACCTCCTGGACCAGGCGATCCGCGCCCGTGCCGAACGGATGGTCGACGACGGCCTCATCGAGGAGACGCGCGCCCTCCTGGACCGCGGCCTCGCCCAAGGGCCGACGGCCCCCCGCGCGACCGGCTACAGCCAGGCGATCGCCGTGATCGAAGGCCGCCTGGACCGCCGGGAGGCCGCCCAGGCCATCGCCCAGGCGACGCGGCGCCTGGCCAAGAAGCAGACGACGTGGTTCACAGCCGACCCGCGCGTGCGCTGGATCGACCTCTCCGACGGCGACGTCTGCGGCGCCGCGACGCGGATCCTCGATACAGTTGGACCGTGATCACTCCCATGCTCGAAGGCCTGACCCTCACGAAAGCCCACGGCGCAGGCAACGACTTCATCCTCATCCCCGACTTCGACGGCAGGCTCCGCCTGGACGCCCAGACGGTCGCGGCGCTGTGCGACCGCCACCGCGGCGTCGGGGCCGACGGGGTCATCCGCGTCGTGCGCGCCCGCGCCCTGAAGGGCGCCGACGCAGTCGATGCCGGCGTCGGCCCCGAATGGTTCATGGACTATCGCAACGCCGACGGGAGCCTGGCCGAAATGTGCGGCAACGGCGTGCGCGTCTTCGTCCACTACCTGCGGGTCCAAGGCGTCGTCGACGTGCCGGTCGGCGGGTCGCTCGCCGTCGCCACGCGCGGGGGAGTCAAGACCGTCGTGTTCGACGGGCCCTCCTACACGGTCGACATGGGGCCCTACGAGCTCCCCGAAGGGCAGTCCGCGTCGATCCGGGTCGACGTTCCGGGCGTCGGAGTGCGCGACGGCGTGCGCGTCGACATGCCGAACCCCCACGCCGTCGTCCTCCTCGCCGACGAGCGCGAACTGCAGGCCGCGCGCCTGACCGAGCAGCCGGTCTACGACCCGGCCCCCGCCGACGGGATCAACCTGGAACTGGTCGGCCCCGGGTCTCCCGCGCCCATGCGCGTCCTGGAACGCGGCGTCGGCGAGACCCTCGCCTGCGGGACGGGAACCTGCGCCGCCGCGCTCGCCGTGCTCCTGGCGGCCGAACGCGACGAAGGCACCGTCGACCTCAGCTCGCCCGGCGGCCGGCTCGCCGTCAGGATAGCGGCGGGACGGGCCTACCTGACGGGGCCCGCCGTCCTCGTCGCCGAATTCGCCCTCCTGGGGATCGCCGGATACGCGCAGTGACGCGGGTCGCGGACGCCGGCCCGCGCGTCGCGCAAAGCCCGGTGGCCCGGCGCCCGACGGCGGGGCGTGCGCCCTGCCCGGCTCAGCCGCGGCGCCTGACGGACAGGACGCGGTAGCCCTTGGAGGAGGCCACCCGCTCGCACCCCCAGCCCCGCTCCGCCATCCACCGGTGGAGCGAATCGGCCCCCAGGTTCCTCTGCACGACGAGGTAGGCCGCGCCGTCGTCGGCCAGGCGTTCGATCCACGAATCGAGGAGGGCGTGCAGGGCCGGCTTGCCGATGCGCACCGGCGGATTGGACCAGATGAGTCGGATCCGCCGGCCGTCCAGGGCCGCGAAGGCCTCGTCGGGCGACAGGACGGAGGCCGTCAGCCCCGCCCGCCGCAGGTTCTCGCGGGTCAGGTCGCGGGCCCGGGCGTTGACGTCGACGCCCCACACGTCGGCCGCCGGCGCCTCTGCGGCCAGGGCGAGCGTGACCGGCCCCCACCCGCAGCCCACGTCCACGGCCAGATCCCCCTCGCCGACGGCCGGGGCGGGAACCCGCGACAGCAGCACGGCCGTGCCCCTGTCGAGGCGGTCGGCGGAGAAGACCCCGGAGGAGGTGACGACCCCGTACTGCCTGTCGCGCAGACGGACCGTGCGCTCGCGCACCTGCGCCTCGCCCGCGGGGCCCTCGCTGAAATAGTGGGGAGTGGACACGCACCAAGACTATCCGCCCGGACTCCGGCGCGCGATGAGGCGGGCGATCCGTGAGAGAATGTGAGGCGTATGAGCGACAGCAACCAGCCCGGCGCGCGCGGACGCGGCGCGAGGAACCTCGACGTGCGATCGATCCGGGGAACGGCCCTCCAGGCCGAAGCCGTCTACGGCGAGGACTGGTCTGGAGACTCCCTCGCGCGCGAAACCCGCTCCTCCCTCCAGCGGGTCGCAGGCCTGGACGCGGGAATCGCCCGCGAGGAGGGCGTCGACGTCGAATACCGGCGGGTGCGCCTGGAGAGGGTCGTCCTCATCGGCCTGTCGGGCCGCGGCGCGCTCGCCGAGGCCGAGGAGTCGCTGCGCGAGCTCGCCGCCCTGGCCGAGACCGCCGGGGCGGTCGTCCTCGACGGGCTCGTCCAACGCCGTTCCCTGCCGGATCCGGCCACCTACCTCGGCTCGGGCAAGGCCCGCGAGCTCGCCGGGATCGTCGAACGCCTCGAGGCCGACACCGTCATCGCCGACTCCGAGCTCGCCCCCTCGCAGAGGAGGGAGCTGGAGGACGTCGTCGGCGTCAAGGTCATCGACCGCACCGCGCTGATCCTCGACATCTTCGCGCGGCACGCCACCTCCCGCGAGGGCAAGGCCCAGGTCGAGCTGGCCCAGCTCGAATACCTCCTTCCCCGCCTGCGCGGCTGGGGCGAGTCGATGTCCCGGCAGGCGGGCGGGCGCGTCGCTTCGGGAGCCGGGATAGGCTCGCGCGGACCGGGCGAGACCCAGCTGGAGCTCGACCGCCGCCGCATCCGCACCCGCATGGCCAGGCTCCGCCGCGACATCCGCCGCATGGAACCCGCCCGGCGGCAGCGGCGGGCCGAGCGCAGGCGGACCTCCACGCCCTCCGCGGTCGTGGTCGGGTACACGAACGCCGGCAAGTCCTCCCTCCTGAACAGGCTCACCGGGGCCGGAGTCCTGGTCGAGAACGCGCTCTTCGCCACCGTCGACCCCACGGTGCGCCGCGCCGAGACGCCGTCCGGCCGGGCCTTCACGCTGACCGACACGGTCGGATTCGTCCGCCGGCTGCCCACCCAGCTCGTGGAGGCCTTCCGCTCCACCCTGGAGGAGGCCGGGGCCGCGGACCTGCTGCTCCACGTCGTCGACTCGTCCCACCACGACCCCGCCGGGCAGGTGCGCGCCGTGCGGGATGTCCTGGCCGACGTCCCCGGGGCCCTCGACGCCCCCGAGATCGTCGTCCTGTCGAAATGCGACCTGGCCGACCCGATCGGCGTGGCGACCCTGCGCTCCCGATTCCCCGGATCCGTGCCCGTCTCATGCCTGACCGGCGAGGGGCTCGAGGACCTCCGGCACGCCATCGACGAGCGCCTCCCGCGCCCGCAGGCGGAGGTCCGGCTGGTCGTGCCCTACTCGCGCGGAGACCTCGTCTCCCGGATCCACGACGACGGCGAACTGCTTGCCCCCGTCGACTACCGGGACGAGGGGGCCTTCGTCCACGCCCTCGTCCCCGGCGACGTCGAAGGGGCCCTGCGCGAGGCCGGGCTCCTGCCCGGCGACGCCGGAGCCC
>NZ_KE951414.1 GCF_000466165.1 Actinobaculum sp. oral taxon 183 str. F0552
CCGCGCGGTGGGGCAGGCCGGCTACCCGGCGCAGGCCCAGCCCGGCCGCGGCGCCGGCGAAGGCGGCGCCGGCGAAGACGGGATGAGGGAAAAAGAGGTGAGCCAGCCAGCGCGAAACGGAAGGGGGACGGACCGATGAGCGCGATGATCGACCTCGGGTCTCGAATCGAGGAGGCAAGCCGCTCTCGGATCGACGTGGCAGGCGATTCTCGAATCGGCCCCGCGAGCTACCCCGGAGTCGTGGACTTCGGTCCCCTCCTGGAACGGCTTCCGGCCATAGGCCTGGAGGATCTGGCCTCTCAGGCGGCCCTCCTGAAACGGACCGACAGAAAATACCTTCTCGACCGCGCGCTGACGGCCGAGCTCGTCGAATACCTCTGCTCGATCCAAGCCGAGGTCCTCTCGATCGGAGGGGCCAGGGAGTTCGGCTACCTGTCGGATTATTTCGACACCCCGGATTTCGCGCTGTACCGTGCGGCGGCCACCAAGCGGCGGCGGCGGTTCAAAGTCCGATCCCGCGTCTACCTCGACGCGGGCCTGCGATTCGTCGAACTGAAAACGCGCAGCGGACGCGGGCAGAACGTCAAAGACCGCCTGCGCCTGGACGACGTGCCGATGGACGTGTGCGAACGCCTCAAGAGGGGGCTGCCGGTCGAAGCCTTCGACCTGACGCCGGACGTCACCGGCTGCCCGCGGATCCGCGAATGGCTCGCCGCACGGCTCACCGAACGCGGCGTCGTACAGACCCGCAGAGCCGGGGCGCGGGCCGTCGGCGAGCTGGCGTGGGTGATCCGCTCGGTCTACACGCGAACCACCTTCCGGCTGCCGGGCGATTCGCGGCTGACGATGGACCGGGGGCTCACGCTCTCGACCCCTTCCGGCTGGTCCCCTCTCCGGGTGCCGGAGGTCGTGGTGGAGACGAAGTCGAGCAAGCACCCGTGCGAGGCGGACAGGTGGCTGTGGCGTCGAGGAGTGCGCCCGGTGCGGCTGTCCAAGTACGCCGTCGGCATGGCGGCGATCAACCCCGGGCTCCCCGCCAATCGCTGGAGCAAAACGATAGCAACGCTAGGAGGCATAGCATGAGAAGGACGAAGACGTGGGCGGCCGCCGCCCTGGCCGCGGGGCTGACGCTCGGCGCCTGCGGAAGCGGGAAGACCTCGCAGGGGAAGACGAGCAGCGGATCCCCCGCCGGCAGCTCGACCACGCACGGCGAAACCCCCGCCAAGGACGGCCTGGCCCAGCTGGACTCCCTGCGCCGGATAGCGGGGAAGTCGATTCCCCGCGGAGACGTCTACGCGAACACCGTGAAGGCGGACGGCGCCACAGCCGAGAGAATGATGGCGGAGAATCAGAGACCGCACGCCGATTCCAACGACGTGCAGTACGACGAGTCGTCGGCCACGAAGATCCGGCTCAACGGCACCTCCGCCGCCGTCGAGGGGCCCGGCGCATCCTCGGGCGGCGGCTCCGCCGTGACCACCAGCGCCGGGAAGGTGACGATCTCCAAGGCGGGAACCTACGTCCTGTCCGGCGACTTCACCGGCCAGGTGTTCGTCAAACTCCCCAAGACCGCCAAAGTCAAACTCGTCCTCAAGGGAGCCAACATCACCTCTCCGGACAACGCGGCGATCCGCATCGTGGAGGCCGACGAGGCCGTCATCGCCCTGGCCGAGGGAACCGCCAACACCCTGTCCGACGCCTCCAGCTACGCCTCCACGGTCAAGGGGAACGGGCCCATCGCCGCCCTCGCCTCGAAGGCCGACCTGACGATCGGAGGCGGCGGGACGCTGGACGTGAGAGGCAACAGCAACGACGGCATCTCCAGCTCCGACGGGCTCGTCGTCACCGGAGGGACCGTCAAGGTCACGGCTCGCGACGACGCGATCCGCGGCCAGGACTACGTGGTGCTCGCCGCCGGGACCTTCGACCTCAAAGCCGGCAACGACGGCGTCAAGTCCGACAACAAGAAGAACGCCGGGCGCGGATACGTGCTCGTCACCGGCGGCACGGCGAACGTCGTCGCCAAATCCGATGCCTTGGAGGCGACCTCGGACCTCATCGTCACCGGCGGATCGGTGAACGCAGCCGGCTCGGAGGAGGGCTTCGAAGCCTCCAAGATGCTTCTGGCCGGCGGAAGCGCCACCGTGACCACCTCCGACGACGGGCTCAACGCCGTCAACACCGCGACCAAACCGTGGATGGCCATCACCGGCGGCGACTGGACCCTCAACACGGAGGGCGACGGCTTCGACTCGGACGGCGACGGCGTCATCAGCGGCGGCAAGGTCACGGTCTACGGCCCGTCCGCCGCGGGCAACGGAGCCGTCGACGTCGAGAACGGCTTGACGCTGTCCGGCGGCACCCTCCTTGCCGTCGGCTCGGTCGGCATGGACGAGGCGCCCAAGACGACCGCCGGCCAGTCGGCCATCAAGGCCCAGGCCGACATCCCCGCCGGAGGCAGGCTCGCCGTCGCCGATTCGACCGGCGGGGAGATCGCCGCCTACACGAGCCCCAAGCCGGCCAAATCCGTTGTCTTTTCCTCTCCGAGGATCAAGAAGGGCGACGCCTACGCCGTCACGGTCAACGGCCAGAAGGCCGCCGCCGCGACCGGCGGCGACTACAAGTAGGAGCGCTTCCCCGGCGATCGGCTGCGCATGTCGCGGTAGGGCGAGACGAGTCTACGGGAGCGCCTCCCCGAGTGAGCTGCGTGCGGCACCGCGGTTTCCGGGATCGCGCGAGCGGCGCCTTCCCGAGCGCGGTCTGGCGGGCCGCGAATTCGCCGACCGAGGCGGCCTGGCGACACGCTTGAGCGCGGCCTCGCGACACGCCGACGGCCGACACGCCCATCCCTTCGAAGTGGCGCGACGCGGTTCCGCCGCGGCGATTCACACGTGTGGACAGCGCGGATTCCATCGTCCACACATGTGAACTCGGTTTGTCCACAGGCGTGGATAAACTTGGGGATTCCCTCCGAAAGTAGGAGCGCCCGAAGCCGGTGGGCCGTCGAGCGCGGAGCGGGCCGGAAAGTGTCGGAGGCGTCTGCGATGCTGAGATCGGCCGCCTGGCCGGCGGTACGAACCGATCCCGTCTGGGCCGGTGCCGTCCGCGGCGCGCGGTCGGGGCCGGCTCCGGCGTGTGGACGCTCGAGGGGATATCTCTGCCGGCGCCGGGGCTCGGGCTTCACAGGTTGTCCACCCCGGTGGTCGGGCAGTCCACAGGAGAGGAATTGCACGGTGCCACTCGTCACGGAGACACAAGCCCTTGTGGTCTACCGCCGTGGTGACCACAAGGTGTAGTGTTTTCGCTCGAGTCGCCAAGTCGGCGGCTCGGTCGCGGAAGCCACCGATTACGGCCGCGGTTTCACGGAGGCCTTTGGAGGGGCTCTCCCGCGGGATGGGCGGAAATGAAGGCTCCGCCTCTCGCCGGGCGTCAAAGCCGGCGAGGCTCTCCCGCGGGCCGGGGTGGAAGAAAGGGAATACGAATTGAGCATCACTGTTTACACCAAGCCCTCATGCGTTCAGTGCAATGCGACGAAGCGGGCCTTGGACAAGGCAGGGCTCGCTTACAACGAAGTCGACCTGACTCAGGACGCTGAGGCTCTGGAGGCCGTCAAGTCTCTGGGCTACCAGTCCGCACCCGTGGTCTTCGCCGACGGCGACCACTGGGCGGGGTTCCGTCCGGACCGGATCAAGGCGGCGGCCGCCGCCGTCGCCGCCTCCGCCGTCACGGCGTGAATCGGAGGGTGGGGGCGCCGCTCGGCGCCCCCACCCGGCCCGGACGCATCAGGAGGTCCCGTGGGGCAGATCGTCTACTTTTCCTCGGCGACGAACAACACGAAGCGGTTCGTCGAGAAGCTCGGCATGCCCGCCCGGCGCATCCCCCTGCGTCCGACGGAGGAACCTCTGCACGTCGAGGAGGAGTACGTCCTGATCGTCCCGACCTACGGCGGAGGCAACGTCAAGGGAGCCGTTCCCAAGCAGGTCGTCAAGTTCCTCAACGACGAACGCAACCGTTCGCTCATCCGAGGCGTGATCTCGGGAGGGAACACCAATTTCGGCGCGGCGTACTGCCTGGCGGGCGAGATCGTCTCCGCCAAGTGCAAGGTGCCCCACATGTACAAGTTCGAACTGCTCGGCACGCCCCAGGACGTGGCCCGAGTGCGCGAAGGTCTGGAGAAGTTTTGGCAGCAACCACACTGACGGACACCGGCGAGGAGAACTGCGGCGATCCGGGCCTCGACTACCACGCCCTGAACGCCAAGCTCAACCTCTACGACGCCGACGGCCTCATCCAGTTCGACGCCGACCGCGCGGCCGCCCGCCAGTACTTCCTCCAGCACGTCAACAAGAACACGGTCTACTTCCACGACCTCGAGGAGAAGATGGACTACCTCCTCAAGGAGGGGTACTACGAGAGAGGCGTCCTGGACGCCTACGACTTCTCCTTCGTCAAGAGGCTGTACAAGGCCGCCTACGCGAAGAAGTTCCGCTTCCCGACCTTCCTCGGAGCCTTCAAGTACTACACCTCCTACACGCTCAAGACCTTCGACGGCACCCGCTACCTCGAGCGCTACGAGGACCGCGTGTGCATGGTCGCGCTGACCCTCGCCCGCGGCGACGAGGCGTTGGCGATGTCGTTCATGGAGGAGATCATCGAGGGGCGCTTCCAGCCGGCCACCCCCACCTTCCTCAACGCGGGCAAGGCCGCCCGCGGCGAACTCGTCTCCTGCTTCCTCCTGCGCATCGAGGACAACATGGAGTCCATCGCCCGCGGCATCAACTCCGCGCTCCAGCTGTCCAAACGCGGCGGGGGAGTGGCCCTGAACCTGTCGAACCTGCGCGAACTGGGCTCGCCGATCAAGAAGATCCAGAACCAGTCCTCGGGCGTCAACCCGGTGATGAAGCTCCTGGAGGACTCCTTCTCCTACGCCAACCAGCTCGGGGCCCGCCAGGGCGCCGGCGCCGTCTACCTCCACGCCCACCACCCGGACATCATGCGCTTCCTCGACACCAAGCGCGAGAACGCCGACGAGAAGATCCGCATCAAGACGCTTTCCCTGGGCGTGGTCATCCCGGACGTCACCTTCGAGCTGGCCAAGAGGAACGAGGACATGTACCTCTTCAGCCCCTACGACGTCGAACGCGTCTACGGGGTTCCCTTCACCGAGATCTCCGTGAGCGAGAAGTACCGCGAGATGGTCGACGACGAGCGCATCCGCAAGTCGAAGATCAACGCCCGGACCTTCTTCCAGACCGTCGCCGAGATCCAGTTCGAATCCGGATACCCCTACATCCTCTTCGAGGACACCGCCAACAGGGCCAATCCGATCGAAGGCAAGATCACGATGTCGAACCTGTGCTCGGAGATCCTCCAGGTCTCCGAGGCCTCCGAGCTGAACGACGACCTCTCCTACGCCCACGTGGGCAAGGACATCTCCTGCAACCTCGGGTCGCTGAACATCGCCAAGGCCATGGACTCGCCCGACCTCGGCAAGACGGTCGAGACCGCCGTGCGCGCTCTGACCGCCGTCTCCGACATGACGGACATCCGCTCCGTCCCCTCCGTCGAGCGCGGCAACTCGGCGAGCCACGCCATCGGCCTGGGGCAGATGAACCTCCACGGCTACCTCGGGCGCGAGCGCGTCTTCTACGGGTCCCGGGAGGCCCTCGACTTCACGAACGTGTACTTCTACACCGTCGCCTACCACGCGGTGCGCGCCTCGATGCAGATCGCGCGGGAGCGCGGGGAGCGCTTCGAGGGCTTCGAGAACTCCGCCTACGCCTCCGGCTCGTACTTCGACCAATACGTCGAGGGGACGTGGGAGCCCGAGACGGAGAAGGTGCGGGAGCTCTTCGCGGGGATCCGCATCCCCACCCGGCAGGACTGGGCCGCCCTCCGCGACGACGTGCAACGGTACGGCATGTACAACAGGAACCTCCAGGCCGTTCCCCCGACGGGCTCGATCTCCTACATCAACAACTCGACGTCGTCGATCCACCCGATCGTGGCCAAGGTCGAGATCCGCAAGGAGGGCAAGATCGGCCGGGTCTACTACCCGGCGCCGTACATGACGAACGACAACCTGGAGTACTACCAGGACGCCTATGAGATCGGGCCGGAGAAGATCATCGACACCTACGCCGTGGCGACCCGGCACGTCGACCAGGGCCTGTCCCTCACCCTGTTCTACCCGGACACCGTCACCACCCGCGACGTCAACCGCAGCTATGTCTACGCGTGGCGCAAGGGGATCAAGACGCTCTACTACATGCGCGTCCGCCAGCAGGCCCTGGAGGGGACCGAGGTGGAAGGCTGCGTCTCCTGCATGCTGTGAATGCGCGGCGCTGGGCGGGAAGGGGCTCCGGGCGCGTGAGACGCGGGCGCAGCGCCTTGACGGGAATCCCGGCCTTCGTCGTGACCGGGCCCTCGCTGCCGACGCGGGTGCGACGGCGCCCGCTCCACCCCCGCGCCACAGACGGAACGCCGCAGCCGGACCATGCTCCTCGCGCACTTCCAGCGCTGCGTCCTCGGCCTTCCACGGTGGAACGCGAATCTCGCTTATGACCGGCGGAGACCTCCTCCGGTGCGCTTCCCCTTTCACGGCGGCGTCTCGGGAATGTCGCCTGCCTCATAGAACTCCTCAATCTCGCACTGGACCTCCGAACGGTGCGCGCATAGAATTAGAGCGTGAATTCTAATTACTGTCGATGCGCTTCGGACCCCTCGGAGCGCAGAAGGAGAGTTCCATGAAAGCCGTCCGATTCGACGAATACGGAGACTCCTCGGTGCTCCACATCCGCGATGTGAACGTCATCCCGCCCACAAGCGGGCAGGTTCTGGTGAAAGTCCAGTACGCCGGGATCAACCCGGGGGAGATCGTCATTCGCGAGGGAGCCATGCGCGACTTCTTCCCCGCGCGCTTCCCCGGCGAGGGCCAAGGGAGCGATTTCGCGGGATCCATCGTGGAGCTCGGCACGGGCGTCGACCACCTCCGCGTGGGGGAAGCCGTCATCGGCATGAGCGACAAGCGCAGCGCCCACGCCGAGTACGTCACCATCGCCGCCAACCGCGTGGTCCCCATGCCCAAGGGCCTCGACCCTCGGGTGGCCGCCAGCCTCTACGTCGCGGCCACGACCGCCCAGGCGACCGTCGACACCGTGGCGCCCCAGCCGGGTGAGACCGTCGCGGTGTCCGCCGCGGCAGGCGGCGTGGGCATCCTCGCATCCCAGCTCGCCCGGCGCACCGGCGCCGACGTCATCGGAATCGCCGGGCCGTCCAGCGCCCAGGCTCTGCGCGACCTGGGAATCCAGCCCGTCGAATACGGCGAGGGACTGGTCGAACGGCTGCGGGAGGCCGCCCCGCGCATCGACGCGTTCATCGACTGCTTCGGCCACGGATACGTGGAGACGGCGCTCGATCTGGGCGTGGCTCCCGAGCGCGTCGCCACCATCGTCGACTTCGGGACGGCCCAGCGCTTCGGAGTCCCCGTGGTGGTGGGGACGTCGGCCGCCATGGACCCCACGGCCGTCGTCTCGCGGATAGCCAGGCTGATCGCCGCCGGAGAGCTCAGCCTCCCCATTCGCGCGGTCTATCCCTTCGACGAGGTCCGCGCCGCCTACGACGATCTGGCGACCAGGCACGGCGTGGGGAAGATCGTCCTGAGCGTCGGCTGACGCCCGGCGTCCGCCGACCAGGCGGACCCCGCCATGCCCACATTGGACGTTTCCTGGATTGTTCCGGGGAATGTCGGGCCCGGAACGTCCGCCTGCCCTCGCTTCATCATCGATAGGGTGAACACGTGATCGAATTCGAATCGGTAGCCAAGACCTACCGGGGCGGAGCAGTCGCCGTGGCCGACTTCTCCTTGACGATCCCCTCCCACCGCACTGTCGTGCTCGTCGGGTCCTCGGGCTCGGGCAAGACCACGCTCCTGCGCATGGTCAACCGCATGGTCGACCCGACCAGCGGCCACGTCCTCATCGACGACGAGGACGTCCGGGACGCGAACCCCGTCCGCCTGCGCCGATCCATCGGGTACGTGCTGCAGACCGGCGGGCTTCTGCCGCACCGCACGGTGGCCGACAACGTCGCCACGGTTCGCGTGCTCAACGGCGAATCCCGCAGGAAGGCCCGAGCCGGCGCGGCGGAGCTCCTCGAACGAGTCGGCCTGGATCCCTCGCTCGGCTCTCGATATCCCGCGCAGCTGTCCGGCGGACAGCAGCAGAGGGTCGGCGTGGCGCGCGCCCTGGCCACCGACCCCAACATCCTGCTGATGGACGAGCCCTTCGGCGCCGTCGACCCGATCGTGCGTCGTGAGCTCCAAGACGAACTCCTGCGCCTGCAGGCCGAACTCGGCAAGACCATCCTCTTCGTCACCCACGACATCGAGGAGGCCTTCCGGCTCGGCGACGAGGTCGTGGTCCTCAAGGAGGGCGGGCGGATCGCCCAGCGCGGCACGCCCGAGCGGATCCTCGCCGAGCCCGCGGACGAATTCGTCAGGGACTTCATCGGCTCCGACCGCGCCGACGTGCAGCTGGAAGTGCGCAGCGTAGGCGGAAGGAACGTCGTGGTCGATCCCGATGGGCGCCCCGTGGGCGTTCTGGGAACCGAGCGGCGGGAGGGCTCGTGAACTGGCTCTCCTACAATTGGCAGTGGGCCGGGGACCTGGCCGCCACGCACCTGTACCTGTCCGCGTCGGCCGTCGTCATCGCGGTGCTCGTCGCCGTCCCGCTCGGACGGCTCGCCTTCCGCTTCCCCAAACTGGGAGGGGCCCTGCTGAGCGCGGCGACGCTGATATACGCCGTCCCCTCGCTGCCGCTCCTGTTCGTCGTCCCGATCCTCATCGGGACGCCGCTGAGATCCTCGACTACGATCATCGCGGCCCTCGCCCTGTACGGCGCCGCGCTGCTCGTCCGCACCGCCGCCGACGCCTTCAACGCCGTCGACCCGATCGTGCGCGACAGCGCGGTGGCCCTCGGCTATTCGCGCACGAGGATCCTCTGGGGGGTGGACCTGCCCCTGGCCACCCCCGTCCTCGTGTCGGGGATCCGGGTGGTGACGGTCTCGACCGTCGGGCTCGTGACGATCGGCGCCCTCATCGGCATCCCGAGTCTCGGCACGCTCCTGACCGACGGGTTCAAACGGGACATCATGGCCGAGGTCGGCACCGGCATCGCGGCGACGGTCCTGCTGGCCCTCGTCCTGGACGCCGTCGTGCTGCTGGCCGGGCGCGCCCTGACTCCGTGGATGAGAGCCGTGGGGAGGGTTGCGGCATGAACTACCTCCGCCAAGCCTTCTCCTGGCTGACCGACTCGTCCAACTGGTCCGGCGCCTCGGGCATTCCCGCGCGAATCGGCGAGCATCTGCTCATCACGGCCATCGTCGTCGGGCTCGCGGCCGCGATAGCGGTGCCTGTGGGCGTGCTCGTCGGCCACACTCGGCGCGGGGCGGCCGCCGTGGGCGCGGTCACCGGCGCCGCCCGATCCATCCCGACCCTCGGCCTGCTCACGGTCTTCGGGCTCGCCTTCGGCATCGGCCTCAAGGCCCCCGTGCTCGCGCTCGTCATCCTGGCGATCCCCTCGCTGCTGGCGGGAACCTACGCGGGGATACAGGCCATCGACCCGGCCATCCCCTCGGCCGCGAAAGCCGTGGGGATGAGCCCGGCCCAGGTCATCGGGAAAGTCGAAATCCCGCTCGCCCTGCCCGTGATCGTCGGCGGGATCCGAGCCGCGGTGCTCCAGGTGATAGCCACCGCGACGCTCGCCGCCTACATCTCGGACACCGGGCTCGGCCGGTATCTGTTCTCCGGTCTCAAATCGCGGGACTACACCCAGATGCTCGGAGGCGCGTTCGTGGTCATCCTCCTCGCGCTGCTCATGGAGGTCATCCTGGCGAGCCTCCAACGAGCTGCCACCCGCATCGCCGATCCAACCGGTAAGTGATCCGGTCGGCGCACGAGACCCGGCTCCCAGGGAGAATTCACGTGAACACTAAAACCATCGCCTTCGCGGCGGCATTCCTCCTCGGCCTGGCGTGCACGCTCACGGGGTGCTCGAACCGAGACCCGTTGCGGGGAGGCGGCGGGTCCGGCGACGGCACGATCGTGGTCGGCTCGCAGGACTATTACTCCAACGAGATCATCGCCGAGATCTACGCCCAGGCCCTCGAAGAGAAGGGATACTCCGTCGACCGTCAGTTCCTCATCGGGCAGCGCGAGGTGTACATGCCCGAAGTGGAGTCCGGGCGCATCGGCGTCATTCCCGAATACACGGGAAGCCTCCTCCAGTACTACAGGAAGAACGCCGCCTCGGCCGACGCCGGCCAGATCCACGAGCAGCTCGCCAAGGCGCTGCCCAAGGGCCTGACCCTGCTCGACCAGTCGGAGGCGACCGACCAGGATTCCTACGTCGTGACCAAGGAATTCGCCAAGAAGCACTCTTTGGAGAGCATCGGGGACCTGGCGCGGGTCCGCGGGCTGAAACTCGGCGGGAACTCCGAACTGGAGACGAGGCCCTTCGGTCCGAAAGGCCTGAAAAGCGTCTACGGCGTGGACGCGACGTTCACTCCCATCGAGGATTCGGGCGGGCCGCTCACCCTCAAGGCTCTGCGGAGCGGACAGGTCCAAGTCGTCAACATCTTCTCGGCCAACCCCGCGCTCGACGCCGGAGACCTCGTGGTCCTGAAGGACCCGAAGAAGATGTTCATGCCCTCGCATGTCGTGCCTTTGACATCGGGGAAGCTGCCCGCCGGCGCGGCCGCGGTGCTCAACCGGATCTCAGCCGAATTGACCGCCGAGGACCTCGTTTCCATGAATGCGGAATCCGTGGACAAAGGCAAGCCGGCTGCCACTATCGCCTCCGACTGGCTGGAGAAGCACGATGTCGCGTAACCCGTGACGTCGCCGTGGTCCGTGCCACGTGCGGTGGCTCAGGCGAATCCGGTCGCCTCCGGGCCGGCCGTGTGTTCGGGCCGTGGAGCCGCGTGCTCGGGCCGTGGAACCGCCTTCTCCGGCTGCGGAGTCTCCGCCTGGGAGGCCGCATTCTCCGGCTGGGAGAGTCCCGGCACGGAGGCTGTCCTCTCCGGCCGAGGGACGGAGTGTCTGCGCTGCCCCTTGGCCGTGGCCGCGAGCGCCGACGCCTCGGCTTCCAGGATCCTGCGCCTCGCGTTCGCCAGGCGGCAGGCGGCGTGCAGGAAGCGGACGAGGGCGACGGAGACGACGACCGTGACCACCGTCAGCACGATGATGAATACGGGAAACGCCAGCAGTTCCATGTATCCGATGAGATTATTCCAGGACAAGGCGACTCCTTCAGTGGTGCGCATTCGTTCCGGCGAACGATTCCGTCAATCGAGTCTACGGGAAATCGGCGTCTGCCCCTGTCGGCCCGTGCCGGAACCCTCGCGCCGATCGCATGCACGCCCGTCGCCGATTGCACGCCCCTCAGCCGACTGCCCTGCCGGCGCGTCGGGGGTGCGCATGCTAGCCTGGCCCGCGGAGCAGTGGACGCGCGCGTCGATCGGAAAGGGCTGACATCGTAAATATGAGGCGACAATGGCGTTATGGTGCGTTCGCACTCGTGGCCGGGATGACACTGTCCCTTCTGGCGACGGCACCGCCTCCGCCCGCCCCGATTCCCCGCCCGCTGGCCGAAGGCGGCCGGCAGAGCCTCGACCGGCGCGCCCGCGACCATGTCGGCGGGAACGGTTACTGGACGAAGGACCGCCTTCGGCGCGCCTTCCGCGGCGGCGAGCGCGCGAAGGACGGCTCCGGCCCCGTCGTCGACATCGACGACCCGAAGCTCTCCGGCTACAAGCTCGGCGAGGGGAAGATGGGGGAGGGCTACAATTTCGCGGGCATCCCGCAGATCGGAACGTTCTTCTTCAGGACCGGCCCGGTCTCGACCGCCCAGGTCCACACGTGTTCGGGAGCCGTCGTCAACTCCCCGTCCGGGACGATCGTCATTTCGGCGGCGCACTGCTGGTACGGGGTCAACGCCCAGTCGATCGTCTTCATTCCCCAGTTCACCTTGGTCCACGGCCGGCCTCAGGCCCCCTACGGGGTTTGGGAGATGTCCGGGACGAAGATCTACATCGATCCGCGCTACGGCAAGGGCTCGGGCAACGGCGTCGCCTACGACGTCGCGATCCTGACCGCCGCCCCGAACGTGGCCAACCAGACGATTCAGGACGTCGCGGGCGGGCTCGACATGGCCATCGACTCGGCCACTCAGCTGTCCGAAGTCGAGATCGTCGGATACCCCGAAAGCGACTCGAGCGACCACACGTACACGACCGCCTACCCTCGGCACTGCCGGAACGCGACGACGACTTACACGGAGGCGGGCGCGAAATTCTTCGACATCGCCTGCACGGGGATGGCGGCGGGGATATCGGGCGGCCCTTGGCTCGTACGCGACCAGTCGAACTCGTGGAAGATCGTGGCCATCACCGGCGGAGGACAGGACGGCGGCGGATACACGGACGACGAATCCGTCGGCGTGCCGATGACGGCCAACGTCTCCGCGCTCATACGGAAGGCCGAGCGCTTCGAGCCCGGCGAGGGCCGCGACTGGTCGCAGGCCCGGCTGATGGCCGCGGGCGACTTCGGCGCGGTCGAGAGCAGCGACGACCTCGTCGTCACATGGCTGGACGGGAAATCCGATCTCTACCTCGGTTCGGGCAACGTCAAGTCCCCCTTCATGGGGGTCAAGCGCGTGTGGGAGGACGCCGCGTCCTCTCTGCGCATGATAACCACGGCGGACCTGGACGGGTCGGGCCGCGACGATCTCGTGACCCTCTCCTGGGACGGAAGCGTCCACCTCATCCAGGACCCGGGAAGCGGTTCGCGGCGCAGACTGCACCTCAACAGGAACGATCCCCTCACCTGGGTCAACGCACGCCAGATCGTCGGCGGCGATTTCAGCCCCGACGGCGATCGGAAGAAGGACGATCTCCTCGTCGTCTGGGCCGACGGCACGACCTCCGTCTACCTCCACGTCTCCAAGCACGGGCTGTCCAAGGACCACCGCTGGCCGATCGGCGGGCTCGCGGGCCTGAAAGGGAGCGCCGGAGGGAAGGACGGGCCGCTGGCGGGCGGAGTCAAGGGGCCCATCACCGCGGGGAACTTCGGCGGAGGCAGCCTCACCGACGTGATGGTCGTCGGGCGCGGCAAGGACGGCAGGACACGCGCATGGCTCATCACCGACGACCCTCCCAAGGGCGGCCTGCCGGTTTACCGCATCACCGAGTACGACCTCGAGGCGGCCGGGATCGACCCGGCAGACGTCGTGGCGACGGCTGCGGGGAATTTCGACGACAAAGCCACCACGTCGGACGTCATGATCGGCACGCGCAACGCCGGCCTGTACGCGCTCAGCGGCGTCAGCGTCGGCAAGACGCCGACTCGAGGCGATCTGA
Source organism: Actinobaculum sp. oral taxon 183 str. F0552 (assembly GCF_000466165.1). GTDB lineage: Bacteria > Actinomycetota > Actinomycetes > Actinomycetales > Actinomycetaceae > Peptidiphaga. Next base: position 13,417 of record NZ_KE951414.1, read on the forward strand.
CGACCGTCGTCGCCCCGCAGTGAGGCGGCCGGAGCATCCCGGAGGCGCCGAAAGAGGCGGCCCGGTGAGCCCGCTGAGCGCTCCGGCGGCATCCCGGCGCGGCGGAGAAGGCAGTGCCTCGGCCGGGGGCGGTCCGGTGAACTTGTGCCATTTGGGGTGTCCCGAACCGGAGGAGACGTCGGGAGAGGCCGCGCTCGGGGGAGTTCTGCCGCGTTTGGGACCCGGCGAGTGCGCTTCGCGCCTGCAAGCCACTAGGCTGGGTTGGGAGAGTGAGGTGGGATGAACAGGACACGAGTCTTCAGCGTTGCGGCGTCGGTGTCGTTGGCGCTCGCCGCGTGCACGTCGACGCCGTCCGATTCGCCCACCTCCCCCTCGCGGGCGTCGGCGGCGTCGCGGGGGCCGTCGGCTTCCTCGGCCAAGGGACTGGCCCCCGGCGTGGAAGGCATGGACCTCGCCTTGGAGTTCAAGGAAAAGGGGGTGGGCGAACTGGCCGACGCGGTGACGGACGGGAAGGTCGTCGCCACGATACGCAACGATCTGTCGCGGTCCACCCACACCGTCACCGGCTACTCGGTGAAGACCGGCAAGAAGATGTGGACGGTCAAGGACGAGGGATGGCTGGAGTGCACTCGGACCTCGCCGATCGTCTGCCAGACCACAGTGTACGAGGAGGGCGACCGGACGGTCACCGACGCCAGCATCCTCACGCTGTCCTCGGGCAAGACCGTCGCCCTCAAGGTCGGCCCGAACGGGAAGTTCGTGTTCGCCGGCACACACGAAGACATCGCCTATTTCCTGACGTGGGAGGGCACCGAGGACATCCACATGACCGGCTTCGACAAGACGGGCGCCCCCGTCGCCGACAAGAACCTCAAGATCTCCGCCCCGAAGAGCACTGTGAAACACGGCGTCAAGGCGGATATGTCCGGCCCCTACGCCTCGGTGCGCACCGAGGACGAGTCCGGTGTGTACGTGGCGGGGCGCAACGGCTACGGGCCGCTTCCCGTCACGGGGCCGTGCATCGCTGTGCGCGACGGCGCGGTCTGCCAGGTCGAGGGCGGCATCGTCGGGGTTCACCCCAATTCCAAGGAAGCGTGGCGGATCGACACGTCCGTGACCGTCGTTCCGTCCTCCGTGATCTCGGAGCTCACGCTCGCCAAGGCCGAGAAGCTGCTCCAGGGGGCGCTGTCCAACTCGGTGGGCACCGCCTCGGGGCCCACCGACGACCACAAGCCCGAGGCCTCGGAGACGCCTTCGCCGAGCCCTTCCCCATCGCCGTCGACGAGGCCTTCGCCGTCCGCGAGTGGGACGTCCCCGTCGGGGAAGGCGTCGCGGCCGAGCCCGTCCGGATCGCGCGCGTCCCATTCGTCCAACCCGTCCTCCCGCCCGTCCCGCATGCCGACTCCCGACGAGACGGCCACCTCGCAGGCCCGGCCCGGAGAGGAGAATTACCTCGTCTCCCTGGCGTCGGGTCCGGGGCTGGTGAAGAGGACGGACGGCGGGAACCTCGTCTTCCCGGGCGGCGGAGTGGTCAGCCTGGGCACGTCGAGTCTTGTGGACTTCGACGTCCGCCACAGCATCGCCGTGGTCAACGCGAAACAGCGCGCCGCTTCCCGCGGCGAGGCCTCCGGCCCGGCTGTGCTCAGCTCGACGCTCGCCGACAGGCGCGGCAAAGTCCTGGCGAACCTGGGCGCCGACAAGGCGAACCGCATCCTCGCGAACGCCTCCGGCGGCGACATCCTCAAGCCTTTCACCTTCGCCTGGCAGGGCGACACCCTCGTCTTCGTCGATGCGGTCAACGGCGTCGTGGGCGTCTACACGGAGAAGTAGACGGTGGAAGCGGAAGCGATCGTGAAGAGAGGCGGCGGACATGCCCGATAGCGTCCGGGTGGACGTCTGGCTGTGGAGTGTCAGGCAGTGCAAGACTAGGACGTTGGCGACCACGGCCTGCAAAGCCGGCCACGTGCGCGTCAACGGCGAGACGGCCAAACCCGCCGCGTCCGTGAAGGTCGGCGACGAGGTCCGCTACAGAGTGCAGGGGTTCGACAGGATCCTCAAGGTCACCGCCCTTATCGTCAAGCGCACGAGTGCCCCGCTGGCCCGTGAATGCTACGAGGACCTCACCCCTGAGCGTCCGCGCGTCTATTTGCCCGTCATGGCCAGGAAGCGGGGAACGGGCCGCCCGACGAAGAAGGAACGCCGCGAACTCGACCGATTGACCGGCCGTGACGCCAATTTCGGGCATCGAGGCTGAATCTCCCCGTCGGTGCCCTGGCCGCGAACGGCAGAGCGCTCTGTCGGTTCGAGCCTCGCGTGGATCTGAAAAGGAAATGCAATGTCAAAACGTTTTATTTCTCTATTAAAACCACGATAGCAATCGTTTCGCTTTTGATTGTATCTTGGTTTTATTTTAGTAAGCATACTTTTCGACTCAGCGGCATAAAATATTATAAATGTAATTCACTTGCTTGGAGGCATTTTGATGAAAGTTTTTCATTAATCAGCGGATTAGATATTTATAATTCAAATTATGTGAATAACTATATGAAAAAATATTCAAGTTGGAATCTATCGGATCAAGAAGTGCGCAAGTATATATTGTAAGGTTGTAATCTTGCACGGGATGATCGCCGGACTCTTATAACGATCTTCTCAGTGCTCTCGGCTACGATCTTCCTGTCGATTCCCAAGCCTAAGGCTTCATCGGAGCCGAAGCGAGTGGGTTCGGCACCGGTGGGCACGGGTCCGGATCGGTCACCGAGTGAGCCGGACCCGTCGCGAGGGGGAGCGATCCAGGCGCAGTGCGAGAGGAAGACGCTTCCCAAGGGGAAGGCGTGCAGCGGGCTGATGCCGCTACCGCCGAGTCGCGGGAAGACGGCGCGAATCAGACTGACGGCGAGCGCCGTGGAGGCGGTCGAGTCTCGCCGTGATCGCGAGCCTCGCCATGAGCGAGTGAGTCGCGATAGACCGCGATGCGGGCGCGTGACATGATGGGCGGGGGCCGCGGATCGTCCGCGCAGGCTTGCCCGGTGGCTCGGCACGGGCCTGGCAGGCCGGAAGGGGCGAGACGGCGGCGGGCTTCCGCCCGGCAGTGAGGAGAAACATGACGCCGCAGAAGATCAAACTCATCGATCGCGTCCAGGCCATTAACTGGAACCGTCTTGACGACGACAAGGATTTGGAGGTCTGGGACCGCCTGACCGGCAACTTCTGGCTGCCGGAGAAGGTTCCGCTGTCCAACGACATCCCCTCGTGGGCGACTCTGACCCAGCCCGAGAAGGACATGACCACCCGGGTCTTCACCGGCCTGACCTTGCTCGACACGATCCAGGGCACCGTCGGAGCCGTCTCGCTCATTCCCGACGCTCGCACACCCCACGAGGAGGCGGTGCTGACGAACATCGCCTTCATGGAGTCCGTCCACGCCCGCTCCTACTCCTCGATCTTCTCGACTCTGCTCTCCACCCCGGAGATCGACGAGGCCTTCCGCTGGAGCGAGGAGAATCAGAACCTTCAGCGCAAAGCGCGCATCATCCTCGACTACTATCGCGGCGAGGACCCGGAGAAGCGCAAGGTGGCCTCGACGATGCTCGAATCCTTCCTCTTCTACTCCGGCTTCTACGCCCCCATGTACTGGTCGGCCCACGCCAAGCTGACCAACACTGCCGACCTCATTCGCCTCATCATCCGCGACGAGGCCGTCCACGGCTATTACATCGGCTACAAGTACCAGCTGGCCGTGCGCGAATCCTCGCCTGAGCGTCAGGCCGAGCTGAAGGACTACACCTTCGATCTGCTCTACGAGCTCTACGACAACGAGGAGCAGTACACCGAGGACCTCTACGACGAGCTCGGCCTGACCGAGGACGTCAAGAAGTTCCTGCGCTACAACGCCAACAAGGCCCTGATGAACCTGGGCTACGAGGCGCTGTTCCCCGCCGACGCCACGGATGTCAACCCGGCCATCCTCTCGGCTCTCTCGCCGAACGCGGACGAGAACCACGACTTCTTCTCCGGTTCCGGCTCCTCGTACGTCATCGGGACGGCCGAGGCGACCACCGACGACGACTGGGACTTCTGAGGATGCAAGGTCGCTGGGATCGCGAGGCGTCGCCGAAATGCGACGCGAGGCAGAATGTCGATGAGCTGGTCGAGCACTCGGCGCGACTGGCTCAGGCCGACGATGAGATGCGCTGGGCTCTCATCCAAGCGCGCAAGGAGGCCGGCCTCTCGCAGCGAGACGTCGCCGACGTGATGGGTGTGGAGCAGTCGGCGGTCGCCGCGTTCGAGAGCCAGGACGACGACCCTCGCCTGTCCACCCTGCGTCGCTACGCGCTCGCTGTCGGGGCGAGTGTGGAACACCGCGTGACGACGTCGTGCCATACGTCCTTTGAGTCGGAGGCCTGAACTCCTCAGGGTGTGGCGACGCGGCAAGAATGAAGAGCAGCGCATCGGGGGCGTTTGCAACGAGCTCGATCTGACCGAGGGCTGGAATCAGGGCGTCGCGGAAGCCCCCGATTACAGCATCGGCGAAGCCCTGATGAAAAGGCCTTGGAAAAGCTCTGACGAGCCTGGGCGGCCAGGTGCTGTCCCCGCCGAAACCGCTACCTGGAGGCTGGGACTTCTGAGGATTCAGGCCCTATACTTCATCGGAGCGGCGAAGGCAACTGCCGACGAAGAATGAGATTCCCGCTTCGGTCACAATGCGCGCTTTCGCGGGAGGATGGGACTTAGGGAGTAATCCCGCGGGATGACGCGCGCGAACGGCGTCCTCGTATCGGCGAGTGCCGGCTTTCCGCGAGAAGAGGGTGATTACGGCGATGGGACTACTGCTGGCGCAGTGCTCCGGGATGGCCGGCTACGCCTGCAGGTTGACCTCGTGTCCCCCTGTGGTTAGAGTTAAGCCACCCCATGGGAAACATTACCCATGGGGCGGGGGTCGATAGCGCAATCGCCCTCCCATAGTCTTAAGACTGTTTGGCGTGGCGACCCGTTTGCCATGCCTTGTGTCCAAATTTCAGCCGCTAGGCTGCTCACGCAAGGAAATATGGTGATTACACATACCTCACATAAGCGTTCCCGGAAGCGCATGCCGGGAATCGTCGCGATGCTCAGCACGATGCTGCTGGGCCTCGGAGCACTCGTGTCATTGCCGTCCTCTGCGCATGCCGCGGAGGTCAACGTGGTCAAGTCCATCGAGATGAAGAATCTCTACAACAAGGATGGCGCGACCAAGACGAAACTCTGGGATACCTTCCGAGTCAACTTCACGGTTGACACGACCGGAACCGGTGCGAAGGCGGGTGACACCTTCACGGTCAAACTCCCGGATTCGCTCCGTACCAACGTCACTTCCTTCCCCATGTACGCGAAGGATGGCAAGACCGAGGTCGCCAAGTGTGAGGTTCCCGGAGGTGACGGGCAGACCCTCACGTGCACGTTCGGCGATTACATCACCAGCCATCCCGACATGACCGGTGGCGGCTGGGTCCAGGCCGCGGTCAGCAAGCACAAGGACGTCAAGAAGTTCACCTTCATGGTCCCCGGAGGGCAGATCAGCAAGGACGTCCCCGGCGGCTACGTCGATCCGGGCAGGCCGCGCGACCTTCCCAAGAAGGCGGCCAAGGACGGATGGCCCGAGGCCTCGGTCAGCCCGAGCCTCCTGTACTGGTCCATCAAGATCAACGCCTCGGGAATCTCCGGGCAGCAGAACGTGGACATCGTCGACAAGTTCGACACCTCCAACGGCGGCTACAAGCTCGATGACAACCCCGGGCGTGCGCCCCGATTGCTGAAGTGGAACTCCGCCTCCGACTACACCTCGGGCAAGGACCCCGCGCTCAGCGTCGCCGCCGGCCAGGCCGTCAACAACGGGACCTTCACCTTCACTCCGAGCGAGACCGGATACAAGGCTTCGTGGCCCAACAGCGATCCGAACGCCGTGTACGAACTGCGCTACTTCACCCAGCTCAAAGATCCCTCCCAGGCCAAGCCCGGGGTCAAGTTCAAGAACGAAGCCCAGGTGAATGGGGAGACCTACGCTCATACCAGCCAGTTGATCACCTTCGGAGAGGGGCAGCTCGACGGCGTGGGCCGCGGGTCGGTCTCCGTCAAGAAGGCCTCCCTGGAGGGCGACGGGGCGAACTACGTCGACAAAGCCAAGCAGTACGAGGTGACCGCCACGTATTCAGTAGGCGGGGTCGACCGCAGCGAGAAACTCGTGTTGACCGCCGGCGGTGAGGCCAAGACGCTTCGCTCCCTGCCCGTTGGAACCAAGGTGACGCTCTCCGAGATCACCCCCGTGGACCCGGAGTTCAAGTGGGGCAAGCCCGTCTTCAGCTCGTCCGACCCGAACGTCAAGGTCTCCCAGGACGGTTCCTCCGCCGTTGTGACCGTTGGCGAGAAGGCCACGGCGAAGGTGATGGTGACCAACAGGGTCACCGCGCCCTCTCCGAAGGTCGACATCGTCAAGAAGGACTCCAAGGGGAATGACGCGAACACTTCGAATGAAGCCGTGGACCTGAGGGGCAGCAACGGATCCACGCAGCTTACCTTCAAGGTGACCAACAACGGGACCGAGACCCTGACCGACGTGAAGGTCACGGACTCCGTGACCGCGGGCAAGGCCAAGGTCGACAACCTCTCCTGCACCTTCCCGGACGGCACGAAGGGCACGACGTGGGCTGGCCCCTTCGCACCGGGCGTCTCCTTCCCGTGCACCGCGGACCTCTCCGGCGTGACGGCAGGCGACCCGCATGCCGACCGCGCCAACGTCGAAGGCAAGGGCAAGTTCACCGGCAAGCCCGTTTCCGATCACGATACGTACAACGCGAAGGTGAACACCCCCCAGAAGCCTGCCCCCGGTGCTCCCGGAGCTCCGACCGTATCCCCCTCGACGCTGGTGAAGCCCACGCCTCCTGTGGCTCCGACCACTATGAGCCCGACTCCGACCGCGTCGATCTCTCCGTCGCCTTCACCGACGACCGCGAGCCCTTCGCCGACCGCAAGCCTGTCGCCGACCGCGAGCCCGTCTCCCACGGCGAGCTCTTCGCCGACGGCTAGCTTGCCGCCGACCGCGAGCCCCTCGCCCACGGCGACCCCGTCGGCGACCGCCAGCCCGACGGCCCAGCGCCCGACGGCCACCTCGGGGCCGGCGAAGCCGAGCCCGTCGACGACCGCGAAGCCTTCCAAGCCTTCACTGCCCAGAACCGGTGCGAAGGTTCTCGGCCTGGGGATCGTCGCTCTCGTGGCGATCGCCGGAGGTGCAGCCCTGATCCTGGCTCGCCGCAAGAAGAACTGACGGTTTCACTAGTCAGCTGAACGGCTGACGAGCCTCCGAGGGGTCCGCGCGAGGAATCGCGCGGACCCCTCTCCTCGTACGGGACGGCCTTGCCTTATGGAGGACCAACTTTCCTCATGCGGGATGACGGCCTCGCTGATCGCCGGTCGGCTCGGTTGGAAGGAAGAAAAGACATGAGGTCTCGGAGCCGTCCCGGGCCTCTTCGACGGGACGATGCCGCGAGCCGGGCGCCGAACTCCTCCGCGGTGGGCGGCGTCCCGATGGAGGGCCGATAGGATGGCGCCATGGAGTCGATACGCGAAGACCTGACCGCCAACCCCCGGATACTCGTCGTGTGCACGGGGAACATCTGCCGGTCGCCGATGGGGGAGGCCGTTCTCCGCCAGCGGCTCGAAGGCGCCGGGCTCGCCTACGAGGTAGCGAGCTGCGGGGTTTCCGCCGAAGAGCACGGCAACCCGGTCTATCCGCCTGCCGCCCGGGCCTTGGAGGAGGCCGGCTATCCCGTTCCCTCGCATTCGGCCCATCGCGCCACCCGCGCGGAGCTCAGGGAATCCGGCCTCATCCTCGCGATGACCACGGGCCACGCGCGGGCGCTGCGCCGCATGTGCGAGCAGGCTGGAGCGCCCGCCTCGCGCATCCACCTGTGGCGCGAGTTCGACGGGTCGGGCTTGGATGTCGCCCCCGAAGGGTGCTTCGGTCCCGGCGGCGCCCTCCACGACGACATCGAGGCCGGATACAGGTCGGAGTTCTACTACTCCTACGGAAGGTACGACGTCGTCGACCCCTGGGGCGGAGGCCCGGACGAATACCGCGAGACGCTCGACGCCGTCGAGCGCGGAGCCGACGGGATCCTCGCGCTGCTGAGCAGCGTCGCCAAACGCGTATGATCCACCTCACCGGTCCGTTCCGAGGTCCTCACTGCCCTGCGCCGAGATCCGTGCCATTGAGGCATGGGCCGAGACTCGAGGCGCGGGAGTCGAGCGCCCGGCGCGCCCACCGACTGGCGGGCGAGCGCCTGCCGGTAGGCGCACCGTAGGGCGTCGGCCCATTATGGACCGACTTGCGACGACGGCTTGGCGGGCGTCCTGGTCGAGCGCGCGGACGATGCGATCCGCCGGCTACTTCATGCCCGCGTTGCCGGCGTTCTGCGCCTGTTTGAGCCCCTCGGGCACAGGCCGGGCGCCGGAGAAGACGTCGAGCAGGATCGGCGTGTAGGCGTTGGTCCCCGCATTGACTTTCGGCCCGACCGGCGGACGGACGGTCCGCCCCCTGGCCGCCTCGACGAACGCCGAGACGTCCACGCCCTTCGCCTTCCAGTAGTCGACGAAGGCGCCTTGTGCGCTCACCACCCCGGGGAAGGAGACCCCCTGTTCGGCCAGGGGCAGTTGCCCCTGCCTGGTGCCGAGCCATGCGAGGACTTTGGCCGTCGCCTCCTTGTGCTTCGTCTTCGCATTGCCCACGGCGGCGACGCCGTGCACCGTGGACAGGCGGCCCTTCGGGCCCGCCACGAGTGGGGCGAGACCCCAATCGACTCCCTTGGCGGACTCGGCTATCGTCTTGAGATTGTAAGGCCCCGACTGGTAGAGGGCGAGCTTCCCTTGGACGAAGAGGTCACGGGTGGCGTCTGCGCTGGTGTTGGTGTCCGCGGCCGGAGGGGCGACGCGGTGTTTGGAGATCATGTCCACCAGGTAGCCGATGGCGTCCTCTCCTGCGGAGCTGGCGAAGGCGAACTGGCCGGAGGGACTCTGGTAGTCGGCGCCGGCCTCGGCCAGGAAGGGGAGGTAGACCGCCTGCATGTCGGCCTGGGCGTTGAAACCGTAGACCTTGGTGTGCGAAGCGTCGAACCCGGCCTCGCCGGGATGCCTGCCCGCTGCGTCGACGGTGAGCTTCCTGGCGGCGGACAGCAGGGTGTCGCCCTGCCCTCCGTGAGGCGCCCAGGCCAAGCTGCGGACGTCGACTCCGGCCGCGCCCACGAGGCTCTTGTTGTAGTAGAGGCCGATCGAATCCCACAGCTGGGGAACCCCCCACAGCTTGCCTTTGCGAGTGTAGAGGTCGACGACTGGCTTCTGCCACTCGTCGTGGTCGGCGCCCACGGCCTGGCCGGCGTCCATGATGTCGCCGCTGTCCGCGTACTGGGCGAAATTGGAGGAGTTCGTCCAGTAGACGTCGGCCATGTCCCCGGAGGAGACGTCCAACGGCAGGCGTTTCCAGTACTGCTCCCACGGCACGACCTCGACCCTGACGTCGATGCCCGGGTTCTTCTCCGTGAACTTCTTGAACGACGCCTTGTAGGCCGAGACGGCCTTCTCGTCCCAGAGGCGGAAGGTGACGGTGGTCTTCCCGCCGCTCCCGTCCTGCTCGGCCGCCGGCGAGCATGCGGACAGGACGAGGGCGGCGACGGCCAGAGCCGCAGTGATTGCGGCCGTTCGCCGTGAACGGTTCATTCGGTCTCTCCTTCGAGTTCTGGTTCCGCGGATTGGGGATTCGCGCCCCGCCTGCGGGCGGGGCGTCGAGCGTCTCGTGGTATTCGTCCGGGCCTCCGAAGGGTCGACGACCGGGTCGTACCTGCCGTAGGAGTAGTAGAACTCCGGCCCGTATCCGGCCTCGGCAGCCGCCGAACAAGGCGCCGTAGGGACAACACCCGTAGAATACGGGTTATTCCGCCATTTTGCGTCACTGCGCCGCTCACCGGCCCGTGCCGGCGAAGGCTATCGCACATCGCCGATGCCCAAGGCTGCGACGATCTGCCTGTTGAATGCCAGGAAGAGGACGACGAGCGGCGCGAGGGCGACGGTGGTCGCCGCCATGACGAGCGTCCAGTTCCCGGAGCGCTCTTCCTGCAGCGCCTGGGTGGCGACCGTCAGAACGCTCCACGTCCGGCCCGGTGCGATGACCGACGGCCAGAGGAAGGCGTTCCACTGGGAGACGACGGTGATGAGCGTCAGGGCGGCCAGGATCGGACGGTTCATCGGGAGCACGATCGAACGCAGCGTGCGCCAGTGGCCCGCCCCGTCCAACGTCGCGGCGTCGAGGACCTCCTGGGGGATCGCCTGGAAATTCTGGCGCAGGAGGAAGATGGCGTACGGAGAGCCGAGGAGGAAGGGAGCGACGAGCCCGGCGAAGGTGTTGCGCAGACCGAGCTGGGAGAGCATGGAGAACAGGGGGATGACGGTGACGATGGGAGGCGCCATGAGCGTGGCGACGTACGCCCAGAACAGCGCGCGCCTGCCGGGGAAGCGCAGGCGCGCGAAGGCGTAGGCGGCCAGGACCGAGCAGACGACCTGGCCGACGGTCAGCACGGCCACCACCTGGACCGTCACGGCGAGGGGGACGGTGAAGTCCCGGTCGCCGGAGAACAGCGCCGAATAGTTCTCGCCCGTCACCGGCGCGGGGAACGCCAGGGGATCGGTCGAGGCGAACTGCTCGGGCGATTTCAGGCTCGTCAGGACCGAATAAGCGAAGGGCACGACCATGATGGCGGCCCCCGCCAGGAGCATCGCATAGGTGGCCGCCAGGGAGAGCCGGCGCAGTCGAATGGCCCTGCGGGAGGCCGTCTCAGGCGATCTCATACACCGTCCGTTTGGCGAAGTACCGCTGCTGGGCGGCGGTCACGGCGGCTACGAAGACGAGCAGGACGACGGCCATCGCGCTGGCGCGGCCGACGTCGTTGCCCGAGCCGAAAGCCGTCGAATAGATCTGGGCCGCCACGACGTTCGTCGTGCCGCCCGGGTAGCCGGGATTGCCGCCCGTCAGGCCGTAGACCAGATCGAAGGCCTGGAAGGAGGAGATGAGCGAGGTGACGAGCACGAAGAACGTCGTCGGGCGCAGGAGCGGCAGATACATCCGCCAGGCGAGCCGGACGGGCCCCGCGCCGTCGAGTCTGGCCGCCTCGATCACCGAGGCGGGAATGCCCTGAAGGCCGGCGAGGAAGAAAAGCGAGACGTACCCGACGTTCTGCCACACGTAGACGAAGGCCACGGTCGGCAGTGCCAGCGCCGGATCGCTCATCCATTCCACGCGCTGCCCCAGGACGCCGTCGATCAGACCTCTGGACGGGTCGAGCAGCCACTTCCACACGATTCCCAACGTGAGGGGCGCGCACACCCAGGGGAGCACGTAGAGCAGCCTCATGAGCGAGGACCCGGGCAGGTTCCGGTTGAGCCCGAGGGCGATGAGGAAGCCGACGGCCACCGTCGCCGGGATGGCCATGAGCGAGAAGAGAGCGGTGACGACGAGCGAGGAGAGGAAGCCCGAGTCCGCCAGGAGGGAGGCGTAGTTCTCCAGGCCCGTGAAGCTCGGCCGGGTGATGAGGTTCCAGTCGGTCAACGAGACGGCGACCACCACGGCGATGGGCGCGACGAGGAAGAGGCCGACGCCCACCGCCGAGGGGGCCAGCATCGCAGCCGCGGTGAGCCTCTCGGTGCGCGACTGGCCCGTTCGGCTTCTAGGCGCGGATGCGGCGTTCCGTCGCCGCGTCCGCGCACTCGCGGCGGAGGCGGTCAGCATGCTCCTCCGGCCTTCATACCGCCGAGCTTTCCACAGACTGCCGGCCCTCGGCTCGCGGCGCGCCGGCCCAGCGGACTCTACACTCGTAGCATGGACATGCCCGCAGTGGCCGCGCTGGCCCGCGAACTCATGGACGCGCACGGGTTGAACGAGTGGGGCCTGCGTTTCGACCGGGCGCGCAGGAGGGCCGGGATGACGAGCTTTTCGGATTCGACCATCAGCCTGTCGCGGGTGCTCATGCCGCTATTCGACGAGGACGACGTGCGGGGCACCATCCTGCACGAGATCGCGCATGCGATCGTCGGCCCGGATCACGGGCACGACTCGGTGTGGAAGGCTACGGCCCGGTCGATCGGGGCTCCTGACAGGGCCAGGCTCACCGGAGTGCCGTCGCCTCCGGCCCCGTGGGTGGGGCGATGCCCGAACGGCCACGAAATAGAGCGGTTCCGCAGGCCGACGGGCGTCAGATCCTGCGCCAAATGCTGCAGAGTGTTCAATGCTGAATATATCATACGTTGGTATCGGAGACCGTAGGGGAGACGCGGACGCGTGCTGTTCGAGGCGTGGGGAAAATTCCCCCGGCGAGTGAACGGAGTGGGAGGATTAAGGTATATATGGATGGTAAGGCCGATGTGAAGGGGGAGAAGAATGGCTGTCGACGATCGAAGTGACGATGCCGGCGAGGTCCCCGCCTACCATCCGGGCGGGAAGGTGCCTCAGGAGGACAGGCGTTTCACTCCGGGCTATGCGCAGCAGGTCGCCGCCGAGCAGGCGGCGAAGAGACGAGAGTTCGAGAAGAAGATCGAAGCGATGCGGAACCGGGCGGCGGACGCGCAGGGCGAATCCTCACCCGAGGCCCGTCGACCGGACGCTCCGGCCTCCGGAGGAGCCGCCTCCGCCGAACCCGACGGCCAGGTCCTCCGCTCCGCGCCGCGGAATGCCCCGCTACCGCGGGATTCCGCCCCGTCGCCGGCGAATCCCCTGCCCCGGGGAGGAGACTCCCCGCGCCCTCCGTCCGCCGGCCGGAGCGGGGCGAGTCCCCGGGCTCAGGCGGGAGCGGTGCAAGCGGCTCGCTGGAGCCCGGAGAGAATCGCGGCCGCCTTGGTGTGGCTGCTGGCCCTCGCCGTCGTCATCGCGATCGTGGTTCTCGAAACCATCCCGTCCGGTTCCGCCCACAACGCAGAGGGAGGGTCGACGAGCTCGACGGGGGCGACGAGCCCGTCATCGCCCACAATGACCTACAGCCCTGTAAACTGGCCAACCAAGGTTCCCTCCCCTTCCCCGGCTCCGGGAGCGGATGGCGTTACTAAAGTGAACGATTTAGATGTTACCTACCTCGGAGTCAACCTGGATGCCACTTCCCAAGTGGCTCCCTATGGCAACGTCCCCGACTACGGAAAGAAAGTCGTAGGCATCAAATTACGAGTAAAAAACAGCAAAGATTCATCGATTACCATGATTGGTTATCGGGACGGATTTCATGTCGTCTTACATCTCAATGTAGGGTCTGAAAGAAGTCGTTCCCGGGACAAAGGCCCGGATGCTCTATGGGACGGAAGTTCACTGCCTTCCGGCCAGACTAAAGAGGGATGGGTCTATGTGGAAGTTCCTCAAGAGTATAAAGGCGGATATCTGTCTTATGAAACGATGGATGATATTGATACGAGTATATTGGTTCAGTGAGATTGAGTTCAGATTGCCGAGGTATTTATGAATGAGAAGCGAATTAAGCAATCCCCATGGGCGATTGTGTCCGGCATTGCCGTTCTATTGGTTGCAATCATCATTCTCGTATTGGTTATCAAAGATCGCGGAAGAAGTGCCGCCGCAGAAGGCTCCGGTTCGTCTTCCACTGCTGTGAGCAGCGGTGCGTCCACTCGGTCCACTCATGGCTGGACGGGAACCTACAAGCCGGCGCCGGCCCCCTCCGTTCTCCCCACACTGGTTAAGAGCGTTCCGCAGCACGCCCTCCCGGGATGTGAGAATCAGCCGACTTACACTCCGTATTCGCCTGCCGATTGGCCGACGGTCCTCCCTCCGTCCCCGGCTCCCGGCAATGACGGCGTCACGAAAGCCGGGAAGCTCGCCATCACTTATCTGGAGTTCAATTCCGATGCGACGGCTATCGTTCAGAAGACGGGGATCAACCCCTATCCGGGTGAGAAATTCGTGGGTGTGAAGCTACGCGTAGCCAACACCAGTTGTCAAGAGTCTTTGCATATTCTATTTGACGTCCGGTTATCCATCGGACAGGTTAAAGCGCTTCGAGCAGTATATAACCCTAAGAATATTCCTGGTTCCTTCGATGATGGAACACGAATGCGATCGGGCGAAACGCGTGAGGGATGGTTTTATCTACGCGTTCCGAATAGTTTCAAAGGCGGTTGGCTTGAATATTCGGCGCTGGACGGACCGCAGTTCGAAGTGAAAACCGGAATATTGGTGAAGTAGCGCAGAGTTAACCGTCTGCTGACGTGAGAAGGCCGTCTGCCGACATGGAAAAGGAATGGGAAAGGAACATGCGAGCATGAGCGCGAATGGAAACGGTTACCCGCCCGCCTGGCAAGGGGGCTTCGACGGAGAACCCGGGCAATGGAGTGCGGATCGGAACCCTCAGCAACCGGAAGAGTTGCCTCAGCAGGGCGGAAGCCCCTTCGATGGAGCGCCGGGCGTACCCGGCCCGTGGGGCGGACAACAGCCCTACGAGGGCATGCGGGGAATGCCGGGACATCCGGCGGAAACCCCGTACGGCTATGCTCCGAATCCGTTCCAACCCGAACGGTCGCGAAGGAGAGGCCGCGCGTGGGCGTGGGCGGTCGCCGCCCTCGTGGCGGTCGGCGCCGTCGTCGGGATCCTCTTCGCCACGGGAGTCTTCGGCAAGAAGGGAGATGAGGCGAATGAGCCGACGGCCGAGCCGAGCACCTCGGTGACCTCGCCGAAGAGGGAGACGCCGACTGAGCCGACGTCCAGGCCCAGCACGCCCTCGACGACTGAGTCCACCCCCTCTCCGGACCGGCCGTCGCTGCCGACCGAGCCGACGACGGTGACCGCCGGTCAGCCGGTTCAGGTCGGAGATTTCCAGATGACCTTCCTCGAATTCAACCCGAATGCCACCTCTGCTCTGGCCGCGCGCGGCCTCACCCCGCAGTCGGGAAGCAAATTCGTGGGCGTGAAGCTGAAGGCCACCAATACGTCCGCCAAGGAGGAAAGGCCTGGGAAGGTGGGGTTGATGATCGAAGGCGTCTACATGGAGACGTTGGGCTACCACGAATCCGATGGCATGCGCAGCGTGAGCAGCCTGCAGCCTGGCCAGAGCGTGGAAGCATGGCAATACATCCAAATACCGGAAAGCATGCAGCCGACGAGTTATACATACAATTACTACTCGACGGATTATAATATTTATAAATCAGCTAAAAACATTACCGTCAGAATTTCCTGATATGCGGATCGCTGAAGAAAACACTGTCATTTAAGCGCGATCAAATGGCGCTGTCACAGTGACCGAATGGCGTTTCGTCGATGGTTAGAGAGGATCGTTCGATGAGCGGGAAGACGAATTCTCCCGGTGGCAAACCGAGTCGGGCAGGGGAAGTCGGCCAGGCGGGCAAAGCGTCCGCGGCAGGCAGGCCCGGGGGCGGGGATGCCGGGCCCGAACATGGCGGGCTGGAAGCGTCCGCGGCAGGCGGATTGAAGGACGCCGCGCGGGAGGGGGACTCTCCGGCGCGGGCCAGGACGAACCCCGGCATCCAGAACGAAGGCCGAGACTCCCCGGCGCGCAGGGCCGCGGCGTGGGCGGGGAAGGCGCTGCGGCGGGCGAGGCGAGCGGCATCCGCTCCGGTTGCCTGGGCGAAGGCCGCCGGAGCCTTCGTGCTAGCCTTGGGCCTGCTGGCAGCCGCGAGGATCCTGCCTCCCGACGATCACGCCGAACTCCACGAGAGGATCCCCGTCGTCAAGCCCGTCGGGGCCGGCACCCCCGTTCGCGTCGGCGGCTTCAAAGTGACCTACATGAAGTTCAGTCCGGACGCCACAGTGGATCTCGACGGGCAAACGGCGGCGCCCGAACCCGGATACAGGGATTTCGCCGTCAAGCTCAAGTTGACCAACGTTTCGAAGAAGCTCTTGTCAACAGCCGATCTGACGATCGACGTCGGACCGACGAAAACGTGGCGCGGCAGCGCGCACGTCAAGGATTCGCTCTATAGAACGCTCCGCCCCGTGGAGACCGCCGAGGTGTGGAAGACCGTAACCCTTCCCAAGGACGTGGTTCCGCTGGAATTCACCTATCGGTACGAGGACAGGGGCGACCCGGACAAGTCCCGAGTGGTCGTGATCGACCAGAAGGCCGATCGTTTCCACCCGAAGGCGCCGGTGAACTTCTCCACGCCCCGAGTGGTCGCAGCGGGAACTCCGGCCGACTTGGAGAAATTCACCATCACGTGTTCCGAACGCCCGATAGAAACCGGCTCTATAAAACAATTCACAATTCCACCAGAGTACTATAAAGAGGTATTCCTCTTACTCACGGTGGAAAACACGGCGGAATACCCTCATGATATGTGGAAATACCTCACTGTGGAAACTCTCGATCATAAAAATGATGGCTGGGTAATCGACGAAGGTCTAGAATCCAACCCACTCGAACCGGGACAAAGAAAAATGATCAAGGTACGATTGTGGATACCCAGAAATGCGAAACTGCAGGAGTTCACATATAAATTCCATGGGGGTAAAACGGGAAGCAAATGGGAGCATGGACTGAATACGAATGTGATCGTCAAAGCCCCATAATCATTACTTCATGATCGTTCCTCCACTGGGACCGCCACCGCTGCGAGCCCGCCGCATCCGGTGGAGCCCGGCCTGAGCCGGCCGGCTGCAGGCTCCGCCGACGATCGGACGTGGCTCGTCTGCGGTAGGACTTGGCCCCGTCGGCGACCGGAGCGGGTGGGGCCTCACCGGGCCGCGACCGGTTAGGAGACGCCGGGCAGCGGCAGGTCAGACGAGGTCGGGCTGGCAGGCTAGGCGAGGTTGAGCCCCTGGAGGACTCATGGCTGGTCGGGAACTCCGTGGCCGGTCAGGGGATCGTCGACAGGAGCTTGTCGATCCGCTTGACCGACACCTTCCCGTCGGTTCCGAGCTGCTGGGCGAAAAGCGACACCCGGAGCTCTTCGACCATCCACCGGGCCTCCTCGAGCGTCGCAGCGGTGCGTGAGTCCCATGGGCGGGTGGAAGCCTCCTCCCGGGCGGACTCCAGCCGTTCTGCCACCTCGGCCACCTGCCAGGCGCGGGAGTCGTCCGCCGCAGGATTCGCCGGAGCCTTCTCGATCCGCAGGAGGGCCGCGCGCAGATAGCGGACGAGATGCGGGAGCCGGGCGGCGGGCGTCGCGCTGACGAATCCCGGCGGGACGAGGGCGGAGAGCTGATCGCGGACGTCCGTGACGGTCCCGATCAGGGCCGCGGACGCGCTCGAGAGCGCCTCGACGACGTCGGCGCGACGCGAGCAGATCTCCGCGACGGTCATGGAAAGCCTGTACACCTCGTCCTCTTGCCGGGGCTTGGCCCAGGAACGCAAGTCCTCCCACTCGCGGCGGCTGCGGATCTCGCCGAGCGTCGTGTCGTGGGCGGCGGCCCAGCGGTCGGCGAGGGCCCGCGCCGACGCCAACTGGAGATCGGCGACCAGCGCGGATGTGTCCGAATAGGGGCCGCCCGCCAAGGCGAGCGCCTGGTCCCCGGCCCAACGGGTCGTGATCCGAGCCTCCGGCAAGGCGATGGACCGGGCGAGGAGGGCGGCGATGCCTCGCGCGTTCTCGTGCGCCTGCTGGCCGGGATCCGCCAGGACGTCGAGTCTGACCCGTCCGCCGTCGGCCACGATCGCGGGGTAGGCCCGTACCGTCATCCCGTGCGGGCCGGGCGTCTCGATCGACCCGGGGACGGCCCCGCCGGGGAAGTCCGGCCAGTCGGTGAGATCGCCGCCGAAGGCGCCGCCGGCGGGGGAGGATGGCGAAGAGGAGGCGGGGGAAGACTGGGCGGAGGAGACGCGCGGAGCCTGCGGGGACGCCTGAGGAGCCTGCGGGGAGGATCGCGGGCCCGGCGGATTCGAGGACTGCGGCGCCGAGGAGCCGGGCGCGCGGGAAACTGGGAAGCCGGCGGAGCGGGGATCGGCGGCTGCGCCGGCCAGCGCCGCCCGGGCTGCGGCACGGTCGAAAGCCTGCGCGACGGCCCCCTTGACCACCTCGCCGACGGCCGAGCGGGACTGCGGCGCCAGGCTGATCTGGAGGCGCTCCAGGCTCGTCGACTCGTCGAGGACGGCCCCGCGCTCGGAACGGACCCGGAAGAGGACCTGCAGGTGGGGCGGGAGCTCGGTCTGGGCCCAGGCGTCGTCGTCGATCCGGAACCCGCGAAGGCGCAGGACGCCGTCGGTGAAGGCATCGCGGAAACCGCGTGCTCCCCCGCTCGGCGCGGAACCCCCGCCCTGACCGCCGGGCGCGGGCGCTTCGGCGTCCAGGATCGGCAGCAGCTCGCGGGCGACGTCGGGGGCGGGCACCAGCTGGCGGCGGATACGCTTGGGCAGGGCTCGGATCGTGCCGGTGACGAGATCCTCGCGCATCCCCGGGACCAGCCAGTCGAAGCCCTCCGGGCTCACTCGCGGCAGCACGGTGACCGGGATCGTCACGGTGATGCCGTCGGCGTGGGAGCCGGGTGCGAAGGAGTACTCGACGGGGAAGCGGAGGTCGCCTTGGACCCACTCGGAGGGATAGTCCCCTTCGGTCGCCTCCGCTTCGCCCAGGAGGAGCTCCCGCGTGAAGTCGAGGAGGCGGGGGGACTCCCGCCTCGCCTTCTTCCACCACGAGTCGAAATGGCGGCCGGAGACGACGTCGGCCGGGATCCGCTCCTCGTAGAAGGCCTCCAGAGCCTCTGGTCCGGCCACGAGCCCCCGCCGGCGCAGCTTCTCCTCGAGCTTCTCCGCGTCCCGGAGCGCCTCCGCATTGTCGCGCAGGAAGGCGTGGTGGGCGCGCCACTGACCTTCGACGAGGCCGTGGCGGATGAACATCTCCCGCGCGAGCTCGCGGGCCGAGTCCGTGCCGAGGGAGGACAGCGGCTTCGGGCGGTCGGCGACGAGCGTGACCCCGTACAGCGTCACTTTCTCCTTGCACATCGCCGCGCCGCTGCGCGAACTCCAGTAGGGCTCGGAATATGTGCGCTTGACCAGGTGCCCGGCCAGAGGCTCGATCCATCCCGGTTCGATCGCCGCGACCGTCCGCGCGAAGAGACGCGAGGTCTCCACCAGTTCGGCCGCCATCACCCAGGCGGGATTGCGCCGGTGGAGGCCCGAGCCCGGCCAGATGACGAAATGCGAACCGCGGGCCCCGCCGTAGTCGCGCGTGCGTTCATTCCAGGCGCCGACGTTGGACAGCAGGCCGACGAGCATCGAGCGGTGGACCGCCCCGGCCTCCGGCGTGTCGGCGCTGCGGCCGAGCTCGCGGCATGCGGCGGCCACGGCGCCGGAACCGGGCGCAGCCCCGAGCGCCGCGGCATCGGACTGGGCCCGGATCTGACCGCGGGACGGCAGGGCGATGGGGCGCAGGTCGAGCCCCAGGGGCTTGGCCAGCTGGCGGAGCTGGGCGGCGACGTCGGTCCACTCCCGGTAGCGCAGATAGTTGAGGAACTCGCCGCGGCACATGCGGCGGAACGCCGAGCCCGACAGCTCCCGCTGCTGGGTGTGGAGATAGCGCCACAAGGTGAGATAGGCCAGGAAGTCGGAGCTGCGAGCCGTGAAACGCGCATGGAGCTGGTCCGCCTGGGGGCGCTTCTCGGCCGGGCGCTCGCGGACGTCCTGGACGGAGAGCGCGGCGACCAGGACGAGCACCTCGGAGGCGCAGCCGTTGCCTTGCGCCTCCAGGAGCATGCGACCCAGGCGCGGGTCGATGGGCAGGCGAGCCAGTTGGCGGCCGACGCGCGTCAGACGCGTCTCCTCGCCCCCGCGGGCCGGCCGCGTTTCGATGGCCCCGATCTCGGCCAGGAGCTGCGTGCCCGCGCGCACCGCCCGAGCGTCGGGCGGGTCGATGAAGGGGAAGGCCTCGACGTCGCCGAGGCCCAGGGAGAGCATGCGGAGTATCACCGAGGCCAGCGAGGTCCGCTGGATCTCCGGCTGAGTGAATTCGTCGCGTGCGGCGAAGTCGGCCTGCGAGTACAGGCGGATGCAGACGCCGTCGGCGACGCGCCCGCACCGGCCCGCGCGTTGGTCGGCGCTGGCCCGGGAGATCGGCTCGATGGGCAGACGCTGAACCTTCGTCTTGTTGGAGTAGCGCGATATGCGGGCGGCCCCCGGGTCGACGACGTAGCGGATGCCGGGGACCGTGAGGGAGGTCTCGGCGATGTTCGTCGCCAGGACGATGCGCCTGTGGGCGTGCGGCGCGAAGATCCGGTGCTGCTCGGCCGCCGAGAGCCGCGCGTAGAGCGGCAGCACCTCGACCGCTCCCGGCACCGAGGAGCGCCCGCCGCCTTCGACGCGCTTGGCTCCTAGCTCGTCGTCGAAGGCCGCTTCGGTGTCGCGGATCTCACCCTCTCCGGAGAGGAAGACGAGGATGTCACCAGGGCCTTCCTCCATGAGCTCCCGGCACGCTTCGACGACGCCCGTCACCTGGTCGACGGCCCGCCCGCCGGTCGCTGCGACGCGTGAGGCGGACGGGCCGGAGGCCGCGGCGAGAGCGGCTGTCGCAGCGGAAGCGCGACCCGGGGGCTCGGCGGCGTCCGCCCCGTCGGCACCGTCTTCGACCACCAGCGGCCGATACCTGATCTCGACCGGATACGTGCGCCCCGAGACTTCGACGACGGGCGCATCGAAGTGCTCGGCGAACCGCTGGGTGTCGATGGTCGCCGAGGTGATGACGAGCTTGAGGTCGGGCCGCCGCGGCAGCAGCCGAGCCAGGTATCCGAGCAGGAAGTCGATGTTGAGGGAGCGTTCGTGCGCCTCGTCGATGATGATCGTGTCGTAGCGCGTGAGGTCCGGGTCGGATTGGATCTCGGCCAGGAGGATGCCGTCGGTCATGAGCTTGACGAGGGTGCCGGGCGAGGCTTCCTCGGTGAAGCGCACCTGGTATCCGACGATCCCGCCCAGCTCGACGCCGAGCTCGTGGCACAGGCGCTCGGCGACCGCGCGGGCGGCCAGGCGGCGCGGCTGGGTGTGCCCGATCATGCCGGCCACTCCGCGGCCCAGTTCCAGGCAGATCTTCGGCAGCTGCGTGGTCTTGCCCGAACCCGTCTCCCCCGCGACGACGACGACCTGGTTGTCGCGTATGGCCGCCGCGATGTCCTCCCGTCGCGCCGAGACGGGAAGGTCGGGGTAGTCGATGGCGGGCACGGATGCGCGCCGTGCCGCTTGGTCGCCGAGCGAAGCGGCGGATCCGTGCCCGTGGGCGGATCCCGCGGAGGCGGCCGACGACCTGGCCCTGGCGGGCCGGCGGCCGCCTCCGCGACCGCGTCGACCGCGCCGGCTGCGGCCGTGGGGGCTGGATTCCTCGGACATCGACTCCCATTGTCCCACGCCGGCGGTTTCACTCGCAGGCCCCGACCGGCCGGATCGCAGGGCGGGCGGGGGGCGAGGCCGCGTACCTCGCGGCGTCGCCCCGTCTGGGCCGCAGAGAGATGAGCGTCGCGCCGTCGACGATCGCCTGCATTGGCGCCCGCGCGGCCTTCCATCCCCTCCGGGTCAGCTGACGGCCGCCACCGCCTTCCGCGCGTTCCAGGGCATGACGGACAGGAGGAAGCCGATTCCCAGGATCGCCACCTTCCACCACAGTCCGTTGGACTCCAGAACCTCATTGGCCTGCGAGTGTTCGCCCGCGCGGGCATTCAGGGCGGCCGCCGCCGCGGGGATGACGAGGGCCAGCCCCGCCACCAGCGTGAGCGCTCCGAATGCCCCGACCCCCACCAGGACGCCCGTGGAACGGTGCTCGCGGTAGTGGCGCAGGAGCGGGATGGAGGCGATGCCCCCGAAGAGGAATCCTCCCAGCCCGAAGAGGAGGATCCACAGCAGGTTGAGGGCGGGGGCGACGACGGTCAAGTGGAGGAGCAGCGGCAGGCACACGATCATGCCGCCGACCACGACGCCCGCCAGGAGCCACTGCCTGGAGTCGGCGACGTAGGCGGTAACGGCTCCCGTTCCGGGGCCGAGCCGCGGGATCCCCTCGACCTTCTGCTGGAAGAACTCGTAGGGCATCGTCCCCAGCTCCACGTATCCGATGCCGGCCCGCTGGGCGAATTCCTTCGCCTTCTCGCTGTCGTAGAGAGGGGAGTCCCCATAGGATGCCGAGGCGCTTCCAAGCCAGGCGACGGGGTTCTCGTCGTCCCCCAGCAGGAGCCAGCCCGTCTTCTGGACTGTGCGGTTGGACACCCGCGCCCCCCGGCCCGGCACGCGGATGACGACCGTATAGCGCGCCAGGGCGGCGACCCGCGACGTGGAGCGCTGCCGCATCCCCCGGGTCATCTTCCACGCCGAACCGGTCGTGGCCGGCGTGACGGAGAAGGCGGATGTGTGAGGCTGGCCTTCATGCGGCGGCTGGCCGGCGGCCAGCGGGAAGACCGTCGGATTCTTCTTGTGATGCACGACGATGGTCTGGCCCTCGAGCGTCAGTTTCGACGCTCCGCTCAGGTCGCGAGGCTCAAGCTGTATCTCTTCCATGGGCGGTGATTCAGTCCTTTCGACCCTTTCGACGCCGGAGTGCCCGACCATGTTAAGCCCCGAGAACGCTTTCGGCGAAGGTGACCGATCCCCGACCCCGCGCCGTTCCCCGCCGCAAGGCCCTCCTTCGCCCTCCTTCCGCGCGGCCCGCCCGCCATGCCGCAGCAGCCGAGGCGGCCGGTCCCGCCGCGCCGGATGGGAGATGCGCCGCAAGACGTCGCGTCGTCCGGGAGACGCGCAGGTTTCGACGCTATGCTCGCCGTTGACTCGAGAGGAACACGCATGAGAATCAGCCCGATGAAGCTGACGTGGGCGATCCTGGCGTCCGTCGCGGCGACGGCGGCTGCGGCGACCGTCCGGCCGGACGTCCTTCCGGGAGGCCTCCGCCGACTCGCGCTCACCGCTCCCTACGCGGAGCTCGTGGCGCTGCGCGGATGGGAGGCGATGCTGCTCGGGGCGGCCGCGCTGTTCTTCCTGATCATCGGGATCGTGCGCCGCGTCCTTCTGCAGCGCGGGCGGATCGCCTTCGCGCTCGCGGCCGTCCTGGCCGTGTGCTCCGCCCTCCACGCCGGGATCCTGATCACGAGGGGCTTCACCAACCACGGGGCCCTCCCTCCCGACAGGGGAGTGACCGCCCGGACGAAGGGCGACGGATCGGTGACCGTCATGCAGTACAACACCGAAGGCGGACGGGTCCCCGTCAAGGCCCTCGCCGACCTCGTCGAGAGGAACGGCGTGGACGTCGTCACCCTCGTGGAGACGTCCACGGGGAGCAGCAGGAAGCTCGCCGCCGAACTCGAGAGCAGAGGTCTGGCGTTCGCCCGATTCGACAACGGGCACTCCAGGTACGCGGCCGATTGGGGGTCGACCGTCGTCCTCGTGTCCAAGGGCCTGGGCGAGTACGCCGAGCGGACGCTCCCCCGGGCGATCGCCGACGCCGACCTCCCCGCCGTCGCGGTCGGCCCAGTGAGCGGGAAGGGCCCCTCGATCGTCGCGGTCCACACCGTCGCCCCGACGGGAGCCTCGTTGGACGGGCGGCGCATGAGCGAATGGAAGGGGCACATCGCGGCGGCCTACGGGGTGTGCAGGCAACTGCCCGGAGCCATCCTGGCGGGGGACTTCAACTCCACCGCCGACCACGAACTCGTCCTCGGCGGCACCGCGTGCCGGGACGCGGCCGCCGAAGCGGGGAGCGGAGCGGTGGGGACGTGGCCGAGCAACGTCAGCCCCCTGCTGGGCGCGCCCATCGACCGGATCATGAGCCCGGCGGGGTACAGGGGGGACCGGGCCGCGATAGTCGACGCCGGAGGCTCCGACCACCGCGGGCTCATCGTCCGACTCCACAAGAGGTAGCCGGCCACAGCGGCCTTCGGGGGTGGCGGCGGTTCGCCCGCGCGGGCGGAGGCGCCGGAAAGACGAAGAGAAAACAGCCATGATCGAGGTCGGTTCGCCTGTGCGGGCGGAGGCGCCCGGCCGGGGACCTTGTAGCGGGCGTCGACCCCGCGCCGGGTCAGGAGACGAGCGAGGCGAGCGCGGTCAGGGCGGCGCGCCAGAAGGCCTTCGTCTCCTCCAGGTCGTCGGCGCGCAGCAGCCCCGAGTGCACGACTTCCACGCGCGTGCGCGGCGTGCCGTCGGCCGCGTCCGGCAGGGCGCGCAGCGAGACCGCCACCCGCGAGCCGTCGGCGGCCTCCAGGCGCAGCGACGTGCCCGGCGTGTGGCTGCGGACCTCGAACTCGCAATCCAGCCAGTCGCGGCGCTCGTCATCGTCGTCGATCCACGGCCAGACGTCCTGTGGACGGCATCGGACCGTCTTCGTGACGGACGCTCGGTGCGCGCCGTCCCGGCCCCGCCCGCCGTCGCGCAGTCCGCGGGCGCGCTCGTAGTCGATCGCGAGCGCCTGCGCCCACCAGGCGTCCACCTCGCGTTTGGCGCCCAGCCAGCGCGCGATCCTCTTACGGTCCCATTCCTGGGCGCCGACTTCGTCGAGCTCCCGGTACCAGTGCCTGCGCGAGCGCCCCGTGGCGTTTTCGAGGCGTTCGTCGCTGATCATCGGGTGCGAGACGGAGACGGCGGGGGTGTGTGCCGAACCGCTCATGATTCCTCCTGAAGCCAGTGTATGGGTAAGATGTGGTGGGTGCCACCTGCTGACGGCGCGGTGGCCGTGTCGGCGAGACAAGCGCACGCGGGGCAGTCGTGTGCAGGCGAAGAGCAAGGAGTGATTCATGGGTGTCAAGTCCCTCGCGGTGGGGTTCGCGGCCGGATACGTTCTCGGGGCGAAGGCGGGCCGCAAGCGGTACGACCAGATCGTCAAGGTCAGCTCGAAAGTGTGGAATTCGAAGCCCGTTCAGGCGGGTGTCGACAAGGCGCAGGACGCCGCCGGGCAGGCGTTCGGGGCCGCGAAGTCGAAGGTGGCCGACGCCGTGCCGTTCGGCCGTGGCAAGGCGGCCGAGGAGGACGAGACGATCGTCGCCGAGGCCGTCGAATAGCCCGGCCGTCGAATAGCCGGCGGGCTCTCCCGGGCTTGCCCGCGGCCGGGCCCGCGTCGCAAGCCGGCCTCGGCGTGGTTTTCCCAGAGACCTCCCGCGCCCCTGTCGAAGAAGCGGGCCGTCCTCCCGGCGGATGAGGCCTCCTCCGAGGAGTCCGTGCCCGCAGGCTCTACACTTTCAGGGTGGATCTCTCCGAGGTATTCCAGTGGGTCTTCCTGAGCGTCGACGTGGGCGGAGTCGTCGTTGCGGGCGTTCTGGGCGGGATGGTCGCCCGTGAGCGTCGCTTCGACCTCGTCGGGTTTGTGGCCTTGGCGTTGATGGCTGCCCTCGGCGGGGGCATGCTCCGCGACGTCCTCCTGCAGAGCGGTCCGCCCGTCGCGCTGACGAACCCCTATTATCTGGGCGGCGCGGTCCTGGGGGCCGTCGTCGCCTTCCTCCTGCCGCTGCGCGGAAAGTGGTGGCACCGGTTCTTCATTCTGGCCGATGCGTTCGTCCTGGGCGCCTGGTCGGCCACCGGAACCATCAAGACCGTCGAGCTCGGCTTCGGGATCGGGCCTGCCATGCTCCTGGGCGTCATCACCGGGGTGGGCGGGGGCATGATCCGCGACATCGCCGTCGGCCGGACCCCGGCGATCTTCGGAGGCAACACCCTCTACGCCACGGGCGCCCTCGCGGCGACGATCCCGGCCATGGCCCTGTGGCATGCGGGGCATCCCAGCCTCGCACTCATCGCCGCCACGCTCGTGGGAGGGATCGTGTGCACCGCCGCTCGCTGGTACAAGTGGCGCTTGCCCCTGAACGACGACTACTCGCTGGGGCGAACCTACCGGCAAGTGCGCGCCTCCTTCGAGGAATACACAAGGATGCGCGAAGCGGGCCTGCTGCGGAGACGTCGCACGGAGGCGGTCGAGATCCGGGCTCGGCACAGCAGGCGCCGGCGCGGACGCGGGCTTGGGCGCGGACGCAGCCGATGACGGCGCCGCCCGGCCGGGTCGGTCCCGCCCGGCCGGGTCGGTCCCGCCCGCCGGGACGGGAGCCGCCCGGGAGGCGCCGCTCCGGGAAGGTCCGTGGCGGGAAGCCTCTAGCCGTGTGCGGACGCCTTGACGACGACGGCCTGGGCGAGGTCCGCCAGCTGCCCGCCCGTCATGCCGGGCCAGCCGTGGACCGCCCGCCTCCACTCGGCGGGGATCGCCTTCTCGCCGTGGGCCGCTCCGAGCAGGCCGCCGGCGATGGCGGCGACGGTGTCCGTGTCGCCTCCCAGAGACACGGCGTTGACCAGGCCCGTGCGCACCGCCCGCTCGCCCGCGAGGTCGCGGACCGAGAACACGGCGTGCCAGGCGCATTGGAGGGCGACGACGGTGAAGCCGTTCTGGTGGGCCGAGAAGGCGCCCGCCTCGGCGTCGTCGACGGCTTTCGCCCAGTAGTCGCGGGCCTGCGCGTCCAGCAGGTCGAGCCCCGCCCGCACGTCGGCCCGCCCGGTTGTCAGGGCGTGGCGGATCGCCTCCGTCCACAGGATGCAGGACTGGTCGACCAGAGGGTCGTAGTGCGTGAGGCGGGCCATGGCCTTGGCTGCCTTGGCCGTGCGCATCCGCGAACCGGGGAACGCCAGCCCGACCGGCGTGGTCCGCATGAGCGCGCCGTTTCCCGCGGCTCTGTCGGTCCGGGCCGAGAATTCGTCGGCCGCCTCGTGCAGGCGGTCCGAGACGTCGCCGCGGCCGGCTTCCGCGGCGTGGGCGAGCACCGCCCGCGTCTGCGTTCCCACGTCCGACGCGCCGCCTGCCAGCCAGTCGAGGAAGCGCTCGCCGACTAGGTCGAGGGCGGGCTCGCTGGTCAGCGATACGCCTTTGGCCGCCACTTTGGCGATGCATATCGCCATTTGGGTGTCGTCGGACCATTCGCCGGGTTCGTAGGGGCCGAGTCCGCCGCCGATCATCTCCGGCGAGTCCGTGGGCGCGGCGAATTCGTAGGGAACCCCGAGGACGTCTCCGCAGGCCGAGGCGAGCATGGCGCCCCGTGCTCGGGAGACGATTTCGGGAGTCGCTTCGAAGCGGGAGTCATCCGCTAGTCGGGCAAGGTCTTCGGGTTTCATCGCTCCTCGCTTTCTGGTGTGGCTTTCCGCTGACCCGGCCGGGGCGCGGGGACGCCGCGTGGCCGTGGCCCCGGTTCCGCTCGGCGCTTCGAACCCGCCGGATGCGTGAGCCCGTGGAGCATCGCCCAGCCCCGTTGCATGGTCGTGGTCGCCCCTCCATTGTACGTGCGCCCCTTGGCCGGAGGCACCCCGATCGGTTAACTGAGCGCACCCCGATCGACCGGCTCGCCCCGGCGGAAGCGGCCGAGGATCGCCCGGGAGGGTGGCCCCACCGGACGGTTGGAGGACTCCGGACTGTCCGGGAGGACTTCCCTGGTCGAGGCCCGCGACGGATGGCCCGGCGGCCGATCGGCTCGCGTGCGGGCTCCCCGAGGTTTCGCATGCGCGGTTCCGCTCCCATTTCCGGCAGCGTCGTTGTTCCGGTGGCGTTCGCGCTCGCCGCCGGGGGCCTGCTGCGCCCCGCGGTTCTGCGCGCCGTCCGGGGCCGGCGCGGATACGATGGCGGACGTGAAGATCGTCTGCGCCCCCGACAGCTTCAAGGAGTCGATGAGCGCCGCCCAAGCGGCCCGCGCCCTCGCGCGGGGAATCCGGCGAGTCCTCCCCGACGCCGAATGCCCCGAAATCCCCATGGCCGACGGCGGCGAGGGCTTCGCCGAATCCCTGGCCGACGCGCTCGGCCTGGCCCCGGTCGAGGTCCCGGTGCTCGACGCCTACGGCGGCCGGGCGACGGCGCGCTTCGCCATGGCCGGCGGCACGGCGGTCATGGAGTGCGCCCAGGCGGTCGGATTGGGGATGATCCCGCCGGAGCGCCGCCGCATCCGCGAGGCGACGAGCTTCGGCGTCGGGCAGATGATCCTCGCGGCCTTGGACGGCGGGGCGCGCGACCTCCTCGTCGGCGTGGGCGGCAGCGCCACGAACGACGGCGGCGCCGGGATGCTCCGCGCACTCGGGGCGCGCCTCCTGGACGCCGACGGGCGCGAACTCGACGGGAGCCCCTCCTCGCTCGCCCGCCTGGCGGCGGTGGACACCGCCGCCTTGGACCCGCGGCTGAACGGCGTCGCAGTCAGGGTCGCGTGCGACGTCGACAACCCGCTCCTGGGCGCCCGCGGCGCCTCGGCCGTCTACGGGCCGCAGAAGGGGGCCACTCCCGAGGACATCGGATTCCTCGACGCGGCGCTGGCCCGCCTGGCCGCCGTGTGCGGGCACGACGCCGGGCTCGCCCTGGCCGCGGGCGCGGGCGCGGGAGGCGGCCTCGGCTACGCGTTCTGCGCCTTCCTCGGCGGGGAGTTGCGATCCGGCGCGGACCTCGTCGCCGAGGCGGTGGGGCTCGCGGACGCTGTGAGGGACGCCGACTTCGTGTTCACGGGCGAGGGCGCGGTGGACCGCCAGACCCTCATGGGCAAGGCCCTCTCGGGCGTGGCCCGCGCGGCCCGCTCCGCCGGGGTGCCGATCGTGGCCTTCGCCGGCAGGCTCGGCGAAGGGGCCGAGGCGCTCTACGACCACGGCTTCGCCGGGCTCGTGCCGATCGTCGCCGGGGTGACGACCCTGGAGGAGGCCCTGGCCTCGGGCCCGACCGCCCTCGCCGACGCCTGCGAGCGGGCGACGAGGCTGCTGGTGGCGGGCCGCGCCCGCCGCGGGGAGAGACGTTGAGAAGCCGCGCGCCGGGAGATGCTCGCCGTCCCGAAGGGTGAGCCTGCCGGCCCGCGGGCCCCGCTGCCGTCTAGGCTGGCTCTGGTGAGGGTCAGTGCGGCTGGACGCGGACTGTTCGAGTTCGAGCGCCTATGGAAGCGCTCGGACGGCGAATGCCGCGCTGCCGGCCTGACGGAATCGAAGGAAACCCGGAGGCGACCGTGGCGTACTCGCGACGCGATTACGGACTGTGGCTGGGAGCCTCGACCGCGGACATGCTCGCACGATCGTGCCAGGAGGTGGCGCTCCCGTTCGTCGTCTTCTCCCTGACGGCTTCCACGGCCAGCACCGGCGTCGTCCAGACGGCTGGGATGATCGCGTTCCTGCGCTTCGCGCTCTTCGGAGGGGTTCTCGTCGACAGGGTCGACCGACGCCGGCCATGATCGCCAGGGGCTCTCCGGCGCCGTCCTGTGGGGCCTCTTCGGGCTGCTGCTGGCCGTCGTGCTGCTCGCGGGCTCGGCGTTGTCGAAGCGGTACGCGCCCAAGGTGGGTTCCGGCACGCTGCTCGTCTCCGCGATGTCCGTCATGGCGGGGCTGGCCTCGGCGACCGTCTTCTCGCACACTTACGCGGCCCTGTTCGTCTGGTTGTCCGCATGCGGATCGCCGTGCCGCTGGTCGGAACCGTGGCGCAGGGATACATCTACTCGGTCACTCCGTCGAACCTCCAGGGGAGGGTCGCCTCCCTCATGAGCGTTCTGGAGACGGGGCTCTCGGCGCTCGTCCCCCTGACCGTGGGGCCCTCGTCCAGGCGGGCCAGGTCGGGCCGTCCTACGGGCTGGGCCTGGCGGCCACCCTCGCGGCGCTGGCCGCGGTGAGCGTCGGCGGCCTGCGCAGCCTCGGAACGCCGTCGACGTGGAACCGCGACTGAGCGCAGCCCCGGCCCAGTTGCCGGGCCGGGGATCGCCCCGAAGCGTTGACACCGCGAGGCCGCCACCCTACCCTTTCTGGGTAGGAACGGCTAACCTGACTGAGCGATCCGTTTCCCGCGGACCGTCACGCGGCCAATGCTTCTGCTTCATCGACGAGGTCGGGGCACGCGCACGTGAACGCAGTTCAGTGCGCTCGGCACGCCGAGCGGACTGACCTCGGCGCGCGGGTGCGGCCGGTCCGGACCGGCCGCACGGCACGCACCGCGGGCCGGCGGCACATCTGCGATGGAAAGGGACATATCGTGAAGAGAAGAAGGCGGGCCCGCCTGGCGGCCCTGGCCGCGGGCGTCGCCCTCGTCGTCTCGGGATGCTCGGGAGGGGATTCGGGCGGCGGCTCGTCCAAGGGCTCCTCGCAGCAGCTGCGCATCGGCACGGCGCTCACCCCGACCGACTCCCTGGACCCCAACACGGCGACGTCGCCGGGCATCATGATGACCATCTCCTACATCTACGGCTCGCTCGCCGCGACGACGGACAAGGGGACGAAGATGCGGCTGGCCGAATCCATCACGCCCAACGCCACGGTCGACGAATGGACGGTCAAGCTGCGCAAGGGCCTGACGTATTCCGACGGGACCCCGGTGACGGGCCAGGACGTCCTCGCCTCGTTCCAGCACCTAGCCCAGGCGCCCGAGTACAAAACGCTGTACGGGGGGATCGACTTCGCCGCGTCGAAGGCGGAGGGCTCCACGGCGGTGCTCAAGCTCACCGCCCCGTCCTCTGATTTCCTCGAATCGACCTTGGCCATGATGTCCCCGATCGCGCCCAAGGGACAGTTCACCGGCGTGGGGGCCGGCCCCTACGCCCTGCAGAAGGGGGACTCCTCGACCGGCTACCAGCTGAAGAGCAACCCCAAGTACTGGGCCGGCGAGCCGAAGATCAAGCGCGTCGAGGTCAAGATGATCGCGAGCGCCTCCGCGCGGGCGAAGGCCCTCAAGGCCGGCGAGATCGACTACGCCTACGGCCTGGACTCGGCCTCCCTCGCCACGCTCAAGAGCGCCTCCGACCTGGTCACCCCCAAGCCGACCCTGCAGTCGGCCTCGGCGATGGACCTCGTGCTCAACACGCGCGTCGCCCCGTTCAACGACCCCGAAGTCCGGCGGGCGGCGAAGCTCACGCTCGACCGGGCGAAGATGGTCAAGACCGTCCTGGGAGAGTCCGGCGAGCTCGGCAACGACATGCTCGGCAAGGGCTACCCCTCCTATCCCAAGGACATCGAGCAGGTCAAGGCCGATAAGGAGAAGGCCCGCAAGATCTTCGCGTCCAAGGGCGTGACGTCCTTCACCATCATGGCGGCGGACATCACCCCCGGCCTGGTCGCCTCCGCCGAGCTCATGGCGCAGGAGTTCAAGAAGGTCGGGGTGGACGTCAAGATCGAGAAGGCCGACGCCCAGTCCTACTTCTCGCAGATGGACAAGCTCTACGCCTCCCCGGCCTTCACGATGTACTGGATCAACCGCCCCGCCATGGGCGAGTTCAGGATGCAGGCCGACGCCCGGTCTCCCTACAACGTCAGCGGGTACTCCTCGCAGGCGATGACCGAGAAGTTCACCAAGGCCACCCAGACCCTCGACGAGAAGTCCCGCGACAAGCTCGTCGCCGAGATCTCCCAGGAGATCCACGAGTCGGGCGGCGACCTCGTCTGGGGCTTCCAGAAGCAGCTGTCGGCCTACCGCAAGGGGCTCAAGGGCCTCGTCGTCGACCAGTCGATGCCTTGGATCGCCGAAGCGACGTTCTCGGCCTCGTGAGCCTGACCGGGTCCCGGGTGAGCCCGGCCGAGCCCCGGACGGGGCTGGCCGGGACCGGCGCCGGGCTGCCCGCCTGGCTGATGTGGCGGGCGGCCCGCGGCCTCCTCCTCTGCCTCTTGGGGAGCGCGGTGCTCTTCCTCCTCGTCCAGGCGCTGCCCGGCGACGCCGCCTCCCTGGCGGCCGGGAGCGGCGGTCCGGAGGCCGTGGCGCGGATGCGCGAGAGGATGGGGCTGGACGTCCCCCTTCCGCGCCGGTACCTCTCCTGGCTGGGCGGGGTGCTGACCGGCGACTTCGGCACGACGCTCAATGCGGGCGTGCCCGTCTGGCGGGCCGTCGCCACGCCCCTGATGGCGACCTTCACCGTCATGGCGATCGTCCTCCTCGCCCTGGCGCTGGTCACGCTGCCCGCGGCCGTGGCGGCCGGGGCCCGGCCCCGCGCCCGCGCATCCCGAGGCGCGGCCGC
>NZ_KE951415.1:0-17140 GCF_000466165.1 Actinobaculum sp. oral taxon 183 str. F0552
AGGCTTCGTCGTGCCGATGATCTGATTGAGCAGCGTGGTCTTGCCCGCTCCGTTGTGCCCGATGAGCGCGATCAACTCGCCTGCTCGGAAGGTGAGGCTGCCTGGCGGCGGGCGTCCTGGGCGCCTCGGCTCCCTGCCTTCCCGGCGACCTGTCGGGGGCGACCATGCTGGGAGACCTCGGCGCGAACGCCCTCGGGGCGGCCACGGGGCTCGCCGCGGCGTCCGTGCGCTGCGAGTCCGCACGCTGGGCCGCGCTGGCGGGGATCGTCGCCCTGACGCTGGCCAGCGAGAGGGTCTCGTTCTCCAAGGTGATAGAGGGCAACCCCGTGCTCGCCCGGATCGACCGACTCGGCCGGGCGTGAAGAGCCGACGCGCATGAGAAGGCTCGGTGGCTCGGTGGCTGGGGCCGCCGGAACCATAGCGATCCTCACCCTGCTGGCCCGGCTCGTCGGGTTCGTGCGCACGTGGGCGCAGAACGGCGCGCTCGGCGACACCCTCGCGGGCGAGGCCTATTCGACGGCCAACACAGTGCCCAACGTCCTGTTCGAGGTCGCCGCGGGAGGAGCCTTGGCCGGGGCGGTCATACCGCTCGTCTCCGGCTTCCTCGCCAAGGGAATGCGCGAGGACGTCGACCGTACGGCCTCGGCCCTCGTCACATGGATACTCGCCGTGGGCCTGCCTCTGGCCGGGATCGTGATGGTGACGGCGGGGCCCGTGACCCGCGCCCTGCTGGGGTCGGACACCGACCCGGCCGAACTGGCCCTGGCCGAGACGCTCCTGCGCATGTTCGCCCTGCAAGTCCCCCTCTACGGGCTCTCCGTCGTCCTGACCGGCGTCCTGCAGGCCCACAAGCGCTTCCTCCTGCCGGCCGTCGCGCCGATGCTCTCCTCGGTCACCGTCATCGGCGGCTTCGCCGTCTTCGGGCACCTGGCCTCGGGGCGTCAGAACGATCCGGCCGGTCTCAGCCCGGCGTCCGTCCTCTGGCTCGGCTGGGGCACCACCTTCGGAGTCGTGGCCTTCGCCCTCCCGCAGCTGATACCCGTCCTCAAACTGGTCAGACTCCGCCCCAGATTCGCCTTCCCGCCGGGAGTGGCCAGGCGCGCCCTCGGCCTGGTCGGCGCCGGCCTGGGTGGGCTGGCGGCCCAACAGGTGCAGATCGTGGTGGTCATGGTCGTCGCCAACGCGCGCGGGGGGACGGGGGCGTTTCCCGTCTACACCTTCGCCAACGCCGTCTACATGGTCCCCTATGCGGTCCTCGCGGTGCCCATCGCCACCGCCGTCTTCCCACGCCTGTCCGAGGCGGCGGCGCTGCCCGGACGGCCCGGGCTGACCGAGCTGACCGCGCGGTCCACGCGTCTCGTGCTGGACATCGGGATGATCTGCATCGCGCTCCTCGCCGTCTTGGCCGTGCCGGCGCGGATCGTCTTCGACGTCCTGCGGCCGGCCGTCGGCATGGACACCGCCATGGTGGCGATGGCCCCCGGACTGGCGGGGTACGCCCTCATCTACCACGGGTCTCGGGTGCTCTACGCGGTGGAGGCCTCGCGCGCCGTCGTCGCGGTCAACACGCTGGCGTGGCTGTCGGCGAGCGCCTGCCTGGGGGTCTTCGCGGCGTCGGGGGTCGAAGGCCGGCGGGAGACCCTCATCGCCGTCGGAGTCTCGGTCTCGGTCGGGATGACGGTCGGCGCCGCCGGCCAGCTGCTGGCCATACGCCGTGCGGTGGGCGGCCGGGCGACGGAGGGCGTCCTGCGCTCCATCGCCTTCGTCGGCGGGACCACGCTCGCCTGCGGCGCTTTGGCCTGGCTGGCCGCGAGGGGCGTCCTCGGTCTGCTGGGCGAGGGACTGGCCGGTGCGCTCGTCGCGCTCGTCCTCGCCGGCGGGATCGTCCTGGCCGGGGGAGCGGCCGCCATCCTGGCCGCCGACCGCTCCGCATTGCGCATGAGGGGAGGCCCGCCGCCGATGATAGGATGAAAACCCATGGGACACATGCAGACTCGGCTTCCTGGGAACCGCGACTCGATCACACGCCAGATATTCGTCACCGGCGGCGTCGCCTCCTCCCTCGGCAAGGGGTTGACGGCTTCGAGCCTGGGGCACCTGCTCCGCGCACGGGGGCTTCGCGTGGTGATGCAGAAACTCGATCCCTACATCAACGTCGATCCCGGCACGATGAACCCCTTCCAGCACGGCGAGGTGTTCGTCACCAGGGACGGCGCGGAGACCGACCTGGACATCGGCCACTACGAGCGCTTCCTGGACGTCGAACTCTCCGGCAAGGCCAACTCGACGACCGGCCAGGTCTACCAGTCGGTGCTGACGAAGGAACGCGCCGGC
Source organism: Actinobaculum sp. oral taxon 183 str. F0552 (assembly GCF_000466165.1). GTDB lineage: Bacteria > Actinomycetota > Actinomycetes > Actinomycetales > Actinomycetaceae > Peptidiphaga. The sequence continues at coordinate 2,335 of NZ_KE951415.1, forward strand.
GACTACCTGGGGGAGTGCGTCCAGGTGATCCCCCACATCACCGACGAGATCGGGCGGCGCATGCGCGCCCAGGCCGACCCCGACGACAGCGGCGAGGTCCCCGACGTGATCATCACCGAGATCGGCGGCACCGTCGGCGACATCGAGTCCCAGCCCTTCCTGGAGGCCGCGCGCCAAGTCCGCCAGCTCATCGGCCGCGACAACTGCTTCTTCATCCACGTCTCCCTCGTTCCCTACCTGGCCGCAGGGGGCGAGTTGAAGACCAAGCCGACACAGCATTCGGTGGCGCAGCTCCGATCGATCGGCATCCAGCCCGACGCCATCGTCCTGCGATGCGACCGCGACCTGCCCGAAGGCGTCAAGCAGAAGGTCGCGCTCATGTGCGACGTCGACCGCGAGGCCGTCATCCAGTGCAAAGACGCCGACTCCATCTACGAGATCCCCGTGACGCTTCACGCCGAGGGGCTCGACGCCTACGCCGTGCGCCGCCTGGGGATGAGCTTCCGCGACGTCGACTGGACCGTGTGGAACTGGCTCCTGGACCGGGTCAGGCACCCCCGGCACGAGGTGACCGTGGCGCTCGTGGGCAAGTACGTCGACCTGCACGACGCCTACCTGTCCGTGGCGGAGGCCCTGAGCGCCGGAGGGTTCCACCATCGCGCGCACGTGAACGTCAAGTGGGTGGCCTCCGACGCGTGCGAGAGCCCTGAGGGCGCGCGCGAGCAGCTCGAGGGAGTCGACGCCGTCCTCGTCCCGGGTGGGTTCGGCGTGCGCGGACTCGACGGGAAGATAGGCGCTCTGCGCCACGCACGGGAGAACCTCATCCCCACGCTGGGCATATGCCTCGGGCTGCAGTGCATGGTCATCGAGGCCGCCCGCCACCTCCTGGGCCTTCCCGAGGCGTCATCGACCGAATTCGACCCCGACGCCGCCGACCCCGTCATCGCCACCATGGCCGAACAGCGCGCATACGTCGGCGGCGAAGGGGACCTCGGCGGGACGATGAGGCTGGGAGCCTACCCGGCGTCCCTCGCCGAAGGGTCCCTCGTCGCGCAGGCGTACGGGGCCGCCCGGGCCAGCGAGCGCCACCGGCACCGCTACGAGGTGAACTCAGCCTACTGTGACCGGCTCGAATCCGCCGGACTGCGCGTCTCGGGCACCTCGCCCGACGGGTCGCTCGTCGAGTTCGTCGAGCTCGACCGCTCACTCCACCCCTACTACGTCGCCACGCAGGCGCACCCCGAGTTCACGAGCCGGCCGACGAAGGCCCACCCGCTGTTCGCGGGCCTCATCGGCGCCGCACTGGAGAGGAGGGGGCAGCGGTGAATCGAGAATTGCGGGACTCCCTCGTCCCCGACCATGCGACGGTCCGCGATTCGGCGGTCGAATACCGGGGCCGGATCATCGACGTGGTCGACGACGACCTCGTGCTCGCCTCGACGGGCGCGCGCATGTCGCGCGAGTACATCGTCCACGACGACGCCGTCGCCGTCGTCCCCGTCCGGCGGGCGGCGGACGGGGCGCCCGAAGTGCTGCTCATCCGGCAGTACAGGCACCCGGTCAGAAGCATGCTGTGGGAGGTGCCGGCCGGCCTGCTCGACGTGGACGGCGAAGACCCGCTCGCCGCCGCGGCCCGCGAACTCGCCGAAGAGGCCGAGCTCCAGGCCGGGGCCTACGAGCGCCTCGCGACCTTCCTCACGTCGCCCGGATGCTCGACCGAACGGCTTTACGTCTACATGGCCACTGAGCTGAGCGAGGCAGCGCCGGATTTCGTCCGCGAGGACGAGGAGGCCGAGATCGTCTCCCAGTGGTTCCCCCTGGCCGACGTGCTCGCGGCCGTCGACCGGGGGGACCTAGGCAGCCCGACGCTCGTCGTCGGCGTCCTCGCGGCCGCCCGACGCCTGGGAGTGGGCAGCGTCGCATAGGCTTTTCGCCGGCGGCGCATGCGCCGCCGCGCCCTCCGCTCTAAACTGGATTTATGCAAGCACCGTGTTACATAATGTACCGGTCACGAGAGGAGGCGGCATGGGCATGCCCGATTCGGACGTGGGAACCCACGACAACATCCTTCGCCTCATCATCGAACGCGGTCCGATCACCTCGGCCGAGCTCGCGTCGATCCTCGTCCTGACGCCCGCCGCGGTCAGGAGGCACCTCACGCAGCTGGAAGCCGACGGGCAGATCGCCGAATACACGGGTGCGGCGTCCAGGCCGGCGCGCCGAGGGCGGCCGTCGCGCAGGTACGTCGCCACCACCCTCGGGCAGGCCTCCTTCGGGGACGCCTACGCGGATGTGGCGAATCAGGCATTGGGCTTCCTCCAGGAGGCGATGGGGGAGGAAGGAGTCCAGGCTTTCGCCACGCAGCGCATCGACCAACTCGAGGCCCGCTACGCCGACGTGGTCAACGAGGCGGGCGAGGACCCCAGGGCGCGGGCCGAGGCGCTGGCCAGCGCCCTGACCCGCGACGGGTATGCTGCATCCGTGCGTCAAGGCCCCGGGGGGCTCACTCTCCAACTGTGCCAGGGCCACTGTCCGATACACGACGTCGCGTCCTCGTATCCGGTGATGTGCGAGGCCGAGACCCAGGCCTTTCATCGATTGTTGAACGTGCACGTGCAGAGGCTCGCCACCCTCGCGGGTGGAGAGCACGTCTGCACGCTGACGATTCCCCTCGTCTCGCGGATCCGCGAGACGATCACAAGGAAGGATGCTCATGACACAAACCCGGCATGAAGCCGCGGTTGCCGAGGCGATCTCCGAGCAGAAGGAGACGATCGAAGCCCTCGGTCAGAAGTACAACTACGGATGGCATGATTCGGACGAGGCCGGGCGGAGGGCGCGGCGCGGCCTGGACGAAGACGTGGTCCGGCACATATCGGCTGCGAAGGGGGAGCCCGAGTGGATGCTCAAGAGGCGGCTCAAGGCGCTGCGTCTCTTCGAGCGGCGGCCGATGCCCACGTGGGGGCCCGACCTCTCGTTCATCGACTTCGATGAGTACAAGTACTTCGTCCGCACCACGGACAAACCGGCGTCTTCCTGGGAGGACCTGCCTGAAGACATCAAGAACACGTACGACCGCCTGGGGATCCCCGAGGCCGAGAAGGCCCGGCTGGTCGCGGGAGTGGCCGCCCAGTACGAGTCGGAGGTCGTCTACAACCAGATCCGCGACGACCTCGAGCAGCAGGGCGTCGTCTTCCTCGACACCGATTCCGCCCTCAAGCGGCATCCCGAGCTCGTCCGCGAGCACTTCGGCACGGTGGTGCCCGCGGGGGACAACAAGTTCGCCTCCCTCAACACCGCTGTGTGGTCGGGCGGATCCTTCATCTACGTACCCAAGGGCGTGCGCGTGGACATCCCGCTCCAGGCCTATTTCCGCATCAACACGGAGTCGATGGGGCAGTTCGAGCGCACCCTCATCATCGCCGACGAGGGCTCCTACGTCCACTACGTCGAGGGCTGCACGGCGCCGATCTACCAGTCGGACTCCCTGCACGCGGCCATCGTCGAGATCATCGTCAAGAGGGACGCCCACGTGCGCTACACGACGATCCAGAACTGGTCGAACAACGTCCTCAACCTCGTGACGCAGCGGGCCACGGTGGCCGAGGGCGCGACGATGGAATGGGTCGACGGCAACATCGGCTCCCGGGTGAACATGAAGTACCCCTCGTGCATCCTGCTGGGCGAGCACTCTCACGGGGAGGCGCTGTCGGCCGCCTTCGCCGGCCCGGGGCAGCACCAGGACACCGGCGCGAAGATGATCCACGCGGCGGCGAACACGACGTCCTCGATCGTCTCGAAGTCGATCTCCCGCGGGGGAGGCCGCTCCTCCTACCGCGGCCTCGTCCAGATCGGCAAGGACGCGCACGGCTCGAAGTCCTCGGTCGTGTGCGACGCGCTTCTCGTCGACGACGTCTCGCGCACCGACACCTACCCGTACGTGGACGTGCGCACCGACGACGTGGAGATGGGGCACGAGGCCACCGTCTCGAAGGTGTCGGAGGACCAGCTCTTCTACCTTCAGCAGCGCGGCCTGTCGGAGGAGGAGGCCATGGCGATGGTCGTGCGCGGCTTCGTCGAGCCCATCGCCCGCGAGCTTCCCATGGAATACGCCCTCGAGCTCAACCGGCTCATCGAGCTCCAGATGGAAGGGAGCGTCGGCTGATGACCGCGGACATGACGACCGATCATTCTAAGGCCGTGCTGGAAGGCGAGGGAATCTCCTCGGGCGCGGGGGCGTCCCGCGCCGACAGGCCGACGTCGTTCCGCTCCGCGGACTTCGCGGTTCCCTCCGGCCACGAGGAGGAGTGGCGGTTCACCCCCGTCAAGCGGATCGCCCCCTTCCTCGCCCGAGGGCTGACCGCCGACCGGATCGAGGTGCGGGCGGAGTCGGGAAGCTGCGAGGAGGTCGATCGCGGCGACGGCCGCGTCGGGACGGTCGGACGGCCCGAGGATCTGACGGGCGCCCTCGCGTGGGAGGCGACCGAGCGGGCGCACGTCGTCACCCTGCGAGGGCGTGCCGACGACGCGATGCTCGCCGTCGACGTCCCCGAGGGCATGCACGTGGCGCACATCGTCGTCCTCGCCGAGGAGGACTCACGGGGAACCGTCGTCCTCGAGCACGGCGGAGTCGGCGATCTGACCGAAACGGTCGAGATCGACGTGGGAGACCGCGCCGAAGTGACGGTCGTCTCGGTCCAGGAGGCCGAACGCACGGCGCGCCACCTGTCGAACCAGAGGATCCGCGTAGGGCGCGACGCCAAGCTCCGCCACATCGTCGTCACGGTCGGAGGGGACGTCGTCCGTGTGACGACCAGCGCGGAGTTCAGCGGCGAGGGAGGCGACCTCGAGCTCCTGGGAGCCTACATCACCGAATCCGACGAGCACCACGAACACCGGCTCTTCATCGACCACGACCCGGCGAACTGCAGGTCGCGGGCGACCTACAAGGGCGCCCTCCAGGGCCGGGACGCGCATGCGGTGTGGATCGGCGACGTCCTCATCCGGCAGGATGCCACGCAGACCGACACCTACGAGCTCAATCGCAACCTCGTCCTGACCAAGGGCGCGTACGCGGACTCGGTCCCGAATCTGGAGATCGAGACGGGCGAGATCGCCGGAGCGGGCCACGCCTCGGCCACGGGGCGCTTCGACGAGGAGCAGCTGTTCTATCTGCGCGCCCGCGGCATCCCCGAGGACGTCGCCCGCAGGCTCGTCGTCCGCGGTTTCTTCGCCGAGCTCATCGAGTCCATAGGCGTCGCCTCGGTCCAGGACAAGCTGATGGCGGCGATCGAGAGGGAGCTCGATCTGGCCGAGGCCTCTCAGAGGGAATTCGGATGACCTTCGCGCGCGCGTGCTCGGTGGGCGACGTCGAGCCGGCCGGGGCGCTCCAGGTCGAACTCGACGACACCTCGGGCGCACCGCGGCCGGTGGCGATCGTCCGCGACTCGGACGGAACGTGGCACGCCCTGGGCGACACGTGTTCGCACGAGGACTATTCGCTGTCCGAAGGCGACGTCGAGGACGGCGTGATCGAGTGTTGGAAGCACGGGGCGACGTTCGACCTCGCCAGCGGAGACGCGCTCACTCTTCCGGCCACGGAGCCGGTGCCCGTGTACGCGATAGAAATAACAGGCGACGACGTCCTCGTGGACGTTGACGCAACCATGCAGTAGGAGAGAGGACAAAAGTGCCAAGCCTTGAAATCCGCGATCTTCACGCCTCCGTCGAGACGGCCGAGGGGCCCAAGCCGATCCTCCACGGGGTCGACCTGTCGATCGGCGACGGAGAGATCCACGCCGTCATGGGGCCGAACGGGTCGGGGAAGTCGACCACGGCCTACGCTCTGGCCGGCCACCCCAAGTACACCGTGACCGAGGGCCGGGTGTTCCTGAACGGCGAGGAGATCACCGACATGACGCCGGACGAGCGGGCCCGAGCCGGGCTCTTCCTGGCGATGCAGTATCCGGTGGAGGTCCCGGGGGTGTCGGTGACGAACTTCCTGCGCACCGCCAAGACGGCCATCGACGGCCAGGCCCCCAAGCTGCGGGACTGGACGAAGCGGCTGCGCGAGGCGAGCATCGCCCTGAAGGTCTCGCCCGACTTCGTCAAGCGCGACTTGAACGTCGGATTCTCGGGAGGCGAGAAGAAGCGCACCGAGGTCCTCCAGATGGAGCTCCTGGAACCCAAAGTCGCCATCCTCGACGAGACCGACTCGGGCCTGGACGTCGACGCCCTGCGCGTCGTCTCGGAAGGCGTCGTCAGGGTGCACGAGCGCACCGGCAACTCGATCCTCCTCATCACCCACTACTCCCGCATCCTGCGCTACATCAAGCCGGATTTCGTCCACGTCTTCGCCGCGGGCAGGATCGTCAAGACGGGCGGCCCCGAACTCGCCGACGAGCTGGAAGCGAACGGATACGATGCGTTCATCGGGGCCTGACGCGAGCTCACCCGCGCCTCGCGGCGATTTCCCGGCGCTGAGGCGGACGGTTCGCGGCGGACGGCCGCTCGTCTACCTCGATTCGGCCGCCACGTCCCAGAAGCCGTCGAGCGTGATCGACGCGGTCGAGGGCATGCTGACCGTGCGCAACGGGTCGGTCAAGCGGGGAGCGCATCAGCTCGCCGAGGAGGCCAGCCTCGCCTTCGAGGAGGCCCGCGGCCGGGTCGCGGCCTTCGTCGGGGCCGACCCCGGAGAGGTCGTGTGGACTTCCGGCAGCACCCAGGCGCTCAACCTCCTCGCCTACGTCATGTCGAACGCCTCGGCCGGCCGGGGGGAGAGCGTCGCGAGCACGCCGCTCACCGAGCGTCTCCGGGTCGGCCCGGGAGATTCGATCGTCACGACGCGGGCCGAGCACCATGCCAACCTCGTGCCGTGGCAGGAGCTGTGCGCCCGTACCGGGGCGAGCCTGCGGTGGATCGACTGCGATGAGAGGGGCCGCCTCGATCCGGCGACCTTGTCGGCCGTCGACGAGACGACTAAGCTCGTCGCCTTCGCCCACGTGTCCAATGTGACGGGCGCGATCGCGCCCGTCGACCGGATCGTCGGCGCCGCGGCGTCCGTCGGCGCTCTGACCGTGCTCGACGCCTGCCAGAGCGTTCCCCACATGCCCGTGGACTTCCACGGCCTCGGCGTCGACTTCGCCGCGTTCAGCGGGCACAAGATGCTCGGGCCGACGGGGATCGGCGCCCTGTACGGGCGGCGCGAGCTGCTCGAGGCGATGCCGCCTTACCAGTTCGGGGGGTCGATGGTGGAAGTCGTGACCATGGAGGGGACCACGTACATGCCTCCGCCGGAGCGCTTCGAAGCGGGCACCCAGCCGGTCGCCGAGGCGGTCGGCATGGGCGCGGCGGCAGACTACCTGACGGACGTCGGCATGGAGCGCGTGGCCGAGCACGAGCACCGCCTGGCCGAACGCCTGCTTGCCGGGATCGCCGACATCCCGGGCGTGCGCGTCCTGGGTCCGGACGAGGCGGTCGATCGCACGGGAACCGTCGCCTTCGCCGTGGAGGGCGTGCACCCCCACGACGTGGGCCAGGTTCTGGACATGGCCGGGGTCGCCGTGCGCACGGGACACCACTGCGCCCAGCCCATCCACCGTCACTTCGGCGTGCGCTCGTCCACGAGGGCGTCCCTCGGGCCGTACAATACCGCAGACGACGTCGACGCCTTCCTCAACGCCCTGACGGATGTGCGTCCCTATTTCGGAGTGGAGGGCTGATGGACGATCTGGACGCGATGTATCAGGAGATCATCCTCGACGCGGCGAAGGCGCGCAACGGGGAGGGGAGGCTCGAACGCTTCCAGGGCGAATCCTTCCAGGTCAACACGACGTGCGGAGACGAGGTGAACCTCCAGGTCGAATTGTCGTCGGACGGGAAGAGGATCGAGAGGATCGGCTGGACCGGCGAGGGGTGTTCGATCTCGCGCGCGAGCATCGGCATCATGATCGACATGCTCGAGGGGCGCTCCGTCCGAGAGGCCGCGGACCTCTACGACGTGTTCCGCGCCCTGATGGATTCGCGCGGGCACGCCCTCGACGAGGAGATCGAAGACGCGCTGGGGGATGCGACCGCGTTCGCGGGCGTCGCCAAATTCCCCATGCGGATCAAATGCGCCCTGCTCGGCTGGATGGCCATGCGGGACGCGACGGACAAAGCCGTTGCCGCACTCTCGCCTGCGGCATCTGAAGGAGGAGTCAATGTCTGACGAACTCGAGGAGGCCCCCGTCTACCCGGCCGACGGACGGGAGGCCGACGGCTCGCCGACGATCGAGGACATCGAAGAGGCCCTCAAGGACGTGATCGACCCCGAGCTGGGGATCAACGTCGTCGACTTGGGCCTGCTGTACGGCGTGACGCTCGACGGCGCGTCGGCGGTCATCGACATGACGCTGACCTCGGCCGCCTGCCCGTTGACAGACATCATCGAGGAGCAGACCGCCCGCGCACTGGAGGGGCTGGTGGCCTCCATGCGCATCAACTGGGTGTGGCTGCCCCCGTGGGGGCCCGAGCGCATCACCGCCGACGGCCGCGAGATGCTTCAGGCCCTCGGCTTCAACGTGTGAGCCCGGGCCGGCCGGGACCCGCTGAACGCCCGGCGGCCCGCAGGCGGACGGCGATCCCGGAGCCGCCGCGGAGGGGCAAGATCACACCGGGGTCGACGGGTCCGCGCGAACGGCTTGCGTAGGCTAGTGGGGTGATTGACGCCAAGGACCTCACGGTGCGCATCGGCACGCGCGAACTCATCGTCGACGCCTCCTTCCGCGTCGATGCGGGAATGCGCATCGGCCTCGTGGGGCGCAACGGCGCGGGCAAGACCACCTTGACGCGCCTTTTGGCGGGCGGGGGCGCGACGTCCGGCGTCGTCGAGGCGACCGGCGCCGTCAACCGGAGGGGAACCGTCGGCTACCTTCCGCAGGACACCCACGAAGGCGACCCCTCCCAGACCGTGCGCGAACGCATCCTCTCCGTGCGGGGCATCGACGAGACCATCAGGCGGATACGCAAAGCCGAGCGCGACATGGCTGCGGCCGAGGGAGCGCGCCAGGCGAAGGCGATGGAGCGCTACGTCCGGCTCGACCAGGAGTTCACGGCGGCCGGGGGATGGGCCGCCAGCGCCGAGGCCGCGCAGATGGCCGCGGCCCTCGGCCTGCCCGAGAGGGTTCTCGACCAAGCCCTGGGCACCCTTTCGGGAGGGCAGCGCCGTCGCGTCGAGCTCGCCCGCATCCTCTTCTCCCAGGCCGAGACCCTCCTCCTGGACGAGCCGACGAACCACCTCGACCATGACTCGGTCCTCTGGCTGCGCGACTACCTGCGCGCCTACAGGGGAGGCTTCGTGGTCATCTCCCATTCCGTCGATCTCTTGGCCGAGACGGTCAACGCGGTATGGCACCTCGACGCCAACCGGGCGGCGCTCGACGTCTACAACATGGGATGGCGCGACTACCTCAGCCAGCGCGAGACCGACGAGAGGCGCAGGCGGCGCGAACGGGCCAACGCGGTCAACAAGGCGGACGCCCTGATGAGGCAGGCGGACAAGATGCGCGCCAAGGCCACCAAGGCCGTGGCGGCCCAGAACATGGCGCGTCGCGCCCAACGCCTACTGGCCGGCGTCGAAGGCGAGCGCCGCGCCGACAGGGTCGCTCACCTGCGCTTCCCCGAGCCGGCGGCGTGCGGGCGGACGCCGCTGACCGCCCGAGGTCTGTCGAAGGGCTACGGGTCCCTGGAGGTCTTCTCCGGGTTGGACCTGGCGGTCGACCGCGGCTCGCGCGTCGTCGTCCTCGGCCTGAACGGCGCGGGCAAGACCACGCTTCTGCGTCTGCTGGCCGGCGTGGAAGCCCCGGACGCCGGAAGCGTCGTCCCCGGCCACGGCCTGAAGATCGGCTACTACGCCCAGGAGCACGACACGATCGACCTGGACGAGACGGTCGTCGGCAACCTGCGGCGCGCGGCCCCCGGCCTGGACGACACGCAGGTCAGATCCGTGCTCGGCTCGTTCCTCTTCAGCGGCTCCGACGCGGACAAAGCCGCCGGCGTGCTCTCCGGCGGTGAGAAGACGCGCCTGGCCCTGGCGACGCTCGTCGTCTCGTCCGCGAACGTGCTGCTGCTCGACGAGCCGACGAACAACCTCGACCCCGCCTCCCGGGAGGAGGTCCTGCGCGCCCTCGCCGGATACGCCGGCGCCGTCGTCCTCGTCACCCACGACGAGGGGGCGGTCCAGGCCCTGCGGCCCGAGCGGGTCCTGATCCTTCCCGAGGGGGACGAGGATCTTTGGTCCGATGACTACCTCGAGCTGATCGCGCTAGCCTGAGGGCATGCCACAACTCGTTCTCATGCGGCACGCGCAGGCCGCTCGCGGCGTCCCCGACCACCGGCGCCCGCTCGACGGGCGCGGCCGCCGGCAGGCCGCGTCGCAGGCGGGCCCGGTCTCGGACGCCGTGGGGCGGATCGACCTGGCGATCGTCTCCGACGCCGCCCGCACCCTGCAGACCCTCGCGGGTCTGAAGTCGGGAGGGCTGGAGGTCGGCCGCGTGCTCGAGGAACGCGAGCTCTACGTCGCCGACTGGCGCGGCCTGATCGACCTGTTGAACGAGCACCCGAGAGGGGAGGAGACCGCGCTCGTCCTCGGCCATGAGCCGACCATCTCGCTCGCGGCGCGGATGCTCGCCTCCGGCGGCCTGTCGGCGCGGACGGACTTCGGCTTCGGATTCTCCACGGCGATGGCCGTCGCCGGGACCGTCCCGGCGTGGGGCGGGGTCGCTGCCGGCGACCTGCGCGTCGAGCGCGTGCTGCGTCCGTCGGCCTAGATGCTCCCCAGCCGGCTCTCCACGAGATCCAGGGCGCGGTGCCCGTACTCCGCCCACGGGCTGGCGGCGCCGTCCTCGTACCAGTTGACGACCGACGCTATGAGGGCGTGGACCAGAGCGGCCGTCGCCACCCGGGCTTCGGCCCGGCTGCACCGGCCGCTGTCCGCCAGCAGGCCTGCGATGTCCTCGGCGTACTGCGCGATCGCGAAATGCCCGGCCGCCTTGATCGCATCGACCTCCAGCCAGAGCCTCGTGCGGGCCAGGGTGATCTCGCGGTCCCGGACGAAGTGATCCTCGGCCACCTCGTCGATCGCAGCCCGCGCGGCGTCGAACAGGCTGCGGCCGGGGCTGGCCAGCACTTCCGCGGCCGCGTCCAGGAGGCGGTCGTCGTACTCGTCGTGGAAGACGATCCCCTCCTTCGTGCCGAAGTACCGGTAGACCGTCGAGGCGGACACCTCGGCTTCCTCGGCCACCTGTTCGATGGTCACGGCCGCGAAGCCGCGCTCGGAGAACAGCGTCAGGGCGGCTTCCTGTATCCGCCGCATGGCCGCGAGTTTTTTTCGCTCTCGCAGGGGAAGCTGGGACATGGCCACCTCCTTGTGACGACCAGCCTAGCCTGATAGTCTCTTCCGTATGGGAGAGTTACTTTCAAAAGAAAGTAAGATTCAGAATGTGTTGGAGTGCCGTGGCCTCCGCAAGGCGTTCGGCCGCGTCCAGGCGCTCGACGGCCTCGACCTCGCCGTCGCCCCGGGGCGGATCCACGGCTTCCTCGGGCCCAATGGCGCGGGCAAGACCACGGCGATCCGCGCCGTCCTCGGGCAGCTGCGCTTGGACGGAGGCGAAATCCGGGTCTTCGGCCTCGATCCGCTGCCCGACATCGCCGACGTGCACCGCCGCCTCGCCTACGTCCCCGGTGACACCGCGCTCTGGCCGAACCTGACCGGCGGCGAGTGCATCGACCTCCTCGTCCGGCTCCGCGGCTCCCAGGACGCCGTCCGCCGCGACGAGCTCGTCGAACGCTTCGAACTGGACCCGACCCGGCGCATACGCGGCTACTCGAAGGGCAACAGGCAGAAGGTCGCCCTCATCGCGGCCTTCGCCTGCCGGGCCGAGCTCCTCCTTCTGGACGAACCGACGTCGGGCCTCGACCCCGTCATGGAGGAGCGGTTCCTGCGCACCGTCCGCGAAGAACGCGACCGCGGGGCGACCGTGCTGCTGTCCACCCACATCATGAGCGAAGTCGAGGCCCTGTGCGACTCGGTCACGATCGTCAAGGATGGGCGGACGGCGTATTCGGGGACTCTCGCCGGCCTTCGCGAGCGGGCGAGCGCGCGCATCCGGATCCGCGAGGGGGACGGGGCACTGCGCGCATTCGACGTGCCCCACTCCCAGGCGGACCGGACGCTCGCCGAGCTGCTCGCTCAGGGGGCGAGCGTTTTCGGCGTCGATCGGTCCATGGAGCGGATCTTCCTGGGATTCTACGAGGAGGAAGAGGGATGAGAGCGCTCCTGCTCCTTCAGCTCCGGACCGGATGGAAGGGCCTGGCCGGGTGGGCGCTGGCCTGGACGTGCCTCGTGCTCGCCGTGGCGGCGAGCACCCTCTCCCTGTATCCGGGAGGAGAGGAGCGCGAGCGATACGCGGCGAGCTTGGGTGCGTCGCGAATGCAGGAGGCCTTCAACGGGCGGGGCTACGAGCTGCGGACAGCCGGCGGGATCCTCTCCGTCGAGGTGGGCATGTTCGGACTGTTGGCGCTCTCCCTGGGGGCCTGCCTGATGGCCGTCGGCCGCACGCGCCGGGAGGAGGCCGAGGGACGGTGGGACATCGTCGCCTCGGCGAGTCGCGGGCGCACCGCCCCGATGCGGGCGGCTGTGGCGGCCGTCGCGCTGTCCCTTCTCCCCTTCGGGGCGGCGACAGCCGTGGGGCTCGTCGCGCTCGGGCTTCCCGCCGGAGGCTCGCTCGCCTACGCCGGTTCGCTCGTCTGCTACGCGATGGTCTTCGCGGCGCTCGGTTTCCTCGCCGCGCAGATCGCGCCGGACGCGCGGACGGCGGCGGCGACGGCGGTCTCGGCGACCCTCGGCTGCTACCTCCTGCGCGCCCTCGTCGACGGCAGGCACTGGCCGGCGACCTGGGCCACCCCGATGGGTTGGCTGGCCGAGACCCGTCCATGGGGAGCGATCCGGTGGTGGACCTTCCTCGCGTTCGCGCTCACCGCCGCCCTCCTCATGGCCGCTGCCCTCCTCCTTGCCTCCCGTAGGGACCTCGGCGGCTCCGCCATGGGAATGCGCTCCGGCCCGGCCCGGGCCCCGGCGTGGCTGTCGGGGCCTTGGGCGTGGACGTGGCGCACGGCGAGGGCCCCGATCCTCGCATGGGCCCTCGGAGCCGTCGTTCTGGCCTCCGTCATGGCTTCCATGGGCGAAGAGATACGCCTCGAGGTGGCGGCGAACCCCTCCCTCGTAGCAGTGATGGGAGGGCAGGATCCCGCGGACTTCCTCACGGCGTTGGCGATGACCCTCCTCGCGCTCTTCTCCCTGGCCGCCGGGATGGCAGTCTGGTCGCGCTATCGCGACGAGGAGGCCGCCGGCCGCCTCGGCCTGGTCGCCTCCGCCCCCGTGAGCCGGAAGCGCCTGTGGGGGACGTGGCTCGCGTGGTCGTGTCTGGCGGCTTCGGGGGTCATGCTCGCAGGCGCCGTCGTCTACGCGGCGGTCCTCACGCGAGTCTCGGATCGCACCGGTCCCGGGTCGATCCTGCAGGCCGGGGCCGCCGACGTCGTGGCCGTCCTGGTCGTCGTGGCCGGTGCCGGCGTCCTCGTCGCCGCCCGGCCCGGGCTCGGGCGGGTGGCCTGGATCGCCTGCGCGTGGGTGGGCGTCGTCGGCATGCTCGCCGACGTCTTGCGCTTGCCCGAATGGGCCCGGCGGCTCTCTCCCGTTCAGGCCGTGGGGCGCGCGCCGGTCGAGAGCCCCCGATGGGCGGCGGTGGGCGCCTTCGCCTTCGCGGCCCTCGCCCTCGCCCTGGTGGGCGGGCGGCTGAGCGACCGGCGCGACCTCGCCGCGGGCTGAGGCGCTCGCCCTGGATCGGCCTTCAGTCGGCTGCGTCCCACCCCAGCAGGGCGGGCAGGGCGTCCAGGCGCGGTGAGGCGATGACCGCGTCGGCGGCGGCCAGGACGACCGGTTTGGCGCACACCGCCACGGACAGCCCCGCCGCCTCCATCATCGCCACATCGTTCGCCCCGTCGCCCATAGCGACGGTACCCGCCAACTCGACGCCGTCGCATGCCGCCCATTCGGCCAGGGCCGCGGCTTTGGCCCGGCGGGTCACGACCGGGCCCGACGTCCGCCCGGTGAGCCGTCCGCCGCGGGCCTCGAGCCGGTTGGCCAGGACGCGGTCCACGCCCAGCCGCGCGGCGACGACGTCGACCACCTCGTGGAAGCCTCCGGAGACGAGGCCGACCCCGGCGCCGTGGGCGTGAGCGGTCCGCACGAGGACCTCCGCTCCGGGCGTGGTCTCGACCCGGGCGGCGACGTCGTCCAGGGCGGACGTCGGCAGGCCCTCCAGGGTGGCCACGCGCAGGGCCAGGGATTCGGCGAAGTCGAGCTTCCCGGCCATGGCGCGGGCGGTGACGTCGGCGACCAGATCCGCCGATCCGGCGGCCTGCGCGAGCATGTCGATGACCTCGCCGCGGATGAACGTCGAATCCACGTCCGAGACGATCAGCCCCGGTCCGCGCTCGGCGAGGCGACCGCGGGCCAGCGCGCAGTCGACGCCCAGGGCGAGCGCCGGAGAGCGGAGTCCGTCCGCGATCTCCCTTCCGTCCCCCCCGCCCGCGGCCGAGCCGTGGAGGGAAAGCGTGAAGAGGCCGGCGGCAGCGGGGTGGGATTCGCGGACCTGGGAGCACGCCGCGGCGAAGGCTCGGCGGGTGCGGTCAAGGAGGGCGTCGGGCAGCGGTCGGACGGACGCGAGGGAGAACCGCAGCGGCTCTCCCTCGCGGATCTTCGATGCGG
>NZ_KE951415.1:17165-44741 GCF_000466165.1 Actinobaculum sp. oral taxon 183 str. F0552
GTGCGGTCAAGGAGGGCGTCGGGCAGCGGTCGGACGGACGCGAGGGAGAACCGCAGCGGCTCTCCCTCGCGGATCTTCGATGCGGCGCTCACGGTGTGACGCGGGCTCCCTTCGGGACGACGGTGACCCCGCCGTCGGAGACGTAGAAGCCGCGCTCCCTGTCGCGGTCCTTGTCGGTGCCCAGCTGTGCGCCCTCCTCGATGACGACGTACTTGTCGACGATCGACTTGACGACGGTCGCGTTGCGGCCGACGGTCACGCCGTCGAGGAGGACGGACTCGCGCACGCTCGACCACGAGTTGACGCGCACGCCGGGGGACAGGACGGAGCCGATGACCTCGCCTCCCGAGACGATGACGCCCGGGGAGACGATCGAGTCGAGGGCGTGGCCCAGGCGCTGATGGTGGCCGTAGACGAATTTGGCCGGGGCGAGGCTGGCGTCGTGGCCGGTCATCAGCGGCCACCTGTCGTTGTACAGGTTGAAGACGGGGTTGATCGCGATGAGGTCCATGTTCGCCTCGAAGTAGGAGTCGATCGTGCCCACGTCCCGCCAGTAGTTCTTGTCGCGCTCCGAGGCCCCGGGCACGTCGTTGTAGGTGAAGTCGTACACGCCGCACGAGCCCTCTTTGGCGAACTGGGGGACGATCGACCCACCCATGTCGTGCTTGGACGATTCGTCGGCTGCGTCCTGGACGAGGATGTCGTAGAGGGCGTCGGCGTTGAACACGTAGTTGCCCATCGAGGCGAGGAACTCGTTCGGCGAGTCGACCAGGCCCAGGCCCGAGGTGTCCTGCGGCTTCTCGACGAAGCCGTTGACCTTCTTCGGATCCTCCTTGTTGGCGTCGATCACTCCGAAGGCGGGGGCCAGCTCGAGCGGCTGGCGGATCCCCGCGACGGTCAGGCCGTACCCGGTGTCGATGTGCTGGGCGACCATCTGGGAGAAGTCCATGCGGTAGATGTTGTCCGCGCCCGTGACGAGGACGATGTCGGGGCGTTCGTCGTCGAAGATGTTGAGCGACTGATAGATGGCGTCGGCCGAGCCGAGGTACCAGTTCTTCCCCATCCGCTGCTGCGCGGGGACGGGCGCGACGTAGTTCCCCAGCAGATTGGACATCCGCCATGTCCGGGCGATGTGCCGGTCGAGCGAGTGGGACTTGTACTGCGTCAGGACGATCACCTTGAGGTAGCCCGAATTGACGATGTTGCTCAGCGAGAAGTCGATGAGACGGTAGATGCCGCCGAAGGGAACGGCCGGCTTCGCGCGATCCTGTGTCAGCGGCATGAGCCGCTTGCCCTCCCCGCCCGCGAGGATGATGGAGAGAACCCGTGGTTTTGCTCCCATGTGCCTTACCTCTTATTCCATATAGTGATGCAGTGCATGTTTTTCGCCCATTTTCGGAGGACAATTCGTATACGGTGGAAACATCGACGTCGATCAACCGAAGAAAGGTCCATTATGCGAGTTGCCCTGCTAACCAGAGAATACCCTCCGCACGTCTACGGCGGGGCGGGTGTTCACGTAGAAGAATTGTCGAAAGTCCTGGCCGCCCACGCGGACGTCGACGTCCGCGCCTTCGACGGCCCCCGCGCCCCCGGGGAGGCGCCCGCCGGCGTGCGCGTCACGGGATACGACTACCTGCCGGAGCTGAAGGGGGCGAACGCCTCCATCAAGACGCTAGGCATCGACCTGGCCATGGCCTCCGACCTCAAGGACGCCGACATCGTCCATTCGCACACGTGGTATGCGAACATGGCCGGCCACATAGGCTCGCTCCTGTACGGCATCCCCCACGTCGTCTCCGCGCACTCCCTGGAGCCCCTGCGCCCGTGGAAGCGCGAGCAGCTCGGAGGCGGGTACGAGGTCTCCTCCTGGGCCGAGCGCACCGCCTACGAGTCGGCGAGCGGAATCGTCGCGGTCTCCCGGGCGATGCGCGAGGACATCCTCCGCTGCTACCCCGCGATCGACCCCGACCGCGTGCGCGTCATCCACAACGGCATCGACCTCGACTCCTGGCGCGCCCCGCAGACCGAGGCCGAACAGGAGCGCGCCCGGCGGACTTTCCGCTCCTACGGGCTGGATCCCAGCCTTCCCACTATCGTCTTCGTCGGTCGCATCACGAGGCAGAAGGGCGTGCCGGGCCTGCTGCGGGCCATCGCCAAGCTCCCCAAGGAGATCCAGGTGATCCTGTGCGCGGGCGCCCCCGACACCCCGGAGATCGCCGCTGAGACGCGCACCCTCGTCGACGGCCTCCAAGCCGACCGCCCGGGCGTCGTGTGGATCGAGAAGCACCTGCCGCGCGAACAGATCGTGGATCTGGAGTGGTGCTCGACGACCTTCGTCACCCCCTCGATCTACGAGCCCCTGGGAATCGTCAACCTCGAGGCGATGGCCGTCGGGCTGCCCGTCGTCGGCACGGCGACGGGAGGCATCCCCGACTGCATCGACGACGGCGTCACGGGAACCCTCGTTCCCATCGACCAGCTCGACGACGGCACCGGCACGCCCACGGATCCCGAGAAGTTCGAGACGGACTTGGCCGCCGCCCTGGAGGACATGTGCTCCGACCCCGCCCGGGCGAAGAGGATGGGCGAGGCCGGACGCAAGCGCGTCGAAGACCACTTCTCCTGGGAGTCGATCGCCGTCAAGACCGTTGAGTACTACCGCGACATCCTCGCCTCTCGGTGACGGGTGACATCGCCGCCGGTTCCGCACCGCATCGGTGCGGAACCGGCGGCATCGTCGTGGCGCCGCCCGCGGTCGGGGGAGATAGTCTTGATCCATGGGTGACGTGCTCGACATACGCGATGCGACCGTCCGGCGCGGCGGACGGACCATTCTCGATTCGGTCTCCTGGAGCGTGGACGAAGGCCAGCGCTGGGTGATCCTCGGCCCCAACGGCGCCGGCAAGACGACGGTCGTCCAGCTCGTCTCCGGCCGCATGCACCCGACGTCGGGGACGGTGACGGTGATCGGGCAGACCCTCGGCCGGGTGGACGTCAACGAGCTCCGCCCCCTCGTCGGGATGGCGTCCTCCGCGATCGACGCGAGGATCCCTCCCGGCGAGCGGGTCGTCGACGTCGTGCGGACCGCCGCCTACGGGCGCTTGGCGACGTGGAGGGAGGCCTACGAGGAGGTCGACGACCGGCGCGCCAGGCGACTGCTCGCGGACCTCGGGGTGGCTGATCTGGCCGAGCGCCGTTTCGACACGATCTCCTCAGGCGAGCGCAAACGCGTGGGGATCGCCAGGGCGCTCATGCCCAACCCCGAGGTGCTGGTTCTCGACGAGCCCGCTTCGGGCCTGGACCTGGGAGGGCGCGAGGCGCTTCTGTCGACTCTGACCGGCCTGGCCTTCGAGCGCCGTTCGCCGGTCATGATCCTCGTGACCCACCACGTCGAGGAGATACCGGCCGGATTCACCCACGCACTGCTGCTCAAAGAGGGCCGGGTGTTCTCCTCGGGCTGGATCGGACGGGTCCTGACGTCGGACCGCCTC
Organism: Actinobaculum sp. oral taxon 183 str. F0552; assembly: GCF_000466165.1. Lineage (GTDB taxonomy): Bacteria > Actinomycetota > Actinomycetes > Actinomycetales > Actinomycetaceae > Peptidiphaga. The sequence continues at coordinate 20,660 of NZ_KE951415.1, forward strand.
TCGAGCCTCTTCGGCCTTCCGCTTCGCGTCTCCAAGGAGGGGGGACGCTACACCGCGAGGAAGGCCTGACGCGCGGCGGTGGATAGCTCTCTCCCGTCCGTGAGGACGCCCGGGACGGGTGGAATACAATGTGGGGGAACTGTTCGCATCGCTAGGAGGACATCATGGGGTGGCGCATCCTCGGTTGGGACGTCGTGGACTGGGAACTCTGGTTGATCGCCGCCTTGGTCTGCCTCATGATCGAGTTCCTCACCGTTGACTTCTCCTTCCTCATGATCGGCGGCGGGGCTTTGGTCGGCGCCTGCATCGCGGCGGGATCCGACTCCCTCGCCGTTCAAGTCGCAGGTTTCGCGGTCGCCTCGATCCTCTTCCTGCTGGTGGTCCGTCCATGGGCGAAGAGGCGCTTCAACTCCAAGGGGTCCAAAGTCGGCAGCGTGGAGGTGCGCATAGGTCAGCCTGCGCGGACGCTCACGGTGGTCGACACGTCCGCGGGCCGGGTCAAGATCGGCGGGGATGTGTGGTCGGCCCGCACCGTAGCCGGATCGATCCCGGAAGGCGTCGACGCCACGGTCACAGGCATCGACGGGGCCATCGCCCTCGTCGAAAGGCGAATTTAGCCTGAAGAGTTCCCCCATCGAACACGAAAGAATCAAAGGACAACAATGAATTCAAGCACACACATCGGTCTCATAATTCTGGGCCTTATAGTCCTTATCGTTATAATAGCGGTATTCAAATCGTTTTTGATGGTCAAACAAGGCTATACTGTCATCGTCGAACGGCTCGGAAAGTACCAGCGCACACTCCAGCCAGGCCTTCACCTCTTGGTGCCTTTCTTCGACTCGGTCCGCCAGAGGATCGACATGCGCGAGCAGGTCATGCCCTTTCCGCCGCAACCGGTCATTACCTCCGATAACATCAACGTGTCGATCGACACGGTCATCTATTACCAAGTGACCGATCCCGTTCGCGCTACATACGGAATATCCAATCCCCTTGAAGCCATCGAGCAGCTCGCTGCGACTACGCTGCGAAACATCATCGGAACGATGGACATGGAGCAGGCTCTCACGGGGCGGGATCAGATCAACGGTCAGCTCCGCGGCGTCCTCGACGAGGCGACAGGCCAGTGGGGAATCCGAGTCGCTCGCGTCGAACTCAAGGCGATCGAGCCCCCGCGCAGCGTCCAGGGCGCGATGGAGCAGCAGATGAAGGCCGAGCGCGATCGCCGCGCCGCGATCCTCACCGCCGAGGGCGTCAAACAGTCCGCGGTCCTCACCGCCGAGGGGGAGAAGCAGTCGGCCATCCTGCGGGCGGAAGGCCAGGCGCAGTCCGCGATTCTGCGGGCTCAGGGCGAGGCCCGGGCCATCCTCCAGGTCTTCGACGCCATCCATCGCGGCAATGCCGATCCGAAGCTGCTGTCCTACGAGTACATCAAGACCCTCCCTCAGATCGCCAACTCCAATTCGTCGAAGCTCTGGATCGTCCCGACCGAGCTCACGGCCGCCCTCAACGCGATTTCGCGGGGCTTCGGCGGCGAGACCGATCCGGGGGACGACAATCCGAAGGTTGACTTCGACGGCGACGGGGGCATCGCCTCGGCTCTGGCCTCGACCGCGCTCCCCGACATCGACGACGCGCTCGCCGACGCCAAGGGGGCCGCTGACGTGGCCACCGGAGAGGTCGAGGAATCCGGACGTCAGTCCGGCCGCCCTTTCGACCCGCAGGCCGAAGTCGGCCAGCGGCCCAACCTGCCCGCCGACCGCCCGCAGAGCGGCCCGCGACGCGAGGACACCGACCTTCCCCACCCGCCCGAGGGCGTGTGACGCGACTGGGGGCGCGCGGACAGCCCGCGCCCAAGCTGGCACGCGAGCGCCGCGGTAGCGCGTAGGCGGCAGAGAGGGGTCTCGACGGCCGCGCGGCCGTCGAGACCCCTCAGACGAAGAGACGTGGAATGGAAGGGGATCGCCGCAGGCGGCCCGCGGCCCGATGGGATCCGACCTGCCGGATGCGATCGGGCGCCTCCGAGCGGAGATGTGGCACCCTGGTCCAGTGCTGATTCCGATTTCCGACACCGGGGACGAGCGTCTGGAGGACTACACCCGCCTCACCGACGTCGCCCTGCGACGAAAGCTCGAAACCGACAACGGACTCTACATGGCCGAGTCGACCAAGGTGATCGTTCGGGCCATCACGGCCGGCCACCGCCCCCGGTCCGTCCTCGCCGACGAACGCTGGCTGGATGAGCTGGCCCCCGCGCTGCGGCGAGCCGGAGGAGACCCCGAGGGAGGGGACATCCCCGTGTACGTGTGCGACGAAGCCGCTTTGCAGACGATCACCGGCTTCCATCTCCACAGAGGGGCGATCGCGGCGATGAACCGCCCGTCCCTTAAGACGGCGGAGGAACTGCTCGCATCGTTGCCCGGCGGCGCGCGGAGGGTCGTCGTCCTGGAGGGGCTGGTCGACCACACGAACGTCGGCGCCGTCTTCCGCTCCGCTGCGGGCTTGGGAGTCGACGCGGTGCTGGTGACCCCCGCCTGCGCGGATCCGCTGTACCGCCGCTCGGTCAGGGTCTCCATGGGGGCCGTGTTCCAGGTTCCGTGGACGAGGGTGGAGCCTTGGCCGCGGGGAATGGAGGCGCTCACGAGGCATGGCTTCACGACCGCCGCTCTCGCCCTGGAGCCCGGAGCGATGACGCTTGCGGAGTTCGGCCGGCTCGACGTGTGCCTCGCCGCGGACTCGAGGATCGCGCTGATCATGGGGGCCGAAGGGGACGGGCTGGGTGCCGCGACGATCGCGCGGGCCGACTACTCGGTGGTGATCCCCATGGCCGGCGGTGTCGACTCCTTGAACGTCGCGGCGGCCAGCGCCGTCGCCTGCTGGGAACTGCGCACGCGCTAGGCGACCGCCGCGCCGAGGCCGTGGGCGCGCGAGGGCGCCGCGAGCACGGCAGACGGCCGTGCCGGGTATGCCCCGTCGTACCGCCGTGTATACCCGGTGAGAGTTGGCCTATGCCCGAATCGTCGCCACTTGAACGCCATCTCGCCTCGATCTTCGCACACACCATTCGAGAGAGGCGGATGGAGCTCGGCCTGTCCCAGGAGCAGGTCGCACTCCGAGCCGACATCGACCGCAACCACTACCAGTTGATGGAGTCCGCCCGCTCGGACCGGCGGTCCAACCGGGCGGTGAACCCTCGATTCTTCACCCTGCTCAAGCTGGCCAATGCGTTGGAGATGCCGGTCGAAGAACTCCTCCACCCTATTTCCAGATCCTACCGTTTTCAAGTCGAACGCGGCGAGATGCTCTGACTGCGCAGACGTGCGTCCAACTGCGAACCCGCCCCACGACGAGGCGGGGAAGCGGAAAGCCGGCCCGTCATGAGAAATCCGACGATTCGGCGTACCCGTGCTGCCTCCACGCTTCGTAGACGGCGATCGACGCCGCATTGGCCAGATTGAGCGAGCGCCGGGCGGGCATCATCGGGATCCTCAGCGCTGACGTCACCGAGCGGTGGGAGACGATCGCGGCCGGCAGCCCGGTGGGCTCGGGCCCGAAGAGCAGCGCGTCCCCCGGGCGGTAGGAGACGTCGGCGAAGCTGTCGGACGTGTGGCCGGTGAACGCGAAGATCCTCGCCCCGGGCAGGCTGTCGACGAAGGAGTCGAAGGACGGGTGCAGGCGGACGTTCGCCAAGTCGTGGTAGTCCAGGCCCGCGCGCTTGAGGTGGGCGTCGGAGAGGTCGAATCCCAACGGCTCGATGAGGTGGAGCGCGGCGCCCGTGCAGGCCGACAGCCGGATGGCCGCTCCCGTGTTCCCCGGGATGCGGGGCTCGTAGAAGACGATGTGGAACACGTGCCAAGGCTATCGCAGCCCTCGCGCGCGGCACTCCCGCATACCGCGCCACTCTGCGGAAACTTCCCGAAAGGGAGTGCGCGCTTGGAAAGCGCCGGACCGTGGGCCTATCCTTGAATCGAACATACGTTCACACATCGGATGTCTTTGGGAGCTGCGGTATGGAGACGGCGAAGCGTTTGGAGGCGGCCAGGCGTGCGCTCGCCCGCGCCGAGGAGTCGGTGGGGCTGTCGAGCGCTCCGTCGGGAGCCGGGGCCCCGGCGGGGGAGTGGTCGGTGCCCGACGCCCTATCCTGGCTCTTCCCCCGCGGCCTATCGCGTGGCATGACCGTCGGCGTGCGCGGATCGCGGCTGGCCGCTCTGCTCGTGGCGGGCATTGCGAGCGGCGCGGGCGCGTGGAGCGTCTTCCTCGGGTGCGCGGGAACGGGGTGGGCCGTGGCCGCGAGCCTCGGAGTCGACCTCGACCGCACGGTGTGCGTGCCCCGGGTCGGGGAGGCGGCCCGCTCGCAGGTCCTCGCGGCCGCCGTCGACGGATTCGACGTCGCCGTCATCGGCTCCTCCGTCCGCCTGGACGCCCGGGAACGCAGGCTGCTGGCCAAGCGCGCCCTCACCCGTTCCTGCCTTCTCATCGCCGAGGGATGGCCCGCCCGTCGGTGCGTCGTGGGGCGATTCGACGGTGTGGAGGGACTCGAGCGCGGGGCGGGCCATATCTCGACGATCCGTCTGAGCATCGGCCGCGCGAGTGAGCCGGGCCGCACCGTCCTCATCGACTCCGCCGGATGGCGGGCGGGTGAGCCGGCGCGTCTCCTCCGCCCGCCCGCGAGCGCGTCCGCATCCGCCGCGGCGAGGAGCCTGCGGGCGGTGAGCGCGTGAAGGGAGCCGTGTGGATCGCCGACTGGCCCGCGACGGCCGCCGAACTCGCCGGAGAGATCCCCGCGGGCGCGCCGGCCGCCGTCGCGGGACCTGGCAGAGTGGTCTCGGCGAACGCATGGGCCCGCGCCCACGGCGTCCACGAGGGGATGAGGCGGCGATCCGTTCGCGCGGTGTGCCCTCAGGCGACCGTTCTGCCCGTCGACCGGCAGCGGGACGCGGTCCGCTTCGAGCCGATACTGCGGGCGATCGACGCGCACGTCGCCCACGTCGACGTCCTCGAGGCGGGCACGGCGATGTTCGCGGCCCGCGGAGCGGTGCGGACCGCCGGCTCGCCCGAAGCCCTCGCCGAGGCCCTGATCGGCGAGATCGCCGACGGCACCGGGTGCGAAGCCCACGTCGGCATCGCGAAGGGAACGCTGGCCGCGCTCGTCGCAGCGCGCTCGGACATCCTCCTCGACGAAGAGGATTCGCACGCGATGCTGCGCGCGCAGAGGACTCGGACGCTGCTGCTGGCCGCCGGCGCCTGCCCGCGCGGCCGGATGGAGGAGTGCGTGGAGCTCCTCGAACGCCTCGGAGCCGACACCCTCGGCAAGGTCCTCGACGTGGGGGCGGCGGCGCTGACCACCCGCTTCGGACGGATCGGGCAGACGATATGGTCCCTGGCGAGCGGTCGGGACGCCCACATCGCCGTCAGGCGCGAGACGGCCGCCGAACTGATGTGCGGCCGCGTGTTCGAACCCCCGGTCGAACGGGCAGAGGAGGCCGTCTTCGCCGTGCGGCCGCTGGCCGCGGAACTCGCGGCGGCGATGGGCAGACGCTCGCTCTCGGGAGGAAGGCTGCGGATCGGCGCGTTCATGGAAGACGGGCGGGAGTTCAGCCGCACCTGGACCGTGGACGGAGGGCGCGCCCGCGACATCCTCGACCGCGTCCGCTGGCAGCTCGCCGGCTGGATCGGCGCACCCCGGCAGCGGAGCGGGCTGGCCCGGATCGAGCTGAGAATCGACCAGACCGTGGAGGCGGGGGAGCGGCCCGATCCGCTGTGGGGCGCCCGCGCAGCAGGCGATGAGCAGGTCGGGCGGGCCGTGACCCGTCTGCAGGCGCTGCTGGGGGAGGGCGCCGTGCTCGTGCCGAGGGCGGCCGGCGGACGCGACGTGAGCGAACGCCACGTGGAGATCCCCTGGGGCGAAGACCTCGGCGACGGACGGCGGCCCGAAGCTCCCTGGCCGGGGGCCATCCCCGAACCGGGCCCCGCCCTCGTCCATTCGCCCGTCGCGCCGGCCGAACTCCACGGGGCGTGCGGGCACCCCCTCGAGGTGACCGAAGACGGCCTCCTCGCCTGCTCCCACGCCTGCGAGGACCCCGCTCCCGCCTGGCTCGCAGGCGCCGGCGGGAGCGAGCCCGTCCTCGACTACGCCGGGCCGTGGCCGGTCGACGAACGCTGGTGGGACCCCGCGCGGCACAGACGGAGGGCCTACATGCAGATCGCCTGCCCCGACGCGGCCTTCCTCGTCTACCGCGAGAAGGACGCCTGGTACGAGCAGGCCGTCTATGCCTGACGTCCCCTACGCCGAACTCCACGCCCACTCGGCCTACAGCTTCCTGGACGGCGCCAGCCTGCCCGAGGAGCTCGTGGAACGCGCCTGCGAGCTCGGACTGCGGGCCCTCGCCCTGACCGACCGCGACGGCTTCCCCGGCGCCGTCCGACTGGCCGAGGCCGCCCGGCGAACGGGGCTCCCCGTCGCCTTCGGGACCGAGCTGAGCCTGGGTCCCGACGCGCGCACCGCCCGCGCCCACCCGCCCGGAGAGCGCATCCTCCTGCTCGCCAGAGACGCGCAGGGGTACCGACGCCTGTCGCGCACCGTCGGCCTGGCCATGCTCGCGGCGGGAAGGAGGGGAGCGGCCCATTACGACCTCGAAGCCCTGGCGGAGGCGAGCCGCGGAGCCTGGATGGTCCTGACCGGGTGCAGGAAGAGCGGCGTGAACCGCGCGCTCGAAGGGAACGAGTCCGGCCGCGGGCCGCGGAATCCGCGGGAATGGGACCTTGAGGCCGCCGCCCGCGAGGTCGAGGCGCTCATCGCGCTCTTCGGCCAGGAGAACGTCGCCGTCGAACTGACCAACGACGGCGCCCCGCTCGACCGCGAGCGCTGCGCGGCCCTCGCCGAAGTGGCCGAACGCGCGGGAGTCCCCTGCCTGGCGACCGGAAACGTCCACTGCGCTGAAGCGGCGGACCGGCCGGTGGCCGACGTGCTCGCCGCGACCAGGGCGCGCACCGATCTCGACGGCCTCGAGCACCGCCTGCCCGTCAACCGGTCCTACCTGCGGTCGGGGGCCCGTATGCTCGCGTTGCACCGCGACCACCCCGAAGCCGTGGCGGCGGCCGCGCGCGTCGGCGCCGAATGCGCCTTCGATCTGGCGCTCGTCGCCCCCGGCCTGCCGGACTTCCCCGTTCCGGAAGGGCACACGCCCGCCAGCTGGCTGCGCTCGCTCACCTACGCGGGAACGCTCGAACGCTACGGCACGCGGGCCGGCAACCCTCGGGCGTGGGAGGCGGTCGACCACGAGCTCGGCCTCATCGTCGCCCTCGACTTCCCCGGGTACTTCCTCATCGTCGAGGAGATCGTCGCCTTCTGCAGGCGGAGGGGGATCTGGTGCCAGGGGCGTGGGTCGGCCGCGAACTCCGCCGTCTGCTTCGCCCTGGGGATCACCGCCGTCGACGCCGTCCGCCACCGCATGCTCTTCGAACGGTTCCTCTCGCCCGGACGCTCCGGCCCGCCGGACATCGACCTCGACATCGAGTCGAGTCGGCGCGAAGAAGTCATCCAGCACGTCTACCGGCGCTACGGGAGGCGGTGCGCCGCCATGGTCGCCAACACGATCACCTATCGGCCGCGCTCGGCCATACGGGACGCCGCGAAGGCCCTCGGATACGACCCCGGGCAGGCCGATCGGTGGGCCGCGTCCGTCAGCCGGCACGCGCACGCGGATCGCCGGCCGGCCGCGGACGCGCCCGAGCATGGTCGGCCGGGCTGCGACGGCGTCCCGCCCCGCCCCGATCACGCCTTCACCTCCGCGGGGGAGGGGGCGCCGATCCCGCGGGACGTCGCGGCGATGGCTTCGCGCCTGCAGGAGCTTCCCCGGCACCTGGGCGTCCACCCGGGCGGCATGGTCCTGTGCGACCGGCCCGTCGTAGACGTCTGCCCGGTCTCGTGGGCGGCCATGCCCGGACGGACCGTGCTCCAGTGGGACAAGGACGACTGCGCCGAAGCCGGACTGGTGAAATTCGACCTCCTCGGGCTCGGGACGCTCACCGCCCTGCGGATCGCCTTCGCCCGGCTGGCGGAAGCGGGGGAGAGAGGAGACGACGGAAAGCCCCTGGCCCTGTACAACCTGCCCCAGGAGGACCCGCGCGTCTACGCCCTGCTCCAAGCCGCGGACACGGTGGGGGTCTTCCAGGTCGAGTCGCGGGCGCAGATGGCCGCCCTGCCGCGACTGCGCCCGGCATGCCTCTACGACGTCGTCATCCAGGTGGCGCTCATCCGGCCCGGCCCCATCCAGGGCGACGCCGTCACCCCCTACATCAACCGCCGCCTCGGCCGCGAAGCCGTGACCTACCCGCATCCCCTGGCACGCCCCGCCCTGGAGAGGACTCTGGGAGTCCCCCTCTTCCAGGAGCAGTTCATGCAGATCGCCATCGACGTCGCCGGCTTCAGCCCGGCGCAGGCCGACCGGCTGCGCAAGGCGATGAGCGCCAAACGCTCCCGCAGGCGCATGCAGGCCCTGAAAGCCGAGCTCATGGACGGCATGGCGGCCAGAGGAGTCGACGAGGCGACGGGGGAGGAGATCTACGCCAAACTCCGCGCCTTCGCCGAATTCGGCTTCCCCGAGTCGCACGCCTTCTCCTTCGCCTACCTGGTCTACGCCTCGGCCTGGTTGAAGGTCCACCATCCCGAGCACTTCTACGCGGGGATCCTCGCCGCGCAGCCGATGGGCTTCTACTCTCCCCAGTCCCTGGTGGCCGACGCCCAGCGCCACGGGGTGAGGATCGGCCCACCCGACGTGACGCGATCGGCGGAGAGGGCCCTGGTGCGAGTCGGAGACCCTGACGATCCGGCTGCCCGCGGGACCGCCCCGACGACGCCGGTCTCGCGACTGGTCACCCCGCATCCGCGGTTGGAGGTCAGACTGGGCCTCGATTCCGTGCGCGGATTGGGCAAGGCCGCGCAGCGCATCTGCGCCGAGCGGAGAGAGGCCCCCTTCTCCGACGCGGCCGACCTCGCCGGGCGCGCCCGGCTGAAGAGGGCGCAGATCGAGGCCCTCGCCGCGGCCGGTGCGCTCGAAAGCCTCGGGGTCGGGCGTCGGGAGGGCATATGGGCGGCCCAGGCGCTCGAAGACCGGACGGTCCGCCACGGCGCGTGGCACCAGCCGCCCATCCCCGGAACGGAGGCCCTGGGAGCCGTCCCCGATCTGCCGGCCATGAGCGAGGCGGAACTGGTGTCCGCGGACATCGCCGCCGCCGGGACGTCGCGGATCCACCCGATCCGGCTACTGCGCCAGGAGCTGGCCGCCCAGGGGATCCTGCGCGTCCTCGACGTGGAAGGCGCCGAGGCCGCCACGCGAATCCGGGTCGCCGGCGTCGTCACGCACCGCCAGCGTCCGCCCACCGCGGGAGGCGTCACGTTCGTCTCCCTCGAGGACGAGACGGGCCTGCTCAACGTCGTCTGCTCGCCGGGCCTGTGGGTGCGCTACCGCGACGTCGCCGGCCGCAGCTCGGGGCTCGTCGTCCGGGGCACGGTCGAACGGGTGGACGGGGCTACGAGCCTCCTCGCCGACGCGCTGCAGCCCCTGGCCCTGGGCGCGAGGTTACCCTCGCGGGATTTCCGCTAATAGACTTGTGGCGGAAGGAGACATGTGAGCATATACAGAACGCTGCTGAAGCTGGCGCGCAAGGTCGGCCCCGCCGCTCTCATGGCCGCCGTCCGGTACGGCCCCGAGCTGCGGAGAATGGTCAAAGACAACCCGGAGGCCTTCGCGGGCCTGACGCGCCGCTTCTCCAAAGTCACGGGGGCCAAGGAATCGGGTTCGCTCCAGCAGAGGGTCAACGTCCTGCGCGAACAGGCGACCTACCTGTATGCGTCGGCCAACACGGCCGACGTCGCGCAGCAGGCCGCGGCGTGGCGCACCGAACTCGAGGCGATCGAGAAGGCCGTCCCCGTCCTGGATGCCATGAGCCGCAAGCGTCGGATCGCCGAACGGCGCGAACTCGTCGGCAGGATCGATCGCCTCTCCTCCCAGATCCTGGCCGCCAGCCTGATCGACACGGTCGAAGACGCCGAGATCGTCGGCGAATCCGACGGCGCCGAGACCGAAGGCCCCCGAACCGGGTCGGACGCGGCGGGCGGTCGCAGCGACGGCGGGCCCGGCCGGGGCGACGGCGAAAGCGGGGCACCGGCCGAGCCCGGAGCCTAGCCGGGAAGCCGAGCCGGAGCTGAGGAAGGGCCCCAGCGGGGAGAGGCGCAGGGCAAAGGATTGCCGGCGGGCGTGCGACTCCGGGCTTATGCGGTCGCAGACGCGCGGCCCTATCATGCTGTTACGACGACACTCACCCAAGCGCGCCTCACCTTCCGCCGACGGCTCACGGCCCGCGTCACCGACGACCGGGACTCCGCCAACCGGGATGCCGTGACGACGTGCCAGACGCAGACGAGGAAGCCACCGCCATGCTCTCCAGGAAAAGCCAACAGATCGAGGACCTCCGCAGGCAGCTCGAGGAGGCCCGGGCCGCACGGCTGGCCGCCGAGGAGATCCTCGAGAGGGCCGGAGGTCGGGACGCCTCGCACGTCCAGAGACTCGTCAGAGACCTCCACGGCCAACGCGAGGCCCTCCAGCGGGAGATCGACGGCCGGCGGGAGGCTGAGCGCAGAGAGATCCAGGAAGTCCAGCACGCCATCTTCCAGGCGCGGAACCATCTTGCGCAGATCCAGCAGCAGACGGCGGCGCTGAACGCCTCCTATCAGGACGCCGCGACCATGCTCGACTACGGGTTGGTCGACTACGCGCATCCCGCCCGGTCCTCCGTCCAGCTCCAGAGCGAGCTCGCCGGAGTCCGCTCACGCATCAAGGAGATGGTCCGGACCAGGACGGCCACACTGGCGACGACGAATTTCACCTTCAACAATTCGACGGCCAAAGGGCGGAAGTTCATCTCGGACATGTCGAAGATGATGCTCCGGTCCTACAACGCCGAGGCGGAGAACTGCATCCTCACCCTCAAAGCCGGGAACGGACAGGCGGCCGTCACGCGGCTGGAGCGGGCCAGAGAGCAGGTGAAAAGGCTCGGGGCGATGATCGATCTGCGCATCGCCGACGAATACCACCGCCTGCGCCTCCGCGAGCTGGAGCTCGCCCTGCACCACAAGAACGCGGTCAAAGTCGAGAAGGAGATCGAACGCGAGGAGAAGGCCCGGCTGCGCGAGGAGGCCAAAGCTCGAAAGGAACTCGAAGAGCAGCGCGAGAAGCTCCTCAAGGAACGCGGGCACTACGAGAACGTCGTCAACGCACTCCTCTCCCAGGGGAAAGCCGAGGAAGCCCGGGAGATCCAAGCGAAGATCGACGACATCGACTCCCAGATCGAAAACGTCGACTTCCGGGCCGCGAACATCCGAGCCGGTTACGTCTACGTCATCTCCAACATCGGGTCCTTCGGGCGCGAAATGGTCAAAATTGGCATGACGCGCAGGCTGGTCCCCGAAGACCGCGTCCGCGAGCTCTCCGGTGCCTCGGTCCCCTTCAACTTCGACGTCCACGCGCTGTTCTTCACCGAGGACGCCGTGACGGTCGAGGCCGAACTGCATCGCCGCTTCGCCGACAAGCGCGTCAACCTCGTCAACCGCCGCCGCGAATTCTTCGCCGTCTCGCCCGCGGACGTCAAACGGGCGCTCAAGGAGATCGCCGGCAACCTCTTGGAATTCGTCGAGGAGCCCGAGGCCGAGCAGTACAGACTGTCCTGCCAGATGCGCGCCGCCGAGAACCTCCCCGTTTCCGGCCCCTCGTTCGCGCCAGGCCCGCAGACCGCCTTCAGCCCTCAGCTCCTAGCCCGCGCGACTCCGGACCACGCAGTGCCGGGACGCCACCGTCGACCGGAGTAGACGCGCCCGCGGGGTGGTAGCCCGGCAGCCCACCGGAACGAAAAAAGACGCATCCATGGGATGCGTCCGTGAACACGTGCGCGGAGGGGGACTTGAACCCCCACCCTCTAATACGAGGACTAGCACCTCAAGCTAGCGCGTCTGCCTATTCCGCCACCCGCGCGAGTCAGCGGCCGGGACACCGCCCCGAGCAACAGGTAAGAGAGTAGCACGGCCTCCATCGCCGCACCAATACGGAGACGCGCCGGGGCGTGTGACCTCGATCGCGTGGCTTTCCCTCCGCCATGCGACCCGTTCATCGCCGGCCCTGCGGGATCGGACGGTAGGCTGGCCCTCATGGAACGCACGACGTTGACGAGCAGGCGCCTGGTCCTGTCGCCGCCCACCGAAGAGGACGTCGACACGATCACCGAGCTGTGCCAGGACCCGGCGATCCAGAAGTGGACGACGGTTCCCGCCCCCTACACGCGCGAATCCGCCGAGTCTTTCATCGAGGACGTCGTCGTTCCCTCCTGGGAGGAGACCTCGCCCACGTGGGCGATCCGATTCAGCCAGGACGGCCCCCTCATCGGCACGATCGCCCTCACGGGGAAGGACGGCACCGCGGAGTTGGGGTTCTGGCTCTCCGCCGCCCATCGCGGAGCCGGGCTGGTGAGCGAGGCCGCCGCGCGCGTCATCGACTTCGGCTTCCAGGAGATGGGCCTGGCCTCGATCCTGTGGCGCTGCGAGATAGTCGACGGCGAGCCCAACTGGCCCTCGGCTCGCGTCGCCTGGAAATGCGGTTTCACCTTCGAAGGACGAGTCCGCAGGATGATCGCGAACAAAGGAGAGGCGCACGACGCGCTCGTCGCCTCGATCCTCCCGGAGGACTCCCGCGAACCGAAGGGGCCGTGGTTCGGACCCGACCGCCGCCACCCGGCATTCGCCGACCCCCGCGACCCCGAAGCCCTCGTCCGCCAATTCCATGAGACCTACGGCCTTCCGCTCGTCGCCGACGGGCCGGAGGCGGACCGCGAACGGATCCACATGCGCATGGCCCTCGTCGCCGAGGAGTTCGGAGAGCTCGTGGGCGCCGTCTACGGCGAGCGCGCACGCGGCATCGTCGACGGCGCCTTCGCGCGGGCCGCCGCCGCCGATGAGCGCGTGCGCGACACCGTCGGGGTGGCCGACGCACTGGGCGACATCGTCTACGTCGTCTACGGGATGGCGCTCGAATTGGGCATCCCGCTGGCGGAGGTCCTGGCCGAGATCCAGGCGTCGAACCTCTCCAAGCTCGGCTCGGACGGCAAGCCGGTCTACCGGGAGGACGGCAAGGTCCTCAAAGGCCCCGACTATTTCCCTCCGGACATCCCGAAAGCGCTGGGACTCTAGAAGGCTCCGGCCTGCGTGTCCGCGATCCGCCGGGGCGTGAGCGGCCGCAGGCGTTCAAGGCGTGCCAGGGATCCCGAGCGCGAAGTGGCGGCCCGGCGGAGGAGCGGCACCCCGCCGTGTCTCGAGGCTGCGATCGGAGCGTCATCCTGACGGGGACGTGCGGCACCCCGCTGTGTCCGCGCGGCTTGGACGACGGGGTGGCCGCCGCCCGTCGTCTCCGGCGCGTTCGATCACCTTTCCCGGCCTCGGTCTGCCGTGTATTCACGGCACGCCGAATCGATGTGCAACGCATCGGCGCGAAAATAGGATTGAATGACGGCGTGAGAATAGAATATGTTAGCGGCTGCGACTGTCTAGGTGCTGTAGCCACCGGAGGAGGCGGATAGTTGCGGCCACGCCCAGGTTGCATTCCGGGCGGCAATGTCAAGGTCCACCGCGGGAGTGCGCGCGGCGGACAGCAAGAGAAAGATTGAGGAAAAACATGGACAAATTCCTGACGATCCCCGACGTTGCGGAGATTCTCAACGTCTCGGTGCTCCAGGTGCGGTCGCTGCTGCGCAGCGGCGACCTCAAGGCGATCCAGATCGGCGGTCGAGGCCAGTGGCGCATCCAGATGAGCGTCCTGGAGGAATACGTCAAGCATGGATACGAGCGCACGCGCGAGCGCGTCAATTCCGGATGGGAGCGGCGCTAGCCCGCCGGCGCTCCCGCACGGGCGGGGCTGCGCTCGGCTTCCGCCGGGGCTCTCACAGCGCGCGACAACCTGGGCACGGCCAGCCTGGAGGCGGCTGGGAGACGGGATTTCACCCGGGTCGGCTGGAGGCTGACTTCCCGCCGGCGCTTCGCACGAGGAACGGCTTGGAGGTGAACGTCTCGACGTTCCTGCCGTTCTGAGCCTTGCCCACTCCCTTGGTCACCGTCGCCTCGAGGACGTAGCGGCCATCGGCGACAGGCGTCGGCTTGGCTGTGGAGGAGGACCTGACCTTTCCGTTCCAGCTGAACTGCGAAAGCGATCCGTCCGCTCCTTCGCCCGTCGAACGGTATGCGTAGTTGTCGGCCCCGGCGGGTTCGCCCTTCGCTCCGTCGGCCCGGGCGCGGTAGACCCTCAGGTCCAACCGCGACACCGGGTGCTCGATGTGCATGAGCACCCGCGGGAAGTCGTGTCCCGTCATCGAGTAGACGTGGTCCTCCTCTGTGACGGCCTCGTACTTCGCCTTCGGATCCGCGCAGTCCACGCCGCGCAACCGCCCGTTGGGGCATTCGCCGACGACGCCCAGGCTCGGCTCCATCGTCAACTTGCGCTTGGGGTCGATGCCCAGGAAGGAGAGGGACGAGGCGTTGAAGACCTGCCCGTACGTCCACGTCGGGTTGATCGCGTCGAGCGCCTCGTAGTCCCCGGACAGGCCGAGGAAGGGAACGCGCTGGGTTCGGCCGTCGGATCCCCTCAGCACGACGAACCCTCCGTACACGGCGGTCCCCTTCAGCCGGGTGCGACTGGCCTTTCCCTGGACGTAGGCCGTGTGCTCGGTCGGCGGGGTGACCGTCACCTCCACCGTGCGGGTCGAATGGGGCGGGACCCTCACCTTCCGTCGGGAGAACGTCACGCCGGTGTTCAAGCCCGCGACGATCTGCGGGGAGGTGTTCGGCCCCCACGTTCCGGCCGGGGAGAAGTCGGCGCTGAGGGTGTGGGTCACCTCGGCGCCGGAGCGGTTGGCGATCGTCAGCCTCGTCGGCTTGGTCGAATCCGTGTCCCCCAGGGAGATCTTCGAGGGGGTGACCGTCGACGGCGAGGCCTTCGATCCGAGGCGCGAATGCGACGTCGCCTGGGCGACGGCCGCCGGTATGTCGATGAGCCCGCCGCCCTGGCGGTGGACGGGCTCGGCGACGCGGGCCTGGCTGGGAAAGCCGCGACGGACGGGGTCGGCCAGAAGCACGGGCTTGGCCGTGTTCTGCAGCAGCGCGCGCACGTCCGCGGGGCCCAGAGACGGGTTGGCCTGGAGCAGCAGCGCCGCGGCCCCCGCGACGTGCGGAGCGGCCATGGACGTCCTCGACTCGGTCGCGTACCCCCGCTTCTCCAGGGGATAGGTCGAACGGATGTTCCCTCCGGGCGCCAAGAGGTCGGGTTTCAGCGACAGGGTGGCGGACGGCCCGTACGAGGAGAAGGTCGATTTCCTGCCCGAGTCGGGATCGTAGGAGGCGAGTTTGCGTTTCGACCACGTGACGGTCGCCTTGCCCTTGGCGATGGCGGCTTCCAGCCGGCGCCCCTCCTCCTGACCGATCCCCACCGTCGGGACGTCGAGTCGAGGTTGGGCGCTCGCGTTCAGGAGGCCCGGCCCGTCGTTGGCGATGATGACGGCTGCGGCGCCGTCCTTGCGAGCGGCCTGGCCTTTGGCGTACACGCTGGGGCCTCCGTGGGCGACGAGGACGGCCTTTCCCGTGAAGGGCGTCCCCGGGAGGTCGACGGCACCCGCCTTCTGGCCGTCGGGATATGAGACGAGCTCGTAGGAGCCCTCGGTCGGGGCATCGCTGGCGCCTTTGACGGGGAGATAGCCGACGGACGTGCCGTCCGCGAGGTTGAAGGAACCGAGCAGGACGCCCGCGTTGTCGACCGAGCCGACGGCGATGGCCTTCTCGGCCACGGCGGGGGCGCTCGCCGAGAAAAGGCCGGAGTCGCCCGCGTTGCCCTGGGACGCGGTCACGACCACGCCGGCCTCGCTCAGCGAGTCGGCGCCCCGAGCGGTGGGATACGTCGGCCACGTCATGTACGGGACGCCGATCGAGATGTTGACGACGTCCATGCCGTCCTTGGCGGCGCGCTCCATGGCCGACAGGATGATGCCGGTGTCGGTCGAGCCGTTGCACCCGAAGACGCGGTACGCGCCCAGGAGGGCGTCGGGGGCGACGCCTGTGAAGCCGGGGTCGTTGCCGGCGGCGATGCCCGCGACGTGGGTCCCGTGGCCGTCGCAGTCGTCGGGCACGCCGTCCGGGACCGGCGTGGGGCTGTATCGGTCCGATCCGACGTTCGCATCGTAGGCGTCGCCGACGAAGTCCCACCCGGCCACGACCTTCTTCGTCGGGAAGGAATGGGCGGGGTCGGGTCTGCCGCTGCCCGAGAACGCGGAGTGGTCGATGTCGATCCCGGTGTCGATGATCCCGATCTTCACGCCCCGTCCGGTGAGTTTGAGGTCCGTGTGGGCGTAGTTCGCCCCCGTCATCGCGCCCGACCTGAACGCCTCCGGATGCGTCGTGCCGGAGTCCGCGCGCGGCCGGGCCACCTCCAGGACGGGGAAGACAGCCTCGACGCCGGGGGCGTGCCGCACGTCGGCCAGCGCGTCGTCGCCCGCCGCCGACACCGTCAGGCCGTTCCAGATGCGGGAGTAGCTCGCGGTCACGGTCGCCGAACCGCGAGTCGAGGCTCGGAAGGCGTTCTGCTCCTGGAGGATCCGGCTCGCCGAACCCCCGCGGATCGTCGGGTTCTCCTTCAGTTGGACGAACCATTTCCCGGTGAAGCCCTTGGCGTGGGCGGCGACCGAGGAGACGCCGGACACGCCGGGCGGATGTGCGGCGCCGTCCGTCGTCGGAGCGGCGGAGGCGGTGGCGGCGGTCCCCAGGAGGCACGCCGCGCATGCGGCGAGCATCCTGCGCAAGCCGTTGCGTCGTGCTGGCATCGGTGAGTCCCTTCGTTGACGATGCGGCCCGCATGCGGGCCGCAAGCCCGCGGCGGCCTCCAGGCCGCCGATCGAAGGGACGCCGGGCTCGGCCGAGCGTCGAATCGGATGAGGACGGCGGATCTGTGAGACGCACCGTGAGCGGTATGGCGATCCGGTGAGGGCTCGGATCGATTCGGCGCAGGCCCGGGGTGCGGTCCGCGAAGCGGCGGACCGCAGGGGTCATTTCGTCGTGACGACGGCGGGGGTGTCGGACTTGTTCCCGTCCCAGTCGCCGAAGGCGACGACGTCGGAAGCCTGCCCGAAGGTGCGGACGTCGGTGGAGACGCCGCCTTTGAGGGCGTCGGTCAAGTGGTAGACGTTGCCTCGGCGAACACCGACGGTGTCTTTGCCGTCCCCGTTCCAGTCCCCGGCGATGGCGGTGTCGTCCGCGCGCCCGTACTTGAACGCGAGATCGGCCGGCCCGCCGGACAGCGAGTTCTTGACGAGGAATTCGTTGCCGCGTTTGACGGCGACCGTGTCCTTGCCGTCCCCGTCCCAGTCGCCGGCGAACGGTGTGTCCGCGGCCTGCCCGTAGCGGAAGACGGCGTCGGGGTCGCCGCCGGACAGCGAGTTCTTGACGAGGATCTCGTTGCCGCGTTTGACGGCGACGGTGTCCTTGCCGTCCCCGTCCCAGTCGCCCACGAGGGGGACGTCGCCGTCACGCCCGAAGACGAAAGACTTCGGCCCCTCGGCGGTCGTGTAGGTGAAGGTGTTGCCCTTGTGGAAGATGAGCGTCTGCTTTCCCTGTCCGTCGAGGTCTCCGGCCAGCGGCTTCCCATCGGGCAGACCCGAGGTCTCCCCGATGCGGGAGGCGGCCGTCCATCCGGAGTAGAACACCGCCGTCGACGGGCCCGGCTGGGGGGTGGCCGTTCGGCGGACGACGAAGGGCTTGGAGGTGAACACCTCGGTGTTCTCGCCGTCCTGGGCCTTGCCGACGCCCTTCGTGATCGTAGCCTCCAGGACGTAGCGGCCGTCGGCCACGGGCGTCGGCTCCTTGGCGTCCGCCGTCTTCTTGACCGTGCCGTCCCACGCGAACTGATTGAACGACGTGTCGACCCCGACGGCGTCGGACGTGTGGACGTAGTTGTCCGGTCCGGCCGGTTCGCCCTTCGAGCCGTCGTCCTTGGCTCGGTAGACGCGGATGTCCAGGTGCGAGGCCGGGTTTTCGAAGTGGAGGAGGAGCCGCGGGAAGTCCGTGCCCGTCATCGTGTAGGCGTGGTCGGCCGAGAGGACCTGGGCGTACGTGGCCGACTTGTCGGCGCACTCGGTGCCGACGACCCTGCCGTTGGGGCACGTGGCCAGGACTCCCAGGCTCGGCTCGATGTAGAACCTCTTCGACGGCGGGATGTTGTTGGCGGCCAGGAGGTCGGCGCTGTAGACGTCGCCGTAGGTCCACGCCGAACGTATGAAGGGAAGCGACTCGTAGTCGGCGTTCAGGCCCGAGAACGGGATGCGCTGGACTTGGTGGTTCGACCCGGTCATCACGACGTGCCCGCCGTACATGGTGGCGTGCGGAAGCTTCTTCCGGACCCCCTTGCCGGAACGGTAGTCCGTGTACGTCGAAGGGGGTGTGACCGTCACGTCCACCGTGCGTGTCGAATTCGCCGGGACCGTCACCTCCGACGAGGAGAAGGAGACTTTCGTGTCCAGGCCCGCGACAGCCTGGGGGAACTGGTTCGGCCCCCACGTGCCGACGGCGTCCGTCTCGGACGACAGCTTGTAGGTGACGTCCTGGGAGGAGCGGTTCGTGATCTTCAAAGCGACCGGTTTCTTCGAATCCGTGTCGCCGAGGGAGATCTTGGAAGGGGTCGTCGTCGAGGCGAGCTCCCCGGAGCCCGCCTTTGCGTAGGACGACGCCTGGGAGACGGCGCGGGAGACGTCGATCAACCCCGCCCCCTGGCGGTGGACCGGCTCTCCGGCCTTGGCCGAGGCGGGCACGCCGTACTCCTCGGGATTGTGGAGGGCTAGGGGCTTGGCCGAGTTCTGGAGCACGGTCCGCACGTCCGCCGGAGCCAGAGACCGGTTCGACTGCAGGAGCAGGGCGGCCGAGCCGGCCACGTGCGGAGCGGCCATCGAGGTCCCCGACGCGGTGGCGTAGCCCTGGTTCGCCGCGGGGGAGTCGAGGGGATAGGCCGAGTAGATGTTGCCGCCGGGTGCCAGGACGTCCGGCTTGAGGCTCAGGGTGGCGGAGGGCCCGTAGGAGGAGAAGGCCGAGATCGCGCCGCCGTTCGGGTCGTGTGAGACGATCGGCTCCCCGTCCAGCCAGGTGATCGACGTCGCTCCCTTCGCGACGGCCGCCTCGAGCTTCTCGCCGTCGGCCTTGGAGATGCTCACGGCGGGAATCGTGACCGGAGGTTTGCCGGATGCCTCACCCGAGATCGTTCCCTCGACGTTGTTGTAGATGAGGACGGCCGACGCGCCGTCCTCCTGGGCGGCCTTCACCTTCTCGTAGAAGGTCGAGGAGCCGCGGGAGACCAGGACCGCCTTGCCCGCGAAGGGCTTGCCGTCCAAGTCCACGGCGCCCGTCTTGCGCCCCTCGGGGTAGGCGGCCAGCTCGATTGACCCGCTCGTCGGGGCATTGGGCGTGGAGCCGACGGGGGAGTAGGCGACGTCGGTGCCGTCGGCGAGTCTGAACCCCCGGCTGCGCACGCCCGTGTTGTCCACCGAGCCCGTGGCGATCGCCTTGTCCGAGACGCCCGGAGCACTGCCGGAGAAGACCCCGCTGGCGCCGTTGTTCCCCTCGGAGCAGGTGACGACGATCCCCGCGTCGGCCATGGCCGACGCCCCGACCGCCGTCGGGTAGTTCGGCCACGTCATGAACGACGCACCGATCGACATGTTGACGACGTCCATGCCGTCCTTGGCGGCGCGCTCCATGGCTGCGAGCATGATGTCGGTGCTGGTGGAGCCCTCGCAGCCGAAGACGCGGTATGCGCCCAGGAGGGCGTCGGGAGCCGCCCCCTTGAAGCCGGTCGACGGGTCGTTGCCGGCGGCGATGCCCGCGACGTGGGTCCCGTGCCCGGCGGAGGCGCAGTCGTCGGGGACGGCATCCGGCGTGGGGTTGGGATTGTACTTGTCGCTCGTGAAGGACCCGTTGAAGGCGTCGCCGACGAAATCCCATCCCGCCACGACCTTCTTCGTGGGGAAGACGTGGCTGGGGTCCGAGACTCCGTTGCCTCCGAAGGCCGGGTGGTCGATGTCGACGCCGGTGTCGATGACCCCGATCTTGACGCCCTTGCCGCTCAGACCGAGTTCCTGCTGGGCGTAGCCGACGCCGGAGATCGAGCGGGCCGTGAACATGTCGGGTTTGGCCGACCGATCGACCTTGACCTCCGGGCGTTCGACTTCCACGACGGGGAAGATGCCGACCACGGCCTTGTTCCTGTGGACCTCGGCCAGGCCGTCGTCCGCGGCTTTGACCGTCACCCCGTTCCAGATCCGTGAATAGGAGCCGGTGACCTGGACCTTGGAGGAGACGGAGTTCTGGAAGTCGCTCTGCTGTTTGGCGATGGCCGACGCCGCCCCTCCCTTGATGGTCGGCTCCCCCCTCATCTGGACGAACCACTTCCCGGTGAAGCCCTTGGTGTTCGCGGCCTTCTCCTGCAGTTCGGAGACGCTGGGCAGAGACGGCCTGGCATCGCCCGGAGCGGCGGATGCGGAAGGGACGGGGGAGGCGACCCCGATCACCATGGCCGCTATCGCGCAAAGGATCCCCGGGGAGCGCCTGCGCGGCATGCGATTGTGTGCCATGTGCACTTCCCTTCGACGTGAACGGTGAGAGGCCCGCACACCGAGCACCGGTGTACCGGCGGCGCGCCCGGCATCCATCATGCCGCATATCCGCGAGCGCCGAGAGCGCGCATTCGCATGTCGGACGGTCCGAAGCCGCGTGGACGCCCGTTCCGGCTTCGGCTGTGTGGCGCAGGCGACTCTCCCGCGCTAGGCTGACGTCATGTCTACGAACCCGCGCCTCGCCCTGGACCGTCTCATCGGCGCTCTGGAGACGTTCCATCAGGCGGCAGTCAGTGCGCAGGACCCCGATGCGCCGAGCGTCGTCGAAGCGGCGGACATGCTGGCCGACGCCTACACCGTCTACGACGACGTCATGTTCGTCCAGTTCGGGGTCGAGGCGCCGCTCGACGTCTACGGCGACATGGAGGACGACGACTACGACGGGGCCCTCGACGACGACGAGTTCGAGGACTTCGACCTCGACGAAGAGGATGAGGACGACCTCGACGAGGACGAGGATCTGGATGAGGGAGACGAAGACGACCTCGAGGACGTGGACGAGGAGGAGTACGAGGACGCAGACGCCGATTTCGTCTTCGATGACGCGGACGAGGACGAGGAGGGCGACCAAGGAGAGGAAGGCGACGACGCCGACGAGGACGACCCCGATGCAGACGGCGTCTCCGACCGAGGCGAGGAAGGCGACGGCGCAGACGAGGCGGACGGCTCCGGCTACGAGTGAGGCGAGCTGACGTCGTCCAGCGCGTCGACCACGAGGTCCGGCAGGGGGGCGACCTTGCTGAGCACAGACTGGAGCTGCGAGGTCGTGCGGGCGCCGACGACGGCCGCGCTGATCCCCGCTCTGTCGACGGTCCACGAGAGCGCCACGTCGGCGGGGGTGCGGCCCAGCCCGTCGGCGGCTCTGGCCACGGCCTCGACCACGCGGCGCGACCCCTCCTCCAGGTAGGGGCGCACGAAGGCCGCGAGGTGCTCGGAGGCGGCCCGCGAGGTCGGCGGGATCGAATGGCGGTACTTCCCCGTCAGCACGCCGCGCCCGAGGGGCGAGGACGCGAAGATCCCCAGGCCGAGGTGGTCGGCCATGGGAACGATCTCCTCCTCGACGCCGCGGTGCAGAAGCGAGTATTCCTGCTCGGCGACGGTGAGCAGCGGGAGCCCCATGGCGCGCAGCCTCTCGCACAGCACGGCCCCCCGCCAGGCCGCGTACCCCTGAATGCCGACGTACCTGACCAGGCCCCGGTCGACTAGCCATCCCAGCGTGGAGGCCGTCTCCTCGTCGGGGGCCAGCGGATCGGGGGCCGCCACGAGGAGCACGTCGACGTAGGTCGTGTTCATCCGCTCCAGGGAGGCCCGCAGCGAATCGAGTATCGGGCCGCGGCCGGCGCCGAAGCGCATCCCCGCGGGGCCCTCGGTGAAGCCGGCTCTCGTGCACAGGATCACGTCCTCGCGGTCGACGGTGACGTCGAGCAGCTCGCCGATCGTCGCCTCCGACGTTCCGCGGCCGAACGCCGGGGACGTGTCGATGAGGTTCCCCCCGGCCTCCACGAACGCCTCGAGCTGACCGCGGGCCTCCTCGTGGCTCGTATCGCGCCCCCAGGTCAGGGTGCCGAGCCCCACACAACCGACGACGAGGCCGCTTCTGCCCACCGTGCGCTCTCTCATGGGGCAAGCCTAGCCGAGCTCGAGGCTGGTCCACCCCAGGGCCGTGGCTTATCCTTGACCGGTGGGATACCTAGAAGCAACCGTTCTCGGCATCGTGCAGGGCCTCACGGAGTTCCTGCCGATCTCTTCGTCAGCGCATCTGCGCATCTTGGGAGACCTCTTCGGCTGGGGAGACCCGGGTGCCGCCTTCACGGCCATCGTCCAGCTCGGCACGGAGGCCGCCGTCATCACCTATTTCGCCAAAGACATCTGGCGCATCGTCTCCAAGTGGGTGCGGGCCCTTCTGTGGAGGAGCTCGGTCGGCCAGTCCGACCCCGACGTGAGGATGGGGTGGGTGGTCATCGTCGGCACCGTCCCGATCGGCGTGCTCGGCCTGCTCTTCCAGGACGACATCGAGAGTGAATTGCGCAACCTGCACTTGACCGCCTTCGTCCTCGCGGCGTTCGCGCTGGTCCTCGGCGTCGCCGACAGGCGGGCCAGGCAGGACAAGACCTTGGAGGTCATGACCCTCCGCGACGGCGTGGCGGTCGGCTTCGGCCAGGCCCTCGCCCTCATCCCGGGGGTGTCCCGCTCGGGGGGGACCATCACCGTCGGCCTCGTCCTCGGCTACACGCGCGAGGCCGCCGCGCGCGTGTCCTTCCTGCTGGCCATCCCGGCCGTGGTCATATCGGGTGTCTTCCAGTTGGTCAAGACCAGCGGCACGGGGTCGATCGCCGCCGGCCCGACGGTGATCGCCACGGTGATCTCCTTCGTCGTCGGCTACGCGGTCATCGTGTGGTTCCTCAAGCTCATCTCGACCCGCTCCTACATGCCCTTCGTGGTCTACCGCATCGCCCTGGCCATCGCGGTGGTCGTCCTGCTGGGCGCCGGATACCTCTCCGTCTACTGAGGCCGCCCCGATGACGCCGACGCCATCCGATGCCGCGGCCTTCCCGGGGGCCGTCCTGCTGGACATGGACGGGACGCTGACGGACTCCGAAAAGTGGTGGTTCCGCGGCGAGGCCGAGCTCCTGGCCGAGTACGGCGTGGAGTGGACGGAGGAACTGGCCAAGGAGGTCGTGGGCTGCCCGATCGACTGGTGGGCCTCGACGATGGTCGAGAGGTTCGGCCTGCCCGCCCGCCCCGAGGACGTCGCCCGCGACCTGGTGGCCAGAGTCCACGGCATCGTCTCCCGCGAGCCCGCGCAGTGGCGCCCCGGCGCCCGCGAGCTCCTCGAGCTCCTGGCCCGCCTGGCCGTCCCGTCGGCCGTGGTGACGTCCTCGCCGCAGGCCATCGCCCGCGCCGCTCTGCGAGAGGCGCCCGCAGGAAGCCTGGCGGTGTTCGTCACGGGGGACGAGGACCTGGCCGGAAAGCCTAGCCCGGAGCCCTACGAGCGGGCGGCCGGGCGGCTCGGGGTCGACCCAGCCGACTGCGTCGTCTTCGAGGATTCGCTCTTCGGGGTGCGGTCCGCACTGGCTGCGCGGACCCACGCGGTGGTCGTGCCGTTCATGGCCGACATCCCGCCGCTGCCGGGGCTTTTGAGGATCGATTCGCTCGACGGCCTCGACGCCCGCGCCCTCAGCCGGTTCGCCGCCCAGCCGCTGCCCGCGGGCGACCCGCTGGCGTAGGCCCGACACTCCGCAGCGGGCCGGGCGCCGGCCCGAAATGCCGCCCGGCCGCGCCCTCTCGGCGTTGAGGCGGTGGCGGGAACCCCGCACGGCATGGCGCGGCGCCCGGGGTC
>NZ_KE951416.1:0-12721 GCF_000466165.1 Actinobaculum sp. oral taxon 183 str. F0552
GAGGCCTGCGCGGCTGCCGCCCGGTCGGCGCCCGCCGGCTCCGCGCAGATCCGGCCGGCCACCGCACGCGCCTTCGCCGTCGCCAGGGCCAGGACCCTCTGGGCAGGCCCGCCCCTGACCGCCTCCAGGACGGCGTCCTCGTCGACCCCGGAGACCTCGACGACGGGATCCGCCCCGGCCGCCCGCAGGGTCGCCAGCCGGGCCGGGGAGGCGCTCGCCAGGACGAGCCGCAGCTTCGGCAGGCTCATGCCAGCGCCTCGCGCAGAACGTCCAGCCCGACCGATCCGAGCGACAGAGCGCGCATGTGCCACTCCTTCAGGTCGAAGTCCCGCCCGGAGGCGACCGCGGCGGCCCGCGCCCGGTCTCGCAGCTCGCCCCAGATGCGCTGCCCGACCTTGTAGGACGGCGCCTGCCCCGGCCATCCGAGGTAGCGGTCGAGCTCGAAGGACAGGAAGGAGGGATCCATCGCGACGTTCTCGCGGAGGAAGCGCCACGCCGCGTCCGCATCCCACGTGCCCTCGCCCCACCGGCCCGCGGGCTTGGACAGGTGCACCCCGATGTCCACGACGACGCGCGCCGCACGCAGCCGCATCGCGTCCAGGACGCCCATGCGCTCGCCCGGCTCCTCGACGAGGCCGAGTTCGACCATGAGCTGCTCGGCGTACAGCGCCCACCCCTCGCCGTGCCCGGGAACCCAGCA
Organism: Actinobaculum sp. oral taxon 183 str. F0552; assembly: GCF_000466165.1. Classification (GTDB taxonomy): domain Bacteria; phylum Actinomycetota; class Actinomycetes; order Actinomycetales; family Actinomycetaceae; genus Peptidiphaga. Next base: position 701 of record NZ_KE951416.1, read on the forward strand.
TCCCTGACGCCGCCAGCCGTTGAGGGAGTCCCGCAGGCAGGCGGCCAGGCCGATCTGGAGATGGTGGCCGGGCACGCCCTCGTGGTGCACGGTCGTCTTCTCCTGCCACGTCGTGAACTCCGCGACGCCGTCGGGGACCGACCACCACATGCGCCCGGGCCGGGAGAAGTCCTCGCTCGGCCCGGTGTAGTAGATCGCTCCCGTCCCCGAGGGGGCTATGCGGCACTCCAGGGTGCGAATCGGCTCAGGGACGTCGAAGAAGGCGGAGGCCGCCTCCATCGCCGCCTCCGCGGTCTCCTGCATCCACTCCACGAGCGCGTCGGTTCCGCGGAGCCTGCGCGCCGGGTCGGCGTTCAAGCGCTCGACGGCTTCGGCGACTGTCACGCCGGGCCCGTAGAGCTCGCGGGCGACGGCCTCCTGCTCGGCGACGATCGAGGCGAGCAGGGCCTCGCCCCACTCGTAGGTCTCGTCCACGTCCACGGCGGCTCCGAGGAAATGGCGCGAGAAACGCGAATAGCGCTCGCGGCCCACGGCGTCCACCGTCGCCGCCCGGGGCGCGACCGTCTGCCGCAGGAAGGCCGCCAACTCGCCGTAGGCGGCACGGGCCGCGCCGACCGCGCCCTCCAGGCCCGGGCCGTCGTCGGCGAACCGGAGGAAGGGGGAGGCCTCGCCCGCGACGTCGTCGCACTGGTCGGCGCAGCGTTCGACCTGTCGCAGCGCGATCGGCGGGCCGGACTCCAGGCGAAGGGCGAGGGACCGGCGGTATCCGGCGATCGCCGCCGGGACCGCCGCCAGGCGGGCGCCGATCGCCGCCCGGTCCTCGTCCGTGTGGGCGGGCATGAGGTTGAAGACGTCGCGGATCGACTGGATGGGGGAGGAGAGGACGTTGAGCTCGCCGGTCGTCTCGCCCGCCTCGACCAGGTCGAGGTCCGAGCCGATCCTTTCGCGCATGGCGGACACCGTGACGGCGTCGACGCCGTCGGCCGGGACGAGGCCGTCCAGCTGCGACAGCGTGCCGGCGAGCAGGTCGCGCCAGGCCGCCGTCCCCTCGGGCGAGTAGTCCGACAGGGACGTCTGATCGGCGTCCGGCGTCCCGACCATCGTCGCGAATTCGGGGGAAAGCCTGAGCATGCCGGCGAGATGCCCGTCCGCGAGGCGGTCGACCGGAGTGGGGCGACGGCGCGGGGGCTGGTGAACGGTGGTCATGCACCCAGGGTAGCCGGCGTCGGCGGAGCATCGCGTGCCATTCCCGGGCACGTCGGCGCCCGACCGGCCGGCGGGAGGGGAGCCCGTGCGAATTCATGGGTGACGTGGCCCACGCTTGCGTCGTATTATTGGCGGTGATCGGGTGCACGCGAACGCAAATCGACTGACGACTGACTACGGAGGACACGTGTCGCAGGATGTGAAAGGCGGTCTGAGGGACAGCCGGAGCGCGGACGCCGGCCCGCCGGCGCCGCTTGCGGGACCCCGCCCCCCGCGCGACACCGTCGAACGCAACGTCGAGGCCCTGCTTCACGGGCCGGCCAAGTACACGCTCTGCGAGGCCGCGCGCAAAGCGGGGCTCGAGCCCGAGTCGGCGCGGAAGTTCTGGCTGTCGATGGGCTTCCCCAGCCTTCAGGACGAGAGCCTGCCCCGTTTCCGCGACTACGACGTCGAAGCGATGCGCGCGCACGCCAAGGCCCTGGCCTCGGGGGACTTCACCGACGAGACCCTGGCCTCCCTCAACCGCGCCCAGTCGCACATGTCGGACCGTCTCGTCCTGTGGCAGCACGAGGTGCTCGTCGAATACGCGCGGACCGAGCTCGGACTCGACGGCATCTCGGCCAGGTACTGGGTGCTTGACAATATCAAGGACTACCAGGACTACCTTCGCGCCCACATGGAATACTCGTGGCACCGCCACATGGCGGCCCTCCTGCGCCGCAGCGAGACCGAGGTGGCCCAGATGGAGCTCCTGGACGCCGAGAACGCGCAGCTGCTGCGCGCCTTCGGATTCATCGACATGGTCGCCTTCACCAACCGCTCCAACGAACTCGGATCCGCTGAGTTCATCCACCTGATCGAGGAGTTCGACTACACCTGCCGGGACATCATCTACGCGGCCGGAGCCCGGGTGGTCAAGACGATCGGCGACGCCTTCCTCTACATCGCCGACGACCTGGTCACCGGCGCGGAGGTCTCGACGGGGATCGTCCAGGCGCTGCGGAACATCGAGGGGATGCTGCCCGTGCGGGCTTCACTCGTATGGGGCGGCGTCGTCTCGCGTTTCGGCGACATCTTCGGCCCGAAGGTCAACCTCGCCTCCCGGCTGGTGGACGTCGCCGACTCGGGCGCCGTCCTGACGGACAAGGACACCGCCGGGATCCTGCGCAATCTCAGACTCGGCCGGTACACGCTCGTGCCCGCCGGCTCGCCGACTCTCCAGGGGTTCGGCAAGATCGACGCCGTCGAACTGCGCCGCATGCCGACGGCCTGACCGACCGGCAGGGGCAGGCGGCCGCGCCTCGGCGGTGACGTTGGCTCCGCTCCCGCGGCGCTACGGCGGGGTAGAGTGGCCCGTGGCGAAGCCACCGGAGGCTTCGTTCCGGGACGGTCGCAGAAGGTGAAAAGGGTTTCTTGGCGGACTGTCCTCAAAGCCGCGCGCCTGCATTAGGATTCAACCATGACGAAACTTCTGCTCGTTGAGGACGACACCGCCATTTCAGGTCCGCTCCTTCGCGCTCTGGGACGCGAGGGCTACGATGTCCAGCTCGCCGAAGCAGGCCGTGACGCCTTGGAGGCCATGCAGGGCGGGATCGACGTCGTCATACTCGACCTCGGCCTTCCCGACATAGACGGCCTCGACGTGGCCCGCCAGGCGCGCGCCAACGGGTGGGACTTTCCGATACTCATACTCACCGCCAGATCCGAGGAGGTCGACATGGTCGTCGGCCTCGACGCCGGTGCGGACGACTACGTGACCAAGCCGTTCCGGCTGGCCGAGCTGCTCGCCAGAGTGCGGGCCGTGCTCCGCCGCGCCGAAGCGGGCGAGGGGGACGTCATCAGGATCAAGGACCTGATCATCGACGTTCCGGGCCATCGCGTCCTGCGCGAAGGCGTCGAACTGGGGATCAGCGGCAAGGAATACGACCTCCTCGTGTTCCTCGTCCGCAATGCGGGCCAGGCCGTGTCCCGGACGGAGATCTCCCGTCACGTGTGGGGCGTCACCGGGGACGACGCCTCCAAGAAACTCGACATGCACGTCTCGTGGCTGCGCAGGAAACTCGGCGACGCCGTCGCCGAGCCCCGCTACATTTCCACGATCCGCGGCCTGGGGTTCCGCTTCGAGAAGGAGTAGCCGATGCGCAGACGCGCCACGACGATGACGGTCTCGGCCGTGACGGTGGCCGTCCTGCTCCTGGGGCTGCCGGGCATCGTCCTCGGATCCTTCTTCCTGTGGCGCGACGCCGTGGACGGCGTCCACCGCAGCGCCGTGACGATCATGAACGCCGTCGATCGGCGCACGACGGCGGCCCAGCCGGTCCAGCGGGACGTCGTGGACAACGCGGTCTCCTCGTCGAGCTACGCGGCCTACGTCTTCCTGAGGACGGAGGAGGGGGCGATCGAGGCCGGGAGGATGCCCGCCGGGGAGACGATCTCGCACACGGCCACCGGCGTGTCGGGGGCGCGGGTGACGGTGGCCATCAGCCGCTCGGACGTCGTGGCCCGCATCGGCTACCTCGCCGGCCTGGGGGCCGTGGCCATCCTCGTGTCCTTCGGAGTCGGGGTGGTGGTCGCAAGATGGCAGTCCCGCAGGCTCTCGGCCCCGCTCATCTACCTAGCGGCCGCCGCCGAGCAGATCGGGGCCGGCCAGGCCCGGCCCCGGATGAAGAAGTCGGGCATCGAGGAGATCGACCTCGTCTACGAGGAGCTCGTTCGGACGGCCGACCGCATGGCCGGCCGCATCGCCGCCGAACGCCAGTTCGCCGCCGACGCCTCCCACCAGTTGAGGACCCCTTTGACGGCCCTGTCGATGCGGCTGGAGGAGATCGAGTACCTCTCGGACCGGGAGGACGTGCGCGAAGAGGCCGCATCGTGCCTGGAGCAGGTCGAACGCCTGGCCGGCGTGGTCGCCGAACTCCTGTCGACCTCGCAGTCCGCGGCCGTGGGAACCGAGGCCGTCCCGCTGCGCAAGCTCTTCGACCAGCAGCGCGACGAGTGGGAGCGTTCCTTCCAGACCGCCGGACGGGACCTGGTCTTCGACGACGAAGCCGGGCTCGCCGTCCTCGTCTCGCCCAGCTCGCTCGCCCAGATCATCGCTACGCTCATCGAGAACTCCCTCAAGTACGGCGCCGGAACCACCCGCGTGTCCGCACGGAAGGTGGGCAAGGGGGTGGTCCTCGACGTCGCCGACGAAGGCGAGGGGATCCGCGACGACCTCACCGAGGCGATCTTCTCCAAGGGGGTGTCGACGGGGGGATCCACCGGGATCGGGCTCCCGCTGGCCAGGAGCCTGGCCGAGGCGGCGGGTGGCAGGCTCGAGCTCGCCAGCGCCCGCCCACCGGTCTTCCGGGTCGTTCTGTCGGCCGTCCCCCGGTCCCTCGATCCCGACAAGATCCTTCCGGCCGGTTCGATCATCTCCATGGGGTCGCGTCGGCGTCGGCGTTAGGGACCGGCCGGGGGAGCGACGGACTCCGCCGCGCGTTCCCGGGGCTCCTGCGACCGGGTTGCTGCGCGTGCCCCGGCCGCCTCCTCGCCCGCCGGTCGTTAGAGGGAGCCTGGAGAGAAGACGACGTACCGGTACATGACGTACCGGAAGGCCGTCCCCAGAATCAGCCCGACGACGTTCGCCGAGACGTTGTCGGCGAACTGACTCGTCAACCCCAGCGTGTAGCGCGAGAACGCCAGGCATCCCAGGGCGATGAGCATGCCCCCCAGGTTGACCAGCACGAACATCGCGAACTCGCGCGTCTTGTCCGCGCTCCGCTTCTCCTTGAAGGTCCACAGCCTGTTGGCCACCCAGGAGAAGATCACGGAGACGGTCACGGAGATGATCTTGGCGGTCATCGACTGGTCTCCGGGCAGGGTGATGAGCCCCGTGTGCGCAAGGAGGTTGAACAGGCCGACGTCGACGACGTATGCGCCCAGCCCCACCGTGCAGAACTGGAGGAATTCGACGAACCACTCGCGGAAGGTCTGGCCGCGCAGGAAGCGCCTGGCGAGTTGTGTGGGGGGCACCCGGCCAGTGTAGCCGGTGACGGGGGATAATGGGAGTCGAGACGAAAGGCAGGAGGATTCGTGACGGGTCACAGAGTCGTCGGCACCGGGGCGGCCGAAGCCGCCCCGCGCGTCGGAGTCGTCGGAGGCGGCCAGCTGGCGCGCATGATGCAGGAGGCGGCGATCCCCCTCGGGATCGACTTGCGCGCCTTGGTGGAGGCCGCCGACGGGTCGGCCGGCCAGGCCGTGCCGCACTCGCGGGTCGGGCAGGCCTCGGACGTCGGCGCCGTGGAGGACTTGGCGAGGCAGGTGGACGTCCTGACGGTCGAACACGAGCACGTCCCCGACGCGGTCCTCCGGGCGGCCGAGCGCATCGTCCCCGTCAGGCCAGGCGCCCACGCCCTCGCCTTCGCCCAGGACAAGCTGGGCATGCGGCGGAGGATGGACGAGCTCGGCGTCCCCTGCCCCCGCTGGAGGCGGGTGGAGGACGCCGCGCAGTGCGCGGCCGCCGTCCGGGAGTTCGGAGGTCAGGCCGTTTTGAAGACCCCGCGGGACGGGTATGACGGCAAAGGCGTCGCCGTGGTGGACCTCGACGGGCGGGGGAGGCTCCGGGGGGCCGGCGGCTTTCAGTCGTGGTTCGCCGACGCCCCCGACGGCCTGCTCCTGGAGGAGAGGGTCGGATTCTCCAGCGAGATCGCCCAGCTCGTGGCGCGCCGGCCCTCCGGGCAGATCGCGAGCTGGTGCGCCGTCGAGACGATCCAGCGGCGCGGCGTGTGCCTGGAGACCGTCGCCCCGGCCACCGTCGAGCCCGCGGTGGCGGACGAGGCCCGGCGGATCGCCGAGAGGGTGGCCGAGAGCCTGGACGTCGTCGGCGTCCTCGCGGTGGAGATGTTCGTCGCCGAGGACCGGGTGCTCGTCAACGAACTCGCGATGAGACCGCACAACTCGGGCCATTGGACCATCGACGGCGCCGTGACGAGCCAGTTCGAACAGCACCTGCGGGCCGTGCTCGACCTCCCCCTCGGATCGACTGCGCCGGTCGTCCCCCGGACGGTGATGGTCAACGTGCTCACCTCCCGGCTCCCCGACCCTCGGCGCGCCTACCCCGAGGCGATGGCCGCGTATCCCGACGTCAAGTTCCACGCATACGGCAAGGCGGTGGCTCCGCTCCGCAAGATCGGGCACGTGACCGCCGGGGGCGACGACGTGGAGGAGGTCCGCGCCCGCGCCGAGGCGGCCGCCGCGATCCTGAGCGGGGAAGGAGGCGGGTAGGGTGGTGCGGGAGCGGGCCTCATGGCCCGCCGAACGATCGCACGGGAGGAAAGCAAGGCATGGACGACACGAGCGGGGCCCGGCAGGCGGGCGGCGGCTGGGACGCAGACGGGCCCCGGCGGGCGAATCCGGTCCGGAAGCCGGGTGGGAGCCCGGATCCGAGCGTCGGCATAGTCATGGGGTCCGACTCGGACTGGCGGGTCATGGAGGGCGTGGCGGCGGCGCTCGACGAATTCGACGTGGCCTACGAGGTGGGCGTCGTCTCCGCCCACCGCATGCCCGAGCAGATGATCGCCTACGGACGGCAGGCCGCGGCCCGCGGCCTACGAGTCGTCGTCGCCGGCGCGGGAGGGGCAGCCCACCTGCCCGGCATGTTGGCGGCCGTCACGCCGCTCCCTGTCATCGGCGTTCCCGTGCCGCTGGCCCACCTGGACGGCATGGACTCGCTGCTGTCGATCGTGCAGATGCCGGCGGGCGTCCCCGTGGCGACGGTCTCGATCGGCGGCGCGCGCAACGCCGGGCTCCTGGCCGTGCGCATCCTCGCCAGCGCGCCGGGGTGCGAGCCGCTCCTGAAGCGGATGGAGGCCTTCCAAGAGCGGCTGCGCGACGCGGCCGCCGCCAAGGGCGAGGCTCTCACGGCACGGCTCGGCGAAACGCGATAGCCCGGTCCGTGAGCAGACCGCCGGCCCGGCCGACCGCTCTGCGGACGCCCTACCGACCGGGTCGCGCTTTGCCGACTGAGCCGCGCATGCGACGCCGTCCGCAGATGGCCCACGCGCAGCCGCGCGCTTCGAGCGAGCCGTGCGCCTACCGACCGGCTGCCCTACGCGCGCCTTCGGACCGCATCCGGCCGGACGACGCGCTTCGGGACCGGCGGGTTCGCACGCGCCCTGCGCTGCGCCCTATCCGACCGGGCCGCCGGGGCCCTGGTAGAAGTCCGCGGACGTCAAGGTGCCGTTCTTCATCTTCTCGAAGAAACCGTCGACCGCCTTCGTGTCCAGTACGACGGCCGACTGCCCGCCGACCCGGTAGTTGAGGCTCGCGATGGGCGGTGCGCCCATCAGGCCGCCCTTCCCCATCACCTCGCGGAGCCCGAAGGCCGCCTCGCGCATGCCCATGATCCCCGTGTCCTTGTCGGTCGTCAGATTCTTCGCCACGCTGCCGACGAGTTTGCGCTGTTTGAACGGATTGACGAATGTGGAGACGGAGACCGCCTTGCCGACGACTTTGGAGACCACTTGGCGTTGGCGCATCGTCCGGCCGATGTCGCCGAGCGGGTCCGACTTGCGCATGCGAGAGAAGGCGAGGGCCGTCGTCCCGTCGGCGTCGTGGCATCCCGCCTTCCAGGTGAGCCGGGAGAAGACGTCGTCGACGTCGCGGTCGTAGCAGAGGTTGACTCCGCCGACGGCGTCGACGAGATCCTTCACGCCGCCCATGGAGACCTCGAGATAGTGGTCGATCGTCATGCCCGAGAGCTCCTCGACCGTGGCGACCAGCAGCTTGGCCCCGCCGGTCGAGTAGGCGGAGTTGATCTTGTTCGCTTTGTGCCCGGGGATCTTCACGTAGGCGTCGCGGGGAAGGGACACCAGGGAGGGCTTGCCGGAGTCGGGGATCTGCAGCAGCATGATCGTGTCCGCGCGCTCTCCCTCGGTGACGTCCTGGATCCCCCCGGCCTCGCGCTTATCGGAGCCGACGATCAGATACGTGGTTCCGGGGGTCCCGGAGCGTCCGGAGAGCGCGTCCACGTGGCTCAGCTTGGAATTGCCGTAGTGGACGAGGTAGAAGGGCCACGCGACGAGGAAGACGACGAGCACGAGAACCAGTATCAGCGTCCGACGCAGCCACCGACGCCTGCGGGGCTTCGCCGGAGGCGTCGTGGGGCCGGCGGGACGGGAGGGGCCGCCTGGCCCGCCCGGGCCTCCCGGACCGCCCGAGCCCGGCACACCGGATTCGCCCTGACCGGGTGAGGCGGTCGGGCGTGGAGCCACCTGCGTAGGGGGCACCGCCGCCTGCTGCGAGCGGGAGGGGAGGTCCGGTTTGCGCGGCGGAAAGGCCGGTGGCGCAGACTCGGATCCCGTCGAGGACCGCTCCGCCGGATCCCGCACGGGCTTGGCGCTGCCGCCGGGCCTGGCGCGGCTGGCCCCAGACGCCCTCCGCGCGGGCTCCTGGCCCCTGGAGGCGGCCTGGCCGCTCGCCTCGCCGGCCTCCATGCCCAATTCCTGCTCGAGCATCGAACGCCGGGCCGACCTGGCCGGTTTGGGGCCTGTGGCTGCCCATTCGTCCAGTTGCTCGGAGGGCGACCGGACGATCTTCGCGCCCTCCGCGTCCGGTCGGTCCCTCCTGCTGCCGGGTTCGAATGATGGCGGCTGGTTCGACATGTCTACCCTTCGGCGTTCTTCTTCGTGCAGTTCTGGGCGTCAGGCGCCATCGGCGTCAGCTTGCCGGCCGTCTTGACCGCGGCGTCCGCCTGCCCGTAGGCGCCCTGATCCGCCTCGGCTGCGCTCTTCTTGGCGCGCTTCGACGGCTTCCGGCTGTGTCCGTCCGGGTCCGAGAACTTATCGTCCTGCTGCCCGGCCGACGGCTTACGACTCTGCTTGCCCGAGGGCTTCTGCTGCTCGTTGGCCGCCGGCTGGCCCTTCGCACTGGGGCTGGCGGAGCTGGGGCTGGCGGATCCCGTCTTGTCGTCGACGATCTGCCCGTTCGCGTCGACCTTGAAATCGATGGGGGTGTCATTGGCGAGGGCCTTCCACAGGCGCTCGGCCCCTTGGCGGACTTTGACGCGGGCGCCGGCGGACTCCCACGGCATGGTGATGAAGGTGGGGCTGTCGATGTCGCCCAACGAGCTGATCAGCTCGCCGACGTCGGTGATGCCGCCGATGCCCCCGTAGCCGGACGATGTCTCGATGTTCTTCGTGACCGCGTTCAAAACTCTCATCAGGGATTTGAAGTTCGTGAACAGATTGAGGCTCTTGGCCTCTTTGACGATTGCCTTGACGAGGTCCTGCTGGCGGGATATGCGGCCGATGTCCGATCCGTCGCCGATGCTCTTGCGCGCCCGAGCGAGGGCGAGCGCCTGGTCGCCGCGCAGGAGCCGGCATCCGGCGGGCACGTTCAGCCCCGAGGCGCTGTCTTTTCGGGCTTCCGGGAAGTACATGGGGATGCCGCCCAGCTCGTCGACGATGCTCTTGAAGCTGGCGAAGTTGACCACGACGTATCCGCTGAGCCTGACCTTGGTGAGCGCTTCGACGGTCTTCATCGAGCAAGCGGCGGCCGTGGGGACGTAGCCTTCCTTGCCTCCGATGGCGAAGGCCGAGTTGAACTTCGTCTTCTCGACCGGCTCGGAGTTCTCCGTCTTCTTCTTGTCCGCTGACTGGACGACGCAACTGGGGATGTCGACGACCGTGTCACGGGGAATGGAGACGAAGTAGACGCGCTTGCGATCGGCCGAAATGTGCATGATCATCGTCGTGTCGGCCCGCATGCCGTCGACGTCGCCGCTGGCCCCCGCGCCGTCGACGTCGGACTTGCCGGTGCGGATGTCGGACCCCAGGATGAGGATGTTGAGCGCCTTCCCGGCCTTCCCCTTGGGGAGGGTCGGGCGATTCTTCAGGTATTTCCTGACATCCGTCTCCTTGACGTTGCCCACTATGCGAAGGTACGCGAAACCCGCGGTGGATACCCCCGTCATCACCAGAGCCAGGACGCACAGAAGAGCGATCCGCCCCAAATGGCGGGATCGTCTGCCCCTCGTCATATGGGAGGCGTCGCGCTCGGTGTCGCGTTTTGTCTTGATCACAGTCCAATAGTACGGGCAACGCTCAGACGGCGAAGGCACTCTCCGTGGATTTTCATCACAGCGAGGTCGGATCCCGGCCGGATCCTACGCTTGGGTAAACGGAACGCCGGGGCCATTCCCGGGCGGCTGTCCGGCGGCCCCGCCCGCCCGCCCTTCGCCGAGAGGATAATCTGGTCACATGAACCCTGAGCCTCTGCGGATCGTGACCGTCGCCTATAATCCGGGCGACGAGCTGGCCTTGTGCGTGGAGTCGGCCACCGCCGCCACATCGGCGCCCGTCGACTTCGTCATCGTCGACAACGGGCGGGAGCGCGAGACGGTCGACTCCGTCGCCCGGGCCTACGGCGCGACCGTCGTTCGCCCGGGGAGGAATCTCGGCTACGGAGTCGCCGCCAACCGCGGAGTCGCCGCCCCCGGCGCCCGGGGCGAATGGGTCGTGGTGGTCAACCCGGACGTCGTCTTCATGCCCGGATCGATAGACGACCTCGTCCGCGCGGCGCAGTCGTGGCCCCGGGGCGGAGCCTTCGGCCCGCTCATCAGGGACGCGGAGGGAGAGGTCTACCCCTCCGCGCGCCGCTTCCCCCGGCTGGTCTCGGGCGCGGGGCACGCCCTCCTCTCGGGGGTGTGGCCCGGCAATCCCTTCTCATCGGCCTACCGGGAGAACGCCGATCCCACCCGCGCGCATGCGGTCGACTGGCTGTCGGGGGCCTGCCTGCTTCTCCGGCGGGAGGCCTTCGACGACGTGGGCGGCTTCGACGCCAGCTACTTCATGTTCTTCGAGGACACCCAGCTCGGCGAGCAGCTGGCCGCCGCCGGCTGGCAGAGCGTGTACATCCCCCAGGCCGAGGTCGTCCACGAGCAGGGGGCGAGCTGGCGAGACCGCCCGGAGAGCATGCTCCGGGCCCACCACCGTTCCGCCGCCCACTACCTCGACGGAGTCTACGCGCGGCCCTACCAGGCGCCTCTGCGGTGGGCGCTGCGCTCCGGGCTCCGCATCCGCGAAGAGGTGCAGGTGCGGATCGCGCGCAGGCAGGTGCGGTGACCTGTCCGGGCACGGGTGGGCTGCGGCCAGGCGTCCGGTGGCGTCGGAAACCGGTGGCGGACCGATGCGGGTGCGGGGCGGCCAGGCTTGCGGCCCGGCGAATCGACCGGCCCGTGGGCAATGGCCTGTTCGGGCGGCGAGGCATTCAACCTCGTCCGCGACGACCGATCCGCGGGGCGCGGGTGAGCCTCGGCGACCCCGCTTCCGGCCGTTCTGCGGGGCACGGGTCGGCCCGTGAAGCGTATGCGAAGTCACAGAATGCGAGTGAACTCTTGAGGCGTATGCGGCTCTGCGAAACTCATGTGAACCCATGAGGCGTGTGTGACAAAAGTGCGTATTGAGGTTTGTGTGACAGCTCCTCTACACTTGTAGCCTCACACACGGAGGTACACATATGAATACACGGCCGACAGCCGTCCTCGCCGTCGTCGCGGCGCTCGCGCTTCCGGGGTTCGCCTCCCCGGCGCTGGCATCCCACGCAGCGGGTCCGGCAACCGATTCGTCGAGCATGGCGCGGGGGAAACCGGGAGCCTCCTCCGACGGCGGCACCCGAGCCCTAGCCCTTACCGACGGTTCGGGGAATCTGACAGCCGGTGGCAGGAAGGCGGCTCTGACCGCCGCCACGCCCGGATCGGCCAGCGGCACCGGCGGCGAGTCCGGATCGGCCAGCGGCACGCCCGGCTCGGCGAGTGACAAGTCGAGCTCGGCGGGC
>NZ_KE951416.1:13090-44523 GCF_000466165.1 Actinobaculum sp. oral taxon 183 str. F0552
GAGTGACAAGTCGAGCTCGGCGGGCGGCACCGCCGAGTCCGCCGCTCCCGCATCCCGGACGGAGTCGGCCCCGGCGGCCTCCCCGCAGGCGAGCCCCCAGCACGTCCCCGGCTATCTCTACGTTTCGAAGCCCCTGGCCGCCGGTTCGTTCCAGGTCGCCGGCGTCACCTGGAACCGGGGGAGCTCCCTTCCGGCCGGCGCGACCGTGGAGATGCGCACCCTCGACGGCGGCGCGTGGTCCAGCTGGTACGTCCTGGGGGCTGAAGACGAGGCCGGCAAGGGGCGTCCCGGGACCGAGGCCAATGTCTCGGGTTCCTCGACCGGCGTGCAGCTGCGCATCAAGGGGAGCGGGAAGCTCCCCGGCGGGCTGCGCTTGGACGTGGTCGACGGCCAGGGGGCCGAGCGCGCAATGGACCCCAAGCCCGCCGCCGTCCACCCCGCGGCCGGAACCGTCGCCGCGGAGGTCGCCAACGGCGACGAGAAGCGGGCGATCCTCACCGACCGGGCCGCGGGCGTCCAGTCCACCTCGCAGTACGGCGGCACGCCGTCGTCCGAGATCCCTGCGCCGGGACGCGGCTCGTCGGCCCCCGCGGGAGCGCCCGCCGCGCGGAGCCTGCGAACCGACCAGTCGGCCGCCGAGAGGCTGGCCGCCATCCAGCCGCGCTCGGCCTGGGGCGCGGACGAATCCAAGATGACCTGGCCGCGCGGCTACGCCGACTTCGAAGGCTCGATCGTCCACCACACGGCGGGGTCCAACTCCTACACCAAGGCCCAGGTCCCCGCGACGATCCGCGGCATCTACAGCTACCACGCCAACACCCGCGAATGGGGGGACATCGGCTACAACGTCCTCATCGACAAATACGGCGGACGCTGGGAGGGACGCTCGGGCACGCTGGCTTCGCCGCAGGGCAAGGTCGTCACCGGCGCGCACGCCGCGCCGCGCAACAGAGGCACCCTCGGCGTCTCCGTCCTCGGCACCTACGACAACTCCAACCTGCCCACCCCTCTCGTCCTGGAGACCTTCTCGGACGTGATCGCGGCGCGCTTCGCCATCGCGGGCGTCGACCCGTCCTCGCGCGGGACGATGTCCGTTCCCTCGGGCACCGGCGCCGCCCTGTCGGCAGGCAGCGTCCTGCCGCGCATCTCCGGTCACAAGGACGTCAAGGCCACGTCGTGCCCGGGGTCGATCTACGGATACCTCGACCAGATCCGCTCGCGTGTGGCGGCCAAGTACGCCCAGCTCGGCGGCTCGGGAGGCCCGGGCGCCGTCGTCTCCGCCGCGGTGACCTGGCAGTACGCCGCCGACGCGATCGACGTCGGCGCGTCCGTCACCTCGACCGGACTGAGCGACCTGCAGTACCGGTGGCTGAGCTACGACCTGACCCGCAAGAAGTGGACCCTCATCAGCGACTGGTCCGACGGAAACTGGGCGACGTGGCGGGCCGACGCCGGATCCTACTGGCTCCAACTGCAGGTGCGGTCCCGCTCGGACGGCCGGACGAAACACGTCTCGACCATCGCCTTCCAGTACGTGGCCGGGCGTTCGCGCATCACCGGCACCTACGCCGGCTGGCAGGAGACGGCGCCGGGCAGGAGGCATGTGCTCCTGGGCAACATCGCCCCCGAAGCGCACCGCGTCGTCACGAAGATCTACGACGTCGGGGCCAAGGCGTGGGTAGCGCAGTTCCACGGCCCGTGGGCCGTCTGGACGCCGAGGAAGGGCGTCTACTGGACGCGCTACGAGGCGTACACCGCCGACGGCCGGCTGGCCGACGAGCGCACGCACCCCTTCCGAGTCGACTGAGGGGCCGAAGGGTGGGGCAGTCGGTGGGATCCCACCGACTGCCCCACCCTTCGGGCTGCGGCGAAAGGCCGCCGCCGATCCGGGCCGTCACTGCCCGGTCGTGGCGTACTTCGCTTCGACGGCCTCCTTCTGCGGGCGCCACCAGGCTTCGTTGGCCTTGTACCACTCGACGGTGTCGTGCAGGCCGCTCGCGAAGTCGGCGAAGCTCGGACTCCAGCCGGTCTCGTGGACGAGCTTCGAGTTGTCGATGGCGTAGCGCTGGTCGTGTCCGGGCCGGTCGTTGACGTGATCGAAATCCTCGGGGTCGCGCCCGAACTCCGCCAGGATCAGCTTGGTCACCTCGAGGTTGTTCTTCTCGCCGTCGGCCCCGATGAGGTAGGTCTCGCCGATGCGGCCCTTCTCTATGATCTCCCAGACGGCGGTGTTGTGGTCCCGCACGTGGATCCAGTCGCGGACCTGCTCGCCGGTGCCGTAGACGCGGGGGCGCACGCCGTCGATGAGGTTGGTGATCGTGCGGGGGATGAACTTCTCGACGTGCTGGTAGGGGCCGTAGTTGTTCGAGCAGTTCGAGATCGTCGCGGGGACGCCGAAGGACCGGACCCAGGCGCGGACCAGGAGGTCGGACGCCCCCTTGGAGGAGGAGTACGGGGAGGAGGGGTTGTAGGCGTCGCCCGCCTGGAAGCGCCTGGGCTCGCCGATCTCGAGGTCGCCGTAGACCTCGTCGGTGGAGATGTGGTGGAAGCGCGTCCCGTGGCGGCGCACCGCCTCCAGAAGCTGGAAGGTCCCCTCGATGTTCGTGCGGATGAACGGGCTCGGGTCGTTCAGCGAGTTGTCGTTGTGGGACTCGGCTGCGAAGTTGACCACGACGTCGGCGTCTGCGACGAGCGGGTCGACTGTGTCGGCGTCCGCGATGTCGCCCACCACCAGTTCGACGCGGTCCAGGCCCTCGATGGATTCGGGGTTGCCGGCGTAGGTGAGCTTGTCGAGGACGACGACGCGGGCATCGGGCATCGACTCGACGGTGGAGTGGACGAAATTGGCGCCGATGAAGCCGGCACCGCCGGTGATGAGAACGCGCATGCGCTTCCTTTCTGTGGTTGGCGGACAAGCCGTGACGGGGGACAGCCTATCGCCCCGCGTCCGCCGCATGCGAGGGGGCCCGGCCGGACGGCTCGCCGCCCGTGGAACGCGGGCGCCGGCCCCCCGCCTCCAGCCGCACCTCGGGGAAAGCCTTGACGAAGCCGACGGTCGTGCCGTCCGAGCGGACTGCCATGAAGGCGGCGTGGCGGAGGTTGTCGATCTCGAAGCCGTCCTCGTTGAGGACGACGGCGTTGAAGCTGAAGTCCCCCTCTCCGAGGTAGAGGCGCGGAAGGGTGACGAGGATCCGCGCGGATCCCCGGAAACTCGGGAGTTCGAGGTCGAGCTTGCGGCTGTCCACCCCCAGGACGTGTTGCCCGCGGTCCGTCTCGACGTTCAGGAGGACAGCGTACGCGTCGAGCCGGTCGGGCGCCTGGAGGTCGATGCCCACCGTGAGCGAGGACCCCGGTTCGAAGATCTTGAATCCGTCCGGATGATCCGTCAGCCCGTCGAGGAGCTCGACGCCGTCGATCGTGCACGGCCGGGGCGGCGGCGCCCCGCCGGGAGCGGCCTTCGCGGCCTCCGAGGCGTCCAGGAGCTGCTGCTGGTACCACTGGTGGAGCATGCTCATAGCATCGGGGGCCTTGCCGGTGGCGATGATCGCGCCGCGGTCCAGGACCACGGCGCGGTCGCACACGTCGACGATCTGCTCGGCGGAGTGCGAGACGAGGATGATCGAGCGCCCTTCCTCCTGGAAGTCGCGGATCTTGTCGATGCACTTGCGCTGGAAGGGCTCGTCGCCCACCGCCAGGACCTCGTCGACGAGGAGGATGTCCGGGTCCGAGTGCACGGCCACGGCGAAGGCGAGGCGGACGTACATGCCCGAGGAGTAGAACTTCACCTGGGTGTCGAGGAAGTCCCCGATCCCCGAGAAGTCGACGATGGAGTCGAACTGCCGGTCGATCTCCCGCTCGGACAGGCCCAGGACCGATCCGTTCAGGTAGACGTTCTCCCGGCCGGTCAGGTCCGGGTGGAACCCGGCGCCCAGCTCCAGAAGCGCGGCGATGCGTCCCCGGATGTGAACCTTCCCCCGGTCGGGCGTGAGGATGCCGCCGATGATCTTCAGGAGGGTGGACTTGCCCGAGCCGTTGGCGCCGGCCAGCCCGATCGACTCGCCCGCGTCGATCGAGAACGAGACGTCCTGCAAGGCCCAGTACTCCTCCGCGTGGAGGCGGGAGCGGCCGGAGTTGACCACCCGCTCCTTGAGCGACTTGTCCTTGTGGACCGTGAATTTCTTGGAGACACCGTCGATTCGGATGACCTCGGGACGTGACATTAAAGCTCCTGGGCGAAGTTGCGCTGAAGACGGTCGAAGAATCGCTGGGCGATGAAGACGAGGACGATGCCGATGAGGAACATGATCCCGAGCTTGGTCAGCAGGTGGACGGGCCACTGGGCGTACTGCCCCTGAACCCAGAAGGCCTTCTGAAATCCCATGACGGCCAGGGCCATCGGATTGTACAGGTAGACGTCCGTGATGAACTGGGGCGCCTGGCCGGCGAGCTGGGCGTACGAGTACACGCAAGGGGTCAGCCAGAAGCCTATGAGCACGCCGACTTCCACGAGGTACTGGACGTCCCTGAGGTAGACGTTGACGGCCGAGAGGATCAGCCCGATCGCGACCCCCCAGGCCAGGACGACGCACAGGGAGATGGGCGCGTAGAGGAACATCGCGGTGGTGTCGATGCCGCGGATCAGGAGGGCGCCGCAGAAGAGGATGACGAGCTGGGAGAGGAAGTCGATGACGGCCGACCCGGTTGCGGCCAGCGGGAAGATCTCGCGCGGCAGGTAGACCTTCTTGACGATTCCCGCGTTGGCGAGGATCGAGGAGGTGGCGCTCGTGATCGTCTGGGAGAAGAGCGTCCACGCCGTCAGCCCGGCGAACACGTAGACGGCGAAGTCCGGGATCGCGCGCTCGGCCGCGAGGACCTTGCCGATGGCCAGATAGTAGATGAGCAGATTGACGAGCGGGCGGATGAGCGTCCACACGTAGCCGAGCACAGAGTCCTTGTACCTGGCCTTCAGCTCGCGCCGCGTGAGCCTCCACCACAATTGGCGATGCGCCCAGATGTCCCTGATCGACGTCCAGGACCCCGAGAGGAACCCTCCGCTGGGCGTCACCTCCCGCATCGGCTGCTCGCCAAGCCACGCGAACCGCTCGTCCGCCGTCGCGAGGTCCGGTCGCTCGTCTGTCACGCTGGCCATGCTACCCCTCATGCTCATAGATGGTCCTGTGTCCGCCATAGATCTTAGCGCCTGGGGCGGCCTTCGCCGATACCCGTCAAACCGGGGATCCAGCCCATGGATCATGGATCGTGACGTCGCTAACCCCTCCCGGGCGGAGGAGGATGGCGACGACGCGGTGCGATTCTCGGGTACGCTTCTCGCGTAAGCCGAAGTGCGCCCGATGCGCCGCGCACAGTTGCGGACAGCCAACAGCCAAAGTCAATCGACGAGCTCTCGGCCGCCGGGCCGGGTGGGGAACGTGAGGAGCGCTCTTGTCCAAGAAGATGATCAGTGTCGTCATTCCCAGCTACAACGAGGAGAAGAGCGTGCGGGAAATGTACGATCGCCTGGTCGCGGTCTTCCGCGACAGCCTCCCCGCCTACGATTACGAGATCATCTTCGTCGACGACTATTCGACGGACCAGACCCGCCCCCTGATCCGGCAGCTGGCCTCCGAGGACCCCCGCGTCAAGGCGATCTTCAACGCCCGCAACTTCGGCTTCCACCGCAACGTGTTCTCCGCGCTGTCCTACGGCAGGGGCGACGCCACCTTCATGCTGTTCGGCGATCTGCAGGACCCGCCCGAGAACCTCCCCGAATTCGTGCGACGATGGGAGTCCGGGAGGAAAGTCGTCGTCGGCCAGCGACGGTCCAGCGACGAGGGCTGGCTGATGACCTTCTCCCGCTTCCTCTACTACAAGCTCATCGACTGGTTCGCCGACTCCTCGCAGATCGCCCGCTTCACCGGCTACGGGCTCTACGACCGCGAGTTCGTCGACATCCTCAAGGATATCGGCGACATCCAGCCCTTCTTCAAGGCGGTGGTCTCCGAATACGGGATCGACCTCGACATCGTCCAATACGACCAGGCCCAGAGCGTGCGCGGAAAGTCCAATTTCAATTTCCGCCGCAACTACGACTTCGCCATGCAGGGGATCACGTCGTCGACGAAGCTCCTCATGCGCCTGGCCACCTACATCGCGGCCCTCGTGGGCGTCGTCTGCCTGGGGATAGCGATCTTCGTCTTCGTCAACAAGATCGTCAACTGGAACAACTACGGCGTGGGCGAGGCCTCGACGGCGATCGGCATCTTCTTCCTGGGGTCCATCCAGCTCTTCTTCATCGGGATCCTGGGCGAGTACATCCTCAGCATCAACGGGAGGATCACCCGCAAGCCCCGGGTCGTCGTGGGGGAGCGGATCAACTTCGCCGACGAATCACACGGAAACGCGCAGCGCGGAGATGAACGTGAGTGACCGGGCGGCGCCGGCGGGCATGCGCCCGCTCGTGGCCCAGTTCGCGAAGTTCCTGGTAGTCGGGGGCATCTCCTTCTCCTTGGACTACGGCCTCTTCGTATTCCTGTACAACGTCTTCGGGGTCTACTACATCCTCTCCAGCACGATCTCCTTCGCGAC
Source organism: Actinobaculum sp. oral taxon 183 str. F0552 (assembly GCF_000466165.1). Classification (GTDB taxonomy): domain Bacteria; phylum Actinomycetota; class Actinomycetes; order Actinomycetales; family Actinomycetaceae; genus Peptidiphaga. The sequence continues at coordinate 19,676 of NZ_KE951416.1, forward strand.
CTCGGTGGTCCTCAACTACGTCCTGAGCAGGAAATACGTGTTCGAGATCCGGGAGGACCGAAGCGTCGCCCGCGAATTCGCCTTCTACGCCGTCCTCAACGTCATCGCCCTCTTCCTCAACCAGGTCATCCTCTACGCGAGCGTGGACTATCTCTCGTTCAGCCCGCCCGTCGGCAAGATCATCGCCACGGCGGTGGTGCTGGTGTACAACTTCGTCTCCCGCAAACTACTCTTGGAGAGGCCCCCCTCCACGGGACGAGACGCCGCCCAGCCTCCCGACGGCCGACGATCAGAAAACGGCCAGCGATCAGAAACAGGTGTGAACCCGATGTCCACAGAGCGCCCTCTCAGGTTCGGCAAGCGGCTTCTCGTCCGGGTGAAGGAGGCCTGGGACGCGGCCGTTTCCAAGGCGTGCGAGAGCAGGCTGGCGGCGTGGTGGACGGGCACGTCCAGGCCCGGGCGGGTCGACTGGGCCCTGCTCGGAGCGCTTCTGGCGGTTTCCTTCGTCACCTTCCTCTACGGCGACGTCCGGGCGACCTTCGAGCACTCCTTCAACTTCATGGACGCCCTGTTCTCGGGCAGGGTGGCCGACTTCTACACGATCGCCATCGAGCACACGAGCAGCGGACATCCGGCCGTCTACGACATCCCCCTCTACTTCCTGTTCGGGGTGTGGAACCTGCCGACCTACCTGTTCTACAAGTTCGCGGGCTACGACTACCTGAACGCCACCCCGGCCCAGCTCTGGCTGAAGACGATGATGCTCGTATTCGTCCTTTTGGCCGCGAGGATCCTCATGAGGATCGCCCGCACGATGGGGATGGACGCCGACCGGGCCAAATGGGTCGCCTTCTACTTCCTCTCGGCCATGAGCGTCGTCCTGCCCGTGTTCGTCATCGTCCAGTACGACATCGTCCTCGTGGCGGTCATGCTGCTGGGCCTGCACGCCTACATGAAGGGAAACCAGCGCGGCTTCCTCCTGTGGTTCATGCTGGCCAACACTCTCAAGCTGTTCGCGGTCTTCGTCTTCATACCCCTCGTCCTCCTCAAGGAGAAGAGGCTCCGCCGCGTCGCCGGGCAAGCCGTCGTCGGACTGGCCGGCCTGGCGTTCTGCCGCCTCCTCTATAGCGGGAGCGTCACGTACAAGGCGTCGACCGGCGGGTTCACCGACTCCATGCTCGAACGCCTCACGGCGACGGGCTTCCAATGGGAGACCCCCGGGCGGACGGTCGGCCTGTTCGTCGTCTGCATGGTCGGCCTGATGATCTTCTGCTACGCGAAGAGAGTCGAGACGGACAAGGAGATCCAGGCGTACTCCGTCTACGTCTGCCTGGCGGCGTTCCTGGCGTTCTGCGCACTCGTCCCCCTCAATCCGTACTGGATCGTCCTGCTGTCCCCCTTCGCCGTCCTCATAGTCTTCGCCAACCCCAGATACGCCGTCCTCAACAGTCTGCTCGAATTGAGCATCGGGTCCTCGCTGCTCGTCCTCGACGTCGTCCTGGGATACCCCATCTACAACCGCGGGATATTCACCAACCTCCTCGTCGGCCAGTTCTTCGACGGATCCAGCAATCCGCGTTTCGCCACCCTCGGCGAGATGTTCATGAAGACGGGCGTCAAGGACAATGCCAATTTCATCATCGCGTTCATGCTCGCCTGCGCCCTCGCCGTTCTCGTCCTCAACTATCCGAAGAGGGACTTCGTCGAGGGCATGCCGAACCGCGAGAGGATACCCCGGAGCATCGCATGGGTGCGGCTGGGCGCTCCCGTGTGCTTCGTGGCCGCGCTGTTCGCCATGTACCTGATGCCGGCGACCCGGGTCGTCTACTCCGCCCTGACGGACACACCGGCCCAGGGAAGCGCCAATCTCCTGGCACGAGGGGCGACCGTCCAGGAGAGGCTCACCTTCGACAGGAAGCTCACGGTGGACAAGCTCCGGATCGGTTTCTCGGCGAGCCAGGTGACATGGATCGACTCGGCCGTCGTCAACGTGAGCATCAAGGAGGCCTCGACCGGGAAGGTCGTCTGGCATGACAGAGTTCCGGCGAACGCGATCGGCGAAGGCGTGCACACCTTCGACGCCGACGGGACCGTCCTGGAGGCGAAGAAGCCCTACACGCTGACGATCGACAGCTCGTACACGGAGAACGAGCCCGCCCACGTTCAGATGAACCCGGCGGTCGATCAGTTCCCGACCACCGAGAACGGGAAGAAGGTCTCCGGGGACATCGTCATGAGCATCACCGGGAAGGCCGAGTAGAGGCTGCCGATCCCGGCGCTCCGCCCGTCTCCTTGGCCGATGCGCCGATTCTTGCCGACGCGCCGGCCCGGACCGCCGAGTCCCCGCGCCGCGACGGAGGAGCAGCGGCTGCGTTCTCCCCGTGTACCGGCGCACTGTGGCCGAGTCCCGCGCTGACGGGGAGCGAGCGGTCTGCAGCTCGTCAAACCCGTGCCGGCGCCGGGCAGCGGAGCAAGGTTCAGGCGAGGCGAACGAGTGCCGCCGCCCGCAATCCGCGCGATCGGCGTGCGGCGGGTTCGCAGATAGATCGGTGGACGACCACCCCGACGGTCAAGGACGACCCGAACGACTTCACAAGATCACCAGCGTCAAGCGCGCGATCGGGGCCGTCGGGATGAGCGCGTCGCGGATCCTAGCTGAGCGTCTGGTCCTTGGCCGGCGGCGTCTCCTCCGGTGCCTTTCGGCGGCGGGGCAGGAGCGTCACCCCGTCGAAGGCGCGGGTGAAGAAGGCGACGACGTTGGCGTTCAACCTGTGCAGTCCCACCGACAGGCCGAAGACGATGACGCTCATCGCCGCGAAGAGCATGTACAGCTGAAGGGTGGAGAACGCCCTCGTGTCTGTGGACTCGAAGATCTTGGAGATGACCACGTGGTGGACCAGGAAGATCGGATACGAGTACTTGGCTATCAGCGCGACCGGCTCGCGTACGGGCCCCGCGTCGAGGTATCGGGCGACCATCGCGAGGATGAAGAAACAGGCGACCCCGACGAAGGGCGTGGCGAAATCCTCGTTGAGCATGGGCCGCTTGGCCGACATGATGAGAATGCCCGCGCACGGGAGCACCCACGGAAGGACGGCCCAAGTGGGCATGCGGCGGACGTACCGGACGAAGTACATGCCGAAGGCCAGTTCGGGGAGCCTGAGCGGCAGGACGATCTGGTTGGGGAAGCTGTGGGGTATCTTGTTGAGGAGGACGAAGGTGACGGCGTAGATCGCGAAGATCGCCGCCGCCGTCGTCTTCGGGTACGTCATCACGGCCCAGCGCAGCAGCGGGAAGACGATGTAGAAGAGCACGATGAAGCCCAGGAACCACTCCCCGAGCAGGTACATGGTCTGGATGTGGAAATTGGCGACCATGCCGTCCATGCCGAAGAGCGTGAAGAGGAACGCCCGGGTGGGCGCGTGGTTCCTGGCGACCCCCTGATTGGCGAGGAAGAAGTAGAGGGTTCCGAGGATCCACGCGGTCCAGAACATCGGATAGATGCCCTTGAACCGCTTCCAGTAGAAGACCCGCAGGTCCAGGCGGGGCCCCCCGTAGGTCATCATCAGCGCCGCACCCGAGATGATCAGGAAGAGCGAGACGCCCAGGTTCCCGATGTAGATGCCGAAGGGCTCGTAGGCGAAGACATGCCGCTTCTGAGCCTGGTGGAGATACGGATTGTTGAAGTGGGTGATGACGACGAGGACGGCGGCCAGAGCCCGGACGAGATCCAGATAGAAGACCCGTTTGCGTGGTTTCGTCGACGGCGCTGCGGTCATTTCTTCACTATACGCCGGGTACGGTCGTAGAGGTGGCGCAGCGGCGAGTGCAGCCTGTCCGGGATCGTGTGGCGCAGGATCTCCTTGACGTGCCGCCTCAGCCCGTTGTCCTCCTTCAGGGTGTGCACCATCCGCATCTCGGTGTCGGCGGGCCAGTGGTAGCCGATTGCCCGAGTCAGCTCCTGGACGTAGAAGCTGAGGTTCGTCAGCTCGATGCGGGCGAACTTATCCGAGTAGAGCCATCCGGCGAAGTACCCGCTGCCCTGGGCCACATAGCCGTAGGCCCGCTCCACGGCGTGGAGGAGCGTGCCGTCGTTGTCGTTCGGCTCGCCGGGGAAGTCCTCGTACGTCCAGTCCATGTCGAACAGCGGCTTGAGGGCCGCGGGCCGGAACCAGAACATCGTTCCCAGAGGAGCGATGACGTCCTTCTCGGGGCTGAGGGGGACGTTGAGCTTCATCTCCCGCAGCAGCCTGCTGGTGCGCACGAAATTCTGGCTCCACCCGTAGGAGTAGATCGGGAAGTACTCGGCGTGGTTCGGAGGCGTGGGGGTCAGGAGGCCCAGGCGGGGCTCCTTCTCGAACTGCTCGATGACGTTCGCCACGAACTCGCGCGAGGCCAGGATGTTCTCGAAGCACTTGACGGCGAAGCCCTCGCCCTTGGAGTAGGGCTCGAGCTGCGTCACCTTCTTGTCGTGGGCGAAGCAGACGTAGTCGTAGTCGGCGATGACGTCCTTGACGCCCACCAGGAGGGCGCTGACGTCGCGGCCGCGGTTCTCGATCACCCGCACGTCGACCCGGTAGGGCAGGCCCTCGCAGGCCTCCCTCACGGCCTCGGCCTTCTCCTGCGAGCCGACCGTGACGATGATGTCGCACCCCTCGGGCATCGACCGGGCGTAGCCGAGCGTCTGCTCGAGCAGGTCGAGATAGTAGACGTGCAGGACGAGCGCGACCTTCGCCCCGGAGGGATCGCAGTCGGTGACGTCCGTGGGCAGCACGTAGGTCAGCTGGAGGTTCTTGACGAGGTCCGCCATGTGCATGCTGCGCAGGGCGTTGTTCCAGATGAGGTCCGTGTCGAAGTCCGTGTGGTCTCGCAGATAGGCGTAGAGGTCCGCCGTCGCGTTGCCCACCGACTGGTCGAGCACGTCGTCGTAGGGGTGGAAGAAGGAACGGCGCTTGAAGATCGGGCAGCGCTTCTCCTCGATTAGCTTCTTGGGGGCGAAGAGGATCGGCTGGTAGGTGAATCCCTCCATGTCCTCGGTGTTGACGTAGACGTCGGACGTGAACCCCAGCCTTTCGAAGCGCCGGGTGAACGGAGCCTCGTGGCGCCCGACCGAGTCGATGTAGCTGTGCATCTCCGGCAGGTTCTCCCAGTACTCCTGGAATTCTCTGCTCGACACTAGCGACTTGCGGTAGGCCATGAAGTGCGACTGGATGTGCCGGGGGATGAACCCCTCCTCGATCGTCCCGAAGGGGTCGACGGGGAACTCGTGGAACCAGGTGATCCCCCAGAAGTCGACGTCGCGCTCGCCCATCTCCGAGAACATCTCGGAGAAGGGGTAGACGGGGCCCATGATGGTTGCGTTGAACAGGACGACTTCGTCGAATTCGCAGAGCCGGGCCCATCCCACCCTCTCCAGCGCGGTCTTGTAGGCCCACGCGTCCAGGCCCACGTTGTCGCGCAGGATCACGGTGTCGGAGAAGGCGTGGAGCTTGGCGTAGCTCTTGGCCGCGAGGTCCCCGTTGACGACGATCACCAGCTCGGAGAGGTTCTCGACCATGCCGGCGAGCAGGGTCTCGACGTAGTCGTCCACGACTCCGTCGGCGTCGTAGAAGAAGAAGATTCCAAGGCGTTTCGAGATGTTCCCCTGATCGGGCATGGACGGGTCCTTCTGGTTCGATGTGCTGATCGCTGACTGGCTGTGCTGGGAGGCCGGGTGAGCCGCGGGCGTCATCGCGCGGCGGCCATGATCGCGCGGATCTTCGTCGCGTCCCCCCACACGCCGGGGGAGTCGTAGGGCCGATCGGGGAAGGCTCCGTATTCGAGTTCGAGGTCCAGTCCGTGTTCGCGGATGTAGGCTTCCACCCGGTCCGCCAGGGAGAGCGGCTCTCCCGAGCACGCGTTGACGATCCCCGCCACCTCGTCCTGGCAGACGATGGCGGCGATCTGGCGCGCCAGATCGGAGACCGAGATGAAATCGTACTTGTTCTTTCCGCTGGTGAAGGGGAATGTCCGGCGGCCCTCTTCCGCCGCCGCGAGGAGCTTGGAGAAGATCGAGTTGCCGAACTTGTCGTCCCCCACGATGTAGTAGGCGCGGATCCACTGCAGGAGGGCGTCGTGCTGGCCAGCCAGGAGGGCCGCCGTCTCGCGCAGGGCGTTCTTGGAGATCCCGTAGAGCGAGGCCGGGCGGCACGGGGAGGTCTCGTCGATGGGGCCCTCCCAGTAGCCGACCTCGTGCATGGTTCCCATGACCGCGAGATGCTTCAGGCCGCCGGCCAGGAGGTTCTCGATGAGGTGGAAGTGCGCGGGCAGGTCGTCCAGATGCGCGGGGGAATTGTGCTTGAACCCGTCTCGCCACGCCATGTGGAGGACGACGTCCGGCCGCCCGAGCCGGTCGTAGATCTCCGGGTCCGCCGAGAACAGGTCAGCCGCCACGCGTTCGGCGCGGGGGTCGACCCCGTCCAGGCGGAGGTCGAGGGCCTTGACGTGCACGCCCCTCTCGAGCAGCGCGAGAACCACGTGACGCCCGATGTAACCGCCAGCACCGGTGACGAGAACAGTCCCATTCATAGCCTCCGATACTAGCAGGAGAACCCGACTCGGGGCCGTTCGCCGCCCGAACCGAGATGAGCTCCACCTCCGGCCCGGAGGGGCGCGACGGCCGTCCTTCCGGGTGACTGTGACAGAATGAGGGAATCGGCACGAAAGGATCCGGATGCACCCCACCATTGCGGTCATAACCAGAACGCACAACCGCCCCATGTTCCTCGCGAGGGCCCTCGACGCCGTCTCCCGGCAGACGTACGCGGACATCGCGCACATCGTGGTCAACGACGCCGGGGACCCGGAGCCCGTGAGCAGGGCGATCGACGCCCTGCCGCAGGAGGCGCGCGCCAGGATCGTGCGGATCGACAACGAGACCTCGTCGGGGCGCGAGGCCGCCGTCAACCCCGGCTTCGCGAAGGCGCGCGAACTCGGGTGCCGGTACGCCGTCGTCCTCGACGACGACGACACCTGGGCCCCCGACTTCCTCGAGAAGGTCTCCGCGCGGCTGAACGGGCACCCCGAGGAGGTGGCGGCCGTCGGCGCGGCCGAAGTCGTCCACGAGCGGATCGAGGGGGACTCCATCGTCGAGGTCTCCCGCGAGCCCCTGGCCTCGCATCTGCGGCAGGTCGTGTTCAGCGAGCTGCTCGTGCGCAACTACATCCCGACCGTCTCCCTCCTGTTCCGCACGTCCGTCCTCGACGTGCTGGGCGGATGGCGAAGCGACCTGCCCGTCCTCGCCGACTGGGACTTCAACCTCCGCCTGTGCATGCTCGGACCGATCGGCTTCGTCGACGAGCCCCTGGCCCGGTGGCACCACCGGACCACGACGGACCCGGACCTCGGGAACTCGTTCGTCGTGGCCTCAGGAGACCATCGCCAGTACGAAGGCCTCATCCGCGACGCGTACCTGCGCCGCGAAGCCGTGCGGTCCGCCGACCGAGAGCCCGGCGAGCAGGCGGAGGCCGTGGAGTCCTCCCTCGCCGTGCCGCTCCTGTTCGGCGGGTACGCGGCCAGACTGAACGCGGGCGTCGAATCCGTCCGCGACGCCCAGAGCAAGCACCTGGAAGTCGTCAAGTTGGAGCTGTACTCGGCCCTGGACCGCGCGAAGGAGTCCAGCGAAGCCCGGCTCGACGCCATCATTGAACGCCAGAACGACATCGACCGCCACCTGAGCGCGCTGGGGGAGCAGAACGCGCTCATCGTGGCGCAGAACGAACTCATCCTGGACCGGCTGGCGAGACTGCGCGAGGCCGTGGACTCCCTCCACCCCAGGGCCATGCTTCGGCGGCTGGGCAGGCGCGGGGGCGACCGGCCCTGACCCGGCCCGGCGGTCAGCGTCCCTAGCCCGGACTCGAGCCGCCTTGGCTTGGGCCGAGGCGCTTAGCCTGCCTTAGTCCGGGTCGGCTCGCCCCAGCCCGGACCGAGCCGGTCGCCGGCGGCCGGGGGCGCGAGGGGAGACGGCGCGCAGGCCGGCCGGATGCGCGTAGGTCGCGCCGCGCGCCGGCTTCGGCTGCCGGCGGAGCGGCTAGAGGCCGGGCTTCCCGCTCCTGCCGCGAAGGGCGTCCCACACGGCGCGGCGCCTGATCGAGGCCTGCGGCCCGAGCGCCGCGCGCACGAGGCTCTTGGCCCACGCCCGCGCACGCACGGGCAGCGGGAGCCGACGCGCCAGCAGAAGCCTGTTGCGCGTATTGCAGTAGGCGAAGAGCGGGCTCTCGATTCCCGACGAGCCGGAGTGCCCGTGCCACGCCAAGGCCGTATCGACGTACCGGATGGTCCACCCGGCTTCGCGCAGCCGCAGCGAGAGCTCGGTGTCCTCGTAGTACATGAACAGGTCCTCGCGGAAGAGGCCGACTTCGTCGAGGGCGGCGCGGCGGAGCATGGCGGCCCCGCCGCCGAACCCCTCCACCTGCGGAGGGGCGCTCCAGGACCCGAGGGGACGCCGCCAGTCCCGGTCCATCCCGTTGCCCGAGGAGTCCAGGACGTTGCCCGTCGAATTGACGAGGATCTCGCCTCCGGGCCCCCGCTCCTCCAAGAGCAGGAGGGCCGTCGCCGCACCCACGGACGGGTCGTCGAAGGCGCGGGCGAGCTCGGCGAGGAACGGTTCCTCGACGACGGCGTCCGAGTTGACCAGGGCGACGAGGTCCTCGTGGCCGAGGGCGACGCCCGCGTTGACGCCCGCGCCGAATCCCGGGTTGCCGCGTGTGGGGACCACCTCGCATCCGGGGCACAGCTCCGCGAGGTCGGCGGTGCGGCCGTCGTCCGAGTTGTCGACGACGGTCACCGTGGCCTTCCCGCAGGCGGTTTCTTCGTAGGCGCGCGCGGAGGCCAGGGCGCTCACCGCGGCGCGGGCTGTCAGCTCGGGGGTGCGGTAGTTGACGATGACGACCCGGACCGATCTCATCTCAGTCGCTCTCTTCTCATCCCAGTCGCTCTCTCATGCTCATGCTTCTCATCCGTTCAGGCCCCATCCCGGTCCCTCTTCCCTCATTTCCCTGCATTTCGGTTCCCGGAAAGCGGACTTTCACGCCAGCCCCTCGAAGACGGCGGCGTGTGCGGCGGCGGAGGCCTCCCACGTGTAGCGGGGGGCCAGCCGGAGAGCGCGGGCGGCATAGGCGTCGCGATGCGCGGCGACCTCCGCCACGCCCGCGGCGATCTGCGCTGGGGACGTCCCCGTGAAGGCGCCCGCGCCTGCCGCGACCTCCTCCATCGGGGAGCCCGCGGTCGACACGACCGGCGTCCCGTAGGCCATGGCCTCCAACACGGGCAGGCCGAAGCCCTCCCGATGCGAGGGGAAGAGGAAAGCGTACGCCCCCGCGTAGGCGGCGGCGAGGTCCGCGTCGGACAGACGCCCGGCCATATGCACGCGTTCGCGCGCCTGACCGGGGAGGGCGTCGAGGGCCGCCAGGCCAGCGTCGCCCCAGCCCGTCGGGCCCGCCAGGACGAGGTGGAAGTCACGGTCCACGCGGCCGAATGCGCCGATGACGCCCGCGAGGTTCTTGCGCGGCTCGAATGTGCCGCACCACAGGAGGTAGGGGGCCTCGCCCAGCCCGTGGCGCGCGCGGAATTCCGCCACAGCGCCGTCGGCCAGGGGGAGCCTGGCGACGCCGTGCGGGATGACGTGCAGGACGCCGGGCCGGATCCCCTCCCGGACGCAGGCTTCGGCCGTGGCCGTCGAGGGCACGACCACGGCGTCGGCGCGGGCCTTCACGCGCGCGAGGGCGCGGCGGAAGAACCGATTGCCCCGCGGAGTGAATTGGCCGGGGTCGTCGAGGAAGGCGAGGTCGTGGACCGTGACCGCCAGAGGGAGCCCGGTCGGCGGCACGGCCCACGTCGTGGCGTGGACGACCTGGGCTCCCGGAGCGACGGCCTCGGGGCGCGGCCCCAGCCCCGCATTCCACAGGGGGTAGAGCAGGCGGCGCGGAACGCGGGCCGGACGCAGCGGCAGGCCGAGCAACGCGCCGGACGCCGTCGCCGTGATCCCGACCGCGTGGACCCGCGGAGGCAGAGCCGGGGCGAGCCCCTCGATGTAGCGTCCCGAACCTCCCGGCACCGGTTGGAAGAGCTGCTCGGCGACCATCGCCACGCGTATAGCCATGCGGCAAGCCTAGCGCAAGAGGTTTAGCGTGGTGCCGGGCCTTGCGGAGGGATGTGGGGCTGGCGGAACGCGTGGGGCTGGCGGAGCGATCCGCGTCGGGTTTGGGCGGTGAAACTTCGGTTGGCATCGACCCGGCCGGTGAGACCTCGGTGACGCAGTGGGTCTGTCCGGTGAAACCCAGGTCGTCGACGGATTTCACCGGCGAATCGACCGGAGAAGCCTCAAAAACCGAAGTTCCACCGGGATGGAATGGTCGCCACCCGAAGTCTCACCGCAGCTTGGACAAGCACGGCAAGAGAACGGCGGGGGCGGCTGAGAAGGCGACGGGGGATGGTCAGCAGAAGTCCGGCGGGAACCATGGAAACGGTTCAACGGTAGACTTCCTCCATGCACGTGCTTGTGGACGCCACCGCGATACCCGCCAACCTCGCCGGGGTCGGACGCTACGTCGACGATCTCCTGCCCGCCCTCGCGGACGAGGGAGTGAGACTGAGCGTCGTCGCCCGCGCCAACCACGCCGCGCACTTCGCCGCGACCGTCCCCGGGGCCCGCGTCCTGGACGTCGGCACGTCCATCGACCGTCGCGCTGCCCGCATGGCCTGGGAGCAGATCCGACTGCCCGCGATCGCCAGGGCCAGCGGCTGCGACGTCCAGCTCTCCCCTCATTACACGATGCCCGTCAGCCACCCGCTGCCCACGGCCGTCACCCTCCACGACGCCACGTTCTTCACCATGCCGGAGGTCCACGAGCCCGCCAAGAGGCATTTCTTCCGCGCCGCCACGCGTTACGCCGTCCGCCACGCGGAGGCGCTCGTCGTCCCCTCCGTCGCCACCCGGAACGAGGTCCTCGCCCACGCGGGAGGGGAGGCGGACCGCTTCGTCGTCGCCTACCACGGCGTGGACACCCGGCGCTTCCACCGGGTCGGCCAGTCCGAAGCCCGGCGGGTCGCCGAGAGCCTGGACGTGCCCGCAGGCGGGTACATCGCCTTCCTCGGCACGCTCGAACCGCGCAAGAACGTGCCCGCGCTCGTACGCGGGTGGATTCAGGCCTTCGGCGACAGCCCCGACGCCCCGCCGCTCGTACTGGCCGGAATGAAGGGATGGGACGAGACGATCGAGGCGATCGTCGCCTCCGCTCCGGGCCACATGCGCGTCGTGGCCCCCGGATACCTGCCGTTGGAGGACCTCCCGGGATTCCTCTCGGGGGCGATGGTCCTGGCCTATCCGAGCTTGGGAGAGGGGTTCGGCCTGCCCGTGCTGGAAGCCATGGCCTGCGGCGCCTGCGCGCTGACCACTCCGGTCCTCTCGCTGCCGGAGGTGGGCGGGGACGCAGTCGCCTACTGCGGCACCTCGCCCGGGCAGATCGCGCAGGCTCTGCGGAACCTCGCAGCGGACCCGGAACGACGCGGCGAGCTCGGAGCCGCCGCCGCCGAACGAGCCTCGCGTTTCACATGGCGGCGTTCGGCCGCCGCGCACGTCCAAGCCTTCGAGGACGCCCTGCGACGCCGAAGGGGATGAGCGGAGGGGACGGGCGGCCTCGTGCGTCGATGGCCGGCTGCCTGCCGGCGGTTTGCTGCGTTCGTCCAGCGGCCTGCCGCGGTCAGTCGGGCATTCGGTCAGTCTGGCGTCTGGCCGTCGATCCAGGCCGCCAGGCGGGGCAGGCCAACCTCGGGCGGGACCTCGGCGGTGAAGCCGAGCTGCCGGAGGGCGGGCTCGGGGTCCGCCCATGCGTGCCGGACGTCGCCGTGACGCCACCGTCCCGTCACCACGGGCTCGGGGGCGCCGTAGACGTCGGCGATGATCCGGGCGGCCTCGGCGATGGTCGTGTACCGTCCCGATCCGATGTCGACGGGGGTCGGCGGCACGTTCGCTGCGCCGACGACGGCGAGGATCGCCTCGGCGACGTCGTCGATGATGACGAAGTCCCTGCGGACCTGCCCGTCCTCGTAGAGGGGGATCGCCTGGCCGGCCCTCGCCAGGCGGCAGAAGAGCGACATGATCCCCGTGTAGGGGTTCGACGGCGTCTGCCCCGGCCCGTAGACGTTCTGCAGGCGCAGGATCGCGACGTCCGCCCCGAAGGCGTCGCCCCACAGGCGCAGCAGGTCCTCCTGAGCGGATTTGGTGACGCCGTAGACCGAGGCCGGGTGCCGCTCGAGCGTCGCGCCGTTCATCGCCACCGGCTCGGCGCCGGGGAAGTCCCACTGGCCGGCTTCGAACATCCGCGCCGGGCGCATCCCGGGGTAGAAGAGCTCGCCGGCGCCTTCGCCCGACGTGCGGCGCCACGCGCCCTCGCCGTAGACGGCGCGCGACGAGGCCAGGACGATGCGCCCGGGGATCGCGTCGTTGCGGTGCAGGGCGTCGAGCATGGTCGAGGTGCCCACCACGTTGACCGTCGTGTGGCGGGTCGACTCCGTCAGGGACTGGCCCGTGCCCGTCTCCGCCGCCAGATGGACGACGACGTCCGGCCCTCCCCCGGCGAGGAGGCGATCCCACGCCGCGGGGTCGGTCACGTCGGCCTCGAACAGTTCGACGCGGGGGTCGAAGCCGTCGGATGGCGTGTGGTCCGGGTGGATCTGGGGGTGCAGGTTGTCGAAGGCGACGACCCGGCCGAACGCGTCGGCCAGGCGAGAGGAGATCGCCGCACCGATGAAGCCCGCGCCGCCGGTGACGATCGCGAGACGCCTGGAGGGCAGTGAGCGCTTGTCGATTGGTGGAGCCACACGGGAATTCTATGACGCGGCCGGTGCGGTGCGCGAAATCCGCGGCGGCCCGCCCTCCAGCGCCTCCCTCTTTCCCCGCCGTCTCTTTCCGCCGGCACTTTCAGATCTTCCCCCGCCGGCCCTCCGGGCCTTCCGCCGCCGGTCTCTCAGCGCCTGCCGACCGCCCACAACGCCTCTCTGCGCCCGCCATCCTCCTGCCTACGCCGGTCTCTCCGGGCTTTTCCGCTACCTGCCGCCTACTCCCGATGCCCAGCGCTTCTCGTCGCACGCGCCTCAGCGTCTGCCGACGCCGCGATACGTCCACCCCGCCGCCTTCCACCTGGCCGGGTCGAGGGCGTTGCGGCCGTCGAAGACCACCCGTCGGCGGACGAGCCCGGCCAGCTGGGCCGGATCGAGCCGCCGGTACTCCTCCCACTCGGTCGCCAGCAGAACGGCGTCCGCGCCGACGACGGCGTCCTGAACGCCGGCGACGAACTCGCCCGCGTGCCCGCCGTGCGCCTCGAGCGCCGGCCCCGCGGCCGGGTCGGTGACCGCGACCGACGCCCCGCCCGCCTCGAGCTCTGCGGCGATCAGCAGCCCGGGGGAGGTGCGCACGTCGTCGGAGTCCGGTTTGAAGGCTGCGCCGAGGACCGCTATCCGCCTGCCGGCGAGCCCGCCGAGGAGGTCCCGCACGGTGCGGACCGCCCGCGTGCGCTGGGAGTCGTTGACGGCGTCGACGTCGGCCAGGAAGTCGAGCGCCTCGCCGACCCCGAGGTCAGCGGCCCGGTCGCGGAACGCCCGGATGTCCTTGGGCAGGCATCCGCCGCCGAAGCCGACGCCGGCGCGCAGGAAGCGCCGCCCGATCCTCTCATCCAGGCCGATCGCCTCGGCCAGGAGCGTCACGTCGGCGCCGGCCGCGTCGCAGACCTGGGACACGGCGTTGATGAAGCTGATCTTGGTGGCGAGGAAGGCGTTCGCCGCGACCTTGATGAGCTCGGCGGTGGCGAAGTCCATGATCAGGCGCGGGCATGAGGACAGCATCGGGGCGTAGCACTCGTCCAAGCGGGCGAGCGCTACGCCGGCCCGCCCGGCGTCCGCCGACAGTCCGTAGACGATGCGGTCCGGCTTCAGCGTGTCGCGGACGGCGAAGCCCTCCCGCAGGAATTCGGGATTCCAGGCCAGCACCCCGCCCGCCCTGACGACCCTCCCCTCCAGATCCGAGGCCGTGCCGACCGGGACCGTCGACTTGCCCGCCACGACGGCGCCCGGCCGGATGTGCGGCAGAAGGGAGCCGACGGCCGCGTAGACGTGGGTGAGGTCCGCGGCGTGGGAGTCCGGGCGCTGAGGGGTACCTACCGCGATGAAGTGGAGGCCGGCTTCGGCGACGTCCCGATAGTCGGCGGTGAAGTGCAGCCGTCCCGAGTCGAGGGTTTGCCGGAGGAGGCCGTCGAAGCCCGGCTCGACGAAGGGCGCCGTGCCGGAGGCCAGCGCCGCGACCCTCCCTTCGTCGCTGTCCACCGCCACGACGTCGTGCCCGACGGATGCCATCGTGGCGGCGTGGACCGCGCCGAGGTACCCCACGCCGATAACGCTCAGCTTCATAGGGTGTACTGTAGCGTCTTCCCCGCGGGGCGGATCCGACGTCCGGGACCGTCTCCCCTCCGCGGCTCCCGCGGGGCGCCGTCCCGGGGCCGGAAGCCGGCCGGAAGCCGGGCCGCCGGCGGGCGGCCTGCGTGTAGGATGAGGCGGGCCGCATTCCGGATCATTCGAGGTTGCCATGCTCGTGTTCGTCCAAATCCCCTGTCTGAACGAGGAAGAGACTCTGCCGCTCGTCCTCGAGTCGATCCCGCGGAGCGTCCCGGGGGCGGACCGGGTCGAGGTCCTCGTGATCGACGACGGCTCCACGGACCGCACCGCCGAGGTCGCCCGCGGCATGGGCGTCCGGCACATCGTCCGCCACAGCCGCACCCAGGGGCTCGCCCGGTCCTTCCGCGACGGCGTCGACTACGCCCTCGCCCACGGCGCCGACGTGGTCGTCAACACCGACGGAGACAACCAGTACCCCCAAGAGCGCATCCCGGACCTCGTGGCGCCCCTCCTCGCCGGGGAGGCCGACGTCGTCATCGCCGACCGGCAGACCTCCACGATCGAGCACTTCTCGTGGTTCAAGAAGCGCATGCAGGGATTCGGCTCGCGCATCGTCAACGCCGCGGCCGGCACCCGGCTGCCCGACGCGGCCTCCGGCTTCCGCGCCTACTCCAAGCGGGCGCTCCTCCGCCTGAACGTCGTGACCCAGTTCTCCTACTGCATGGAGACGATCATCCAGGCCGGCAACAAGCGCCTGCGCGTCGCCTCCGTGCCGGTCGAGACCAACCCGAAGACCCGAGAGTCGCGCCTGTTCTCCAACGTCTTCCAGCACATGGCCAAGTCGGGCATGGCGATCGTCCGCTCCTTCCTCATGTTCAAGCCCCATGTGCCGCTGGGCTGGCTCGCCGCGGTCACCGGGGTGCTCGGGCTCATCCCCTTCGTGCGCTTCCTCGTCTTCGAACTCCGGGGCGACGGAGGCGGCCACGTCCAGTCGCTCGTCTTCGGTTCGGCGATGATCGTCGCCAGCCTGCTCGCCGTCGCCCTGCTCGTCATCGCCGACCTCCAGCGCACGAACCGCGTGCTCGTCGAGGAGACGCTCGAACGTGTCAAGGCCCTCCAGTACGCGGCCCCGCGCGCCCCGGCGGACGCCGCCGGATCCGGGGCGCGCGAACCGGAGGCGCCGGCGGGAGGCCGCATGCCGTCCGCAGACCGGACGGGCCCTCAGACTCTCACGGGCCCTCAGGCGCTCGCGGAGGGGGAGGGCGAGCCGTGAGGGTCCTGGGCCTGGGAACCTACGACGTGCGCGTCCATCCGCGCCCGGGAGTGATCCTCTCGGGGCTGAGGAGACGGGGGCACGCCGTGCGAGAGCTGAACGAACCGCTCGGCGTCGGCACCGCCGACCGCGTCAGGGCGCTGAAGGACCCCCGGGCCGCGGCGCGATTCGCGGGCAGGCTCGCGGCCGCGTGGGGGCGCATCGCCGCGGGGAGCCGGGCCTATCGCGGCGAGCGCTCGCCGGACGCGATCCTCGTCGGCTACCTCGGGCACTTCGACGTGCTCCTGGCCCGCGCGCTCTACCCCCGTGCGCGCATCCTCCTCGACCATCTCGTCTTCGCCTCCGACACCGCCGCCGACCGCGGCCTCGCGGGCGGCGGGACGACGGGGCGCGTCAAGGGCCTCCTCCTGCGCGGGCTCGACGCGTCGGCCCTGGCCGCGGCCGACGTCGTCATCGTCGACACCCCCGAGCATCTTGCGATGATCCCCGACCGGCACCGGGGCAAGGGAATCGTGGTCCCCGTGGGGGCGCCGCCGGCCTGGCCAGCCGCCGCGGCACGGCGGCGCGCCGCAGACGCGCAGGAGGCGTCCGGACGGTCGGTCGGACGGGCGGCGTTCGAATGGTCGGACGCGCAGGCGGACGGGCGCGGCCCGACCCGCACCGACGGCCCCCGCGAGGCCAGATC
The DNA here is from genome assembly GCF_000466165.1 of Actinobaculum sp. oral taxon 183 str. F0552. Classification (GTDB taxonomy): domain Bacteria; phylum Actinomycetota; class Actinomycetes; order Actinomycetales; family Actinomycetaceae; genus Peptidiphaga. The sequence goes on from NZ_KE951416.1 coordinate 36,058, forward strand.
GGCCGGTCGGGCCCGCTCGGACGGCCGCATCAGCGTGGTGTTCTTCGGACTCTTCACCCCGCTGCAGGGCGCTCCGGTCATCGCACGCGCCCTGGCCGAATGCGAGCGCAGGGGAGTGGGCCTCGACGTCACGCTCGTCGGCGACGGGCAGGACGCGGGCGACGTCCGCCGGCTCCTGCCGCGCGGCGGCGGCGTGTCCGTGACGTGGCTCGACTGGGTGGACTGCGCGGACCTGCCCGGGCTCGTGGCCCGCCACGACGTCTGCCTGGGGATCTTCGGCACGTCGGACAAGGCGCGCCGGGTCGTTCCCAACAAGGCGTACCAGGGGATCGCGGCCGGCTGCGCGCTCGTCACCTCGGACACCCCGCCTCAGCGCGCCGTCCTCGGCGACGCCGCGGTCTTCGTCCCCCCGGGCGACCCGTCGGCCCTGGCCTGCGCGCTCGCCTCGCTCGCCGACCCGGCTTCCCTCGCTCAGGCGCGGGCCCGCTCGTCCGCCGCCGCCGAACGGTTCCGCCCCGAGACCGTCGTGGCGGGCCTGGCCGAGGTTCTCGCGTGAGGTCCCCCTGGGTCCGCGGGGCGTTCCTCGCCCTCGCCCTCGCCGCCGCCGTGTGGGCAGTGGCGGCCAACCGGAGCGAGGCGGCGCGGGCGGTGCGCGTCCTGCCCGCCTGGGTCCTGGCCGTCTCGCTGGCCGCCAGCTTCGCCTACGTCGCGGCGACGATGCTCTCCTGGCGGGCGATCATCACCGCCGCCGGCCCGCTCCCCCCGCGCGCGGCCCGCAGGATCTTCTACTCCTCCCAGATCGCCAAATACCTGCCGGGGGGAGTGTGGAACGTCCTCGCCGCCGCCGAGATGGGCCGCGACTACGCCGTCTCCAGACGCCGGTCGGTCGCCTCCCTCCTCGTCTCGGCGGGCGTCTCCGCAGTCACGGGCCTCCTCCTCGCGGCGGGAGCCCTGCTCTTCGGCCCCGGCGGCCTGTGGCGGAGCTACTGGTGGGTGGCGCCCGCCGTTCCCGCGGGGATCCTCGCCCTCACGCCGCCCGTCCTCAACCGCATCGTCGGCGCCGTCCTCAAGCTCGCCCGCCGCGACGGGCTCGAAGCGCCCCTGACCTGGACGGCGACCCTCCGGGCGAGCGGATGGGCGCTCGCGGCCTGGATCCTGGCGGGCGGCCAGGTGTGGCTCCTCCTCGTCTCGCTGGGCGCCGCGGCGAACGCGGCGACCTTCCTCCTGGCCGTCGCAGGCTACGCGCTCGGATGGACGGCCGGCTTCCTCGCGGTCGTCGCTCCCGCGGGAGCGGGCGTTCGGGAGGTCGCCCTGGGCGCCGTGCTGGCGGGCGCGGTCGGCCCGGGCGCGCTCGTCGTCGTCGTGCTCGCGGTCCGGTTGACGACGACGATCGCCGACGTCGTCCTCGGCGTGGGAGCCTCGCTGGCGATGAGGAAGCGGCCCGGACCCCCGAGGTCCTGACGGAGGAGCGCAAGGCCCCGATGGCCGGGCAGTACACGGCCCGGATCCCCGAGGGCGTGACCCGGTGCGCGTGACCCGATTGTCGGGAAGGCGGAACGATCCGCCGCCGGTTTGGGTACAATGGCGACTCGGCGGTCCGACCCGGTTGACCGTGATCCGGACCCGTACGAGAATCCACACGAGATTGGCAGGAAGATGCGCTGGTTGATTGCAGGTGCGAGGGGCATGCTCGGTCAGGACCTCGTGACTCGCGTTCTCAGGGACGGACACGATCTCGTGGCCGTCGACCGGGACGCGATCGACATCACGGATCCGGCCAGCGTCGCCCAGATCGTCAGGGACGTTGACGTGGTCGTCAACACCGCCGCATTCACGGCCGTGGACGCCGCCGAGACGAAGGAGGACGTCGCCTTCACGGTCAACGCCACCGGCCCGGAGATCCTGGCCCGGCGCTGCGCGGCGATCGGCGCGCGTTTCGTCCACGTCTCCACCGACTACGTGTTCGGCGGGGAGGCGACGAGCCCCTACGCGGAGAACGGGCTGCTCGATCCGAAGGGCGCGTACGGCCGCACCAAGGCCGCCGGCGAATGGGCCGTCCGCTGCAACACCGACGACTATCTCATCGTCCGCACCGCCTGGCTGTACGGCGCCCACGGGAAGTGCTTCCCCAGGACCATGCGCGACCTGTCCGAAGAGCGCGAGACGCTGCGCGGTGTGACCGACGAAGTCGGCCAGCCGACGTGGGCCGTCGACGTGGCCGATCTCATCGTGCGGCTCATCGACGAGAAGGCGCCGACGGGGGTCTACCACGGCACGTCCTCGGGGCAGACCAGTTGGCACGCGTTCGCCCGCGAGATCATGGCCTCGATCGGCAAGGACCCGGGCATCGTCGAGGAGACCACGGCGGCTTCCTTCAACCAGCCCGCTCCGCGCCCTCACTACTCCGTGCTCGGCCACGACGCCTTGGAACGGATCGGCGTCACGCCCATCGGCAATTGGAAGGAACGCTGGGCCGTGGCCTGCGAGACCGTCCTGGGGCGCCGGCAGGCCCCCGCCGCCGAGTAGGGCGGAGAGCCCCCGGCGGCGGAGGCGCCGCCCCTGTCACAGCGTCGCGAGGTATGCCTGCACGGCCTCCCAGGTGGGCAGAAGCCCGGCTTCGCGCGCCTCGGCCAGGTTCGGGGCGGCGGTGTCCTTCTCCGACAGCAGGAGCTCCAGCGGGGAGCCGTCGCGGCCCGTCTTCGGGAACTCCAGGGCGATCTCGGGGCAGACGGGGGAGACGCCGTGTTCGCGGCCCGGCGCGTACTCGGCCGAGCACATGTACATGACGGTCGAATCGTCCTCTAAGGCGATGAAGGCGTGGCCGAGCCCCTCGGAGAGGTAGATGGCCCGCCGGTCGACGTCGTCCAGGAGAACCGAATCCCACTGGCCGAAGGTCGGCGAGCCGACCCGGATGTCGATGGCGAAGTCGAGGACGGCGCCGCGCAGGCAGGCCACGTATTTGGCCTGCGAGGGCGGGACGTCGGCGAAGTGGATGCCGCGCACGGTTCCCGCCTTCGACACGGAGGTGTTCGCCTGGCGCAGGTCGAGCCTGTGGCCCACGGCCTCCTCGAAGGCGCTCGACTTGTAGGCTTCCAGGAACACCCCGCGGTCGTCGGGGAACTGCCGGGGTGTGACCTCCCAGGCGCCGGGAATCGTCAGCTCGCGGATCTCCATGTCGGTCCTTTCGTCTCCTTCGTTCTTGGAATCCGGGAGCCGAGCGCGGGACGTCTGTGCCCGGGCCGCTCGGCGCGCGGACGGGAACCATTCTAAGCGCCCGGGCCCGGAGCCTGCGGGTCTCGCGGGGGCTCCGGAGGGCGCCTGTTCCAGCGCTGCCGGAACTGCGGGTCTCGCGGGGGCGAGTGCGCGGCCGATGCCGGGGCGTGCGCCAGTCCGGCCGGGCTCACCGGAGACGACACGAATGCGGCCCTCGTGCGGCCATTGCCGAAAGCGCCGCCGCCGGCGAGCCGGTGCGGCCCGCCGGACGCGGGGGCGTGCCGCGCCGGGAGCGGATCGCCCACCTGCGGGGCTTCCGAACGCCGGGATGCGCGGCGATCGGTCTGGCGCGGAGGCGGTTGGACGGGGAGGATTCCGCTCTGGCGTCGCACAAGCCGCGGCTGTATAGTCAGGGAAACCTAACCGTCAATGGCGCCCCTGTTGCGCGAATGCCGCTTCAATCACGCGAACGCCGCGTCCGCCGCGCGGATGCACGCTAGGAAGGATCATCGTGTCGGTGTCGATCGGCGAGCTCATTGCGCCCGCGAGGAAATCCATGGCCGTCACGGCGGGGCTGACGGGAGTCGGCGCAGTCCTCTCGATAGTCCCGTACGTCGCGCTCACGGAGATCGCCGCGGCCTGGTCGCGCCACGCCCCCTCCTCCGTCGCGTGGGGGTGGCTCGCCGCCGGAGTCGCCGGGCTCTTCCTGGGGCACGCCCTCTACAGCGCGGGTCTGGGGCTGACGCACGTCGCCGAGGCGAGGCTGCGGCACCGGCTCCGACGCGACATCGTCGCGACCCTCGCCCGCATCCCCCTGGGAACCGTCGATCAGACGTCCTCGGGGGCGATCCGGAAGATCGTGTGCGACGACACGACGTCCATCCACACCCTCGTGGCCCACCTGACGGGGGATGCAACCAACTCGGCCGTCACCATCGCCGCGGGCGTGGCATACCTCCTGTGGGTCGACTGGAGGCTGACCCTCGTCATCGTCGCGCTGTGGGTGCTGCTCGTCGGCGTCGTCGCCGGCGTGGCCGTGTCCGGCTTCGGGGACATCACCGAACGCTTCGGAGCCGCCCAGACCCGGCTGGCGGCGGCGACCGTCGAAATGGTCGAGGGCATCAAGGAGATCAAGAACTTCCAGGCCTCCGAGTCCGCACGCACCCGTTTCACCGAGGCCCGCGAAGGGTTCTCGGGGCTGTCCTACGAGTGGACGATGGCCTCGGGGCGGGCCTTCGCCATCGCCGGAGCCTTCCTCCAGCCGGCCGTCGTCTTCGCGACCGTCGCCCCGGTGGCCGCCCTCTTCGTCGCCCAGGACTGGATCGAGCCCGCCTACGCCCTGCCCTTCTTCTTCCTCAGCCTGGGGATCCCCGCGGGCCTCATGACCCTCATGCAGCTGGGACGCCATCTCTACGAGGCCCGGCAGGCCGCTCGGACGACGGCCGAGCTCCTGTCGATCCCGGCTATGCCGGAGGGCGAGGACGTCGAGGGCGACGGTCCGGCGCCCGGCGCCGTCGAGCTCAGCGGGGTCACCTTCGGATACGACCCGGAGGAACCCGTCGTCCGCGACGTGTCGCTGTCGATCCCGCCCGGCAGCGTCACGGCCCTCGTGGGGCCCTCCGGAGGGGGAAAGACCACCCTCGCGCGGCTCATCGCCCGCTTCTACGACGTCGACTCCGGCCGCGTCGAAGTCGGAGGGCTCGACGTGCGCGACGTCAGCTTCGCCTGGCTGCTCTCCCGCGTCGCCGTCGTCTTCCAGGATGTCACGCTCGCCCACGGCACCGTCGCGGAGAACATCGCCCTCGGGCATCCCGAGGCCGCTCGGGAGGAGATCGAGCGCGCGGCGACGGCCGCATGCATCCACGATCGGATCCTCCGCCTGCCCCGCGGCTACGACACGGTGATCGGCGAGGAGGGCGGCTTCCTCTCCGGCGGCGAGAGGCAGAGGCTGACGATCGCCCGCGCCTACCTTCAGGACGCGCCGATCCTCATCCTCGACGAGGCCACCGCCCAGGCCGACCCGCAGTCCGAGCGCGAGATACACCGAGCCCTGACGCGTCTGGCGGACGGCCGCACCGTCGTCATCATCGCCCACCGGCTGGCCACCATCGTGGGAGCCGACCAGATCGCGGTCGTCGACCGGGGGCGGATCGCCGAGCGGGGACGCCACGAGGAGCTCCTGGCGGCCGGCGGCCTGTACGCCAGGCTCTGGCGCTCCCAGCAGTCGAAGGGCCGGGCCGGCGCCGGGCGGGACCCCCAGACCGGCGCCGGGCGGGAACCCGGCGCGGACGGGTCTCGGAAGCCGGGCGGTCGCCGTGGAACCGAGCGCGCAGGCCACTGTGGCGAGCGTGAAGGCCATGGCGGGGCCGAGCGGGCGAACCACCGCGGAACGGAGGAGAACTGACATGTGGACGCTCATGGGAAAGCTCGTCGGAATCCGCGAGCTGCGACGCCTGACCGTCGTCTTCGGCCTGTCCTCGGCGGTCCAGGGGGTCGCGCTCGCGCTCATGATCCCCTTCCTCCGCTCCTTCCTGGGGGACCGGCGCGATCTGGCGCTCTGGCTGACCGCCGTCGTCGTCCTGGGAGTCGCCTCCCTGGTCCTGGGATCCTACGCGACGATGGCCTCCTACCGGATCAGCGTGTACGACGTCTGCGACGCCCTCATCAGGAGAATCGGCGACCACGTCCTGACCCTGCCCCTGGGATGGTTCGACGCCAGGAGCGAGGCCGCCGTCGCCTCCGGCGTCTCCCGCGAGGTCAACACGATCTCCCACGTCGCCTCGATCGTCATGCCCACGCTGTGCGACGCCTTCATCATCCCGGGCGTCATGGCGGCCGCCGTCGTCTTCGTCGACTGGCGGCTGGCGCTCATCATGCTGTTGGCGGTCGGGCCGATGGCGTGGGCGTGGGCCCTCATGCGCCGGCGGACCCGCGCCGCCGACGCCGTCGAGACGCAGGCCGCCGCCCGCACGGCCGGACGCCTCATCGAATACGCACGGCTTCAGAGCGTCCTGCGGTCCACCGGAGCGGCCTCCACCGGTTGGCCTCCTCTGGAGGAAGCCTTGGACGACGAGAGCCGCGCCACCCTTCAGACGCTACGGGTCAAGGGCCGACCGGCCGGATACTTCACACTGTCCATCCAGATCGCGTTCGCCCTCGTCATGGCCGCCGGCCTGTCGGCGGTCATGAACGCCTCCCTCGACGAAGCGGCATACCTGGCGATCATGGCCGTCACGGCCCGGATGGTCCCCCCGCTGTCCCAGTCCGTCCTCTACGCGGCCGAGATGCACAACTCCGAGATCGCCCTGCGGGCGATCGACGCCATCGTCTCGGCCGAGCCGCTGCCCGAACCCGAGCCGGGCCGGGCTGCCGCGCCCGTCGGCACGCAGATCGAGTTCGCCGGCGTCACCTTCGGCTACGACCCCGCCGCGCCCGTCGTGGCCGGCATCGACCTGAAGGCGGAGGAGGGGACGGTCACGGCGCTCGTCGGCCCGTCCGGCGCCGGCAAGTCGACGCTTCTGCGGCTCGCGGCGCGCTTCTGGGACGTCGACCGGGGCGGCGTCACGATCGGCGGCGCCGACGTCCGCCGCATCCCGACCAGGACGCTGATGGACATGACGTCCATGGTCTTCCAGGACGTCTTCCTGTTCGACACGACGATCCGCGAGAACGTGCGGATGGCCCGCCCCGAGGCCACCGACGCGGAGCTCGAGGAGGCCGCGCGCAACGCCCGGCTCGACACCGTCGTCGCCTCCCTCCCCGGAGGCTGGGACACGGTGGTCGGCCAAGGAGGCCTCAAGCTCTCCGGAGGGGAGCGCCAGCGGGTCTCGATCGCCCGCGCCTTCCTCAAGGACGCCCCGATCCTCCTGCTCGACGAGATCACCTCCGCCCTCGACGGCGAAAGCGAGGCGGCCATCACCGAGGTCATGGGCGAGCTGGCGCGCGGGAGGACCGTCGTCGTCGTGGCCCACAGGCTCTCGACCGTCCGCGACGCCGACCGGGTGATCTTCCTCCAGCCGGGGCCCGACGGCGGGCCGGCCCGCATCGCCCAGTGCGGGGACCCGCGGGATCTGGCCGCGACGGACGGCCCGTTCAAGGACTTCGTCGACGCCAGCTCCAGCCTGTGGCGCCTGACGGGCAGGCCTCGATGACCGTCCGTCCGGAAGGCTGGGACGGTCGTTCCTGAACCTCGCCGCGCTCTCCGTGTGCGGGGGCCGCGGCCCCCGCGGCGGTCACTCCTTGTCCAGCAGGCCCAGCAGGTAGGCTCCGTAGCCGGACTTGACGAGGGGCTCGGCGCGCTCGCGCAGCTCGTCGTCGGTCAGGAATCCCATGCGCCAGGCGACTTCCTCCGGGGCGCCGATCTTCAGGCCCTGGCGCGCCTCGACGGTGCGCACGAAGCCGGTGGCGTCCGCGAGGGAGTCGAAGGTGCCGGTGTCGAGCCAGGCGGTGCCGCGGGGCAGAACCTCGACCTTGAGCTTGCCCGCCTCGAGGTAGACGCGGTTGACGTCGGTGATCTCGTACTCTCCGCGGGCGGAGGGCTTGAGCTCCCTGGCGATGCGGACGACGTCGTTGTCGTAGAAGTACAGGCCCGGAACCGCGAAGTTCGACTTCGGCTCGGCCGGCTTCTCCTCGATGGAGACGGCCGTGAAGTCCTCGTCGAACTCGACGACGCCGTACGAACGCGGATCCGAGACGTGGTAGGCGAAGACGGCGCCGCCGTCGGGGTCGACGTGGCGGCGCAGCCGCGTCCCCATGCCCGGGCCGTAGAAGATGTTGTCGCCCAGCACCAGGCCGGCCGGGGCGTCGCCGATGAAGTCGGCGCCGACCACGAAGGCCTGCGCCAGGCCGTTCGGCTTGTGCTGGACGGCGAACTCGAGGTCGAGGCCGTAGCGCGACCCGTCCCCCAGCAGGCGGTGGAAGGCCGGGGCGTCCTCGGGGGTCGTGATGACAAGGATGTCCTGGATGCCCGCGAGCATGAGGGTGGACATCGGATAGTAGATCATCGGCTTGTCGTAGACGGGCACCATCTGCTTGGACGTGCCGAGGGTGATGGGGTTGAGTCGTGTGCCGGACCCGCCGGCCAGAATGATTCCACGCATGGATGTAGTTTCTCACTTCCTAGAGGTTTTCTGCGATTCGGATCCCCTCGGCGTCCACCGCCCCCTCGGCGACGACGAGCCGTTCGGCCCCCATCGTCGCGACCGCCGCCGCCAGCGCGGCGCCGGGCGACGGCGAGACCAGGAGCGGCGGCCA
>NZ_KE951417.1:0-1815 GCF_000466165.1 Actinobaculum sp. oral taxon 183 str. F0552
GTCCTCGCGTGCGCGGCGGCGGCCTTCAGACTCGCGGACAGCTCGCGGCGCCGGCTCCGCCACCGCCGGTGCGCCGAGCCGATCGTGCGCAGCGTCGCCCACGGCCCGGGGCCTTGCGCGTCGAGTTCGGCGAGCCGCCCCTCCAGGTCTCGACGGTCGTGTTCGGCGCGGTCGCGGCGGTCCCGCAGCTGGACGGCCGCCTGCTCGGCATCGCGCATCTGCGCGGTCGCGGCGGCGATGGCCTTCCGTTCGTCGGCCATCCGCCCGGGAAGCTCGACGTGGACCACCCGCCGATTGTCCGCCTCGACCCTGCGTCTGAGCAGGGCCTGCGCGTGCTGCTCCGCGCGGAGGAATTCCTCCCGGGCCTTGTGCCATGCGTGCGCGCAGGCCTCCGGCTGCCGCTCGCGGTCGGCGAGCACATCGAGCCGGAAGGCCTCGCCGAACCTCTCACGGTCCCCTTCCAGGCACGCGGCGAAAGGGCCCCATGCGGCCCCGCCGGGGCCTTCCCCGCGGGCGGCGTCGGAGCCCTCCTCGCTCCCGGGCGTTCCTTCGTCGCGGTCGCCGGATCCCCCGCCGGCGCGTCGCTGCCCGGCGCCTCCCGGGATCGAGAGGCTCTTGGCGAGGGCTTCGGCCGCCTCGTCGTCGGCGCCGACGACGACCATCTCGAAGCCGGTCAACTCGGGCGCGAGCCGGCGGATCGTGCGGGTGCGCCCCGCCCCGTCGTCCCTCCACCTGAGAGGGCCTCCCGTGAAGGCGCTCCGAGGATCGGTCAGTCTGGCCAGGCGCCGCGCCCGCTCGACGACGTTGCCCGCCGCGATCTCCCGGAGCAGCACCGTCCTCTCGGCCTCCTGCGGGCCGTTGACGGCGAACAGGTCGCTGTGCTTGTCGATGTCGAGGAGCGCCTGGTTGACGGCGAACTGTTGGCCGCGCGTGAGGTGGCGGTCCGGGTCCGCCGGCCAGCGGCCGAGCGGTATGCGGGCGGCGGAGAGCTGGGCGTCGACCTTCCCGGGGTGTCCGCGCACGTCGCTTCGCTGCGCCGTGTTGATCGTCCGCGCGGGGGCCAGGAACTGCCACAGGGCGTCGCCTATGTCGTCGTCCTCCAGGCTCTCGCGGACGTCGAGCAGCTCGCCCAGGACGAAGCCGTTGACCAGGGTCGAGGCGGACGGCCCGCCCGGGCCCCGGCCGTCCGCGTCCACGTCCGCGGCGACGCGCCTCGTCTCGATGCGCACCGCCTGCGCGGCCAGCCGGGGGATGCCCTGGACGCCCGCCGCCTTGTGCGCCAGGGCGACGAGCCGGCCGAGCCCGTCTGCGTCGAGGGGGAGGGGAGGGGCCGGGACGTCGCCGTGAGGATCGCCCTCCGGATCCGTCCCGGACGCCGCACGGCCGGCCGCGAACTCCGCTACCCTTTCCACGAAGGCTCTCTCCGCTCGATGGAATCCCAGAAGCCACGTCGGGTCGTCGCAGCCGGGGTCCTTCGCCCGTCCGACGCCCCACAGCGCGGCGGACAGGCCCACGGCCTCCGGCCGGAGGCGCCCGGAACCGTCGAGTTCGACGACCGCGCAGGCCCCGGTCCCGGCGGCGCGGGAGGTGCGGGGGCCGTCGTCGTCGAAGACGCCCTGGAGCTCCCCGTAGACGTCCTCGATCGCGTAACAGCCGAGGAAGCACGTGTGGCGCCACTCGTAGCGCCGCGTCCCCTCCCGCCCGCCGCGGAGACGGGACGCCGGCCTTTCGCCGACGGCGGCATCGCCGTCTGCGTCCCGCACGTCTCGGGCTTCGCCGCCGGCGGGCCCTCCGCCCCGCTGACGAGGCGGGACG
>NZ_KE951417.1:2237-50389 GCF_000466165.1 Actinobaculum sp. oral taxon 183 str. F0552
GCAGGTCCTCGCCCGCCCGCCAGTCGATCACCTGATGGACGGGCGCCCCGGCTCCGGGGCGCCCGTCGCCGTCCGCCTCCTGCGGCGGGGCACCCGGGGGGATGCGCTGCCGGGTCGGCGAGGGGATCGGCGGCGGGCTGAACTGCTCGACCATGTACCACGTGTCCAGCACGTTCAGCTGATCATGCTTGAGAGAACTGCCCCGCTGCTCCATGATGTCAGACTATAGACCGATACCGGCCCGCGAGGCACTGTTCGCATACCGGACCGCCGGATTGCGCGCCGTCGCGCCCGCACCCCGTTCGCGCCGGCCAGCCGACGGTGCGCCTGTCGCACGCCCCGGCGCCGCCGTTCGCACCGGCGCATCGGCCCGCGGGCTTAGCCGGCCTGGGCAGCCGGAGAGCCGGCCGGCAGCGGGGTCGAGACGGTTTCGCCGCCTATCCGTCAGCCGAGAGCCGCGGAGGCCGATCGCTTTGCGCGCCGGTCACGGGATGGCCGACCGGCGCCTTTTCGTCGGCCGCGGAGGCCGAGGCCGATGCCGTCCGCCGAGCCGTCGGCGCAATGCGCACGTCCGCCAGGCGCGCCGAGTCGCGTTCGGCCAGGAGCAGGTCCTCTTGGCGCGCCCACGCACGCCACCAGGCTCCCGGGTCGCCCTCGCGGCGGGTCACGCGCCGCCGCCGTTCGCCCTCGTCGAGGTCGAGCCACACCGACACGTCGAGGAGGGGCGCGCAGGGAGCGCTCGTCGACCCGCAGCCGACCAGGAGGAGGACGTCCGCGCAGCCCCGCGCGGGGATCCTCGCGGGCGGCGACCACCGGCCCGCATGCCAGTCCCACGGGGCCAGCTCGGCCCATCCCCGGTCCCGGACCGGGGCGAGGAGCCGCTCGGCCACGCGCTGCACGCCGTCGGCCAGCCCGTCCCAGCCGGGGACGAAGGCCTCGACTTCGGCGAGGGCCACGGCGACGCCCCGGCCCTCCAGGACGGCGGCGACCTCGGAGGCGAGACTTGTCTTGCCCGACCCCGACCGCCCGTCGACGCCCACGAGGACCGCCCGGCCGCCCCGCCCGACCAGCCGGGCGACTCGGACGGCCACTTCGAGTGCCGCATCCGGCGGCCCGTCGGCCCGGTCGGACGGGCGAGCGCGCGGGGAACGGCCTGCCATCCGGCTCACCGCCGAGGGCGGCCTTCGGACCGCGGATGCCGGCCCTCGCGCCTGCCCTCGCGATCGAAGCGGTGGGCGTCCCGGCCGTTGCTGCGGGCGTCGTCTTTGAAGTGCGTGTTCTTCCGCCGATGGGAGCGGCCCTCTCCGTCGGCCCGCCCGCCGGGGCCGCGATCCTCCGTGATGCGCAGGGCGCGTCCCGACACGCGCGCCGCGAAGATGCGCTCGCGCGCCTCGGCGGTCAGGGGGACCCCGATCTCCACGAGGGAGAACGTGGGATAGATGTCGATGTGCCCCAGATCCGAACCCCGCAGCCCGCCCTCGTGGGTCAGGGCGCCCACGATCGCGCCCGGCTTGACCCTGTCCCTGTGGCCGACCTCCACGCGGTACCGGACGGCGTTGTCCAGGGGCCTGCGCTGGTGCGGCCCGCGGTCCCGCTGCCGGCGGCCCTCGCCCCGTTCGGGGGAGACGTCGACGGTCAGCCTCTCGGGCTCCTCGCCCGCGACGGGCCCCGGGTCGCGCACGGCCAGGGCCAGGAGGGAGACGAGGAGCTCGTCTTGCGGCAGCGGCTCGGCGGCCTCGGCCTGGGCGGCCTCGAAGGAGCGCAGGACGTCCCGGTAGACGGACAGGCGCCCCTTGGCGTGCCGGGCGATCGCCCGGTCGATCGTGCGCTCGGCGCGAAGCTTGGAGACCTCGGCCAGGGTGGGCAGCTCGACTTGCTCCATGCGCGAGCCCGTCTGCCTCTCGATCCTACGCAGCCGCGGACGCTCCTTGGGCGTCACGAAGGTCAGAGCCTCGCCCGAGCGGCCGGCCCGACCCGTGCGGCCCACGCGGTGGACGTAGGTGTCGGTCTCGCGCGGCACGTCGAAGTTGACGACGATGCCGATCCTCTCCACGTCCAGCCCCCGCGCGGCGACGTCGGTGGCCACCAGGACGTCCAGCGTGCCCTCGCGCAGCCGCGCCACGAGCTTCTCCCGCTCCTTCTGGACGACGTCCCCCGACAGCGCGGCGCTCGCCACGCCGCGCGCCCCCAGTTCGACGGCCAGATCCTCGGCCGTCGAGCGCGTGCGCACGAACACGAGGGCGGCGTCGGCCTCGGTGACCGCCAGCACGCGCGCCAGGGCGCTGACCTTGTTCCGCTCGGGGACGACGGCGAACGTCTGGCGGACCGTGGAGACCGTCGTCGCGGGCCGCGATATCGTCACCTCCTCGGGGTCGCGGAGGTGGCGCTCGGCCACCCGGCGGATAGCCGGGGGCATGGTCGCCGAGAAGAGGGCGGAGATCCGCTCGGCGGGCAGATCGGAGGCGATGGTCTCGACGTCGTCGGCGAAGCCCATGCGCAGCATCTCGTCGGCCTCGTCGAGGACAAAGTACCGCACGGCGTCCAGGAGCAGGGCGCCGCGGTCCATGAGGTCCATGATGCGGCCCGGCGTCCCCACCACGACCTGGGCGCCATGCTCGAGCGCGCGCAGCTGCGGGCCGTAGGGGGAGCCCCCGTAGACGGCCACGACGTCCAGGCCCCGCGACCGGGAGGCGAAGGACTCGACGGCCTCTGCCCCCTGCATGGCCAGCTCGCGCGTGGGGGTCAGGACGAGGGCCTGGACCCGGGGGTCGTCCGCGTCGATGTGCGCCAGGAGCGGGAGGGCGAAGGCCGCCGTCTTGCCCGTGCCCGTCTGCGCCACGCCGACGACGTCGCGCCCTTTGAGCAGCAGCGGGATGGCCGAGGCCTGGACGGCCGTGGGGGAGGCGAAGCCGAGGTCGGTGACGGCAGCGAGGAGGTCCTCGGGCAGGCCGAGGTCGGCGAAGTCCCGGTCGCTCGCGTTGACGTCGCGCCCTCGCTCTTGTGCGGCGAGGTCGTGAGAGGGCGTGGTGCGTTCGGTCATTGATCCACCTGTGTCGAGCCAGCACGCGCCGAGGAACCTGACAACACTACGCGTTCGCCCATGTCCTCCAGGCGATCAGCTGGGGCGCCCGCGCGCCTCGCAAAGTCTAGTTGTCCGCCTGCGGAACGGGACGCGAACCGTCCGTGACGTCTCACACCACCCGTGGTGGGAGACGGGCCCCGCCGCCTCCGCGAAGCGCTGACCCGACCGGGCGTTCGCGCGGCCGCTGCGCACGAGCCCGCCCGGGCCGCCCCGCCTTCCCGCCGTTCTGCAGGAAGGCGCTCGACGAGGAAGCCGTCGACCGCTTCCTACCGATCGTCCCCGGAGCCCTGGCCGCGCGAGGCCAGCTCCGCTTCCTCCGCGGATCCCGGGAGCGGGCGGATTCGCCGCACGGCGACGAGGGCCGCGACCAGGATGAGGGCGAGCGCGCCGATCGCCACGGCGAAGGCCGCCTGCCGGGAGGGCAGGATCGCGGCGTAGACGAGGCCGGCGACGGCCACGCAGAATGCGGCGCCGAGGGTGTCGGCGAGCTGGATGGCAGAGGACGTGGCGCCGTGGCGGTCCCGCGGCGTCATGGCCAGCGCCAGCACGGACATGGCCGGGAAGACGAGCCCGATCCCTAGGCCGGCGAGCGTCCAGCCCACGACCACGAACCCCGCTGGGACGGCCGCGAACGAGCCGGGGGCGACCAGCGCGACGCCCGCGAACTGACATGCGACGGCGATGGCCGGCAGGCGCCGGGTCAGCCGCGGCGAGACGACGCGTCCGTGGATCCACGACCCGAGGGCCCACGTCACCGAGCCGACCGTGAGGATGAGCCCCGCCGGAGTCGGCGACCATCCGTGGACCTCTTTGAGGAGGAGGGGCAGGAAGGCCTCGATCCCGATGAAGACGCCCGAGACCAGGCCGCGCACGAGCACCGTGGAGGCCAGGCCTCGCCGCAGCGCGAAGGTCCCCGGCGGCAGCAGCGGGCGCACGCACGCGAAGGTCGCCGCGGCGGCCGCCCCCGCCGCTGCGTAGACCCACGCGGTCAAGCCGCCCGAATCCGCGCCCGAGAGGATCTGCAGGGTCGCCACGGCCGCTCCCGCGCCGGCCGCCGGCAAGAGGATGCGCCCCGTCCCCGTGAGCGGCCGGGGGCCGTGGGTCCGCGGGATCCGCCGCGTGCCTGCGACCACGACCGGGAAGGCGGCCGCCAGGAGCGCCGGGACGGCTCCGAAGACTAGCCGCCATGAGGCGTGCTCCACCAGGAAGCCCGCGATCCCCGGCCCGACGAGGGACGGCACGATCCAAGCCGCCGACAGCGAAGCGAAGATCGGGGACTGGCGCTCGGTCCTCACGCTCGAGCCGACCATCGCGTACAGGGGGACGACGCACATGCCCGCGCCCAGGCCCTGAACGGCCCGCCCCACCACGAAGACCGGCATGTTCGGCGCGGCGGTGCAGACGACGAGCCCCGCCGACAGCACGCCGATGCCCAGGTGGAGGCAGCTCTGGGGCGACTTCGCGTCGCACCACAGGCCCGCGAAGGCGGTCGTGACGAGCTGCGCGGCTAACGGGATGCCCATCGCCACCGCGTACAGGTTGAGCCCGTGCAGCCGCGAGGCGACGGTGGGCATGGCGGTTCCCACCGCGACGGCCTCGAAGGCCACGGCCGTGATCACGCTGACGGAGATGACCAGGAGGAAGCGTTCCGTGGCGCGGTCCACGTACGACGGCCCCGTGCCCGCCGTCCCGCCCGCGACGCCGCCGGCAGCGCCCGCCGGGTCCTCCGGGCGATTCGGGGCCGCCCCGTTCCGACCCGCGCCCGCCGGGCCTTCCTGGCTCATCCGCTCCGCGCGCGCCCGCCTCCCGCGGATCGGCTCGCTCGCCGGCTCGTCCATGTTCGCACCCTCCAATCGCGACGAGGGAATTTTTCCAGAGTCCGGCGTCCCTCGCACGCGGAGTGTGACGATCGCGGCGTTTGCGGGCGTCGGGCCGGGCGGCGCCCCTCGGCGGGGCTAGCATGTTCGGATGGCCGCCGCTCGTCTGGCGGGGCCGGACGACCGCCCGTCTAGCGGTCCAGATCGAAAAGAGGTATACGTGCTTCGCACGCGCATGGCCGGTTCGCTCCGGCCCGAGGACATCGGCTCGACCGTCACCCTCGCGGGGTGGGTCGATCGCCGTCGCGACCACGGCGGAATCGCCTTCATCGACGTCCGGGACGCCTCGGGCATCGCCCAGGCGACGATCCGCGAGGAGGTCGCCCACGAGCTCAGGAACGAGTACTGCGTCCAGGTGAGGGGCGTCGTGCGCGAGCGCCCGGAGGGCAACGCCAACCCGTCCCTGGCCACGGGGGAGGTCGAAGTGGAGGCCGAGGACGTCGCCGTCGTCAACCCGAGCGCGCCCCTTCCCTTCCAGGTCTCCGAGCACGCCGAGGACTCCGGGCAGGTGGGGGAGGAGGCCCGCCTGGCCTACCGCTACCTCGACCTGCGCCGGGCCCCGATGCAGCGCGCCATGCGGCTGCGCGCCAAGGTCAACCAGGCCGCGCGGCGGGTCCTGGACGCCGAAGGCTTCGTCGAAGTCGAGACCCCGACCCTGACCCGCTCCACGCCGGAGGGCGCGCGCGATTTCCTCGTCCCCGCCCGGCTCAACCCCGGCTCGTGGTACGCGCTGCCGCAGTCGCCTCAGCTGTTCAAACAGCTGCTCATGGTGGCGGGGATGGAGCGCTACTATCAGATCGCCCGCTGCTATCGAGACGAAGACTTCCGCGCCGACCGCCAACCCGAGTTCACCCAGCTCGACGTCGAGATGTCCTTCGTCGACCAGGACGACGTCATCGCCGTGGCCGAGGGCGTTCTGCGAGAAGTGTGGGCCCTCGTCGGATACGATCTGGCGACCCCGATCCCGCGCATGACGTACGCCGACGCGATGGAACGCTACGGATCCGACAAGCCCGACCTGCGCTTCGGATGCGAGCTCGTCGACCTCACCGAATACTTCGAGGGCACGCCCTTCCGTGTCTTCCAGAGTCCGTACGTGGGGGCGGTGGTCATGCCCGGCGGGGCCTCGCAGCCGCGCCGAACCTTCGACAAGTGGCAGGAGTGGGCGAAGGCCCGCGGCGCGAAGGGCCTCGCCTACGTGACGATCGCCGACGACGGCACGCTGGGCGGCCCGGTCGCGAAGAACATCTCCGAATCCGAGCGCGCCGGGCTGGCCGAAAAGGTCGGGGCCGAGCCCGGCGACTGCGTGTTCTTCGCCGCCGGGGAGGCGACCGCTTCTCGCGAGCTGCTCGGTGCGGCGCGCCTGGAGATCGGCAAGCGCTGCGGCCTCATCGACCCGAAGGCGTGGGCGTTCACGTGGGTGGTGGACGCGCCGCTGTTCAAGCCCTCGGGGGTCGCGGCAGCGGAGGGCGACGTCGCACTCGGGCATTCGGCGTGGACGGCCGTGCACCACGCCTTCACCTCGCCCAAGCCCGAATGCCTCGACACCTTCGACGTCGACCCGGAAAACGCACTGGCCTACGCCTACGACATCGTGTGCAACGGAAACGAGATCGGCGGAGGGTCGATCCGCATCCACAGGCGCGACGTCCAGGAGCGGGTGTTCAAGGTCATGGGGCTCTCGGCCGAGGAGGCGCAGGTCAAATTCGGCTTCCTGCTGGACGCCTTCAAGTTCGGCGCCCCGCCCCACGGCGGAATCGCCTTCGGCTGGGACCGCATCGTCTCGCTTCTCACCGACGCCCCCTCGATTCGGGACGTCATCGCCTTCCCGAAGATCGGCGCCGGCTGGGATCCGCTCACGGACGCGCCCGCGCCGATCACCGCGCAGCAGCGCAAGGAGGCGGGAGTGGACGCCAAGCCCAGGGACGCCGAGGCCGGAAAGACCGGGGCGGCGCAGTAGCCGGGGGCGAGCCGTCTGGTGTCCCTTCGACGCCGGGGCGTCGGCGGCGCTCGTCAGGCGGGGCGGGGCCCGGCTCCCCGCACAAGTCGGCTCGCAGGCGCGCAGGCTCGCGCCACGTCGACGCCAGGCGGCTTGTATTGAATCGGCTGACCCGCGGGGGAGGGCCTGTACGACTCGGACGCCAAGGAAGCCACGACCCGGCTGGCCCGCGGGCGCGGGGGAGGGCCGAGCCGCGATCACCCGGGCGCGCGCCGACGCCAGTAGCCGACGAGCCCGACGGTCAAAGCGAACGGCCATAGAGCCGCCGGGGTGTAGGCGGCGATCAGGGCCGCGCGCTGGCCCGCGTTCATGCCCGCCATCGGCGTCCAGCCGTCCCATGCCCCCGCGCTCACGCCGATGATCTGCACGGCGATCTCGCCGACGACGATGAAAAGGGCGAATGCCCCTGCGCCGCCGACGGTCACTGCGAGGCGGCGATGAATGGTCTTCCCGCCCAGTCGCGGCACCCACTGCGGGACTTTCTCGCCCCAGCCGTAGCACAGCCCCAGGCAGAGCGCCGCGGCTGAGATCTGCAAAGCGTCGAGGCAGAGAACGTAGGCGATCCCCGACGCGTTCGAACGGTAGAGGGCGGCCTCGGCGAATCCGGTGTCGGCGCCGGCGAGCATGGCGATGCGCCAGCAGGCGGAGGGAAGCGGGCTGAGAAAGGCCGTCCAGCAGGCTGCCTTCGCCCAGCGCTGCGGCGCCCGCCCGGTCGGGCCGGGAGACGAGGCGAAGTTAAATAGATCCTTTATTCTAAAATTCATGCCGTGAGTATATTACACTGGTTTGCCATGGCCAGGCCTGCAAAATTCCGCACAGACGATCTTCTGGACGCCGCCGCGAAAGCCATCCTGGAGCACGGCCGCGACGCGTCCGTCTCTGAGGTCGGGCACATCGCAGGTGCCCCGACGGGATCGATCTACCACCGTTTCTCATCCCGCACCGAGCTGTTCGTCGGCCTGTGGCTGCGTTCCGTCCGGCGCTTCCAGGCGGGCTTCATGGAGGCCTGCCGCACACCGGACGCCCGGAAGGCCGTCCTCGTGGCGGCCGGCCACATCCCCAGATTCTGCCGCGACCATCCCCTGGACGCCTTGGGGATGACCCTCTTCCGGCAGACGGCCCTCCTTCCGGTGGCCCCGGAGTCCTACCGCGAGGAGGTCGCCACCCTCAACGACGAGATCAACGCCGTCCGCAGCGACCTGGTGCGCCGCCGCTACGGCCAGGTCGACGAACGCCGCACGGCCCTGCTCGTGACCGCCACCCACATGTGCCCCTACGGCCTGGTGCGCCCCTACGTGGGAGGCGACATCCCCGATTGGATCGACGAGGCCGCCACCGCCAGCGCCGAGGCCATAGCCGCCCTGGGCGACTGACCGGCGCCGCCTCCAGGCCCGGGCCGCGAGGTGGCCGAAGCCGGGCCGGCCGACCCGGGGCCCGCTCGGTGTCGCCGCCGGCAGATGTCAGGCGATCCTGATCGACAGCCGCCGCCTGCGTCCCCGGGGAGTCGCCCTGCCATTGTCCGCTTGAACTCGTGCAGTGCGCCCGGGGAGTCATGGCGCGCAGGCCGCGCCGCCGGCGGGCGGGAAGCGGACGAAGGCGCGGCACCCTTCGTCCGCCAGATCCGTCAGTCCCGCGCTTCGGTAGAAGGACGCCGTCTTCTCCTCGTCGTCGGCGATGAGGACCAGCTGGCGCACGTGCGCGAAGCGCTCCAGCGCCGCGGCGAGGAGGCGGGCGCCTATGCCTCGGCGCTGGCGGTCCGGGCGGACGAGGACGTCCTGTACGTAGGCGATCGAGGCGTCGTCGCCGACGGCGCGGACGAGGCCGACGAGCTCCGGCCCGTCCCACGCCCCCATCCGCCACAGGGAGCCGGCGACGGCGCGGTGCAGCCCGGCGGGGTCCCGAGTGTAGCTCGACCACCCGACCGAGCCGTAGAGGGCGAGGAGATCGCTCTGCGAGACCGGGCGATCCGGCGAGTACACGAGGGTCATGAGGAGGCCTTTCGAAGGGTCGGGCAGGTCGCCGCCGATCGCGGCCGTCTCCCGCAGTCAGGCCGTCAGGGCCGTTTCTCCGCCCCGGCCGCTCGCAGCGCGTCGACCACCTCGGGCAGGTCGGTTACGCCGTCCGATGCCAGGAAGTGCCCGGCGCCGGGGACCACGACGGTCCGGGCGCCGATCGCGGCCGCGAACTCCTCGGACTTAGCGGGAGGCACGAGCCGATCGTCGTCGGAGTGGATCACGGTCGCCTTCCCGAAGACGCGGGGGTTCGGAACGGCCATTCCCGAGAGGAATCCGCCCAGGCCCGAGGCGATGAACCGGTCCAGGTGGTCCTCGCCGGTGTCGGGGAGGGTCGAGGCGAACGGCGCCACCGCCACGAAGGCGCCCAGCGAAGGCGCCTCGGCCGGCGATCCCGCCCAGCGCTCGGCCAGGAGCTGGACGACCCGCAGCCCCGTGATGCCGCCGAGGCTGTGCGTGACGACGGCCGTTCTCGGGGAGAGCGAGCCGATCGTCTCGGCCGCGGCCGAAATCCATGCGGCGGCGTCCGGCCAGGCGGGGTCGGGCAGGTCCACCATCTCGACGGCCGGAACGGCTCGCATCAGCCAGGGGAACCAGTGGTCGCCGGGTCTGGAGTTGATGCCCCGCACGACGACGACCCGTTCGAAGGGGAGGGGGTCGTGAACGTTTCTCATAGTGTGAAGTATAGGTTCGCCGGGCGGGACGCCGCCGGCAGTCCGCTCGATAGCGCCGGACCCTGCCGATAGCATGGCGCCATGGACCTTTTCGACGCGGTGGGAACGGACGACTCCGGGATCCCCGACGGGGCGGGCGGCCCCCTGGCAGCCAGGATGCGCCCGCGGACTCTCGACGAGGTCGTGGGCCAGGATCACCTGCTCGCCGAGGGCTCGCCGCTGCGCCGCCTCGTCGAGGCGCAGGGCGGGGCGCCGTCGTCGGTGTTCCTGTGGGGGCCTCCGGGCACCGGCAAGACCACGTTCGCCTACCTCATCGCCAGGGCCGGCGGCCGGCACTTCGAGGAGGTCTCGGCCGTCTCGGCGGGGGTGAAGGACCTGCGGGCCGTCATCTCCGCGGCGCGCCAGCGCCTGGCCGCGAACGGGAGGGAGACCGTCCTCTTCATCGACGAGGTGCACCGCTTCAACCGCGCCCAGCAGGACGCCCTCCTGCCCGCGGTGGAGAACGGCTGGGTCACGCTCGTGGCCGCCACCACCGAGAATCCGTCCTTTTCGGTCGTCTCGCCGCTTCTGTCGCGCTCCCTCCTCGTCACGCTCAGAGGGCTCACGGACGGCGATATCCGCACCCTCGTCGCCCGGGCGCTCGAAGACGAGCGCGGTTTCGGCGGGAGCCTCGCCGTCGACGACGACGCCCTCGACAACCTCGTGCGCATCGCCGGGCGCGACGGCAGGCGATCCCTCACCCTGCTGGAGGCGGCGGCCGAGGGGGCGAAGTCGCGGGGGAGCTCGCGCATCGGCCTGGCGGACGTCACCCAGGCGGCCGACACGGCGGCCGTGAGGTACGACCGGTCGGGCGACCAGCACTACGACGTCGTCTCGGCCTTCATCAAGTCGATCCGCGGCTCCGACGTGGACGCCGCCGTCCACTACCTCGCCCGGATGCTCGAGGCGGGGGAGGATCCGCGCTTCGTCGCGCGCCGCATGATGATCAGCGCCGCCGAGGACGTCGGCATGGCCGACCCGTCGGCCCTCCAGACCGCCACCGCCGCCGCCCAGGCGGTGGCCCTCGTCGGCATGCCCGAGGCGCGGATCATTCTCGCCGAGGCCGTCGTCCACCTGGCCACGGCCCCCAAGTCCAACCGCTCCTACACGGCGATCGACGCGGCTCTGGCGGACGTCCGGGCGGGCAAGGCGGGACCGGTGCCGGAGGCGCTCCGCGACAGCCACTACGCCTCAGCCGCGGACCTGGGGCACGGCGCCGGCTACAGGTACGCCCACGACTACGAGGCGGGCGTGGCGCCCATGGAGTTCATGCCCGAGGGGTTGGAGGGCGCCAGGTACTACGAGCCGACGACGAGGGGCTTCGAGTCGCAGATCACGCAGCGCCTGGCGAGGATCCGGGAGATACTCGACGGCGATACCTGATAAACTCTCAGGGTTGCCCATCCGGGCGGCATTAGAGAAACCTGGGGCCTTAGCCAGACGGTGGCCCCGCGGCCCGCGGGCCGCGCATGAGACATCGACAGGAGAAGCATATGTCGGGCAATCGCTCCCGCAAGCTCGTGCGCCAGTCGCGCGCACTGGGCATCGCCCTCAGCCCGAAGGCTGAGAAGTACATGCAGCGCCGTTCCTACCGCCCGGGCGAGCACGGCCGCGGGCGCGTCAAGGACTCGGACTACTCCGTCCGCCTGAAGGAGAAGCAGCGCCTTCGCGCCCAGTACGGCATCCGCGAGGCCCAGATGAAGCGCGTGTGGGAGGAGGCCCGCCGAGCGGAGGGCCTGTCGGGCGAGAACCTCGTCGAACTCCTGGAGATGCGCCTGGACGCCCTGGCGCTGCGCGCCGGATTCGCCCGCACGATCGCCCAGGCCCGCCAGGTCGTCGTGCACCGCCATCTGCTCGTCGACGGGAAGATCGTCGACCGCCCCTCCTACCGGGTCAGGCCCGGCCAGGTCGTCCAGGTCAAGCCGCGCTCCCAGGCGTCCCCCCAGTTCCACGTCGCGGCCCAGGGCGCGCACCGCGACGTCCTCCCGCAGGTCCCCGATTACCTCGACGTGGACCTGGAGAAGCTGCGCTTCACACTGGTCCGCCGCCCCAAGCGCGCCGAAGTCCCCGTGATCTGCGACGTCCAGATGGTCGTCGAGCACTACTCGCGCTGAATCGAGCCAGGCGACGCGCCCCACGGGGCGCGTTCTTGGTATCGCGACACATTCACCGTCATTAAGGCACACAAAAGATATGCGTACCGCTGAGATCCGTCGACGCTGGCTCGACTACTTCGAGAAGAACAACCACCATATCGCTCCGTCGGTGCCTCTCGTCTCGCCCGACCCGTCGATCCTCTTCACGGTCGCCGGCATGGTTCCCTTCATCCCCTACATCCTGGGCACCGAGCCGGCTCCGTGGCCCCGGGCCGCCTCGGTGCAGAAGTGCATCCGCACCAACGACATCGACAACGTGGGCAAGACGACCCGCCACGGCACCTTCTTCCAGATGAACGGCAACTTCTCCTTCGGGGACTACTTCAAGGAGGGCGCCATCGACCTGGCCTGGGGCCTGCTGACCTCGCCCGTCGCCGAAGGCGGCTACGGGCTCGACGGCGACCGCCTGTGGATGACCATCTGGGAGGAGGACGAGGTCTCCTACGACCACTGGACCAGCGTCGTCGGCCTGCCGGCCGACCACATCCAGAAGCTCCCCTTCAAGGACATCTCCTGGTCCACCGGCCAGCCCGGGCCGGCCGGCTCCTGCTGCGAGATCCACTACGACCGCGGCCCCGCCTACGGCCCGGACGGAGGCCCGGCCGCCGACGCGCAGGGGGACCGCTTCCTGGAGATCTGGAACCTCGTCTTCGACGAGTTCGTCAGGGGCGAGGGAGAGGGCCACGACTTCGAACTGGTCGGCAAGCTCGACCAGACCGCCATCGACACCGGCGCCGGCCTGGAGCGCATCGCCTACCTCCTCCAGGGCAAAGCCAACATGTACGAGATCGACGAGGTCTTCCCCGTCATCGCGGCGACCGAGGAGATCACCGGGAAGAAATACGGGGCCGACGCCCAGGACGACGTGCGCATGCGCGTGGTGGCCGACCACGTCCGCTCTGCCCTCATGCTCATCGGCGACGGCGTACGCCCCGGCAACGACGGCCGCGGATACGTCCTGCGGCGGCTCATCCGACGGGCCGTGCGCTCCGTCCGCCTCCTGGGCGTGGACGAGGCGGTGCTCACCGGACTCGTGACGGTCTCCAAGGACGCCATGTCCGAGTCCTACCCGGAGTTGGAGGCCGACGCCGACCAGATCCTCCAGGTGGCGGGCGAGGAGGAGGCGGCCTTCCGGCGCACTCTGGCCGCCGGCACCCAGATCTTCGACCTCGCCGCCTCCACAGCCTCTAAGGGGAACAGGATCGTCTCCGGCGAGGACGCCTTCGCCCTCCACGACACCTACGGCTTCCCCATCGACCTCACCTTGGAGATGGCCTCCGAGCAGGGGCTCGCGGTGGACGAGGCGGAATTCCGCCGTCTCATGCAGGAGCAGAGGGACCGGGCCCGCGCCGACGCCCGATCCAAGAAGACCGGGCACGTCGACGCGGCCGTCTACCACGGGATCCTCGACGAGAACGGCGGGCCCACGCGCTTCCTCGGATACACCGAGTCCGCGGCCGAAGGCAGGATCGTCGCGCTGCTCGTCGACGGCGTCCCCGTCCCGGCGGCCACCGCTCCTGCCGAAGTCGACGTGATCCTGGATCAGACGCCCTTCTGGGCCGAGATGGGCGGGCAGCTCGCCGACCGCGGGACCATCGGCGTGGAAGGCGGCGGCCTCGTGCGAGTCGACGACGTCCAGGCCCCCGTCAAGGGGCTCCACGTCCACCGCGGCACCGTCAGCGAGGGGACGATCGCCGTGGGGGAGAGGGCCTTCTCCCAGATCGACGTCGACAGGCGCGGCCAGATCGCCAGATCGCACACCTCGACGCATATGATCCACAAGGTCCTCCACGAGTTCCTCGGCGAGCAGGCCACGCAGGCCGGATCCGAGAACTCGCCGTCCCGTCTGCGCTTCGACTTCCGGCACGGACAGCAGGTGCCCGCCGACGTCGTCGCCGGGATCGAGGGCCGCGTCAACGACCGCCTGCGCGAGAACCTCGAGGTCACCGACGAGGTCATGGACCTCGAGGAGGCGCGCGCGGCCGGCGCCATGGCGCTCTTCGGCGAGAAGTACGGGAAGCGCGTCCGAGTCGTCTCCATCGGAGGAGACTGGTCCAAGGAGCTGTGCGCGGGGACCCACGTCGGCGAAACCGGCGAGATCGGGCTCGTGAGCATCCTCGGAGAGTCCTCCATCGGCTCCGGCGTGCGCAGAGTCGACGCCCTCGTCGGCGAAGGCGCCTACGCCTACGGCGCCAAGGAGCACGCGCTCGTGTCGCAGCTGGCGGGGATCGTCGGCGCGCGCCCCGACGAGCTGCCCGAGCGGATCGACGCCGTCCTGGCGCGCCTGAAGTCCGCCGAGAAGGAGATCGCCGCCCTCAGACGCGAGAAGCTGTCCGCGGGCGTCGGCGACATCCTCGGAGGGCGCCGACGCGTCGGGCGATTCGACGTCTACTGGGCCGGGCTAGGCGAGGTCGCGAGCGGCGACGACGTCCGGACCGTCGCCACGGACGTCAGAGGCCGCATCGACGATTCGGATCCGGCCGTCGTGGTGGTCGGAGGCACCGTCAACGGGCGCCCGTCCGTCGTCGTGGCGACGACCTCGGCGGCCAGGCAGGCGGGGGCCAGGGCCGGAAGGCTCGTCGCCTCGTTCTCGAAGACCCTGGGCGGAGGCGGAGGAGGCCGCGACGACATCGCCCAGGGAGGGGGCCAGGATCCGTCCAGGCTCCTGGAGGCGCTGAAGACGCTCGAGGCGGAACTCGGCTGATGCGCCGCGGACGGCGGATCGGGGTCGACGTCGGAGACGTCCGAGTCGGAGTCGCCCAGTGCGACCCCGACGGGATCCTCGCCACCCCGGTCGCCACGTACCGCCGCGACGGGTCCGACATTCGGCGCGTGGCGAGGCTCGTCCGCGAAGGCGACGCCATCGAGGTGATCGTGGGCCTGCCCCTCAACATGGACGGCAGCGAAGGCGGGGCGGCGGCCAAAGCGCGAGCCTGGGCCCGCAAGCTCGCCCGGAGGATCGCCCCCGTAGGGGTGCGCATGGTCGACGAACGGCTCACCACGGTCGCCGCACATGCCGCGTTGACGGAGGCCGGCCGCGAAATCAGACGACAACGCGACATCGTCGACCAGGCTGCCGCTAGTATTATTCTCAACACGGCATTGGAGACGGAACGCCGAACCGGCCGCGCACCCGGGCAGGGCGTTGGTATCCGCGATGGAGACACATGAGCGATCTACTTGACGATCTTGGCGCCTCGGACCGCAAAATCACACGGCGGGAACGGATGGCCAGAGAGCGTGACGCGCACAAGAAGGCGCGCAAGGGCGGCCGCGGCCGCAGACGGTGGCGCTCCGTGGTCATCCTCGCCCTCGCCGTGGCGTTCCTGAGCGGCACGACGACATATTTCATCCCCGAATTCTTCACCGACTCGGCCGGCCCCTCCGATTACACGGGCCCGGGATCGGGCGAGACGACCGTCGAGATACCCGAGGGCGCCAGCGGCTCCGAAATGGGCACCATCCTCGTCAAGGCCGGGGTGGTCGCCACTCCGCGCGCATTCGTCGACGCCTACAGGAAGGACCACCGCGCCCCGACCATCCAACCGGGATCCTACAGGCTGAAGAAGCGGATATCGGCCTCCGCGGCGATATCCTCCCTCCTGGACGGCGGGCTGAGGACCGACCGCAACGTCACCGTCCCCGTGGGATTCACGAAGGAGCAGGTTTTCAACCGGCTGGCGGTCTCCTTCGGGACGACGAAGGACCAGGTCAAAGCCGCCGCGGCCAACTCGGCGGCCATCGGGCTGCCCGCCGAGGCCAACGGGAATCCGGAAGGCTGGTTCCTGCCCGGATCCTATTCCTTCGAGGCGGGGAAGACGCCGGTCGACGCCATGAAGGCCATGATCGACAAGCGCGTCAAGCAGTTGGAGTCGCTCAACGTCCCCCGCCAGCAGTGGGAGGCCGTGCTGACCAAGGCGTCGATCGTCGACAAGGAGATCGGCAGCACGAAGAACGACGACTACATGAGGAAGGTCGCGCGGATCATCGAGAACAGACTCGTGGACACCAACGAAGTCAAGAAGAAGCTCCAGATGGATTCGACGGTTCTCTACGGGCTCGGCAAGACCAACAGCGGCGCCCCTTCCTCCGACGAGATCCACAAGCCGGAGAAGGACACCCCGTACAATACGTACAACCACGAAGGCCTCCCGCCCTCGCCCATCGGCGCCTCCAGCGACTCGGCCATCAAGGCCGTGATCAACCCGGCGGACGGAAAATGGCTCTATTTCGTCACCGTCAACCTGACCACCGGGGAGACCAAGTTCGCCGAGACCCACGACGAGCACAACGCCAACGTGGAGGAGTACAAGGCCTGGAGCGCCGAGCACAGCGCCCAGAAAGGCTCGGCCTCGGCGTCCTCCGGAGGGTGAACGTCGTCTGGGTCGGTTCGGGCGACGCTGTGGAGCGCCGGCTCCTCGACGCGTCGGGACTGGTCGACGTCACGGTGGCCGACGGCCTGGACGCCGCCTTCGCCGCCTGGCGCGAGGACTGCCTGGGCTTCGCCACGGCCCCGCTCGCCGGGACCCTCCGGCGCGCCGACGCGGGCGACGGACTGGCGACGGCCGTGGGGTGCGCGGACTGCCTCGCCTTCGCCGCCGGAATCCCGCGAGCCTACGCATTCTGTACGCGGGTGGGCGGGATCGTCGCGGCCGTGCGCGAGGCCTCCGGCCGGGAACGCCTCCGCGGCGAGCTCGCCGTCCTCGGCTCGGGGCCGGAGGCCTGGGCCGCGCTGGCAGCCTTCGCCCAGTTGAAGGCGGCGATCACCGCCTACGTCGAACCCCGCGACACCGTGACGGGCGCGGTCGCCCACCGCATGGGCCTCGACCTTCCCACCGCCCCGCTCGCCGCGTGGGAGGAGGGAAGCGGGGCGGTCTACGATTCGCGGAGCCTGCGCCTTCGGGCGGGGCGGACCTGCGTCGGCCGGTCGTCCATCCTCCTCCATACGGTGGCCGCCCAGGTGCGTCTCCTGACCTCCCGCGAGCCGGACATGCGGACCATGCGCGCGGCCGCCCGGCTCTGAGAGCCGTCAGAGCCGCCGTGGCCGGATGCGGATGTGGCCCGGACGGCGCCTGGAGGACGGGTATCGCCGTCGCATCAGGCCCGCCTGCCTTCGGATGATGCGCCGCGACACGTGTGCGCGAACCGTTCCACAGGTCTGGTTCGCGCAGCGGTCACGACGGCCCGGGCCTTCGCCTGTGGACAGCGGGAACGGCCGAAGCCGTGGCGCGCCTAGCGTGAGGGCATGCCCCTCTGGTCGAAGGAGCGAGTGCTCCGGTCCTGCCTGTCGCCCCGTCATGCGGTGGCGATCCTCTCCCTCGTGAGCGCGGTGAGCTTCGCCTCCGGTCTGGCCGGCCCGTCGTCCGGCGGGCCGACGCCGGGGCTCGCGGCGGCCAGCTTCGGTGCGGGCTGCCTCGCCCTGGCCGGTTACGTGGACTTCGTCCGTCGGATTCTGCCCGATCCCCTCCTGCTGTGCGCCGCGGTCGCAGCCGGGGCTTCGGCGCTCGAGTCGGGGCCCGGTCAGGCCGTCCGAGCCTGCGCCGTCGCGTCCGCGGCCATGGGAGTCGCCTACGCTGTCGCGGCTACGACGAGCCTGGGGCGAGGGGATGCGAAGCTGTGCGGAGCCATCGGTCTGTGGCTCGGCCAGCCGCTCCAAGCCGGCGTCGCCGTCCTCGGCGGCGTCGGCGCCGCAGGAGCCTACGCCCTCGCGTTGGCGGCCGCCGGGCGGCTGAACCCGGGCGGCGCCCTTCCGCTGGGGCCGTGGCTCGTCGGATCGGCATGGTGGGTCTGGTCCGTCAGCGGGTCGGGGCCGGCCGCCTGATCCCGTCCGGACACGTTGGTGCTCGCCGCGGACGCGCCCGGCGTCGGAGCCTTCCGAAGGTCCAGGGCCGGCGAGTCTGGGAAGCGCCGAGGGCCGGCGGGAATCCGGGATCCGGTCGGGGGAGGGACCGCGCAGGGCAAACGTGGGACAATGGGCGGCATGTTCGCATGGTCAACCGCCGGAGAGTCGCACGGGCGAGCCCTCGTCGCGCTCATGGAGGGGGCGCCCGCGGGCCTGAGGATCGAAACGGCGGACATCGAGGGCGCGCTGGCAAGACGGCGTCGAGGGCACGGCCGCGGAGCGCGTCAGGCTTTCGAACGCGACCGGCTCACCGTCCTGTCCGGGATCCGCCACGGGACGACGATCGGCTCCCCGATAGCCCTGGAGATCGCCAACTCCGAATGGCCCAAGTGGCAGACCGTCATGTCGCCCGACCCCGTCGACCCGGCCGCGCTGCTCGTCGACGCGGGCACCGGCGACGAGCGCGAAGTCGCCCGGAACCGGCCTCTGACCAAGCCGCGCCCGGGCCACGCCGACCTGGTCGGGATGAACAAGTACGGCTTCGACGACGCCCGCCCCGTCCTGGAGCGAGCCTCGGCGCGCGAGACCGCCGCCAGGGTGGCCCTCGGCGCCATAGCCGCCGCCATCGGCGAGCAGGCGGCCGGCATCCGAGTGCTCTCCAGGGTCGTGAGCGTCGGCGACGTCGCCGACGGATCCGAGCCTCCCGGCCCCGCGGACGCGGACGCGCTCGACGAGAGCCCCGTCAGATGCCTGGACTCCGGCGTCGAGAAGGCCATGGTCGCGGCCATCGACGCCGCCAAGAAGGACGGCGACACCCTGGGCGGCGTGGTCGAAGTCCTCGCCTACGGCGTCCCCCAGGGCTTGGGGACCTACGCGACGCCGCTCGGGCGGCTCGACGCGAGGATAGCCGCCGCGATGATGTCCGTGCAGGCCGTCAAAGGGGTCGAGATCGGAGACGGCTTCGCCTCCGCCGCCCGGCGGGGAAGCCGGGCCCACGACGAGATGGTGCGCCGGGAGGGTCGCGTGCGCCGCCTGAGCAACCGCGCCGGCGGCGTGGAAGGCGGCATGTCCAACGGCGAGCCGATCAGGGTCCGATTGGCGTTCAAGCCGATCTCCACGGTTCCCCGCGCGTTGCGCACGATCGACACGCGCACCGGGGAGGAGGCCGTCGCCCTGCATCAGAGAAGCGACACGACCGCCGTCGTCCCCGGGGCCGTCATCGCCGAGGCGATGCTCTCCCTGGTCATCGCCGAGTGCCTCGTCGAGAAGTTCGGTGGGGACTCGATGGACGCGCTGCGGGCTTCGCTGCGCGGATACCTCGACTCGATCCCCCGGGCGCGCCGATGAGCGTGAAGGCCGTCTTCATCGGCATGCCCGGATCGGGCAAGACGACCGTCGGCCGCCTGGTCGCGGCCGCTCTGGCCTGCCAGGTCGCCGATTCGGACGATCTCGTGGTCCAGCGCGAGGGCCGGACGGTTCCCGAGATCTTCGCCAGCGAGGGGGAGGAGGGCTTCCGCGCGGTCGAGGCCGCCTGCATAGCCGAGGCCCTCCACGGATTCGACGGAGTGCTCTCACTGGGCGGGGGAGCGGTGCTGGCCGAGTCGACCCGCGCCGCCCTGGCGGGCCACCCCGTGGTGTTCATCCACGTCGCGCACGGCGAACTCGTCCGGCGGATCTCCGGCTCGCCCACGCCCCGCCCCCTCCTTGAGGGGGACCCGGAGGGCAGGCTCGCGGCCCTGTGGAGGGAACGCCACGACATCTACCGCCGATGCGCGCGCTACACGGTCGAGTCGGACGAGGGCCCGGCGTGGCGCGTGGCCAGGAGGGTGCTCGACCTGCTCGGCCGGCCCGACGCGCGCGTCCGGGGGGAACCCGCTCCGTGAATCTGATCCTCTACGGCCCGCCGGGGACGCGTGCGGCCGAATGCGCGGAGGGACTCGCGGCCCGGCTCGGCCGTCAGTTCGCCGCCGTCGAGGCCGCGGTCGAGGCGGTCGACGGGCGGCCCGCGTCCGCCATCGCCGTCGAATCGGGGATCGCACGCCTGCGCTCGCTCGAATCGGCGGTGGCCCTCGCCCTCTTGGAGAGCATGGCGGACGGCGACGACCGGATCCTCGCTCTGGGCTCGGCTTGCCTCGGAGACGATCCGGGGGACGAGGAGTTCGCGGCGGTCCGCCGGAGCCTGGACGGCCTGCGCGACCGGGGCGCCCGAACCGTCTACCTCACGGCGAACTTGGCCGCGCTCGCCAAGCGGGCCGGGCTCGACGGGCCCCGGTTCTCTTCCGTCGCTTCGCCGCGCAGAATCCTCCTGCGCCAGCTGGCCGCCCGCGCGCCCCTGTACGAGGCGTACGCGGACGCGGTCGTCGACGTGAGCGGGCGGGAGATCGACGACGTCGTCGAGGAGATCGCCTCGGGCCTGCGCCGCACGCCATAATCCCCACGTCTTCGCCCTCCCCCGGCGGACAGGCTATCCTGTAAGGCGGCGCCGGCGTGGCGCGCAAGGGAGAAGAGAAGGAGCCCGCGTGGCAACCACCAATGACCTGAAGAACGGAATGGTCCTCAACCTGAAGGGGCAGCTCTGGAGCGTCGTCGAGTTCCAGCACGTCAAGCCGGGCAAGGGCCCCGCCTTCGTGCGCACCAAGCTGAAGAACGTTCTGTCCGGCAAGATCGTCGACCAGACGTTCAACGCGGGGATCAAGGTCGAGACCGCCACGGTCGACCGCCGCGACATGCAGTACCTGTACAACGACGGCACAGACTTCATCTTCATGGACATGGAGACCTACGAGCAGATCCCCGTCAGCCCCGAGACCGTCGGCGACGGCGCGCACTTCCTCCTGGACAACCAGCAGGCGATCGTCGCCTCCCACGACGGCCAGATCCTCTTCGTCGAGCTTCCGGCCTCCGTGGTCCTGGAGATCGCCTACACCGAGCCCGGGCTGCAGGGCGACCGCTCCAACGCGGGAACCAAGCCCGCCACCCTGGAGACCGGCTACGAGATCCAGGTCCCGCTCTTCCTCAACCAGGGCGACAAGGTCAAGGTCGACACCCGCACGGGCGACTACATCTCCCGCGTGACGGACTGATGGCGGGGCGGGATCGGAAACGCAGAGGCTTCACCTCTCGCACCAAGCAGCGCAACCGGGCTCTGGACGTCATCTTCGAGGCGGACGAGAAGTCGCTCCTCGACGAGGACTCGCTGCGCGACTTGCTCGCCCAGAGGCAGCTCGTCTCCACCGCCCAGGTGCCCATCGGCGAGTTCGGCTCCCGGATCGTCGAGGCCTACGCGGGCAATATCGACGACGTCGACACGATCGTCGAGGCTTCCAGCGAGGATTGGGCGATGTCCCGCATGAACGCGGTCGACCGCTCGATCCTCCGCGCGGGGACGGCCGAGCTCCTCTACATCGGCACCGAGCGCGGCCAGCTGATCCCCGAATGGGCGTCCCTCGCCCGCGAGTTCTCCACCGACCGGTCCGTCGGATTCGTCATGGGCATCCTCAACCGCGTCGCCGACATCCGCGAGAGGGAGACGTCCCAGAGCGGCTCGCCCGCCGAAGCCGATGTCCCCTCCGACGCAGAGACACTCTCCGACGCCGAAGCTCCCTCCGGCGCCGAGGCCCCCGAGGAATCGGGACGCGGCCATGCCGCGGACGGCGAGCGGACCGCACCGGACGGCGAAGGCGTCCGGCAAGCGCGGAACGCTGGGGGAAACGCCGGGGAATCGGATCCCGTCCGGGACGCCGGAGAGTCCCCGGACGCCTGCGACGAAGACCCCGCGGCCCTCGCCCTGTCCGGCGGCGCGGGGCCGGCGGATGGTGCGGCGGGCGCATCCGGCGAATAGGGGCCCGGAAGGGGTGTCCGTTTTCGGGGGCGGCCCCGAGCGTGGAATAATGTGTTCTCGGGAACTTCGCCTTAGTTCCGTTCTTTAAGACCGTCCCGTGAGGCGGAAAAGGGAGGCCACCATGGCAGAGAAGGCGCGCACCCGCCAGGTGTTGGACGCCGACGACATCGCGCGGTCGCTCAAGCGCATCGCGCACGAAATCCTCGAGCGAAACAGGGGGGCGGAGAACCTCGTCCTCCTGGGCATCCCCACCCGCGGCGTCCCCCTGGCGCACAGGCTCCGCGACGCCCTGGCCGAGGCCGGCGGGGCGGACGTCCCGGCCGGATCCCTCGACGTCACGATGTACCGCGACGACCTGCGCGCCCAGCCCATCCGGGTGCTGCAGCCCACCGACATCCCCGCGGGCGGGATCGACGGCGCCGTCGTCGTCCTGGTGGACGACGTGTTCTACTCGGGACGCACCGTCCGCTCGGCCCTCGAAGCCATCGCGGACATCGGCCGGCCCGCGGCGGTGCAGCTCGCCGTCCTCGTCGACCGCGGGCACCGCGAACTCCCCATCCGCGCGGACTACGTCGGCAAGAACCTGCCGACTTCGCGCTCGGAGAGGGTCCGCGTCGCCCTCATCCCCCAAGACGGCGCCGACTCCGTGAGCATCGAGGAGTCCTGACATGCGCCACCTCTTGGCGGTCGGCGACCTCTCGCGCTCCGAGGCCACCTCGCTCCTGGACACGGCCGAGCACATGGCCGCCACCCAGGGGCGCACGATCAAGAAGCTGCCCGTCCTGCGCGGACGCACCGTGGCGACCGCCTTCTTCGAGGACTCGACGCGCACCCGCCTATCCTTCGAGGCGGCGGCCAAGAGGCTCTCCGCCGACGTCATCTCCTTCTCCGCCGGAGGGTCCTCCCTCTCCAAGGGGGAGTCCCTGAAGGACACCGCCCAGACCATCGTGTCCATGGGCGCCGAGGCGCTCATCGTCCGCCACAGGGCGTCGGGCGCACCGCAGCGGCTCGCCCACTGCGGATGGGTCGACGTGCCGATCCTCAACGCGGGCGACGGCACCCACCAGCACCCCACGCAGGCTCTCCTGGACGCCTTCACGCTGCGCCGCCACCTCCACCGGGGAGCGGACCTCGCGGCCCCGGAGGGCTCCGGCCTCGACGGGGCCCACGTGGCGATCGTCGGCGACGTCCTCCACTCGCGGGTGGCCCGCTCCAACGTCGGACTGCTCGCCCTCCTGGGGGCCCGGGTGACGCTCGTCGCCCCGCCGACCCTCCTGCCGGTGGGCATGGAGGCCTGGCCGTGCGACGTCTCCTACACGCTCGACGACGTCCTGGCCCGCAGGCCCGACGCCGTCATGATGCTCCGCGTCCAGCGCGAGCGCATGTCCAGCGCCGGCGGCGGCTTCTTCCCCTCGCCCGAGGAGTATTCGCGCCAGTTCGGCCTGAACGCCGAGCGGCTGGCCGCGCTCGGCCGGGGCGCCATCCTCATGCATCCCGGGCCGATGAACCGAGGGCTGGAAGTCTGCGCCGACGCGGCCGACTCCGCCCACTCCGTCGTGACCGAGCAGGTGGCCAACGGTGTGTCCGTGCGCATGGCCGCCCTGTACCTCCTTCTGGCGCACGGGCAGGAGATCTAGTGAGCGAATACGTTTTCAGGGGAGCGAGGCTCCTCGGCGGGAAGGCGGGCGACATCCACGTG
The DNA here is from genome assembly GCF_000466165.1 of Actinobaculum sp. oral taxon 183 str. F0552. GTDB lineage: Bacteria > Actinomycetota > Actinomycetes > Actinomycetales > Actinomycetaceae > Peptidiphaga. The sequence continues at coordinate 25,459 of NZ_KE951417.1, forward strand.
CGCGGCGGCCGCATCGCCGCGGTCGGCGGGAGCATCGACGCCGGAGGCGCGCGCGTCGTCGACGTGGCCGGGCTGATCGCCCTCCCGGGGCTGGTCGACCCGCACACGCATCTGCGCGAGCCCGGAGCGGAGGACGCCGAGACCGTCCTGACCGGATCCCAAGCGGCGGCCGCCGGCGGGTACACGTGCGTCAACGCGATGGCCAACACGACCCCCGTCCAGGATTCGGCCGGCGTGGTCGAACAGGTCAAGCACCTGGGGGAGCTCGCAGGATACTGCGACGTGCGCCCCGTCGGCGCCGTCTCCGAGGGCTTGGAGGGCCGGCACCTGGCCGAGCTCGGAGCCATGGCGAACTCGGGCGCGCAGGTCCGCTTCTTCTCCGACGACGGCCGGTGCGTCTGGGACCCGGTCCTCATGCGCCGCGCGCTGGAGTACGTCAAGGCCTTCGACGGGGTCGTCGCCCAGCACGCCCAGGATCCCCGCCTCACCGAGGGAGCCCAGATGCACGAGGGCGACGTCTCCGCCGAGCTCGGGCTGGGCGGGTGGCCGGCCGTCGCCGAGGAGTCGATCGTGGCGCGCGACTGCCTGCTGGCCAAGCACGTCGGCAGCCGGGTCCACATCCTGCACGTCTCGACCGCGGGGAGCGTCGACCTCGTCCGGTGGGCGAAGTCCCAGGGCGTGCGCGTCACAGCCGAGGCGACCCCCCACCATCTGTCCCTCGACCACTCCGAGGCCCGCTCCTACGACCCTCGCTTCAAGGTCAATCCGCCCCTGCGCACCCACGAGGACGTCGAGGCGCTGCGGCAGGGCGTGGCCGACGGGACGATCGACGTCGTCGGCACCGACCACGCGCCCCACCCGATCGAGGACAAGGACTGCGAGTGGGCCGCGGGCGCCAACGGCATGATCGGCCTGGAGACGGCCCTGTCGGTGGTGCAGGAGTCGCTCGTGGAGACGGGGATCGCCGACTGGGAGGCGGTCGCGCGGCTCATGAGCTTCGCGCCCGCGCGCGTCTGCGGCAACCCCGGCCAGGGCCGTCCGATCGAACCCGGCGAGCCCGCCAATCTGTGCTTCGCCGACCCCGCCGCATCACGTGTGGTGGCGGGCCGGGAGGGGCACTCCAAGGCGATCAACACCCCGTGGGAGGGCCGCACCCTTCCGGGCCGCGTCCTCTACACGGTCTACCGCGGCGTCCCGACCGTGTGGGAGGGCAGGCTCCGCACGCGGGAGGAGATCGCCGCCGGCGGCGACGCGCCGTCTTGACGGGTGCGTCAGCCGCGCGGGCGCACCCGCGCGGCGGGGTGCGACGCGGGATGCCAGGCAAGGGATGCAAGGACGGTATATGACACACACGGAACGGGCCGTCGTCGTGCTCGAAGACGGCAGCGTCTACTCGGGAGGCGCCTACGGGGCCAGAGGCCGGGCCCTCGGCGAGATCGTCTTCTCCACGGGCATGACCGGCTATCAGGAGACCTTCACCGACCCCTCCTACCACGGGCAGATCATCGTCATGACGGCCCCGCACATCGGCAACACGGGGGTGAACGCGGAGGACGCCGAGTCGAGGAGGTACTGGGCCCGGGGCGTCGTCATACGCGACCCGGCCCGCCGGGCGTCCAACTGGCGTTCGAACGGCGAACTCGAGGACGCCCTCGCCGAGCAGGGGGTCGTCGGCGTCCGCGACGTCGACACCCGGGCGCTCACCCGCCACCTCCGGCAGGCCGGGGTCATGAGGGCGGGGGTCTTCTCCGGCTCCGCCCTGCCGTCGGGGGCCGTCGAGGGCGGCGCGGCCGCACGCGAAGCCCTCGCGGACATCGTCCGCGGGTCGGCCGGGATGGTCGGCGCGAACCTCTCGGGCGACGTCACGACCCCCGAGAGGTACACGATCGAGCCGGACGGCCCCGCGGCCGCGACGGTCGTCGCCGTGGACCTGGGCATCAAATCCCGCACGCCCGAGCGCCTGGCCGAACGCGGGGCGCGGGTGGTCGTCGTGCCCGCCGGCACGGCCTTCGCCCAGATCGAGGCGATCGGGCCCGACGGCGTCTTCTTCTCCAACGGCCCGGGCGACCCGGCCGCGGCCACCCGCGAGGTCGACCTCCTGCGCCTCGTGCTCGACGCCGGATACCCGTTCTTCGGGATCTGCTTCGGCAACCAGATCCTGGGCAGGGCCCTGGGCTACGGGACCTACAAGCTCGACTACGGGCACCGCGGCATCAATCAGCCGGTCCTCGACCGGGCGACGGGGAGGATCGAGATCACCGCCCACAACCACGGTTTCGCCGTGGACGCCCCCGTCGAGGGCACGTCGGTCGCCCCCTTCGACGGCGGGCGCTACGGCCGGGTCCGCGTCTCGCACGTCGGCCTGAACGACGGGGTCGTCGAAGGCCTCGCCTGCCTGGACATCCCGGCCTTCTCCGTGCAATACCACCCCGAGGCCGCCGCAGGGCCCCACGACGCCTCCTACCTGTTCGACCGGTTCATGTCCCTCATGCGGGACGGCGCCCTCCACGGAAGCGAGGTGGGCTGATGCCGCGCCGCGAGGATATCCGCTCCGTTCTCGTCATCGGCTCCGGCCCCATCCAGATCGGCCAGGCCTGCGAGTTCGACTATTCGGGGACCCAGGCGTGCCGGGTACTCAAACAGGAGGGCCTGCGCGTCATCCTCGTCAACTCGAATCCCGCCACGATCATGACGGACCCGGGCGTGGCGGACGCCACCTACGTCGAGCCGATCACCTCCGGCACCCTGGAGAAGGTCATCGCCAAGGAGCGCCCCGACGCCCTCCTGCCCACGCTCGGGGGGCAGACGGCCCTCAACGCCGCCATGGACCTCGTGGCCGGGGGAGTGCTGGACGCCTACGGGGTCGAGCTGATCGGCGCCCGGGCCGAGGCCATCGCCAAGGGAGAGGACCGCGACGAGTTCAAGGGGGTCGTCGACAGGTGCGGCGCCGAATCCGCGCGATCGGTCATCTGCCACACCATCGAGGAGTGCCGCCGGGCGGCCGAGCGGCTCGGCTACCCGGTCGTCGTCCGGCCGTCCTTCACGATGGGAGGGCTCGGGTCTGGCTTCGCCTTCGGCCCGCGCGACCTGGAGAGGATCGCCGGTCAGGGGCTCCGCTCCTCGGCGACCACCGAGGTCCTGCTCGAAGAGTCCATCCTCGGATGGAAGGAGTACGAGCTGGAGATCATGCGCGACAGGGCGGACAACGTCGTGGTCGTGTGCTCGATCGAGAACGTCGACCCCGTCGGCGTGCACACCGGCGACTCCGTCACCGTGGCGCCCGCCCTGACCCTGACAGACCGGGAGTACCAAAGGATGCGCGACATCGGCATCGCGATCATCCGCGAGGTCGGCGTGGACACGGGCGGGTGCAACATCCAGTTCGCGGTCGACCCGGCCACGGGGCGCATCGTCGTCATCGAGATGAACCCCCGGGTCTCGCGCTCCTCGGCCCTCGCCTCGAAGGCCACGGGGTTCCCCATCGCCAAGATCGCGGCCCGGCTGGCCGTCGGCTACACCCTCGACGAGATCCCCAACGACATCACCGGCTCGACGCCCGCGAGCTTCGAGCCCACGCTCGACTACGTCGTGGTGAAGGTGCCGCGCTTCGCCTTCGAGAAGTTCCCCGACGCCGACCCGCGGCTGACCACCACGATGAAGTCGGTGGGCGAGGCCATGGCCCTGGGCCGGAACTTCACCGAGGCCCTCAACAAGGCCATGCGATCCCTGGACAAGGGCGGCGCCGCGTTCCACTGGAAGGGCCTGCCGCCCAGCCGCGAGGAGGCGGTCGCCCTGCTCCGGGACGCGTCCACGCCCACGGAGGGGCGCCTGGTCACCCTCCAGCAGGCCCTGCGCGGGCCGGTGAGCGTCGAGGAGGCCCACGAGGCGACCGGGATCGACCCCTGGTTCGTCGACCAGATCCGCCTGGTCGACGAGGTCGCCGACGAACTCGCCCGCGGCGAGGCGCTCGGCGCGCAGGCGCTCCGCCTGGCCAAACGGCACGGCTTCTCCGACGCGCAGATCGGCCAGATCCGCGGCATCGGGGAGGAGGCGGTCCGGCAGGTGCGACGGGCCTACGGAATCCACCCCGTCTACAAGACGGTCGACACCTGCGCCGCCGAATTCGCGGCCCGCACCCCCTACCACTATTCGAGCTACGACGAGCAGACCGAGGTCGCCGGCCGGGAGCGGCCCGCCGTCCTCATCCTCGGCTCGGGGCCCAACCGGATCGGGCAGGGGATCGAGTTCGACTACTCGTGCGTGCAGGCTGCCAGGGCTCTGGGGGAGGACTACGAGACCGTCATGGTCAACTGCAACCCCGAGACGGTCTCCACCGACTACGACGTGTCCGCACGCCTCTACTTCGAGCCCCTCACGCTGGAAGACGTCCTGGAGGTCTACCGGGCGGAGGCCGCCGCCGGGCCGATCGCCGGCGTCATCGTGCAGTTGGGGGGCCAGACGCCGCTGTCGCTGGCCGCCGCCCTCCAGGCCGAGGGCCTGCCCGTCGTCGGCACGAGCCCCACGGCTATCGACCTCGCCGAGGACCGCGAACGCTTCGGCGCCGTCCTGGCGGAGGCCGGGCTGAGCGCGCCCGCCTACGGCACGGCCGCGGACGAGGCTCAGACGGCGTGCATCGCGGACAGGATCGGCTACCCGGTGCTCGTCCGCCCCTCCTACGTCCTGGGAGGGCGCGGGATGGAGATCGTCTACTCCCGCGAACAGCTGCGCGACTACTTCGCCCGGCGCCGCAGCGAAGGCGGAGGGACGTCCGGCCGTTCGGCCCCCTTGCTCATCGACCGCTTCCTCGACGCCGCGACGGAGATCGACGTCGACGCCCTCTACGACGGCCGGGAGCTCTACCTGGCGGGCGTGATGGAGCACGTCGAGGAGTGCGGGATCCACTCGGGCGACTCCACCTGCGTCCTTCCGCCCGTCACGCTCTCCCAGTCCGTCATCGATAGGATCAGGGCGGCCACCGAGGCCATCGCCGCCGGCGTGGGGGTCCGCGGCCTGCTCAACGTCCAGTTCGGGCTCATGCAGGACGCGCTCTACGTGATCGAGGCCAACCCGCGCGCCTCCCGGACGGTCCCGTTCGTGTCCAAGGCGACGGGCGTCTCGGTGGCCGAGGCCGCCGCATGGATCATGATGGGGCGGTCCATCGCCCGCCTGCGCGGGGACGGCGTGCTTCCGTCCGGGGATGCGCCTTTGTTCGACATGGCCGAGCCTGTCGCGGTCAAGGGGGTGGTGCTGCCCTTCAAGCGGTTCACCACCGCCGACGGGCAGGTCGTCGACACCGTTCTGGGCCCGGAGATGCGCTCGACGGGCGAGGCGATGGGCATCGCTGCGACCTTCCCCACGGCCTTCGCCAAGTCCGAAGAGGGTTCGGTCGGGCGTCTGCCGGAGGGGGGAACCGCCTTCATCTCCGTCACCGACAGGGACAAGGGGGCGATCGTCCTGCCCGCCCTGCAGCTGGCCGAGCTCGGCTTCACGATCCTCGCCACGTCGGGCACCGCCGCGGTCCTGACCCGCTACGGGGTGCCGACCACGGTGGTGCGCAAGAAGTCCGAGGGGCGCGGGCGGGACGGCGAGCCGACCATCGTCGACCTCATCTCCGCCGGGGAGGTCGACGTGGTCGTCAACACCCCGGCCAGCCATGGGACCCGCGCCGACGGGTACGCCATCCGCACCGCGACGACATCGGCGGGCAAGACGATCCTGACGACCGTCCAGGCCTTCGCCGCCGCGGTCCAGGCGATCGCGGCCATGCGCCGCGGCGAGGAGGAGGTCGTCAGCCTTCAGGACTACGACGCCGCGCGACTGGCCAGGAGGTCATGATGGGGACCCCGGCAGCCGAGCCCTTCGGAGTCAGGCTCGCGCGTCTGATGGCCGAGCGCGGCCCGGTGTGCGCCGGCATCGACCCCCACGCCGGACTGCTGCAGGCCTGGGGCCTGCCCGACGACGCCGCCGGGCTGCGCGAGTTCTCGCTGCGCACCGTGGACGCCCTGGCCGACCGGGTCGCCGCCTTCAAACCGCAGTCGGCCTTCTACGAGCGGCACGGGTCGGCGGGCGTGGCCGCGCTGGAGGAGACCCTCGCGGCCTGCCGGCAGGCCGGGGTGCCCGCGATCGCGGACGTCAAACGAGGCGACATCGGCTCGACCATGGACGGCTACGCCGACGCCTACCTGTCGGGGCCGCTGGCTGGCGACGCCTTCACCGTCTCCCCCTACCTCGGCGCAGGCTCGCTCGAGCCGACCGCGCGGCGCGCCGCTGCCGCCGGCCGGGGGCTGTTCGTCCTGGCGCTCACCTCCAACCCGGAAGGCCCCGAGCTCCAGCACGTCGGCGGCGGCCAGTCGGTGGCCAAGCGGGTCGTGGAGGCCGTCGCGGAGTGGAACCGCCGGCTGACCCCGCACGATCCGGGGTCCTTCGGCCTGGTGGTGGGCGCGACCACCGCCGACGCCGCCTCGCGCCTGGGAATCGACCTGGCCGCTTTCCCCGGCCTCTTCCTGGCCCCGGGCGTGGGAGCCCAGGGGGCCGGCGGAGCCGAGCTCGCCGCGGTCTTCGGCGCGGGCCTCGGCCGCGTGCTCGCCTCGGCCTCCCGGTCGATCCTGTCCAAGGGACCCACGGAGGAGGGACTGCGCCGAGGCCTCGCCCTCACCCTCGAAGGCGTCGAGTCGGCTATTCGCTAAAATGTTCGCATGAGCGACATCTTCGTCATCGTGGGGCCGTCCGGCGTCGGGAAGGGGACCGTGCTCCGGGAGCTCCTCGAGCGGGAACCGAGGTGTTGGCTCTCCGTCTCCGCCACGACCCGCCCGCCGCGGCCCGGGGAGGCCGACGGGGCCGACTACTTCTTCGTCACCCCCGAGGGCTTCGACGACCTGGTGCGCGAGGGGGGCATGCTCGAGTGGGCTCTCGTCCACGGGGCGAACCGCTACGGCACGCCGAAGGAGCCGGTGCTCCGGGCTCTGGACGAGGGGCGCGTGCCCATCCTGGAGGTCGACCTCGACGGCGCGCGCCAGATCCGCCGGTCGCTGCCCGAGGCCGCGCAGATCTTCATGGCGCCGCCCTCGTGGCAGGAGCTCGAACGCCGCCTGGCCGAACGCGGCACGGAGAGCGGGCAGGAGCGCGAACGCCGTTTGGAGACGGCCCGCCGGGAGCTCGCGGCCGTCGGGGAGTTCGACGCCGTGGTCGTCAACGACTCCGTGTCACGTGCCACGGACGAACTGCTCCACATCATGGGACTCGCCGGGTAAACTGAGCGCTCGGACGTCTAGAGGAGAAGGAAGAATGTTCGGAACCGTTCCCGAGCCCGAGGGCATCACCAACCCGCCGATCGACAATCTGCTCGAAAAGGTCGATTCGAAGTACGCGCTCGCCGTCTACGCCGCCCAGCGCGCCCGCCAGATCAACTCCTACCGGCAGGAGATGACCCGGGGGGACGGCAACATCACGACCTTCGGCCCTCTCGTTGAGGCCAACCCGGAGGACAAGCCCCTGTCGATCGCGCTCGAGGAGATCACCGAGGGCAAGGTCGAATGGGAGGCCGAGTCCGAGTGAGCGGCAGCCGGGCCCCCCGTCAGGGAGGCCCCTATCGCATCGTCGTGGGCGTGACCGGCGGCATCGCCGCGTACAAGGCCTGCACACTGGTCCGGCGCCTGCAGGATGCGGGCGCCGACGTCACGGTGATCCCCACGCCCCGCGCCCTGGACATGGTCGGCAGGGCGACCTGGGAGGCGCTGACCGGCAAGCCCGTCCACACGGAGGTCGCCGAGGACGCCGCGCACGTCGCTCACGTGCGCCACGGCGGCTGGGCCGACGCCGTCGTCGTCGCCCCGGCGACGGCCGACACGATCGCCAAGATGCGCGCGGGGATGGCCGACAACCTGTTGACGAGCACCCTGCTCGCCGCCCGATGTCCCATCCTCCTCGCACCCGCCATGCACACCGAGATGTGGCTCAATCCCGCCACCGCGGACAATGTACGCACCCTGCGCGAACGCGGGGTGCTCGTCATGGATCCGGCCTCCGGCAGGCTGACCGGATCGGATTCGGGCCCCGGACGCCTGCCCGAGCCGGAGGACGTCGCCGCCGAAGTCCTCTCGCTCCTCGACGGCCTCGACGCGGCGGGCTCCTTCGCGGGCCTGACCGTCGCGGTCAGCGCCGGGGGGACGCACGAGGCCGTCGACCCCGTCCGCTTCCTCGGCAACCGCTCGACCGGCCGCTTCGGCGTGGACATCGCCCGGCAGGCCTCCCGCCGCGGGGCCAGGGCGATCCTCGTGGCCGCCAACGTCTCCGGCGATCTGCTGGCCGGGACGCCGGCGGAGGTCCGCACGGTCGAATCCGCCGCCGACATGCACGCGGCGATGGACGCCGCGGCCCGCGAGGCGGACGTCGTCGTCATGGCCGCGGCGGTCGCCGACTACCGCCCCGCGGCGTACGAGCGGACCAAGCAGAAGAAGGGCGCCTCGGGCGCGCGGGTCCTCGAACTCGTCGAGAACCCGGACATCCTGGCCGATCTCTCCCGCCGCAGGAGGCGGGAGGGGCAGACCGTGGTCGGCTTCGCCGCCGAGACGGGCGACGATTCGGCGACGGCGTGGGAGCACGGACGGGCCAAGGCGATCCGCAAGGGCTCCGACCTGACCGTGGTCAACCGCGTCGGGGACGCCGCCGGCTTCGGCGACGTCGACACCGCCATCGCGATCGTCGACGGCACGGGGGCCACCGTCGCCGAGGCGCGCGGGTCCAAGGCCGAGCTCGCAGGCATCATCCTCGACGCCATCAGCGCATGGCGCACGCACTGAAACCGGAGGACCCATGCACCGTCAACCTTTCACATCGGAATCCGTCACCGAGGGGCATCCGGACAAGGTGTGCGACCGCATATCCGACACCATCCTCGACGCGATGCTCGCCCAGGACCCCGACTCGAGGGTCGCCGTCGAGACGATGGCGACGACCGGCCTCATCCACGTCGCCGGGGAGGTCACGACGGACTCGTACGTCGAGATCCCCGAACTCGTCCGCAAGACGATCTGCGAGATCGGATACACCTCCTCGGTCGTCGGATTCGACGGGGAATCCTGCGGCGTCACGCTCTCGATCGGGCAGCAGTCGCGCGACATCTCGGCGGGCGTGACGACGTCGCTGGAGGCCCGGCAGGCCGTCGGCGGCGACGTCGACAGGTTCGACGCCCAGGGCGCGGGCGACCAGGGGCTCATGTTCGGGTACGCCTCCAACGAGACAAAGGCGCTCATGCCCGCCCCCATCGAGCTCGCGCACCGGCTGGCCGAACGCCTGGCCGCCGTGCGCAAGGAGGGGATCGTCCCGGGGCTGCGCCCCGACGGCAAGACCCAGGTGACGATCGGCTACGAGGGGCAGACGCCGGTGAGCCTGGACGCGGTGGTCGTCTCCGCACAGCACAATCCCGACGTCGACGGCCGCTGGCTGCACGAGGCCCTTGGCGAACACGTGCTCGACTACGTCCTGCAGGCCGAGGGCGTCGAGCTCGACGCCTCCCGAACGCAGCTCTTCGTCAACCCGTCCGGGGTCTTCGTCACGGGCGGGCCCATGGGAGACGCGGGGCTGACCGGGCGCAAGGTCATCGTCGACTCCTACGGCGGCACGGCCCGTCACGGCGGCGGCGCCTTCTCCGGCAAGGATCCCTCGAAGGTCGACCGCTCGGCCGCGTACGCGGCGCGCTGGGCCGCCAAGAACGTGGTCGCCGCGGGGCTGGCCTCCCGGTGCGAGCTCCAGGTGGCCTACGCGATCGGCCGCGCCCGCCCGGTGTCCCTGCGCATCGAGACCTTCGGCACCGAGACCCGGCCGCGCGAGAGGATCGAGAACGCGGTGGCGAAAGTCTTCGACCTGCGCCCGGCGTCCATCATCGAGACGCTCGACCTGAAGCGCCCGATCTTCGCCGCGACCTCCACCTACGGCCATTTCGGCAGAGACCTGCCGGACTTCACGTGGGAGAGGACCGATCGGGTGGAGGAGCTCCTGCGCGCCCTGTGAGCCGGCAGCCCGGCGCGGTCCTCTTGCCCGGCGCCGCCTTCGGCATGCGGCGGGGAAGCGGGAGCGATCGCGGTACCCGCCCCGGTATATGGCGGCGCGGATGCGACTGCTGGCTTTGCGGACTGGATCGTTGAGCCTTTCGTATGCGGCGGCGCCAGCTCGCCGGGGCGGGAACTCCGCATAGGCTCGTCGGCGATGCCGGAGACGCGTGGTGGAATGGTGGCATGGAGACTCTTCCCGGGCTTGGACGCTTGCCCGACGTGGGGGACCAGGGCGAGCTGCTGAGCGTCGGGGCGGGGCCCCGCGAGATCGTCGGCGAGGTCCGCAACCCCGTCGCGCACGTCCACGTCGAACTGCACCAGCCCCACCTCGACAAGGTCTTCGACTATCTCGTCCCCGCCGCGATGGACGCCGCGGCGGTCCCCGGGGTGCGCGTCTCGGTGGACGTGGCCGGCCTGAGGGCCTCGGGCTTCGTCGTGGCGCGCGACTCCGCCTCCTCCACCGGCGGCAGGCTCCGCCCCCTGCGGCGCGTCGTATCCGCCCTTCCCGTGCTGACCGGGGAGGTGTACGGCCTCGCCCGCCGGGTCGCGCTGTCCTGCGCGGCCTCCGTGTCCGACGTCCTGACCCTGGCGGTGCCGCAGCGGCACGCCCGCGCCGAGAAGGCTCACCTAGCGGGCGAGGCGCCCGAACTGCTGGAGCTGCCGGAGGCCGGCGCCGAGCCGGGGCCGTGGACGGCGTACAGGGGAGGGGCTGCGTTCATCAGGCGCATCGCCGCGGGGGAGGGCCCGCGGGCCGTCTGCTGCGCCCTGCCCGGCCGCGCGGGGGGCGCGGACGCGGTGGCCACGGCCGTGCGGGCCGCCAGGGCTTCGGGCAGGGGGGCGCTCGTCGTCGTCCCCTCGGCTCGGCAGGCGCAGGCTCTCGCCGAGGCTCTGCGGGCCGCGCTCGGGGAGAGCGTCGCCGTGGTCGTCTCCGAGGACGCCCACGAACGGCGTTACGCCACCTTTCTGCGGATCCTCTCCGGCCACGACCGCATCGTCGTCGGCACGCGCAGCGCCGTGTGGGCCCCGGTCAGGGATCTCGGCCTGTGCGCGGTCCTCGACGACGCCGCCCCCTCCCTCCGCGAAGTGCGCTCGCCCTACTGCCAGGCCGGGGAGGTCGCCGCCTTGCGCGCCGTCCGGGAGAAGGCCGCCCTGCTGGTCCTCTCGCCCTACGTCAGCCTCGAATCCGCGCTGCTCGTGGAGCGCGGCGACGCGGCGCTCGTGGCCGGGGAGCCCGCGGCGATCCGCGACCTCGCCCCCCGGGCCAGCACGGCCGACCAGTGGGCCAGGGACGGCGAGCAGTGGTCGCGGATCCCCGAGTCGGCCTTCGCCCTCGTGCGCGAGGGCCTCACGCGTGGGCCGGTGCTCGTCGCCGTCCCGCGGGCCGGCTACATCCCGCTCGTCTCCTGCGCCTCCTGCGGCCAGCCGGCCGTCTGCCCGGAGTGCTCGGGGAGGCTCGGTCTGGCGGCGGGCGCTGCCGGCCCGGTCTGCGGGCGCTGCGGCAGGAAGGCCGCGTCGTGGAGGTGCCCGGCCTGCGGAGGCGGCCGCCTGCGTTCGGCGAGGATCGGCTCCCACCGCACCGCCGAGGAGGTCGGGCGCGCCTTCCCCGGCACCGGAATCCTTCTGTCGGGGGCGCAGACCAGCGAAGGCATCGTCGAACGGGTGAGCGCCAAGCCGCGGCTCGTCGTCGCCACGCCGGGAGCCGAGCCTCCGGCCGAGGGCGGCTACGCGGCGGCCCTCCTGCTCGATTCCCGGTATCTGCGCGGCGAGGGCCCGGGCTCTCAGATCGAGTTCCTGCGGCGCGTCACCCGGATAGCCGCCCTCGTGCGCCCCGGGCGCCAGGGCGGGCACGTGCTCTTCGCCGGCGGAGCCGAACCCGGGGTCGCCGAACTCCTCGGCTCGTGGGCCATGCCCGAGTTCGCCCGCGGCCTCCTCGCCGAACGGAAGGAGCTCCAGCTGCCCCCGTACGCGAGATGGCTGGCCGTCAGCGGCAGGCCGGGCGACGTCCGCTCCTACCTGGGGTCGCTTCGCGCCGCGCTCCTGCGCATGGGCCTCGCCCAGGACGACGCCGCACGCCCCCAGGCCGACGCCCTCCTCGCCGGAGGAGTCGTCGCCATCGCACCGGGCTTCTCACTCCTGGGGCCCGTGCCGGGCAGACGCGAAGGCGAGATCACCGTGTACGTGCGGACCGGCCCAAAGGCTGCCGAGGCGCTCAGCGAGACCGCCAGATCCACCTACAGGCAGTACACCGGCAAGCAGATCGGCGCACCGCTCAGGCTCGAAGTCAACCCGCTCGTCTAGGGCCTGCCACGCGGCATTCTGAGCCGAGAGGCCGTCAAAGCGTCCGCTCGTCGATTCGCTCACAGATACCGACGCAATACGCCATTGCGCATCACATCGATTCGACCTAGACTCGAACGCACAAAACCAATACCTTCCGAAGCTCTCCGATTGGCGATCGAATCCTCGTACAATAGAATGGAGCAACCGTGTCCGATTACACCGAAAGCGACTACCATAATATTCACTCCCATGTGGGAAAGCTCAAGCGTTCGGCGATCGACTCCTACATGCGCTGGAACTACCCGGATTTCGACCACATGGAAGACGAATACGTCTACAAACCCGTCGATTCGACTCCCCCATTCGACAAGCCCATAGAACCGGAGGCCGATGAGCCCAAACCGTGAGGACCACTGCAAGCCGCCCTCGACCGCCCCGCCGACACGAGAGACGACCCCACGCCATCCGGCGAGCTTCGGAGGGCCGAGGATTCGGTGGTGAGCGAACCGTGCGGACCGCCCACCGGAATCGCGGACGGCGGCGACGGTAGACTGAGCGAGTGCGCATTCTCTTTGCGGGCACGCCCGCAACCGCTGTCCCGTCCCTGCGGCGCCTCGTCGCCGACGGCCACGAGCTCGCCGGGGTCCTCACCCGCCCTCCCGCGCGCGCCGGAAGAAAACACGTCCTGCGGCCCTCGGCGATCCACGCCGAAGCGGAGGCTCTCGGGATCCCCGTGGACACGCCGACCACCCTCAAGGACCCCGACGTCCAGAACCGGATCGCCGAATGGCAGCCGGAGGCGGTCGCCGTCGTCGCCTACGGGCTGATCGTGCCCGCGCCGCTCCTGGACGTCCCCGAGCACGGCTGGGTCAACCTCCACTTCTCCCTCCTGCCCGCCTGGAGGGGCGCCGCGCCCGTGCAGCACGCGATCGCCGCGGGGGACCCGGTCACCGGGGCGTGCACGTTCCGCCTGGAGAAGGGCCTGGACACCGGCCCCGTCTTCTCCAGCGTCGCAGAGCCGATCGGGCCGTCCGACACCGCCGGCGACCTCCTCGGACGCCTCGCCGAGGCCGGGGCCGACCTCCTCGCCGCGACCTTCCGCGACCTCCAGGACGGCAGGGCCCAGACGGCCCCCCAGGAAGGCACCGCGACGTACGCGCCGACCATCTCCACCTCGGACGCCCGCATCGACTGGCGGGACGCGGCCGAGCGGATCGACCGGCACAGCCGCGCCCACACCCCCACGCCGGGCCCCTGGACCGAACTGCGCGGGGCGCGCGTCAAACTCGGGCCCCTGACCGCACGCCCCGGCGTGGCGGGCCTGCCGCCGGGACGGATCCGAGCCAGCCGAGCGGACGGGGCGGAGGAGGTCCTGGTCGGGGCCGGCGAAGGGGCGGTCGCCCTGAGCTGGGTCGCCCCCGCGGGCAGGAAGCCCATGCCCGCCGCCGACTGGCTGAGGGGAGCCCGGCTCGAGGAGGGCCGGGGATTCGACGTGAAGGAGGCGCAGTGAGCACGCGCCCGGTTGACCCGGCTGCCGAGAGCGCCGACGGACGCGGAGGGCAGGCCGGGCGGCGCCCGTCGGGCTGGCACCCCAAACGCCGGGAATCCAGCCCGGCCAGGCTCGTCGCCTTCGAGGTGCTGCGCGAAGTCGACGAGGACGACGCCTACGCCAACCTCGTCCTCCCGCTGGAGATCCGGCGGGCAGGGCTGGGAAAGCTCGACGCCGCCTTCGCCACGAACCTGTGCTACGGGACCCTCCGCATGCGGGGCCGATGGGACGCGATCATCAGCCGATGCGCCAGAGGGCGGCGCATCTACGACATCGACCCGCCCGTCCTGGACCTGCTCCGCATGGGCTGCCAGCAGCTCCTCGGCCTGCAGACGCCGCCCCACGCCGCGATCCACGAAACCGTGACCGTCGCCAGGAACTTCTTCGGCCAGGGCGCCGGCGGCTTCGTCAACGCCGTGCTCCGCCGCGTCGGCGAACGCGCGGACGAATGGGAGGAGGTCATCCGCTCCTCGACGGCGAGCCGCACGGAGTTCCTCTCCCTGTGGCATTCCCACCCGCGGTGGATCGTCGAGAAGTTCGAGGAGGCGCTCGCCGCCTCCGGACGCGACCGCGATGACGTGGAATCCGTCCTCGCGGCGGACAACGAGCCCGCGAAGGTCGCCCTTGTGGCCCGCGACATCACGGTCGGGCAGCTGGCCGAACGCGTCGGCGCGGCCCGCATGGAAGCCGAGCCGGGCACGCTCGCGCCCTCCGCCCTCCTGCTCGGAGGCGGCGACCCGCACCGGCTCTACGCCGTGCGCGACGGCCTGGCTGGAGTCCAGGACGAGGGAAGCCAGCTCGTGGCCGCGATGCTGGCGGGAGCCCCCGTCGAAGGGCCGGACGGCCTCTGGCTGGACATGTGCGCCGGGCCGGGGGGTAAAGCGGCGACACTCGCCTCGCTCGCCGCCGACCGCGGCGCCAGGGTCCACGCGAACGAACCCCGAGAGCACCGGCTCGACCTCGTGGCCGACGCCGTCGAGCCGTGGAGCGACATCGTCGACCTCCGCCTGGGCGACGGACGCGACCTCGGCTCCCAGGAGTCCGACCGCTACGACAGGATCCTCGTCGACGCGCCGTGCACGGGCCTGGGGGCGCTCAGGCGCAGGCCAGAGGCGCGCTGGCGCAAGGACCCGGGCGACGTCCCGCCCCTGGCCAGGCTCCAGGGCGAACTCCTCGCCTCCGCATTCGGCGCCCTGCGGCCCGGCGGCGCGCTCGTCTACTCGACGTGCACCCCCGTGGTCGAGGAGACCCGCTCCGTCGTCTCCTCCTTCGTGCAGGCCACCGAGCGGGCGAGGCTTCTCGACGCCGGCTCGATCGCGAGCGCCGTCGCCGTGCGCGAGGTCGCCGGCTACGACGGATGCGTCCAGCTGTGGCCGGACGCCGACGAGACGGACGGGATGTTCCTCGCCGTCCTCGCCAAGGAATGAGCGGCTCCGAGGGCAAGCGGGGACGATCGGGGCCCGCGGCGGGCGGCCGCGATCGAAGCGGCGGAGCCCCTGCCCCCGGTGTGCGGCTAGGCGGTCGCGCGGAGGGCGAGGTCCGAAGGCCCGGAAGCCCCTGCCTGCGGCAGGCGGGTAGGATTGCGCCATGAGCGTTGTCATATCACCGTCGATCCTCAACTGCGACTTCGGCCACTTCGCCGACGAACTGGCCAGAATCTCCACCGCGGACTACGTGCACGTGGACGTGATGGACAATCACTTCGTTCCCAACCTCGCTCTGGGGCTGCCCCTGGTGGAGGCGGCCGTCCATGCGAGCCCCGTCCCGGTCGACGCCCACCTCATGATCGAAGACCCCGACCGGTGGGCGCCCGTCTACGCGGAGGCGGGGTGCGCCTCGGTGACCTTCCACGCCGAGGCCGCCAGCGCCCCCCTCCGCCTGGCGCGCGAGATCCGGGCCCAGGGCAGGCGGGTCGGCCTGGCGCTGCGCCCGGCGACCGGCATCGAACCGTACGTCGACATCCTCGGCGAATTCGACATGATCCTCGTCATGACGGTGGAACCGGGCTTCGGCGGCCAGTCCTTCATCGAGTCGATGATGCCGAAGGTCAGCCGCACCCGGAAGGCCATCCGCGACGCGGGCCTGGACGTGTGGGTCCAAGTGGACGGCGGCGTCTCCCGCTCGACGATCGAGAAGGCCGCCCAGGCCGGCGCCAATAACTTCGTGGCGGGCAGCGCCGTCTACAGGGCCGAGGACGCGGCGGCCGAAGTCGAGGCGCTGCGCCAGCTGGCCGCCCCGCACGTCCACTGACGATTCCCCCTGCCGCCCGGCTTGTGGCATAATCGCATCGAACACGAACGTGCTCCGGGGTCAGTGAAAGTCTGAACCGGCGGTGACAGTCCGCGACCCGCGCAAGCGGTTGACGGGGTGGAATTCCCCGACCGACGGTGACAGTCCGGATGGGAGGCGCACGCGGGTCGACTATGCCTCACGGCGCATGCCTGCGGCGCGGCATGCCGGTTCCCTCCCTTCCCCGATGGCCGAGGCAGGGGAGAGGACCGAATGGAATCCAAAAGATGGCCGGCGGCGGTGCCGCCCGTCGTCTTCGGCGCGGCCGTCTGCCTCCTGTGGTGGGGCGCGACCGCGTTCGGCCTGGTCGACACGCACTTCCTCCCCACCCCGCGGGCCACTGTCGCGCGCATGGTCGAGGGCCTGCGTGAGGGATACCTGCGCGAAGCCCTGCTCCTGACTCTGCAGGAGGCGCTTCTGGGGTGTGCGGGAGCCGCTGTCGTCGGCATCCCGCTGGGATACGCCATCGCCAAGTCCCGACTCTTCTCCCTGGCGGTCCAGCCCTACCTGGCCGCCTCGCAGGCCGTGCCAGCCGTCGCCGTCGCACCGCTCCTGACCATCTGGATCGGCTACGGGCTCGTGCCCATCGTCGTCCTGTGCGTCATGATGGTCGTCTTCCCCGTCATCGTCTCGACCTCCGTGGGCGTGCGGCACATCGACCCCGAGGTCATCGGCGCCGCCCGCCTGGACGGGGCCTCCCGGCTCACGCTCCTGCGCTACATGGAGATGCCCCTCGCCGCGCCGTCGATCCTCGCCGGCTTGCGCACGGGATTCACCCTGTCGGTCACGGGAGCCGTCGTCGGGGAGATGATCATCGGCGGGACGGGCCTGGGGATGCAGCTGACCAGCGCCCAGACCTCCGCAGACGTCGAGGGGATGTTCGCGGCGATCCTCCTCTTGGCCTTCAGCGCGACGGCTATCTACGGGCTCCTCGCCCTGGTGGAGCGGCGGGCCAACTACCTCGTCAGAGACGAGCCCCGGCGTCCGCACCCCATGCACCACGCGACCGGACGGCTCCGGCGCACGAGACGGCCGGGCGTGCGCCCGGCGGAGAGGAAGACGACATGAAACGGCGGATCGCGGCGGTCCTCGCCGCTCTCGCACTCGCCCTGACGGCCTGCTCGGCGTCCGGCGAAGCCGGCTCGAAAGGCTCCGGCAAGGCCGTCACGGTGGGGCTGACCTACGTCCCCGACATCCAGTTCGCCCCCTTCTACGTGGCCAAGGAGAAGGGTTATTTCACCCGGGAGGGCGTGAACGTCACGCTCCGCCACCACGGAGCCCAGGAGTCGCTGCTGGGCGCCCTGGAAGCCGGCCACGAAGACGTCGTCTTCGCCGGCGGAGACGAGATGATGCGCGGACGGTCCAACGGCGTGGACGTCGTCGACTGGGCGACGATGTACCAGAAATACCCCGTGGCCCTCATCGTTCCCGAGGACTCGCCCATCCGGGCCCCGGCCGACCTGAGAGGCCGCACGGTGGGCCTGCCCGGCCAACAGGGCGAGAACTACTTCACTCTGCGGGCGATGTTCAAGGCTTACGGCCTGTCCGAGAAGGACGTCAAAGTCCAGTACATCGGCTACACGCAGTCGGCCGCGCTGTCGGCCAAGCGGGTCGACGCCGTCATCGGCTTCACGAACTCGGACGCCGTCGCACTGCAGACGGCGGGCATGAAGGTCCGCACGGTCTCCCCGGTGGCCGACGGCCTGCCCCTCGTGGGGGTCGGCCTCGGGTCGAAGTCGGCGAACCTGCGGACGAACCGCCAGGCCTACCGCAAGATGCTCACCGCTCTGGACAAGGCCGTCGCATACTGCCGCGAGCACCCCGACGATGTCCTGGCCATCACGCGCAGGCACGTGCCCGCTCTGGCGAACCCCCAGCGGCGCGCGGCCGCCAAGGCCACGCTCGCCCGGACGCTCGAGCTGTACACGGCCTCGGGGGCCTTCGGCTCCCAGAACGCGGGAACCTGGACGGCGATGTCCTCCTTCATGCAGGACAACGGCCTGCTGAGCAAGCCGGTCCCCGCCGCAGACGCCTACACCGATCTGACGAAGTAGCCGCCGCCCGGGGTCGGGACGCAGCCGGGGCCTCCCGCCACCCGGCGGAGCATCGCCTCGGCGGGCACGGCGGCCCCTTACGGGCTCCGCTGTTCCCCCGACCGGGCTCAGTCGGATCCCCCCCCCGGGCGGCCCCATGCCGCCTCGGGGGATCCGCGCCCTGTAAACTCGGAGTGTGAAGACATTCGAGGAACTGTTCGGCGAGCTGCGCGTCAAAGCGGAGGAACGCCCGGAGGATTCGGGCACGGTCCGGGAACTCGACTCGGGGATCCACTTCATCGGCAAGAAGATCCTCGAGGAGGCCGGAGAGGTCTGGATCGCCGCCGAATACCAGAGCGACGCCGAGCTCGCCGAAGAAGCCTCCCAGCTCCTCTACCACCTCCAGTGCATGCTCATCGCCCGCGGCCTGACCCTGGCCGACGTCTACCGCTACCTCTAGGATCGCCATGCTCCGCATCGCCGTGCCCAACAAGGGATCGCTCTCCGAACCGGCCTCCCAGCTGCTGCGCGAAGCCGGATACCGTCAGCGCCGGGACAGGCGCGAACTCGTCCTCGCCGACGCGGACAACGACGTCGAGTTCTTCTTCATCCGACCTCGGGACGTCGCCGTCTACGTGGGCGCGGGAACGGTGGACGCCGGCATCACCGGCCGCGACCTGCTCCTGGACTCGGGCACGGGCGCCGTCGAGCACCGGGCGCTCGGGTTCGCCCGGTCGCGGTTCCGCTTCGCGGCACCCGAGGGAACCTGTGCGAGCCTGGAGGACGTGCGGGGCAAGCGCATCGCCACGTCCTACGACGGCCTCGTCCGGCGCTTCCTCGCCGAGCGCGGCGTCGACGCGACGGTCGTCCACCTGGACGGTGCCGTCGAATCTTCCGTCCGCCTCGGAGTCGCGGACCTCATCGCCGACGTCGTGGAGACCGGCACCACCCTGCGCGCCGCGGGGATGGAGGTCTTCGGGGAGGCGATCCTGGAGTCCGAAGCCGTGCTCATCCGCGGCGACAGGCCTTCGCCCGCGGCTCTGGAGATCCTGGACCGCAGGATTGAGGGGGTCCTCGTGGCCCGGCAGTACGTCATGTGCGACTACGACTGTCCCGCCGCCAACCTCGCCGAGGCCGTCGAACTGACCCCGGGCCTCCAGTCGCCGACGATATCGCCGCTTCATGAGGCCGGCTGGTACGCGGTGCGGTCCATGGTCGAGACCGGCGACGTCAACAGGGTGATGGACGACCTCTACCGGATCGGCGCCAGGGGGATCATCGTCACCCCGGTCCTGGCCTGCAGGATCTGACCCGGGCCCCGACGACCGCGTTCGCCGTGCTCCGGGCTTGGCGTGCAGGATCTCCCCGCGCCCGTCCTTCTCCCGACGCTCGAATCTTGCGGGTCCAGGTGGGGCCTGCTGGGCCGCGCCCTTCGCCCTTCGCCCCGGGCATCCCGGCCGGCGCCCTCGGGACCGGGCCGCCGGCTGGTACGCGGAGCGCCGACGGCGCCTGTCCGTTTGAATCCCCGTGGCGGCCGTCACTAGGATGAATGGGGACCCGTCACGCCATGCCAACGACGGCATGAACGGGCCCGAACCGAATTCCGGGGAAGGCCGGCGGTCACCGTCGACCGCGCCTTCGCCCGTCCGCGAGAAAGGAACCAATCGTGAAGGCTTACATGTTCTACGGCCCCGGCGATCTGCGCTTGGAGGACGTCCCCGTCGAGCACCCCGGCCCCGGTGAGATCGCCGTGGACATCAAGGCCGCCGCCACGTGCGGAACGGACCTGAAATCCTACCGGCGGGGGCACCCCACCCTGTTTCCCACGCTGCCCGCCCGCTTCGGCCACGAGTTCTCCGGGATCGTCTGCGAGGTGGGCGAAGGCGTGGCCGACTTCGAGGTCGGCCAGAGGGTCGTCGCCGCCAACACCGCTCCGTGCGGCCACTGCTGGGCGTGCACCATCGGGCGCGAGTCGCTGTGCGAGAACCTCCAGTATCTCAACGGCGCCTTCGCCGAGCAGATCGTCGTCCCGCGCGCGATCGTCGAGCGCAACACGTATGCGATCCCCGACACCCTGGCCTTCGAGGCCGCGGCCCCGCTCGAGCCCCTGTCCACCGTGGTCCACGGGATGCACGAATCGGGAATCGCGCTCGGAGACACCGTCGTGGTCAACGGCGCGGGCCCGATCGGCCAGATGTATCTGAGGCTTGCGCAGCTGCGGGGAGCGACGGTCGTCGTGGCCGACCGCTCGCAAGGCCGCCTCGCCCAGGCCGAGGCCGCGGGGGCCTCCGCCGTCGTCGACCTGACCGGTTTGGAGACGCCCGAGGAATGCGCGGCGGCGATCCGGCCGCTGACGCCCGGCGGACGCGGCGCCGACGTCGCCATCGAGGCCGTCGGTCTGCCGAACGTGTGGGAACAGACCGTTCTGTGCCTGCGCCCCGGCGGAACGGCCGTGCTCTTCGGCGGAACCCCGAAGAACGCCCCGTTCCAGGTCGACTCCTCGGACATGCATTACAAGGAGTACACGCTCAAGGGCGTTTACCACCATCAGCCGCGCTTCGTTCAGATCGCGGTGGAGCTGCTCTCGTCCGGCAAGTTCGACGGGATGACCCTGTGCACCGAGGTCCGCCCGCTGGAGGCGCTCGTCGAGAGCCTGGAGGACATGGCCCGCGGAGTCGGATCGAAGTACATCCTCACGCCGTAGTCCGGCGCGACGCCCGGATGCTGCCGCGCCGAGCTGCCGGACGTCGCGGCACTGGCCCCACGAGCGGCCCGCGGCTGCGCCGCCGCGGACCGAGGGGGTTCACGCCGACCGGCACGAGCGGAGCGGCTCGTCACAGCGCGTCCGCCGCCGCGTACCCGGCCACGCCCGCGGCGAGGAATGCGAGAGGGTCCTCGGCGAGTCCGCGCCCCATCGTCGACAGGGGGACGGGGGAGGAGGCGAGCGCCTCGTCCAGGCCCTCCACCGACACGTCGACTCGCCTGAGCCTGCCGCACTCGAAGAGCGAATCGAGCTGGGTGCTCAGCAGCGCGCGCACGTCCTCGCCGATCAGGCCCGACAGCTCGGACTCGTCGAAGACCGGGCACGGGCACAGGGTCTCCACCAGCGCCACGCGGGTCAGGGCCGTCGCCGTGTGGTGGGACAGCCCGCGATGGCGTCCGCGCGCGTCGGCGCTCGACATGCGCAGAAGCCCGATCGGCCGGCCCTCCAGGGCGGCCGCTGCGTTGAGGTTCTCGCCTGCGCGCGTGCCCGAGAAGCCCCACCGGGTGCCGGTGCCGAGATTCCCCGGGCCCTGCGAGACGACGGCGACGTCCGCCTCCCATACGAGGCGCGCCGCGAGCAGGGCCGAGTGGACGTTGACGGCCTCCAGCTCGCCCCCGAAGGCCTGCCCGGCCGTCACGGTGCCCAGGATGCTCCCTTCTTCGCGGAGGCGGGCGCAAGTGCGGGAGAACCAGGCCGGGAGGCTGCCGCCGTCGTCCATGACGTAGGCGATGCGGGCATCGGGCCTGCGGGCGCGGATCGCGGCCGCCACGGCGGGCAGGGCGGAGTGGAGGTCGGCGACCACCACGGGCATTCCCTCGATCGAGTCGGCGTGGCGGAGAAGGTCGTGCCACGGCGACTCCTGTTCGTCGGCGCCCATCGTCATGTACTGGAGCGGCGTGTAACGCGCTTTGACGATGTGCCCCGGGCCGGGGTCGGGGTCGGCGGGCAGGCGGTCCGGCAGGGCGACGACCATGAGGTATCCGCCGGTCCCCAAGCCTCTGGCCGCCGCGGAGGCGCTGAGGATCGCGCGCGCGCCGACGTCCGGCGTCCCGACGATCCGCGTGTAGGCCAAGGCCCGGGTCTGGCCGCCGCCGTCGAGCCGCACCCGGCATTCGACGCATCCGTTCCACCGTTCCCCCAGGGAGACGACCTCCCCGCTGCGCCACATCATCACGCGATCAAGGGTACAGCTCCATTACCCTTGACGTGTGAGTCACCAGGCCAAGCGATACACGCGCTGGGAACGCCAGTTCTCCCTCCTCACTGCGATCGGGCGCCCCTCCGGCGTGACCCGGGCCCAGGCCCGCGCGGACATCCCCGCATACGCGGACTACGACTCGACCGCCGCCTTCCGGCGCACCTTCGAGCGGGACATCGCGGTCCTCCGCCAGGCGGGCTATCCGATCGCCGTCGAGGACGACTCCTACCGCATCGCCGAGGAGGCCCCCATCATCGCGCCGCTGACCGCGCTCGACGTCGGCCTGGTGCGCTCCCTGCTGACGGGCCTCGGGCGCGGCGGGAGCCTCAGATCGGCCGCGCACACCGGCATGGCGAAGATACTGGCGACCACGGCCTCCGGGCAGTCCGCGCCGCGCTTCGTCCACGCCGCCGTCCCCTCCGGGGACGCCGTCGTACCGATCGCCAGGGCCCTCCAGTACCGGCGGCGCGTGGGCTTCGCCTACCGGGGGACCCGCCGGCGCGACTACGTCCTGGAGCCCGCCCGGCTGTTCGTCCAGCGCGGGGCCTTCTACGCGTCGGGCCAGGCCTGCGGCGACGACGGGGAGTGGGGCTACCGCACGTTCAGGGTGTCGCGAGTGGTCCCGGGAAGCCTGCGGGTCGGCCAGCCGGCGACCAGGCCCCGCGACGAGGCCCCCGACGCCGACGTGTTCACCGCCCGGCAGGTGACCCTGGCCGTCAGCCCGGACGCGACGATACCGCTCCTGGCCCGCGGCCGGCCCTGCCAGCCGCCGCCCGGCGCGCGCGTCCCCGACGGGTGGGCGTGCCTTCGACTCGCCTCCCTGGACAGACATCGCCTCTACGAGCTCCTCGGTTCCTACGCCCGGGAGGTCAGGCTGCTCGGAGGCGAGGACCTCGTGGCCGAGTGGAGGCGGCGCCTGGATCATTTGGCGGGCCTGGCGCAGTCGGGGACGGCCGCGGCCGACACGGAACAGCCTGCCGACCCGGCCGACACGGAACAGTCCGCTGGCCTGCCGGCTCCGGAACAGCCTGCCGACCCGGCCGACACGGAACCCCCGTCGGATCCGCCGGATCCGGATCGGGAGGCATCGTGAACGGCAGCCGCTCCATGAACGCCGACGGCGTCGTCCTGACCAACGCCATGCTCGTCTACCTCGCCGAATGCCCCGGCCGGACGGCCACGCTCCGCGAGCTCGGCGCCCATTTCGGCGTGCCCTGGCAGAAGGCCCTCGACCTGCTGTGGAGCGCCTCGCTCGTCGAACTGGGGGACCTGGTCGACGCCTACTCCCTGACCCTGCCCGTCCGGCCCGGCCAGGAGGAGCCGGGGGAGGAGCCGGCGAAGGCCGATTCGGCCGTCTCCTTCGGCGCGTGGGGGTCGGCCGACGTCCCCGACCTCCCGTTGACCCTCGACGAGGTCATCGCGATCGTCGCCCTCGTCGACTCGGTCGCGCAGATCACCCCGCCCGGCCCGTCGGCCGACGCCCTGTCGGCCATGCGCGCCAAGCTCGTCGCCGCGTGCGAGGAGGCCGGCTTCGCGGGCGTCATCTGGCCCGAACCCGCCGCGGCCGCCGATCCGGAGACGATGGGGCGCATAGACGCCGCCCTCGCCTGCGGAGCCTGGATCGACTTCTCCTACCACCGGCCGGGACCCGGCCTGCGGGAGTCGGTGACCGCCGTCCGCGCGATCCCCGTCGACGTGCGCTCGGCCGTCAACCCGGTGCTTCTGGCCTGGAGCGCCGACGGCGCGCGCACCTACCGCCTCGACCGGATAGGCGCGGTGCGCCTGGGGCCCGGCGCCCGCCGCGACGAGCTCGCGGCCGCCAGATCGGCCGTACGCCGAGACTCCGCCTGGCAGCCCGGCGGCGTGACGGTGACGCTCACCGTCACGCGGGCCGGCAGATGGATCGCCGAGATGCTCCCCGGCGCCACCGCGGTCCAGCGCGACGGCCTGACCGAGGTGACGCTCCGCTCCGAATCGGACGAATTCCTGGCCACGCTGCTCCTCCAACTGGGCCCGGCCGTCCTGGACGTCCGACCCGCCGAAGTGGCCCGGCGTCTGGCTGGACGCTTCGCCGCCCTCGCCGAGGACGCGGACGCATGAGGGCGGGGGTGATCGCCAACCCGGCGAGCGGACGCGACACCGGCAGACGTCACGCCGGACGCGTCAAGGCCTGCCTGGAGGGGCGAGACGTCGCGTCCCTCGACCTGACCGGCGCCACCGCCGCCGACAGCGCGCAAAGCGCCCGCGACGCCGCACGCCTGGGCCTCATCGACCTCTTGCTGGCCGTCGGAGGCGACGGAACCGTCCACGCCGCGGTGGACGCCCTCGCCGGGACCGGTGTGCCGCTCGGCATCGTCGCCGTGGGATCGGGCAACGACATCGCCCGCGAGTTCGACCTGCCGATACGCCGGCCCGAAGAGTCCACGGCGCTCGCTCTCGACCTCTTCGCGTCCTGCGACTCCCGGCCCGTCGACGCCATGGAGGTCTCCTCGCGCGGCGTCGCCCACCGGGCTCTAGCGGTGGTCTCGGCCGGGATCGACGCCGCCATCAACCTGCGGACCAATTCCCTGGCCTGGCCGCCGGGAACCCTGCGCTACGTCCGCGGAGCCCTGGCGACCCTCAGAGGATTCTCGCCCTACGGCGTGCGCGTGGAAGTGGACGGCCGCGCGGCCGCCGGGCTGGCGACGCTCGTGGCGGTGGCGAACACGAAGTACTTCGGCGGGGGGATGAACATCGCCCCGCCGGCCGATCCCGGCGACGGCCTGCTCG
>NZ_KE951417.1:50414-79623 GCF_000466165.1 Actinobaculum sp. oral taxon 183 str. F0552
GGCGGTGGCGAACACGAAGTACTTCGGCGGGGGGATGAACATCGCCCCGCCGGCCGATCCCGGCGACGGCCTGCTCGACGTCGTCGTGGCCAAGGACCTCTCCACCGTCCAGATCCTCGCGCTGCTGCCGCGTCTGTACTCGGGCGGGCACGTCGCCCACCCCAACGTGCACGTCCTGCGCGGCAGGCGCATCCGGATCTGCGACGTGCCGGGCCTCGGCGCGCCCGCCCCGATCGCCATGGCCGACGGCGAGGTCCTCGGGCCGCCGCCCGTGGACGTCCGATGCCTTCCCGGAGCACTGGAGCTGTTGGCATGAGCGCCCTGCTGGAGGACTTCGCCGACGGGTACGCCCAGCGCGGCATCCGCCTCGACGGCTTCCAGGTCGAGGCCTGCCGGGCGCTCCTGGCCGGCCGGGACGTCCTCGTGGCCGCCCCGACGGGCTCCGGCAAGACCGTCGTCGCCCACTTCGCCGTCGAACTCGCCCTGGCCGCGGGCCGCCGCTGCGTCTACACGGCGCCGATCAAGGCCCTGTCCAACCAGAAGTACGCGGAGCTGGCCGGACGCTACGGGGAGGAGACGGTCGGCCTGCTCACCGGCGACACCGCGGTCAACCGTGACGCCCCCGTCCTCGTCGTGACCACCGAGGTCGTGCGGAACATGCTGTTCGCCAACGCCCCCGAGATCGACGAGGTCGGCTGCGTCGTCCTCGACGAAGTCCACTACCTGGCCGACAGGGAGCGCGGCCCCGTCTGGGAGGAAGTCGTCCTCGCCCTTCCCGAGCCCGTCAGGCTCGTCAGCCTGTCGGCCACGATCGCCAACGTGGACGAGCTGGCCGCATGGATGGGCTCCGTCCACGGCCGGACCGAGGTCGTCACCAGCGAGGTCAGACCCGTCCCGCTCGTCCAGCACGTGTGCACGGGCCGCAGGCTCGTCGCACTCCACGGCCGGGGCTCGGAGCCGTCGAAGGCCCTGGTCTCGGCGCTGCAGGGCTTGGGAGGCGACCCTCGAGCCCGACTGGGGAACCGGGACCGGCGCCGGATCATCTCCCTCCTGGAGGAACGGGACATGCTGCCGGCGATCGAGTTCATCTTCTCCCGTAAAGGCTGCGACCAGGCCGTCTCCGCCCTCGTGCGCGGCGACGTGACGCTCACGAACCGCGACGAGCAGGCGGCGATCCGCCGGCGCCTGCGCGACCTCCGGGGTCGCCTGGGCGAATCCGACCTGCGGGCCATCGGCTTCCACGCCGTATCCGCGGCGCTGCTCCGCGGTTACGGCGCGCACCACGCAGGGATGCACCCGGCCCTGAAGGAGCTCGCCGAGACCCTCATGTCCGACGGCCTCCTGCGCATCGTCTACGCGACGGGAACCCTGGCTCTCGGCATCGACATGCCGGTGCGGTCGGTCGTCGTCGAATCCCTGCGCCGCTGGGACGGCGACGGGTTCGCCGACCTGACCGCGACCGAGTACACGCAGCTCATCGGCCGGGCGGGACGGCGAGGCAAAGACGACGTCGGGCACGCGGTCGTCGTCGGCACGGCCGAGACCGACCCCTACGAGCTGGCCGCGCTCGGATCCGGGAAGGTCGAGTCGCTCCTGTCGGCCTTCTTCCCCTCCTACAACACCGTCGTCAGCCTCCTCGCCGAACAGCCCTACTCCCGGGCCAGGGCCATGATGGGACGCAGCTTCGCCCAGTACCAGCGCAACGCCGACCTCGGCCGGATCGAGGCGAGACTGGCCCGCATACGCCGCAGGATCGCCCTGGAGGCCCGCGAGCTGCGATGCGACAGGGGCGACGTCGTCGAATACGTTCGGGCGCGCGCGGCCTCCGGCCGGGCCGCGAAGTCCTCGCGCAAAGAGGCCAAACGGGCCTACCGCGCCAGGATCGCCGACTCCTTCGCCGGGGCGCGCAACGGAGTCGTCTACGCGGTCAACCGGGAGGGCGAACTCGACTACGTCCTCGTGCTGTCGGGCGGCCGTGAACGGCTGCGCGTCCTCGACTGGTACGGCGAGGCCTCCTGGCTGCGCGAGGGGGACCTGCGCTCCGAGTTGCGCGAGGCCGCCTCGGTGCCGATCCCCCAGGGCCGGAGCCTGCGCGAGCGCCCGGTCCGCGAGGACCTCGCCGACGCGATCGCCCAGGCCGTCGAGGAGCGGACGGAACTGGGCGTCGACCGCGACCTCCTCGAACCGTGGTCCCGCTTCGCCGTCCGGGAGGACGACGCGCTGCTCGCCCACCCGTGCGCCTCCTGCCGGCACATCGGGGAGCACGTGCGGGCGGCCGAGACACTGCTCTCGCTGGACGCCCGCGAACGGGAGCTGACCGAGCTCGCCGAAGGCTGCACGGACTCCGTCGGGCGCGAATTCGACTCGACGGCCGGCGTGCTGCGGGATCTCGGGATCCTGCAGGGGGAGGGGGAGGCCACCCGCCTCGGCCCGGGTGCCGCCGCCTTGCGCGCCTTGCACGTCGAGAACGACCTCCTGGCCTACCGGTGCCTGACGGATCTGCGGGAGGGCGAGCTCGACGCCGCAGGGTTCGCGGGGTGGGCGTCGATGTTCCTCGGGGACGACCGGCTCGCGGGAGGCCTGCCGCACGGCAGGCTCGGCGCCCTGGCGCGCCGAGCCCTCGCCGACGCCGACTTCCTGCGCGACGTGGAGGCGCGGCACGGGCTGGACCGGACCCGCGAGCCGGTCACGCGATGCGTGGACGTCTTCTCGGAATGGGGCTCCGGCGCCGGCCTCGACGCGTGTCTGCGGGGCTCGCGCATGTCCGCGGGGGATTTCGTCAACGCAGCCCGGCGGCTCATCGACCTCCTCGGCCAGATGGCGGCCGCGGGGGAGGGAACCTGGATCGGGCCGCTCGCCCGCGAGGCCCGTACGAGGACGCGCCGGAAGGAGGTGATGTGATGCCCGCCTCCCAGACGCCTCCGGAACGGTCCTTTCGGACAGCCCCGCAGTGCGCGGACGCGCCCGGGCCGATGCCGGGTCATCCTGCCGGGACGGGGAGCCGCCCGGGCGGCGCGGCGGGATCCCTCCTGCGTGCGGCGCGGGCGTCCGCCCCCGCATTGGCGTCCGCGGTCTGCGGTCTGTGCCTGTACGCGTCCTTCGCACCCTTGCGATGGTGGTTCCTGGCTCCGGTCGGCGTCGCGGTCCTCGTCGCCGCCCTGAGGGGGCGCCGCCCTCGGGCGGCCTTCGGCACGGGCTTCCTGGCGGGCCTGGCGTTCTTCGGCCTTCTGGTCGACTGGGCCTCGGAGTCCACCGGCACGTGGGTCGCCCGAGCGGGCCTGGGAGCCGTTCTGGCCCTCTACACGGCGGCCATGGCGCTCGTCTGGCGCGGGCTGCTCGAGCCGTTCGGCGACCGGCCGCTGCTTCTGGCCCCGGCGCTGGCGACGGTGTGGGTCGCGGTCGAACAGCTCCGCGGCGCCTGGCCGCTGGGAGGCATGCCGTGGGGGACGCTGGCCTTCGGCCAGGTGGACGGGCCCCTGCTCCGCCTGGCCCCGTACGGATCCTCCCAGGCCGTGGGCTTCGCCGTCGTCGCCGCCGGGGTCCTCTTGGAGGCGGCCGTACGCGTGGCGCGCAGGGGCGGGAAAGCGTCGGCGATCGGCGCGTCGGCGTGCTGCCTGGCCGCGGCCGGCCTCGTCTTCGGGCCGCTCTTCCTTCCCCTCCCGCCGGTCTCCGCCGGAACCGGGACGGTCGCCGTCGGCTTCGTCCAGGGGCGCATCCCGGCCAAGAGCGAGGTGTCGGGCAGGCTCCGGGCGCTGACGGTCACCGAGAACCTCGCGGCCGCGACCCGCCGCCTGGAGGGCAGGGGCGCCGACCTCGTGCTGTGGCCCGAGTCGGCCTCCGACCTGGACGCGCACACGGATCCGGATGCCGGAGCCGTCGTCGAGGAGGCCTCCAGACGCCTGGGCGTCCCCCTGCTTCTGGGCACACAGCGCTATCCGGGGGACTATCGGTACAACGACTACATCGCGTGGCTGCCGGATCGCGGCCCGTCCGGTCGGTACACCAAGCAGCACCCCGTCCCCTTCGGGGAGTACATGCCCGCCCGCGGGTTCTTCCGCCTGTTCACGTCCGCGGTCGACCAGATCTACCTCGACATGCGCGCAGGCTCCGGCCCGGCCCTCCTCGACGTGAACGCCGACGGGCGCCGCCTTCGGGTGGCCGTTCCGATCTGCTTCGAGATCGGATACGAAGGCATCGTCAACGAGGCCGTGCGAAAAGGGGCGCAGTTCATCGCCGTCCCCACCAACAACGCCTCCTTCGGCCACTCCGCGGAGTCGCGCCAGCAATTCGACATGACCCGCTTCCTGTCGGCGGAGACGGGCAGGACCGCCATCCAAGTCTCGACGGTCGGCGTCTCGGGCGTCGCCGAACCGGACGGAAGGGTCCACCACATGACCGAGCCGTGGAGGCCCGAGGCGCGCCTGGCCCGCGTGGCCCTGCGATCCGGGACGACGCCCGCGACCCGGGTGCACGGGTACGCCACCGCCGCCTTCTATCTCGCTGGCGCGGCCCTCGGCGGGCTAGCATTGGCACAGGGTCTCAACCGCCCGGGAGGAAACGGCAAGCGCAGGGAGAAAGGTGGCCGATGAAGGTTCTCGTCGTCATTCCGACTTACAACGAGGTTCAAGCCCTCGAACCGATCGTGTCCAGGGTCCGCACGTCCGTTCCGGACGCGGACATCCTCGTCGTCGACGACGACTCGCCGGACGGGACGGGCGACCTGGCCGACCGGATCGCCGCAGACGACGGCACCGTCCACGTCCTGCACCGGGCGGGCAAGGAAGGGCTTGGCAAGGCCTACCTGGCGGCTTTCGACTGGGCGATGGGACGCGACTACACGCACGTCGTCCAGATGGACGCCGACGGCTCGCACCGGCCGGAGGAGCTTCCGCTTCTGCTCGAACGCGCGGGCATGAGCGACTATCCGGATCTGATCATCGGCTCGCGCTACGTGCGCGGGGGAGAGATGGTCGGCTGGCCCAAGTCCCGCGAGATCCTCTCGCGCGCCGGAAACTTCTACATCAAGGCGTGGCTGGGAATCCCCGCGTCCGACGTCACCGCCGGCTACCGGGTGTACCGCACCGGCTTCCTGCGCAGGATCGACTTCACGTCGGTGGAGTCCTCGGGGTACTTCTTCCAGACCGACATGACCGACAAAGTCCACCAGCTAGGCGGTTCGATCATCGAAATGCCGATCAACTTCGCCCAGCGGGAGGTGGGGGAGTCCAAGCTGTCGGCGAGCATCTTCGCGGAGTCCTTCTCCAGGGCCACAAAGATGGGCGTCAAGCGCCGCGCCAGGCAGGTCGCCGCCCTGGGGCGGTCGGCGGCCAACAGGCTCCGCCGGCGTCCGTCCTGAGGTCCCTGGGGCGCGCACGCCGTGCGAATGGTGTGCGAGGCCGCGATCGAGACAGACCGCAGGTCGGGAGGCCGCGGGCCGATGCGGCGAATCCGACCCGCTTACGTTATGTCAAAACGTGGGAGGGAGGCATGGGCGCCGCCGCTGCCGGGCGGAGTCGCCCGCCTCGTGGCCGCGCCATCGGCGCCGTCACGAGGAATGGCGGCGCATGCGCAGCTGGCCGGAGCGGAGGAGCGCGAGCCGCTCTTCGAGGAGCACCCGGAGCTCGGCCTCCGAACGGCGCTCCAGGAGCATGTCCCAATGCGTGCGCTGCGGTTTGAGGGGCTTCTTGTCGTCCGGTGCCGGAATGTTGCGCAGTTCGCCTTCGGCGCCGCAGCGGCATTCCCACGTCGAGGGAGGCTCGGCCTCGACGGCCATCGCCACGCCGAACTGGTGGCCGTTCGGGCACTCGTAGACGACCCGCTTGCGCTCGACGAAGGCCACGCCTTCGTCGGTCTCCAGTGAATTCGCGCCGATCTTCATGCCGCGCAACGAGCGCTCTGCCATGGGTGGTTCCTTTCGTCCGTTCCCGACCATTCTATTCGCCGGCCGGCCCGCAGCTCGACGGTCAGCCGGCGAACCGCGCACCGCCGAGTCGTGCGTTCGCCGCCGGAACGCCCAGCCCCTTCCGGATTATTCCGATAATGCACATTATGTCAATTCGCGCTTCCCGAATCCAGGCCGCCCGCTTCCCCGCATCCAGCCCGCCTTCGCCGGCGGTCCTTCGCCCTCCTGTTGTATCGCTCCCCATTCGTCATTCGACACCTTCAACCACTTCCGCCCGAAAGCGCGCTAGCCTATGAGGCATGAGACTGGGTGTGGACTTTGGGACGACGCGTACGACGGTGGCCGTGGTGGATCGTGGGAACTATCCGCTGTTCGCCTTCACCGACCAGGATGATGACGCTCACGAGTATCTGCCGTCGATTGCTGCGCTCGACGGCGGCGAACTGGTCTTCGGTTTCGAAGCGTCGCGTTTGGCCCTCTCCGGTGCCCCCCACATCCGCTCGTTCAAGCGGTCCCTGGCCGACCCCGACGTGACCGTCAGGAGCACCGTGCGCATCGGCGACCGCGAGATGCCCCTCATCGACCTGGTCACCGAATACCTCGCCTACGTCGGCGGGTCCGTGCTCGCCTCGCGCCCCGGCAAGGGCGAGGCGCTGGAGGCCGTCGTCGGGGTGCCCGCCCACGCCCACTCGGCGCAGCGCTTCCTGACTCTGGAGGCCTTCCGCAGGGCCGGATACGCCGTGACGGCGATGCTCAACGAGCCTTCGGCCGCCGGCTTCGAGTACACGCACCGCCACGCCAAGACCCTCAACTCCCGCCGGACGCGCGTCCTCGTCTACGACCTGGGCGGCGGTACCTTCGACGCCTCCCTCGTCGCCGTGGACGGCAAGAGCCACGAAGTTCTCGCCTCCCACGGCAACAACCGCCTGGGCGGGGACGACTTCGACGCCGTGCTCGCCGGATGCGCGGCGCAGATCGGCGGCACGTCCCGCGAGGGGCTCGGGCGGGTCGGCTGGCAGCGCCTGCTTGACGCCGCCCGCGTCGCCAAGGAGTCTCTGTACCCCCAGTCCCGGTTCGCCACCCTGGAGGTGGACGGGACGGCCATCGCCGTGCCCGTCCGCCGCTTCTACGAGGCCGTCGCCCCGCTCGTCGAGTCGACCTTCGACACCCTGGAGGCCCTCATGGAGCACGGCAGGGACGGCCGGGCGACGATCGCCCACGACGTGGCGGGACTCTACGTCGTGGGCGGCGGGTCCGAACTGCCGATCGTGGCCCGCATGCTGCGCAACCGCTACGGGCGGCGCGTCCACCGCTCCCCCTACACGGCCGGGTCCACGGCCATCGGGCTGGCGCTGGCCGCCGACCCAGAGGCCGGCTACTCCCTGGCCGACCAGCTCTCCCGGGGGGTCGGCGTCTTCCGCGAGGGCGAGTCGGGCACCCTCGTGACCTTCGACCCTCTCCTCTCCCCCGAGCTGCGGGTCTCCCCCGGCAAGGCCGTCTCCCTGACGCGCAGGTACCGGGCCGCCCACAACCTCGGGCGCTACCGCTTCGTCGAGTACACGCGCACCGAGGACGGCGTGCCGCGCGGAACCGTCGTGCCCTGCGGGCAGGTCTCCTTCCCCTTCGACCCGGCCCTGCGGGGCGCGGGCGTGGACCTGGACGGCGTGGACGTGCGCCGGACCGCCGAAGGAGCGCTCATCGAGGAGAACTACACCGTGGACGCCCACGGGATCGTCGAGGTCTCGATACGCGACCTCGACACCGGCTACGCCACCGCCCGCTCCCTCGGCGCCCGCGGGCTCGGTCGGGGCGAATGAGCCCACGGCGTCTCACGGACCGGACGGGCTGCCGCCGCGCGCCGGGTCTTTGAGATTCTGTCGGGGTGGCACGCCATCCCGTCGATCAGGTTCCGTCCGCTCCGAAGCTCGCGATCCTGTCCGTCCAGCACGTTCTGGCCTTCTACGCGGGAGCCGTCATCGTCCCGCTGCTCATCGCCCAGGGCCTCGGGCTGAGCACCGCCACGACGATCCACCTCGTCAACGCAGACCTGCTCACCTGCGGCATCGCCACGATCCTCCAGTCGGCCGGGCTGACGCGCTTCATCGGCGTGCGCCTGCCCATCATCCAGGGGGTGACGACCACGGCGGTCGCCCCCATCATCGCGATCGGCGCGGCCGCGCGGACCGGCGAGCCGGAATCCTCGCTTCCGGCGGTCTACGGGGCCGTCATCGTCTCGGGGCTGTTCACCTTCCTGGCCGCCCCCTACTTCGCGCGGCTCCTGCGCTTCTTCCCGCCCGTGGTCACCGGGACGGTCCTGCTCGTCATGGGCACGAGCCTCCTGGCGATCTCCGCCGACGACTTCGTGGGCCACGCCGCGGGACGGCCCGCCGCCGCCGACCTGGGCCTGGCGTTCGGCACGCTCGCGGCCATCGTGCTCATCCAGCGGCTTTTCACGGGGTTCCTGGCCACGATCGCCGTGCTCGTCGGCCTCGTCGGAGGCACGCTCGCCGCTCTGGCCGCTGGCGGCCTCTCGGCTGAGAAGGTCGACGCCTTCCACGGCGCCGCCGCCTTCGACGTGACCACTCCCCTGCACTTCGGCGCTCCCCGGTTCACGCTCCTGGGCTGCGCGTCGATGATCGTCGTCATGCTCATCACGATGGTCGAGACGACCGGAGACGTCTTCGCCACCGGCGAGATCGTCGGCAGGCGCATCGACGGGCGGGACGTCGCCGCGGCCATCAGGGCCGACGGAGCCTCGACCCTCCTTGGCGGGGTCATGAACTCCTTCCCGTACACGTGCTTCGCCCAGAACGTCGGGCTGGTCGGGATCACCCGCGTCAGGTCCCGCTGGGTGGCGACGGGCGCCGGCGCGGTCATGGTCGCGCTCGGGACGCTGCCGAAGGCCGGTGCCGTCGTCGCCACGATCCCTCCCCCGGTTCTCGGCGGCGCCTCGCTCGTCATGTTCGCGACGGTCTCGTGGGTGGGCCTTCAGACCATCGCCCGGGCCGACATGCGCGACAACCGCAACGCGATCATCGTGGCCGCGTCGCTCGGCCTGGCGATGCTCGTGACGTTCAAACCGGACCTGGCGAAGGCCTTCCCCGAGTGGGCGCGGATCCTCTTCGGCTCGGGCATGACCACCGGCGCCATCGCGGCGATCCTCTTGAACGTCCTCTTCTTCCACGTCGGCCGCCAGACCGGTTCGCGGATGGCCGCCGACGCCGGGGGCCGCAGCCTGACGGCCGACGAGGTCAACGGCATGGACGAGGATGCCTTCGTCTCGGCTTTCCGCGGCCTGGTCAACACGCAGACGTGGCCCCTCAGGCGGGCCTGGGCCCAGCGCCCCTTCGCCGACGCCTCCCGCCTGAGGGGCGCCTTCCAGGCGGCGGTCTTCTCCGGGACGCGCGAACAACGCTTGGCCCTGCTCTCCGACTACCCCGACATCGCCGAGCTCCTGCGGGCGGACGAGCCGACCGCGCAGCGCATCTCCAAGGACATCGGCTCGCTCGCCCTCGACTCGGCCACGCCCCGCCAGCTCGAACGGCTGGACCGGTTGAGCGCGGACTACCGGGAGAAGTTCGGCTGGCCCCTCGTCGCCTACCTCAGCCCCGTCGACACCCCCGAGCGGATCATCGAGAACTGCGGGCGGCGCCTGTGCCACACGCCCGAGCAGGAGGAGCTCGTCGCCCTCTCGGAGGTCGTGGACATCGCCGGCGACCGCCTCGGCATCCTCCTGGCCGAGGCCAACCCCGCGCGCACGGCATGGAAGTCCAAGCTCACGGGGGAATGACCGGCAGCCTCGCGAGGCGATTGCAGGGCCGCGGCCGCACGAGGGAAGAGGCCGGCATACGGAGAGCGGCTGACTCCGCGCCCGGCCCGCCGCCCGGCAGGCAAGCGTGCTCAGCTGGTCTGAACGGCCGATGCCGGGAATCGACGGCGCGTCACGGGGCGGCCCCGGCGATGGGCGCCGCGGGAGGGCGGGCCCTCACATGGTGGCGGTGCGCTTGGCGGCCCGGCGCTTGGCGAGCTCGTCCTCGACGCCGGCGCGCTCCTCCCCCTCGGCTCGCTCGGTGGGGAGCTGGCCGAGCGTCCCCTCGACTTCGCGCCACACGCGGCCGACGGCGATGCCGAAGACGCCCTGGCCGCCCTTGACGAGGTCGATCACTTCGTCGTCGGAAGTGCACTCGTAGACGGAAGCGCCGTCGGACATGAGGGTGATCTGGGCGAGGTCTTCGACCCCGTGGGTCTCCAGCTGCTTGACCGCCAGGCGGATCTGCTGGAGCGAGACGCCCGTGTCGAGGAGCCGCTTGACGATCTTGAGCACGAGGATGTCGCGGAAGGAGTAGAGGCGCTGGCTGCCCGAGCCGTGGGCCGTGCGGACGGTCGGCGAGATGAGACCGGTGCGATCCCAGTAGTCGAGCTGCCGGTACGTGATGCCCGCCGCGCGGCAGGCGATGGGCCCACGGTACCCGGTCTCGACGTCGAGATCCGGCAGCGGGTCGCCGAACAGCATCTGCTGCGCGCGCTGTTTGACGGCATTC
Source organism: Actinobaculum sp. oral taxon 183 str. F0552 (assembly GCF_000466165.1). Classification (GTDB taxonomy): domain Bacteria; phylum Actinomycetota; class Actinomycetes; order Actinomycetales; family Actinomycetaceae; genus Peptidiphaga. The sequence continues at coordinate 60,858 of NZ_KE951417.1, forward strand.
TGAGCCATTGCGACCTCCATCTTTCTCCTACTTTCGTCGGACGGGCCCTTCGACAGGATCAACGATATAGCAGGATCTCCCCGGCGTCTCGATCCGGCGTGTCTAAACCTCAACTTGAAGTTGAGGAGTGGGTCACCTACCGGAGCTCGACCTCGATGTTCTCGGTGAGGAGGGCCCGGTACAGCTGCGCGATGACCGCCGAATTCTCGGTGGCCGTAGCGATGGCCCTCTCCCCCGCCGCCGACGACCTGCGCGCCCGCTCGCCCGCCAGAGAGTTCGAGACGAGCACCGCGTGGGCGTGAGCCGACGTGCGGATGCTGCGAACCTGACGGAGGTCGAAGCCGGCCGCCGTGAGCATCGAGGCGAACCGAACGATGTCGGGTGCCTGAGAGGTCAGTCTACCGCGTGCGTCGGTGGAGAGTATGCCCGCCGCGACCATGGATTCGATGTCGGCCACCGGCACTCCGGTCAGGCCCGACACCTCCGCCAGTTTCAGGCGCGTGCCCGGCTGCGGCCGGGGGGTCGACTCGTCGATGACGCGCATCCTGCCCGGGTGCGTCCCCTCGGGTTGCTCGCCCGCGTCCAGCTGGCGGAGCAGCTCGCGGATCTGCTCCAGCGGAAGGTAGCGGTCGCGCTGCTCGCGGAGGATGAACCGCAGCCGCTCGGCGTCGGCGTGTGAGAAAAGCCGCTGGTTCGACGTGGTGCGGTGCGGGTGGATGAGCTCGATCGACTCATAATGCCGGATCTTCGACAGCGTCAGAAGGGGGAACTCCTCGGCCAGGATCGAGCGGACCTCGCCGATCTTCAGGCAAGGGTCGTGGGAGACGTCATGCGGCCACGACCCCTCCGGCACCGCGCGGGGGGCCGGAACCGCTCTGCGGGCGGCGGTAGTAGTCGTCATGCAGAGTGCGCTCCCTAGGCGTGTGCCCCGTAGAAGGTCAGCCGGAACTTGCCGATCTGGACTTCGTCGCCGGTCTCAAGAACGTGGGAGTCGATCCGCTCCCGGTTGACGTACGTGCCGTTGAGCGAACCGGAGTCCCGGACGAAGAAGGTTCTGCCCTCGCGGATGAACTGCGCGTGCTTGCGCGAAACCGTGGCGTCGTCGAGGAAGATGTCCGAGCGCTGATGGCGGCCCGCGTTCGTGCGGTCCTCGTTGAGCAGGAACCGCGCGCCCGAATTGGGCCCCGAGAGGGCTATGAGCAGGGCCGATCCCTGCGGCAGGGAGTCGATGGCGTCCTGTTCCTCAGGCTTGAGACCCCGGCGTCTCGGGGCCGAATCGGTTCCGGCCGCCGTCGCGGCGAAGAGAGACGTCGACCGGGGATCGGCATCCTGTGGGTTGACCTGCTCAGCCATTCGCGTGTGCCTCCTTTTGTGCGCCCGATGCTTTAGATAACGATTTTACAACCCCGTAGGTCGCGATGTCATCACGCGATTCGCTCCGGGCCGATTCCCGATCCGCGCCGGGGCCTCGATCCCGCACGCGGGTTGATTCCGGAATCGCCGGTGTGGTAGGCGCTAGTGAGAGCCGCCGGCGCGGTGCGCCTCGGCGGGGACGGCGGGCTTCATCCCATGCCTCCCCAGTTGCCTCCGCGGCCGCCCCAGCTTCCTTCGGGCCAGTGCCACCGCGGCCTGTACCAGCCGCCTCCGCCGTCCCAGCGGCCGTGGCGATGCCAGTTCCGCCAGCGGGGCCAGTCGACTCTCGGCGGCTGCCACTGCGAATCGTCCCCGCCGTCATCGTCATCGTCGTCGTCGCCGGGCTCCTCCACCCCGGGGTTCTGGGGCTTGTGCGGTTGGGCCGCGCTGCCCGGATTATTGCCGGGATTCGCCGGAGGGGCCGCCTGGGGCGGAGCCGGCTGAGGCTTGGGCTGCTGCGGCTGGGGCGTCGCCTGCGCCCCGGCCGAGGGCGACGGAGCGGGCGTGGCCCTCCGGCTCGGAGTGGCGGCCGCGTGCTTCGGCCTGGCGGACGGAGTCTGCGTGGGAGCGGGGGCCGGAGCGCTCGTCTGCGGCGCCGGGGACGGCGAGGCCGGAGCGGGCTGCGGCGTCGGCGACGGTGACGCAGGTGCGGATGTGGCGGAAGGTTCAGGAGTCGGGCGCGTGACCTCGGGAGAGGAATCCTGCCTGCCGGGCTGCTGGCACTGGGCCAGGGTGAACCCGATGCCGAGCCCCAGCGCCAGCGACAGCGCGAAAGCGGTTCGCGGGTTGCCCTTGAAAGGCGTCGCATTGGGCGTGCTCGCCGCCATGCCCCCTCCATCACTCATACCCCGATATTACAAGGTTTTAGTATCCTTCCTCCGAAGGTCGGAGCACAACTCGCATCGCGGACCTGTGAGGATTCAGCCTGCAAAGGACCGTAAGGCGTCCTCCGGCGAGGGAGAAGGTCAGGGCGATGTCATGCGTAGCTTCGGCGGACCTCCGCATTCGCGTTCTCGCCGATGAATTCGGCCAATTCCTCGCGTTTCGCTCTGATCGTGCGATACAGCTCCACTTTGCGATTGAATTGCCTCTCTCTACCGGCTTTGCGTTCAAGCATCGCGATCTCTCGCTCGAGCCTGCCGGCCTGTTTCAACCTTGCGGTGATTTCCGATACGTCCTCGCCCGGGCGGATCTTCACCTGCGCCAGCGATTCCAAGATCGCAGCGTAAAGGCAAGGCAGCGTGGCGGCCTCCGGGAGGGGCCGTCGCGGAGCGTCGTCGGGCTGCCAGCCGGTTGTGAAATACCGGCTGATCTTCGCGGTGCGCGCCTCGAACCGCTTGTGGGCGGCGGCCATCCGCACTTCCCTCCTCTCCCCCGGGCTGCGAGCGATTTCGAAGACGATGGGAAAGGGGATCGCCTTGTCGATCGCCGTCAGCACCTGCTTGGAGACATCGGCGTCTCTGGCGTCGATTCGAAGGACCTGCACTTCGGGGACGTCGGCGGTTCCCTGAAGATCGATGGTGGCTTCGGCCAGCTTGTAACGCCAGGTGACGCATTGCACCTCCGAGGCGAACTTCTCTCGCACGGCGGGGGTGAAGGCAGGGTGATCGAAGAACTTCCCTTCGGGCACACGGCTGCCGAATTCCGCTGCGGCGGGCCAAAGGTACAGCAGATCAGCCACTGGCTCTCGCTCCCTCGAGGTCTACGACGGCGATGAAGGCGATCAGCTCGAAATCGTCGAGGCCCGCGATGGTCTGGGTCAGCGCCGTCGTGTGCCCTGGCGTGAACAGGCTGTCGACATCGCGTTTCTCCGTGACGTCGATCATCGAGTGGATCGCGCCGGTGAGCAGCTCGGAGTACGCGTCCATCCGAACCCCGTCGCGGGTGGCCCTGTTGAAAATGCGGACGACCTCCCCGATAGGCTCGTCGTAGGGACGGCAGCCGGAGCGGATGAGGTCGAGTTGCCTCTTGGCCTCCGTGTGATCGGCGACCACGTTTCCGGCGTCGTCCAAGTAGACGAGGTAGTAGGGGTGGAGTCGGTTGCCGCGATTGATGTTCTCGTCCGCATTCACGTTTCGCAGCGCGAAGATCACCCCGGGCACGAGGCCTTTTCCCGAATCCGCCGGTATGACCGCGTGCAGGCCCTTGGGCGCGGCGGCGAGATCGCCGTACTCCTTGACATAGGCGAGCAGATCCATTCGGAAATCGTTGAGACCGAGGTCGGTGATGGACACGCCGGTGCGCACGTCTTCGAGCTCGATGACCTCGTCTTGGAGTTTGCGAAGCTGCTCCTTGCGGAAATCGGTGTCGTCATCGTCCGGTTTGAGGATGTTGTCATCGCCTGTGGCCACGAGATTGGCCACGGCCATTCGATTCTCGACTCGTTCCTTGAGGTTGATGTATTCGTCCAAGGAAATGTCAGGCCAGAAATTGACCATTTGAATCTGCTTGTTCGTGGAACCTATGCGATCGATGCGGCCGAATCGTTGGATGATGCGCACAGGGTTCCAATGGATATCGTAATTCACCATGTAATCGCAGTCCTGGAGATTCTGGCCTTCGCTGATGACGTCAGTGCCGAAGAGTATGTCTATTTCGTCGGTTTTTCCGGGCATGATCAGATGGCGCTGCTTCGATCGAGGCGAAAACAGAGTCAGGACCTCTTGGACGTCGTAACCGGTGCCGAGTGTGGTTTTAGCGCCGCTGCCGCCGCCGGTGACGAGCGCCGTCGTCAATCCGATGGCTTCGAAGGCCGGCGAGAGTTCGCGGTAGAGGTACTCGGCGGTGTCGGCGAAGGCGGAGAACACCAGGACTTTGCGGTTTCCGGGATTGACGGGAAACCGGATTTTGCCCTGAATGAGGCGGCGGAGCTTTTGAAGTTTGGCATCGTGGTCAGGGGTGATCTTCCGCATCTCATCCAAAAGCTCGGAGAGGGTTTCGCGGTCATTCCACAGGTCCCGCTGCCACGATTGGATGTCGATATCCTCCAGATCGATTCTTATCTTCTCGCCCAGAGTGAACACCTCGATATTCACATCCTCTTCGTCCAAGTCGAGTTCGGACAAATCCGGTTTCACATCGTCGGGTCCGACTGCGCCCCAGCTGATGTGGCTGAGGGCTCTCGTAACGGATGCTTCGATCTTGGAAAGCGTGAGCCGGAAGGCGTCAACGGAGCTTTCCAGCCGCTTGAGGAGGTTGACCGTCATCAGTTTCTTCAACCCCTCCTCTCGCCCGGCCTGGCCGAGATTCGAGCGGCTGTTGCCCGCGGTGACGGCGTAGAGATCCTCGTACTTGCTTCGCCTATTCGGGAACACATAGGCCAGCGGAGTGTAGACGGCCAAGGTAAGCGCCTGAAGCTGCTCGAAGATCTCGTTGAAATCCGGCACATTCGGCAAGTCCGTGAGGGGCTCGCGGATCGAGAGGGGTGCGAGCCTCTCGGGGAACGCGCCGATTTCAGTGGTGTCGTAGAACGCCTGGATGTGTTTGCGGGAGCGGGCGATGGTGACCGAATCGAGCAGTTCGAAGAAATCGAAGTCGAGCATCTGAAGGATGCGGTCAGTCGTGCGGTACTCCGGATCGAGCTCTGACCACTCGTTGAACACTCGCTGTGCGTCGGCGAACACCTTCTCCACCGTCGTGGAGATGTGCAGCTTTCTGGCAAGATTCTCGGATTCTCCCTCGTAGGCGAGTTGCAGTTGATTCTTCAGATCGTTGAACCGATTGTTCACCGGGGTCGCGGAGAGCATCAGCACCTTGGTCTTCACGCCTTCCCGGATGACTTTGCGCATGAGCCTCTGGTAGCGCGTTTCCCTGCCTTCGGAGTAATCCGCATTGCGGAAATTATGCGATTCGTCGATCACCAGGAGGTCGTAGTTGCCCCAATTGATGCGATCCAACGGTATCCCCAGGGACATGCCCTTCTTCCGCGACAGATCGGTATGCGCGAGAACATCGTAGTTGAAACGGTCTTCGGCGAAAATATTGGTCGTCAGATTCGCATTGTAATTCGTCCAATTTTCGGCGAGTTTCTTCGGGCAGAGGACCAACACCGATTTATTCCGCAATTCATAGTACTTGATGACGGCCAATGCAGTGAATGTCTTTCCCAAACCAACGCTGTCCGCTAAAATGCAACCGTTGTAGGTCTCCAATTTATTGATGATTCCCATGGCGGCGTCATACTGGAAATTATACAGGCTTTTCCAAACTTTCGTATCCTGGTATCCGGTGCGATCGTTGGGTAGAACGTCTTCGCTTATGTCATCGAGGAAGTTAGCGAACAAGTTGTACAGGATGAGAAAATAAATACGCGCCGGAGAATTCTCCGTGTATACTGCGGCGATGTGTTCGTATACCGCCTCAGTGACGTCTTGACGTTGGTTGGGATTATTCCAGATACTATCGAATAGTTGCATATACTGTTTTGCATCTGAACTATCGTTGATGCGATTCACAAAGCTCGATATGGAGTTTCCCTGCTCATAGCCGAGATCCGCTGTTGTGAAACCCTGTAGTTGAGTATACGCAATACGATCGTTGATAACCGCAAATTGTTGCATCTGACTTCCGGTGGCGTTGGATCCGAAAGATACTTTGCGTCGCACCCAGTCTGCGCACTCACGGGCAATCGCGCGTTGAGTCAGCTTATTGCGCAGTCTGATCTCGAATTCCGATCCGTACAGGCTGGATTCGGCGTGCCCCGGCGGAATGAAGAATTCGCGGCGCTCCTTGCGCAGCTTGTCCGTCACTTTGTCTGTAACGAACGACGGCGAAGTGAAGATGAACTTCAGCTCGGATATCTGTTCCAGCTCTTCGCGCAATGCTTCGAAGGCGAAAATCGAAAACGTCGACGCCGCGATTCGCACCTTCGAACCCGGCGTGATCGCGGCTTTCAGATCGTCTCCGAGGAGTTCGTTGACATTATCGATGATGGGCATGTCCTAGACCTCTGGATGTTGCGGTGAGCATCGTCCTCATGATACTCCGTGAAACTGTTGTTCCCACTTGCCCGATATCGCTGAGGGCAGTGGAAGAGAATACGGCGGGCCGCCGACGTCTGCCGTGAGGCGGGCGTGCCAGCGGCTATTCGGGAGGAGTCCGCCGTCGGCAATCTCATGCGATGCCGAGGTGAGCGGCGGTATTCTTGGCTGACAGTCACGGCGTCGTCACATCAGATCTCCCCTTGTCCGTGAGTTCGGCGTAAACCGACTCAATGATACGCCGTCCGGGCTCGATTCGCGGATTCGGGGTTCCGGCCGCCTGCCGGTTAGGGCGAACCTTCTCGACTGCAGCGTTTCGACGCAGTTTCGAACGTCCCTGCCCTCCTTCCGCCGCCCCGGCTCCAGGACCTGTTCGGGCGTGATGCCCGGCGTGAGCTCCATACACGCATCCCGCCGGACCGCGCACGGAGCGGGGACAGCCCGCCGGCAGGAGGAAGCGGAGTCGATCCGACCAATCGGGAGGCGGTCATTTTGCAACACAGCAGGCGGCCTCTGCGCTCGACGCCGTGGACGACGCGCCCGTCGGGCGGGGCGATCCACAGCCTGAACTCGCGGGACGCCTTCGATCGTGCAACCGTGCCCCGTCGGAGCCGTCATGGTGAATCCGGCCAGTGGCGCCTTGCCTCGGCGATCAGAGTACGCCCGATGAGGAGCGCCGACCGCCCTTCCGAGTCGTCCGCTTTCGCGGAGACGATGTACTCCATCAAATAAATTTAGTATAAATTATTAGCTAAACCGAATGATCAAGTAAGCATTTTCGACTAGCAATTTACTAGCTCCATGTGCTGCAACTAATACTATGCGTTTTAAACTCTCTTCTAGTAAAATATTTTCGATGATCATTTTAGAAGAAGGATCCAAATTTGAAGTGACTTCATCAGTTATAAGTACAGGAGCGATTCGTGTCAAAGCTCTAGCTAAAACTATTCTGCGTCCCTCTCCGAATGATAAAGTCTGATTAGTTGAAGACATAACACGATTTTCCAAATATGAAAGCGAAACTCTGTAAAGATTCGCTCGCGCTCTTACACCTATATTTCCATCAATCGCATGCGGATATGTTATAGATTCCATAATAGAACCATTGAATATAGAATTCTCTTGGCCAGCATAAGAAAAGATATTGAATCTATCTATAATATTTAAATCATTTAAATTTTCTCCATTCCACATAAAACTACCTGACGATGGTAAATAACCGATTCCTAACAAAGAACGGAGGAAGGTAGATTTTCCTGACCCACTCTTTCCTTCAATTAGTATCAATCCGTTTTTCTTTACGTTCACATCAGGCAAGGTTAAAATTCGTTTATTCGGCATAGTAATTTTCAGATTTTTCCATGACAATTCTTTCGCTTGCTTAATTTGTTTTTTAATATATTTTCTTGATATATAATTTATATTATAGTATTTTTCTTCTTTTTCAGTTCTATTTAAATATTGAATTATATTACTTGCTGAAACTGCACCTTTTTGCACATTTTGGTATGCTTTAGACAGATTTACAGCTGGAGAATAAAATTTAGATAAGTAGAGCATTAAAGTGGCTATGAATCCAAGTTGTATTTTCCCTAAGGCCGTTAAAAAAGTAATAAAGCATAAGGCGGTGGATATTGCTAATATACGTAAAATACTAACATTTAACATTAATTTAGCTAAATTAAAGTTTGCCTGTGACATATAGTGATTGATTGCCGTTATATAGTTTGTAGTTTTCCTATTTTCTTTTTTAATACCATTAAAAAGTCTTACAGTTACCCAATTTGTAACAGCATCATCTGCATGACGAGATAAATTTGTTTCCTCATTACGAATTGAAGTAGCTAACTGTCTTTGTTTTTCGCCCGCCTTTTTAGCTATAAAAAAGATGGGAAACATTGGAAGCAAAAGGAATAAGAGCGCTTCCCAACTAATGAAATAAATAACAATGCACATGCAAAAAGTATCAATTAAGTCAGAAATTACAGTAGTAAGAGGCGTACTATATAAATCACTCAAATTTTGACAATCTGAAGTGATTATATATGCAACTTGACTTCTTTCATTAACATTATTTTCATTTATAGGAATAATAGAATTACATAATGCTGTTTTAGCTTTAATTATTATCTTATTTGTTAAATTAATTGTTTGTTTACCATATAATATTCTAAATATATCACTGATAAACATTGAAACTGAAAAAGCTAAAATATATTTAATTATGCCATTCCAGCTAAGTATATATTGTAATGTGGCATTTTTTCTTAATAAATCGGCAGTTGAATCTACAATAGAAGCAAATACAAGCGGTACCATAACAGCAAGAATTGATGATAATATTCCTAATATGAATAAAACTAATAGACGATAATTAAAACAATTAAAATATTGTAACGTATGTATGAACTGTTTGCGTACTGATACATTATTTGACGTGTAATAAGATTTGAATGATCGAAATTTCATGGTTAATTCACAGATCCTTTGCTCCTAAATTATTTAAAAATGATTTTACAGCTTTGGATCCTTCAAGATGACGCCATGCAAAACAAACTCCTCTACTAAAGGAGTCGTTGTTTTCGAACATAATTTCCCGCTTAGGAGACAAACCTAGAATTTGGATATGCGTCCCCGTGGTCGGGCTGGCGGGATTTGAACCCACGACCCCTTGACCCCCAGTCAAGTGCGCTACCAAACTGCGCCACAGCCCGTTGCTACCGGATAGAGAATACATCACCGGCCTTAATTTTCCAAAGCGCAGCGAACTAGGGCTTTTTCAGGCCTATTTTCCTGCCGCATATCCGTCCGAATTTCCTGTGGGGTCCCTGTTCTTTCAAAGGGGACCCCACAGGCTTCATGCACCGCTCGGATCTCCGAGCGATCGCACTGTCGCGGCGTCACCGGCCGTGTGACCTGCTTTCGAAGGCGCTTGTCACAGCGATCAGGCGAATCCCGCTTTCGATCGGAGTGCTTTCAAAACCAGGACGGCCGAACGGGTGAGCGCGAAAGGCGTCGACGCCGGCGGCGGGCTACTCCCCCGAACTCGGACGGGGCATCCAGACCAGGGAGAGGCTGCCGAACACGGCGAGGACGCCGGCGGCGATCACCATGGCGGAGGTGAACCCGACTTCCTGGACGCCGAAGCCCGTCAGCAGCGGCCCGACCGCCAGGCCCGCCGCGTAGGCGAGGTTGTACAGGGCGAACGAGCCTCCCAGCGTGGGCGGCTGCGACCGGAAGCCCTGCTCGCTCATGAGGGTGGTCGCCGGGGCGAGCAGCAGCGCGGAGGAGAGCCCGAGCAGGGCCATTCCGACGCCCGTCTGCCAGAGGTTGCCGGCCCATCCGATCACCAGCAGGGCCGCGGCCACCATGGCGACTCCGGCCCCGATGAGCACGCGCGGCGACGTCCCCGCCACGAACCGCCCGACGACGGGATTGGCGACGATGCCCGCCAGCGCGGCCACCCCGAACAGGAGGCCGATCGCCGTGCTGGACGCGCGCCCGCCCAGATGCCCCGGCAAGACGGGCTGCACGGCCGCGAGGACCGCTGCGCCGATGGCGATGGTGACGACGATCGCCGAGGAGCCGGGGACCTTGAGGACCGCCAGCGGCCCGGCGGGATCGTCGGTCTGCCGGGGCGACCCCGGGACCAGGCAGAGCAGGGCCGCCAGATCGAGGGCCGCGACGGCGGCGGCGACGTAGAACGGTGAGGCCGCGCCGAAGGCGTCGACGAGAAACCCGGCCAGGGGCGGGCCGACGAGCACGCCCAGGGAGATCGTCGACAGTGCGACGCCCATCATCTGGCCGCGCCGCTCGAAGCCGGTCGTGGCGGCGATGAGCGAGAGCGCCGCCACCCACGACATGCCGCCGGCGATCCCCTGCGCGAACCGCGCGAGGAGGAGAAGCCAGTACGGCCCTCCCGCCGAGAACAGCAGCGTGGCTCCGGTCAGGACGACCAGGCCGGCCACGAGCGGCATCTTGGGGCCCCGCCGGTCGACGATGCGGCCGGCGAACAGGGTCGAGACGATCATCGCCACCGCGTAGGAGGCGAAGAGGATCCCCGTGGCGGCGCTCCCCTGTTCGAGCACCGCGGGAAGGAGCGGCAGGACGGGGATCGCCAGGCCGTGCAGGAGCATGTCGGTGAACAGGACGGCGGCGGCCACCGCCGTCGCCCGGCCGGGCGAGACGTCCACCCGGCGTGAGATTCGATCAGTTGTCGTATCGGTTGTCATGGAAACGTCAGTGTCTTTCTACGTGAGCAACCCCCTCGTCAGAGCGGCGGCCGCCGCGTCGAGCTCGACGGGTTGCGGAAGGTCGTCGGGACGGGTCACCGCCGTGACGGTGAGCCCCTGGAGGAGCACGAGGACCAGGCCCGCGGCCGTCCGGGGCGAGGTGGACGGCCGGGTCCCGTCGAGCGCGGCGAGGATGCGATCCCGCCAGGCGTCCATCGCGTCGTGCTTGCGCGCGCTGCCGTGCGCGCCGTCGTTCATCGCCTGAGGGGCCACGAGCACGGTCGTGGAGGCCAGAGCCCGGAAGCGTTGGTCGCCGTGCAGCAGCGTGACGAACTCCTTCAGGAGGGATTCCAGCCATTCGCGGGGATCGGTGGGCCGGCCGGAGCCGTCGAAGAGACGGCTGGCGTACTCGGACCACCCCCACTCCAGCGCCTCGGCCAGAAGGTCGCCCTTCGACCGGAAGTGGTGGTGCAGGGCGCCCCGCGTCACCCCCGCCCGCTCAGCGATGCAGTCGAACGTTGCCCCCCGCCACCCCTTCGCCTCGAAGGATTCCAGCGCTGCCGCGAGCAGCGCCCGACGCGTCATCGCCGCGTCGTCAGCACTTCGTTTCATACATACATGATAACACGTATGTATGGTGGACGTGGGAATTATGATGGACGCGGGAATCCGGGCGGAAGGGCCATGTTCCGGCCGAGCGAGATCCGGCTGCGGAATGTCGCGGGCTCGAGGGCCGCAAGCCTTTCGGCTGGGTGGAAGTGGCGGCCGCCCGCACCGGGCGTCCGGGGCTTTTACGCCCGGCTGCCGCTCAGCTCGACGAGCGCCGTGCGAACCATCTCCACCGCAGAGTCGGGGTCGGCGACCTTGCGGCGCGTGGCCACGTACAGGGTGTTGACCAGCGGAGTCTCGGGCTCGTGCAGCACCACCAGGTCGCCCTTGGCGATGCGGTCCTCGGCGAGGTACTTGGGCAGCACCGTCATCCCCGCCCCCCGCGCGGCGATCCCCGCCAGAACCCTCATGTCGGGCACCACGACGGCCCTGCGCAGCCTGCTCGGGCGGCGCCCGAAGACGACCCGCCAGTAGCGCCGCACGATCGAGAGGGTGGCGTCGTAGGCGAGGATGGGGATCGTGTCGATGCTCCGCGCCGCCTGCTCCGTCCAGCAGGGATGGGCCACGAGCACGAGCTCCTCGTCGAAGATCGGCTCGAAGGCGATGCCCGACCGCCGCGGGGCCGCCGTGCTGACGATCATGTCCACCTGGCCGGTGGTCATCGACTCGATGAGCTCGTCGCCCACGCCGAAGCGGACGTTGAGCCGCAGACTGCCTGGAAGCATCTGAGTGATCCGGGGCAGGACGACCATCGACAGGAACTCCGCGGGCCCGGCGATGAACACAGTGCGTTCCCCCGAGCCGGCCTGCCTGATCCCCGCGTGGACCGCCTTGGCGAGGGCGTCCACGGGCCGGGAGACGCGATCGGCGAAATCCTTGCCGCGGTCGGTGGCGACCATGCCGACGTGGGTCCGCTCGAACAGGCGGCACCCCAGCCGCCGTTCCAGAGAGACGATCTTCGAGGAGACGGACGCGGGGGCCATGCCCAGCTCATCCGCCGCCTTGGAAATCGAGCCGTTGCGGTACACCGCGACGAAAGCCCGCAACGTGTCCCACGATACTCTGTCCGTCCGACCGCCCATGTGTGTTCGCCTGTCTGCAGTTGTTGCCTCGGCCTCCGACTATAGCTCACCAACCGGGGAGTAACCTGGAAGGCGTGTCGGCTACGATGGCTTCGTGACGAGAATCGTAGTGTCAGTGCCCGACGGCGGATACGCGCGGGCCTTCCGGGACCTCGACGTCGAGGTCGCCGTCTGGCCCATGGACGGGCCGGCGCCGCGCCGCGCGATCGACATGGTGGCCGTCCCCGAATACCGCGAGTTCGCACTCCTCGAGCGCCTGGACTCCGTCGAGCCGGGGTCCCTCGTGCAGCTGGCGTCCATCGGATACGACGGCGCGGCCGAGCACGCCCCCGCGGGATTCGCCGTCGCCAACGCCGCGGGCGTGCGCGAGGCGCCCACCGCCGAGTTCGCCGTAGGCCTCATCGTCGCCGCCCTCCGCGGCATACACCTGGCGGCGCGCAACCAGACGTCCGGCTCGTGGAACCGCCTCCTCGTCCCGGCCATGGCGGGCTCGACGGCGCTCATCGTGGGAACCGGGGGCGTCGGCCGGGCGATCGCCGACAGGCTCGTCCCCTTCGGCGTCGACATCCTGCGCGTGGCCAGATCCGAACGCGAGGACGACCTCGGCCGCGTCCACTCCCGGGAGGACCTCGGCGAGCTCCTCCCGCGCGCCGACGTCGTGGTGATCGCCGTCCCGCTCGACGACGCCACGCGCCGCATGGTCGACGACTCCTTCCTCGGCTCCATGCGGGACGGCGCGCTCCTCGTCAACATCGCGCGCGGCGAAGTCGCCGACACCGACGCGCTCGTCCGGCACGCGGGCCGCATCAGGCTCGCCCTCGACGTCGTGGACCCCGAGCCCCTGCCGGCGGACCACCCGCTGTGGCAGGCGGCCGACCTCCTCACCCCGCACATGGCCGGTCTGCCGGCTAAGCGCGACCCGAGGCTCCTGGCCCTCCTTCGCCGCCAGGCCGAACACCTCGTCGCCGGCGAGGCGCCCGAGAACGTCGTCCTGCACACCTGACGCCACCCGCGGCCCGGCCGATTCGACGGGGCGCCCCGCCGGCGGGCCGGCTGTGGCAGCCACGACCCCTGGATGCGGCAACCGCGCCCCCGCCTTACCGGCGCTTCCTGCGCTCGCGCACCCGCACCGATATCTGTATGGGCGTCCCCGGGAAGCCGAAGCGCTCGCGCAGCCGGTTCTCGATGAAGCGCCGGTATCCGGCCTCCAGGAAGCCGCTGGCGAACAGGACGAAGCGCGGCGGGCGGACGCTCGGCTGCGTGGCGAAGAGTATCCGCGGCTGCCTGCCTCCGCGGACGGGATGGGGATGCGCGGCGGCCAGCTCGCCGAGGAAGGAGTTGAGCCGCCCCGTGGGGATCCGCCTGTCCCACGAGTCGAGCGCGGTCTGCATGGCGCGGGTGAGCCTGTTGGCGTGCCACCCCGTCTTGGCCGACAGGTTGACGCGCTCGGCCCAGCGGATCTGGACGAGTTCGCGCTCCATCTCCCGGTCCAGTTCGGCGCGGCGGTCGCCGGAGACGAGATCCCATTTGTTGCATACGAGCACGAGCGCCCGCCCGGCGTCGATCACCTGCTGCATGACGCGCACGTCCTGCTCGGTGAGGGGCTCGGAGGCGTCCAGGAGGACCAGCCCGAGCTCGGCCTTTTCCAGCGCCGCCTGCGTGCGCAGCGAGGCGTAGAAGTCCGCGCCCTTCGCCTGGCGGACGCGGCGGCGGACGCCCGCGGTGTCGACGAACGTCCACGGGCGCCCGTCCAGTTCGACGGTCTCGTCCACCGGGTCGCGAGTCGTGCCCGCGAGGGGGTCGACGACAACGCGCTCGGCCTGCGCTAGGCGGTTGAGGAGCGAGGACTTGCCGACGTTGGGGCGCCCGAGGATCGCGATGCGGCGGGGCCCGCCGGCCGGCGCCGGGCCGGCCGCCGCCGACTCTTCGGGCAGAGCCGCGAGGGCGGCGTCGAGCAGGGTCCCCATCCCTCGGCCGTGCATGGCCGAGACGGGGTGCGGCTCGCCCAGTCCAAGCCCCCACAAAACGGCCGCGTCCGACTCCTGGACCGCCGAGTCCACCTTGTTCGCCGCGAGGACCACGGGTCGGCCGGAGCGGCGCAGCAATCTGACGATGTCGGCGTCCGCGTCGGCGATCCCGACGGTGGCGTCCACGACGAGCACCACCGCGTCCGCGGCCTGGACGGCGGCCTCCGACTGCCGGGCGACCGAGGCGTGGATCCCGGCGGCGTCCAGCTCCCACCCGCCCGTGTCGACGAGCGTGAAGTCGCGCCCGTTCCAGGAGGCCGGATAGCTTACCCGGTCGCGGGTCACGCCGGGGGTGTCCTGGACGACGGCCACGCGCCGGCCGACGATCCGGTTGACCAGGGTGGACTTGCCGACGTTGGGGCGCCCGACCACGGCGAGGACCGGCAGCGGCGGGGCGTCGGCCGGCGCGGCGTCCTCGTCCGCGGCCTCCAGCAGCTCGAGGTCCTCGTCGGTCAGCTCGTAGGCGTCCAGACCGGAGCGCAGGGCGTCCGTGCGCCGCTCGTCCCCGGCGGGCCAGCCGTCCGGGAGAGGACGCGCGGCGTCGGGGCGGGCTTGGTCGGGATGGGCCTGCGCGCCGTCCGCCCGGGCGGCCTCCGGGCGGTCCGGACGGCCCGTCACCGCCCGCCCTCCGGGACGAGCGAGACGACGGCCTCGACGACTTCCTCGACGCCCATCGCCGAGGAGTCGATCCTCGTCACGCCGTCCGCGGCGGTGAGGAACTCGGCGACGGCGGAGTCGTCGGCGTCGCGGCGCAGGACCTCGTCGCGGGTCGCGGCCACGGCCGCGGCGTCCGCGCTCCCCCGCGTCTCCAAGGCCCGGCGGGCCAGCCGCGCCTCCTTGGAGGCCGTCAGCAGCACGCGCACGTCGGCGTCGGGGGCGACCACCGTGGTGATGTCCCGGCCCTCGGCGACGATCCCGTAACGGGCCCCCTCCACGATCGCGCGCTGACGCCGCACGAGCTCCTCGCGCACTTTCAGGTTCGTGGCCACCTTGGAGACCACCTTGGACAGGCCCGGCGTGCGGATCTGCCGGCTGACGTCCACCCCCGCGACGCAGACGCGCCCATCGTCCGGGTCGAGCGACATCTCCAAGGGCATGGACGCGGCCGCCGCGGCCACCGCCTCCCGGTCGTCCAAATCGACGCCCTCGTGCGCGCACCACCACGCCAGGGCGCGGTACATCGCCCCCGTGTCGAGATAGCCCAGGCCGAGCCGCCGGGCGACCGCCCGGGAGACTGTGGACTTGCCCGACCCCGACGGGCCGTCCACCGCGATGACTGTTCCCACCTCGTGCTCCTTTCCTTCCACGATCGCCTGCCATCCGCGCCTCTCCAACGCGACGGCCAGGCGTGTGGCCTGGCCGGGCAGCACGCTGATCATGGCCCGGCCGACCTTCTGGTTGAGGGAGTGCTCCAGCTGGAGGTCCTCGATGTTGACGCCGATCTGCCCGACCTCCGTCAGCAGGCGTCCCAGCCGGCCGGGCTCGTCGGGGACGAGGACGAAGACGCCCGCGTACCTGCGCGGGGCCCCGCCGTGTTTGCCGGGGATCCGGGCGACGCCGTCGTTGCCCCGCCGGATGGCCGAGGAGACGCCGGCCAGGACGCCGGGCGCGAAGGGATCCTCCTCTCCCCCGTCCAGGGCGGCGATCAAGGCGTCCAGGTTCTTGGCGACCCCGCGCAGCGAGGCGGCCACCGCCGGGGCGTTCTCCGCGATGATCGCCGCCCACAGGCGGGAATCGGAATGGGCGATGCGCGTGACGTCCCGCAGGCCCTGGCCGGCCAGCTCGAGGGCCTGGGCGGGGGCGGAGCGCAGCTCGCCGGCCACGAGCGAGGCGATCAGCTGCGGCATGTGCGAGACGACGGCGGCGGCCGTGTCGTGGGCGGCGGCGTCCATGACGACGGGCAGGGAGCCGACGGCCAGGGCGAGCCGCTGAACGGCTCTGACGGCCTCCTCGCCCCGCGGCGGGCGCCCGTCGCCCTCCGGAAGGCCGCCGACCGGGGTGATCACCCACGGCCGGCCGACGAACAGGTCCGCGTCCGCGGCGATGGCGCCGGACCGTTCGCGCCCCGCCATGGGATGCGACCCCGCGTACCGGTCGGCTCCCGGATGGCCGGCCACCTCCCCGACGATGCGCGCCTTCACGGAGGCGACGTCGGTGACGACGGCCTCCGGGAAGCGGTCGAGGCTGGCCTTGACGACGTCCCCGCTCACGTCGGGCGGCGTGGCGACGACCACGAGCCGCGGGGCGGGCGAATCCTCGGTCGCGATCTCCCCCGCCCCCAGGTCGCGCGCCAGGGCCGCCGACGCCGGCGAGGCGTCCTCCAGCTGCACGCGGGCGCCCAGCTGGCGCAGGCGCAGCCCGAGCGAAGCCCCCAGCAGGCCGCTCCCGACGATGCGGACCGGCGAGGGGATCACAGGTCGACCAGGCGCATGAGCGCGCCGAGCTCGCTTCCCGCCACGACGCGGGTCTTGCCCGGCTTGAGCCGGCCGGCCTCCACGGTGCCGAACTTGGTGCGGACGAGCTCCATGACCGGGTGCCCGACCTCCTCCATGATGCGCCGGACGATGCGGTTGCGCCCCGAATGCAGGGTGATCTCCACGATCGAGTTGCGCTGGGCGGCCTCGCGCAGGACGAAGCCGTCGACCGCGACCGGGCCGTCGTGGAGGGTGACGCCCCGTTTGAGGACGCGCCCCAGCCCCCGCGTGACCGTGCCCTCCACCCGGGCGACGTACGTCTTCGGCACCTCGTAGGAGGGATGGGTGAGCCGGTGGGCGAGCTCGCCGTCGTTGGACAGGAGGATGACGCCCTCGGTGTCCCGGTCGAGCCGCCCGATGTGGAAGAGCCTCTCGGGGCGGTCGGCCACGTACTGGGCCAGGGCGGGCCGACCGCGCTCGTCGACCATGGTGGAGACCACGCCCGGCGGCTTGTACAGGGCGAGGGTCACCTTCGAGGCGTCCAGCTGGACCCGGGCCCCGTCGACGTGGAGGACCGCGGTGGCCGGGTCGATGCGGGTCCCCAGCGAGGTGACGACCTGGCTGTCGACCGTCACCCGGCCGCGGGCGATGAGGTCCTCGCACACGCGGCGCGACCCCACCCCCGCGTGGGCCATGACTTTCTGCAGGCGCTGGCCGCCCGGCACGTGCGGGTCGCTCATCGGTCTCCTTTGCGACGTCGTCGAATTCGTGTGCCTCGGGAGACGGGGCGCCGGCGGCGCGAGTTCGGCGGGCGAGGTTGCCCATCGCCCCGAGGGAATATGCGGTGGCGCCGCAACGGCACCCGAGGCGGCGGTCCCCGCCTCCCCGATGAGTTCGCGCGCGGCGAACGTGCGAACGACGGGATCTACACTAACACCCCCAGGACGGCGTCTACGTCCTCCGGCCGCCTCGCGGCGATGGGCGAGGGAGGGTCGAGACGGGCCGGGGGAACGCGTCGGAACCCGGCGGCGAAGGCCCGCCTTTCTCCGCGGACCGCGGCGGGGGCGCGTCCATGCGCTAGGCGCACTGCCCCCGTGCGACGATCTCGCGTGCGAGCTGGCGGTAGGCCACGGACCCCGGATGGGAGGGGGCGTACAGCGTGATGGGCGCGGCGGCGATGGTCGCGTCGGGGAATTTGACGGTCCGGGAGATGTAGGTCGTGTACACGGTGTCGCCGAAGCCCTGCCGCACGGAGTTGGCGACCTCCCGGGAGTGCAGCGTGCGCGTGTCGACCATGGTCAGCAGCACCCCGTCGGTCTGCAGGCGCGGGTTGAGGCGCTCCTGGACGCGCTCGATCTGCTCGGTGAGGAGGGCGACGCCGCGCATCGCGAAATACTCGGCCTCCAGGGGGATGAGCACGCCGTGCGCGGCGGTGAGGGCGTTGACCGTCAGCAGGCCGAGGGAGGGCTGGCAGTCGATGATGACCAGATCGTAGTCGTCGACGACCGGGCGCAGGACCCGCGAGAGCGCCTGCTCCCGGGCGACTTCGTTGATGAGGACGATCTCGGCGGCCGACAGGTCGATGTTGGCGGGCACGAGGTCGAGGTTCTCGATGCTCGTCGGCACGATGACCTCGTGGAGATTCGGCTTGGCAGCGATGAGCTCGTTGTAGATCGTCCGCTCCAGGGCCCGGGCGTTGATCCCCAGCCCGGCGCTGGCGGCCCCCTGCGGGTCGAAGTCGACGATGAGGATGCGCCGCCCGTACGCCGCCAGGGCGGCCGCCAGGTTGATGGTCGTCGTCGTCTTGCCGACGCCGCCCTTCTGGTTGGACATCGCCACGATGCGGGCGGGCCCGTGGGAGTCGAGCGGGGCGGGAACCGGGAATTCGTCGTCGGCGATCGGCGGGAACAGCGCATCTTGATCGGTCACGCCTCCAGCCTACCTAAGTCAAGGCCCTCGGGTGACTTGCCGCGTATACTTCGCGCACCGTGTCGCGGTCGACGAGCGTGT
>NZ_KE951417.1:79765-93990 GCF_000466165.1 Actinobaculum sp. oral taxon 183 str. F0552
GCATCTTGATCGGTCACGCCTCCAGCCTACCTAAGTCAAGGCCCTCGGGTGACTTGCCGCGTATACTTCGCGCACCGTGTCGCGGTCGACGAGCGTGTAGATCTGCGTGGTCGTCACCGAGGAATGGCCGAGCAGCTCCTGGACCACCCGCACGTCGGCTCCCCCCTGGAGCAGGTGGGTGGCGAAGGAGTGGCGCAGCGTGTGAGGGCTGATGTGCGCGGGGAGGCCGGCCCGGCCGGCGGCGGCCTGGAGCGCGCCCCAGGCGCTCTGGCGGGACAGCGGCCTGCCCCGCGTGTTGAGGAAGAGGAGGGGCGTTCCCGGGCCGCGGCACGCCAGGGCCGGGCGAGCCCGGACGAGGTAGGCCTCCATCGCCTCGACGGCGTACCCGCCCAGCGGGACGACCCGTTCCTTGCGTCCCTTGCCGAACAGCCTCACCGCCGCGCCGGGGAGGTCGAGGTCGTCCCCGCTCAGCCCGACGGCCTCCGATATTCGGGCCCCCGTCCCGTAGAGGAGCTCGACGAGGGCGCAGTCGCGGAGGGGCACGGGCCCCTCGCCCACGCGCGTGGCCTCGATGAGGGAGGCGACCTGGTCGACGGTCAGGGCCTTCGGTAGGCGCGAGGCGAGTTTCGGGGGCCGCACGTCGCCCGCGGGGTTCGCGGCCGTCAGGCCCTCCTCGAAGGCGAAGCGGTGGAACGATCTGACGGCCGCGAGGCTGCGGGCGACCGAGGCCGCCGCCATCGCCTCGAGCGACTCGGGGAAGGAGGCCACGTCCTCCCGCTCGACGCCGGCCAGATCCGCCCTGCCCCGCGAGGCGAGGTGGGCGAAGTACTTCGACAGATCGGATCTGTAAGCCGAGAGCGTATTGGGGGACACCGACCGTTCGACCGCCAGATGCGCCAGGAACTGCTCGCCCGCGCGGGCGAGGGAAATCGACTCTGAGAGGGGCTCAGTGCGGGCCGCGACACGTGCCATAGCAGACGATCGTAATCCGCGCGCAGCCTGGATTGCGAGCAAAACGGGCGGCTAAGCTTGGTTCAACGGTCCCGGAGCGGCCGGGGCCAACCCGATGAAAGGCTTACAATGGCGAAGCTTGAATGGACAGACCTCGATCGGCGCGCGACGGACACGGCGCGCGTTCTGGCCGCGGATGCGGTGGAGAAAGCGGGCAACGGCCACCCCGGCACGGCGATCTCGATCGCCCCGTTGGCGTACACGCTCTTCAACAAGGTCATGCGGCACGACCCCTCGGACCCCTCGTGGTTGGGCCGCGACCGCTTCGTCCTGTCGATCGGCCATTCCTCGGTCACCCTCTACAACCAGCTCTTCCTCACGGGCTACGGCCTGGAGCTGGAGGATCTGAAGTCGCTGCGCACGTGGGGCTCGCTCACGCCGGGCCACCCCGAGTACGGGCACACGAAGGGCGTGGAGATCACGACCGGCCCGCTCGGCCAGGGCCTGGCCTCCGCCGTCGGCATGTCCATGGCCTCGCGCCGCGAACGCGGGCTGCTCGACCCCGACGCCCCCGCCGGCCAGTCCCCCTTCGACCACTACGTCTACGTCATCGCCGGAGAGGGCGACCTCGAGGAGGGCGTGACCAGCGAGGCCTGCTCGCTCGCGGGAACGCAGCACCTGGGCAACCTCATCGTCATTTGGGACGACAACCGCATCTCGATCGAGGACGACACGAAGATCGCTTTCACCGAGGACGTCCTGGGTCGCTACGAGGCCTATGGCTGGCACACCCAGCACGTCGATTGGACGAACGGCGGCGGAAAGTACGAGGAGGACGTCGAGGCCCTCTACGATGCCATCGAGAAGGCGAGGGCGGTTACGGACAAGCCTTCGTTCATCCGCCTGTCGACGATCATGGCCTGGCCCTGCCCCACGAAGCAGGGAACCGGCGCCGCCCACGGCGCGAAGCTCGGCGCCGAGGAGCTCGCCGGCTTGAAGAAGGTCCTGGGCTTCGACCCGGAGAAGTCCTTCGACGTTGACGAGGACCTCCTCGCCCACACCCGCAAAGGGGCCGCCGAGCGCGCCAAGGCCGAGCGTGCGGAGTGGGACGAGAAGTTCCAGGCGTGGCGCGCGGCCAACCCGGAGCGCTCGAAGCTGCTCGACAGGCTCGTGGCCAAGGAGCTCCCCGAAGGGTGGACGGACGCGCTGCCCTCCTTCGAGGTCGGAACGTCCGTGTCCACCCGGGCCGCCTCGGGCAACGTCCTCACGGCCCTGGCCCCCGTCCTTCCCGAGCTGTGGGGCGGATCGGCGGACCTGGCCGGCTCGAACAACACGACGATGAAGGGCGAGCCCTCCTTCCTGCCCCCGGACCGCGTCTCGGAGGACTGGGACGGAAACGTCTACGGCCGCACCCTGCACTTCGGCATCCGCGAACACGCCATGGGCGCCATCGTCAACGGGATTGCGCTGCACGGGCTCACCCGCGCCTACGGCGGCACATTCTTCGTCTTCTCCGACTACATGCGGGGGGCCGTTCGCCTGGCCGCCGTCATGAACGTCCCCTCGATCTTCGTGTGGACGCACGATTCGATCGGCGTGGGCGAGGACGGCCCCACGCATCAGCCCATCGAGCACCTGTGGGCGTACCGCGCCATTCCGCAGCTCGACGTCGTCAGGCCGGCCGACGCCAACGAGACGACCGCGGCTTGGCGGGGAATCATCGAGCGCCGCGACGCCGGACCGGCCGGCCTCGTCCTCTCCCGGCAGAATCTTCCCGTGCTCGACGGCACGTCCGCCGAGGGCGTCAAACGCGGCGGATACGTCCTCGCCGACAGCCCGACGGGCAAGGTCGACGTCCAGATCCTCGCCACCGGCTCCGAGGTCTGCCTCGCGGTCGAGGCGCGCGAGGCCCTCGCCGCCGAGGGGATCGGAGCCCGGGTCGTCTCGCTTCCGAGCCTCGACTGGTTCGCCGAACAGAGCAAGGACTACCGCGACTCCGTCATCCTCCCCGACGTCAAGGCGCGCGTCTCCGTCGAGGCCGGCTCGACCTTCGGGTGGGCCGGATACGTGGGCGACGCCGGACGATCCGTGGGAATCGACCACTTCGGCGCCTCCGCCGCGGCGGGCAAGCTCTTCGAGGAGTTCGGGGTGACCGTGCAGGCCGTGGTCGCCGCCGCCCGCGAGTCGATCGAAGCCTCGCGCTGAAGCCCGCACCGAAGATTGGAGAATGCGATGTCCGACAGGCTATCCCAGCTGTCACAGTCCGGTGTGTCGATCTGGCTCGACGACTTGTCCCGCGCACGCCTGAACTCGGGTGACCTCGCCCGGAAGATCCGCGAAGACGACGTCGTGGGAGTGACGACCAACCCCGCGATCTTCCAGGCCGCCATATCCGGCGCCGCCGACTACGCCGCCCCGATCGCCGAGCTGGCGTCTTCCGGGGCCTCGCCCGAAGAGGTCATCAAACGTCTGACCACCGACGACGTGCGCGAGGCCTGCGACCTCTTCCTCGACGTGTACGAGAGGACCGGCGGCTACGATGGGCGGGTCTCCATCGAAGTCGATCCCCGCCTGGCGCGCCGCACGGCCGAGACCCTCGAACAGGCCGGGGAGCTGTGGGCGACCGTCGACAGGCCCAACGTCATGATCAAGATCCCCGCGACGGTCGAGGGCTTGCCGGCCATCACCGACGCCATCGCCGCGGGGATCTCCGTGAACGCGACGCTGATCTTCTCAGTCGAGCGCTACGTCGAGGTCGCCCAGGCCTACCTGGCCGGTCTGGAGAAGGCCCGCCGGGCCGGGCTGGACCTGTCGGGCATCCACTCGGTCGCCTCCTTCTTCGTCTCCCGCGTGGACGGGGAGGTCGACCGGCTCCTCGGCGAGCTCGGACGCGCCGAGCTCGCCGGCCGGGCCGCCGTGGCCAACGCCCGCATAGCCTACGGCGCCTTCCTCGACATCTTCGAGGGCGGCCGCCGCTTCGCCGACCTGGCCGAGGCGGGCGCCAACCTCCAACGGCCCCTGTGGGCCTCCACGGGCGTGAAGAACCCGGCCTACCGCGACACGATGTACGTCGACGAGCTCGTCTCGCGCCACGTCGTCAACACGATGCCGGAGAAGACCCTGCTGGCCGTGGCCGACCACGGAGACCTCCGGGGCGACACCATCCGCCCCGCCGTCGACGACGCGCGAAGCCTGCTCGGCGAGCTCGCCGCCGCCGGCGTGGACCTCGCCGACGTGACCAGCAGACTGGAATACGATGGGGTCGCGAAATTCGAGATCGCATGGGCCGATCTCATCAGGGCCGTCACGGAGCAACTGCATGACCATTAACCCCCTGCGGGCAGTCCCCGATTCCCGACTCCAACGCATAGCCGGGCCGTGCGGCATCGTGCTCTTCGGCATCACCGGAGACCTCTCCCGCAGGAAGATCCTTCCGGCCCTCTACGATCTGGCGAATCGGGGGCTCCTGCCGCCCTCCTTCACCATCCTCGGCGTGGCGCGCCGGGTGGACGACGGCCTCGCAGACAGAGTCGAGGCCGCCATGAGGGCGGGCGCGAAGACCGCCGTGACCGAGACGAGCCTGAAACAGGTCATGTCCGGCCTGAGGATCGTCCACGGACAGTACGACGATCCCGACACCTACCGGCGGCTGGGCGAGACCATGGACCGGATGACGGTCGAACGGGGCACCGACGGCAACTACGCCTTCTACTTGGCGATCCCGCCGGAGCTGTTCCCGACCGTCCTGGGCGGGATCGCGGCGGCGGGCCTGTATTCGAACGACGGCGGCTGGCGCCGCGCCGTCATCGAGAAGCCCTTCGGCCACGATCTGCAGTCCGCCAAGGAGCTCGACGGCATCGTCACGCGGGTCTTCCCTCCCGACTCCGTCTTCCGCATCGACCATTACCTGGGCAAGGAGACGGTCCAGAACCTTCTGGCGCTGCGCTTCGGCAACGAGCTGTACGAGCCGCTGTGGAATTCGGCCCACGTCGACCACGTCCAGATCACGATGGCCGAAGACATCGGGATCGGCACGCGCGCCGGATACTACGACGGAATCGGCGCGGCGCGAGACGTCATCCAGAACCACCTCCTCCAACTGCTGGCCCTGACCGCGATGGAGGAGCCCACGTCCTTCGAACCGGGCGCACTCCGCCTGGAGAAGGAGAAGGTCTTGGAGGCGACCCGATTCTACGGGCCGGTGTCCGAGTCGGCCGTCAGCGCCCAGTACGTCTCGGGCTGGCAGGGCGGCCGATGGGAGCGCGGCTACAAGGAGGAGGAGGGCATCCCCGCCGATTCCATCACCGACACCTACGCCGCCTTCCGGCTCGGCATCGAGACCAGGCGATGGTCGGGGGTCCCCTTCTACCTGCGTGCGGGCAAACGGCTCGGGCGGCGCGTCAGCGAGATCGCGGTGGTCTTCAAGTACCCGCCCTTCCTGCCTTTCCCTTCCACGGACGGCCTGGGGCACAACGCGCTCGTCGTCCACGTGCAGCCCAACGAGGGCATGACCTTCAAGATGGGTTCGAAAGTCCCCGGGTCGGCGATGCGTCTGCGCGACGTCACCATGGACTTCGCCTACGGGCATGCCTTCACCGAGTACGCCCCCGAGGCGTACGAGCGGCTCATCCTCGACGTCCTGCTCGGAGATCCGCCCCTCTTCCCGCACCGTCGCGAAATCGAGCTGTCCTGGAAGCTCGTGGACGAGGCCGAGGACTACTGGACGTCCCACCCCGAGGCCCTGGCGACCTACGCGCCGGGAAGCTGGGGGCCGGCGGCGTCCGACGACATGCTCGCCCGCGACGGCAGGGCCTGGCGGCGTCCGTAGGAAGGAATCCCCGATGATCATCCACATGAATTCGACATCGTCCGCGGACATCGTCCTGCGGATGGACGACCTGCGGGAGACGGTGGGATCCGTGGCCCTCGGCCGAGTCCTCACGCTCATCGTCGTCGCCAAGGACGAAGGCGGACTGCGCGACGCCGTCACCGCCGCCTCGGGGGCGGCTCGAGCCCACCCGTGCCGCATCGTCACGATACTGCCCGCCACGGGGGGCGACGATGCCCGGCTGGACGCGGAGATCCGCGTCGGCGCGGAGGCCGGACTCTCGGAGATCGTCATCCTGCGGTGCAGGGGCGGGGCGGCCGACAACCTCGAAACGCTCGTCAGCCCGCTGCTCCTGCCCGACACGCCCACGGTCGTGTGGTGGGTGCAGGACGCTCCGGCGTTCCCCGCGGGCATGCCCATCGGCGCGATGGCCCAACGTCGCATAACCACCTCCCAGAATTCGGGGACGCCGGCGGCCGAAAGCCTGCGGCGCATCCGCGACGGACACTCCCCCGGCGACACCGACCTCGCCTGGACGGGGGTGACCTTCTGGCGCAATCACCTCGCCGCGATGCTCGACGAGCCCCCGTGCGAGCAGGTGACGTCGGCCGTCGTCCGCGGCAACTCCGCCCATCCGGCGGTCGTGCTCCTGGCGGCGTGGCTCGCCCTGCGCCTGGACGCGAGCGTGGGGATCGACCACGAGCGGGGACAGGCGGTCAACGGGGTCAGCCTGTTCCGTGATTCGGGAGAGCTCCGGCTGGACCGCCCCCTCGGCTCGGACTTCGGCGACATGGTCCGGCCCGGCCGGGCGGTGCAGAGAGTCAACCTCCCCATGAGGACCATGGAGTCCAAGCTCATCGAAGAGCTGCGCGAGATGACTCCGGACACCGCCTACGAGGAGGTCCTGAAGGTCGGGCTGGAGCGCGTCGACTTGGACTCCCTGCCCGCCTGAAGGCGTCGCCGGCGGGTCCGCGGACCGGTCTCCACCGATAAGCCGCCGGCCGACGTCGCCTGCCAGCCGCGTGCGCACGCGAAGGGCCGCCCTTGCAGGCGGCCCTTCCGCTTCCCCCGGCTTGCGCCGGCATCGCTAACTGAATCGGACGATCAGACCGATGAGCACGATGACGATCGCCCAGATGATCGCGACGACGACGGTGATGTAGTTGAGGTTCCGTTCGGCGACGCCCGACGAACGCATCGACGTCGAAATGCCGCCGCCGAACATGTCGGAGATGCCGCCGCCCTTGCCTTTGTGCAGAAGGATCGACAGAACCAGCAGGATGCTCGTGATGACGAGCAGAACCTCGCAGATGATCAGCAGTATGTGCACCGTGTGTTCCTTCCCGCGCCTCTCGTGGAGCCGACGGCGTTCGTTCGATTGCGGCGTGCGTCCGGCAGACGGCCGGGCCCCGCCCGGCTCCTCGCGTCCCGGAGCGCTCCAAGCATAGCGGAGAGAGTGGGCGCCGCACGAGGCGGCGCCCACCTCGTGCGGCTACTTCTCGTAGTAGGTGACGATCTTGGCGAACTCCTCGGCCTTCAGGCTCGCGCCGCCGACGAGCGCGCCGTCGACGTCGGGCTGGGCCATGATGTCCACGACATTCGAGGACTTGACCGAGCCGCCGTACTGAATGCGGACCGCATTCGCGATCGCGCCGTCGTACAGCTCGGCGATCCGGCCGCGGATGGCGCCGCAGACCTCCTGGGCGTCGTCGGGGGTGGCGACCTCGCCCGTGCCGATGGCCCAGATGGGCTCGTAGGCGACCACGGACGCGGCGACCTGCTCGCCGGTCAGGTCCGCGAACATGGCGTCGATCTGGCCGATCACGTACTCGACCTGGCGGCCCTCCTTGCGCACGTCGAGCGCCTCGCCGCAGCAGACGATCGGGGTCAGGCCCGCCTCGAGCGCCTTCTTGGCCTTGGCGCCGATGAGCTCGTTCGTCTCCCCATGGTATTCGCGCCGCTCCGAATGGCCGACCACCGCGTAGGTGCAGCCGAGCTTGACGAGCATGTTCGTGGAGATCTCGCCGGTGTAGGCGCCGTCGTCGTGGGTCGAAACGTCCTGGGCGCCGTAGCGGATCGACAGCTGGTCGGCTTCGACCACGGTCTGCACGGAGCGGATGTCCGTGAACGGCGGGATGACGGCCACGTTGACCTTGCTGTAGTCATGGCCGAGGTCGCCGAGCGTCCACGCGAGCTTCTGGACGAGCTGGTTGGCCTGGAGGTGGTCGAGGTTCATCTTCCAGTTGCCCGCCATCAATGGTATGCGTGCCATGTCAGCCCTCCAGAACGACGATTCCGGGCAGTTCCTTGCCCTCGAGGAACTCGAGGGAGGCGCCGCCTCCAGTGGAGATGTGCGAGAACTTCGCCTCGTCGAAGCCGAGGTTGCGCACGGCCGCCGCAGAGTCGCCGCCGCCGACGATGGTGAAGCCCGCAGTGTCCTCCATCGCCTTGGCGATGGCCTTGGTGCCGTTGGCGAAGGCCTCGAACTCGAAGACGCCCATGGGGCCGTTCCACACGATGGTCTTCGAATCGGCGATGGCCGCCGAATAGACGGCCGCCGTTTTGGGGCCGATGTCCAGGCCCATCTGATCGGACGGGATCTCCTCCGCCGCGACGATCGTGGGGGTGGCGTCGGCCGCGAAGAGGGGGGCGACCACCGCGTCGACCGGGACCAGCAGCTCGACGCCGTTCTCCTCGGCCTTCTTCAGGTAGTCGGCCGCCGTGGCGACCTGGTCGTCCTCGCGCAGGGACGTCCCCACCTCGTATCCCTTGGCCAGGAGGAAGGTGTAGGCCATACCGCCGCCGATGAGGAGGCGGTCGGCCTTGTCCAGCAGGTTCTCAATGACGCCGAGCTTGTCGGAGACCTTCGAGCCGCCGAGCACCACCGTGTAGGGCCGCTCGGGGTCCTTCGTGGCCCGGGAGAGCGAGTCGATCTCCTTGAAGACCAGCTCGCCGGCGGCCGACGGAATCAGTTTGGCCACGTCGTAGACTGACGCCTGCTTGCGATGGACGACTCCGAAGCCGTCGGAGACGAAGGCGTCGGCCAGAGCTGCGTACTCCTTGGCGAGCTCCTCGCGCTCGGCGTCCACCTTGGAGGCCTCGCGCGGGTCGAAGCGGACGTTCTCCAAAAGGACGATCTCTCCGTCCTTCAGGGCGTCCGCCTTCGCGTGGGCGTCGGCCCCGACGGTGTCGGCCGCCAGCGGCACGTCGACTCCCAGGAGCTCGGACAGGCGGGCCGCGACCGGGGCCAAGGAGAATTCGGGCTTGACCGTGCCCTTCGGGCGGCCGAGATGCGCGGCGACCACGACCCGGGCGCCGGCGTCGAGCAGGCGCTTGAGCGTGGGCAGGGCGGCGCGGATGCGGCCGTCGTCGGTGATGTTGCGGTCCTCGTCGAGCGGCACGTTGAAGTCGGACCGGACGAAGACCCTCTTCCCGGCGAGGTCGCCGAGAGAATCGATAGTCCTCATTGTGTTCCTTTCACGAAAACGGGTGCCCGCACACGCTGGGGGCGTGTGCGGGCACCGGCGTCAGCTCATCGGGTCAGAGCTTCGAGCCCACAAGGACGGCGAGGTCGACGAGGCGGTTGGAGTATCCCCACTCGTTGTCGTACCAGGAGACGACCTTCACCTGGTTGCCGATGACCTTGGTCAGGCTTGCGTCGAAGATCGAGGAATGCGGGTCGGTCTCGATGTCCTTGGAGACGATCGGATCCTCGGTGTAGGCGAGAATGCCCTTGAGGGGGCCTTCGGCGGCCTTCTTGACCGCGGCCTTGACGGACTCGACCGACACCGGCTTGGCGGCCTCGAAGGTGAGGTCGGTGACCGAGCCGGTCGGGGTCGGAACGCGCAGAGCGTAGCCGTCGAACTTGCCCTTGAGCTCGGGCAGGACCAGGGCGACCGCCTGGGCGGCGCCCGTCTTGGTCGGGATGATGCTCAGGGCGGCGGCGCGGGCGCGGCGCAGGTCCTTGTGCGGGCCGTCCTGGAGGTTCTGGTCGGCGGTGTAGGCGTGGATCGTCGTCATGAGACCCTTGACGATGCCGAACTCGTCGTTGAGAACCTTGGCCAGCGGCGCGAGGCAGTTGGTCGTGCAGGAGGCGTTGGAAACGATGTTGTGCTTGGCGGGATCGTAGTCGGCTTCGTTTACGCCGATGACGAAGGTGGCGTCCTCATTCTTCGCGGGGGCGGAGATGATGACCTTCTTGGCGCCCGCATCGAGGTGGGCCTTCGCCGCGTTGGCGTCGGTGAAGCGGCCGGTCGACTCGATGACGACGTCGACGCCGAGCTTGCCCCAGGGGAGCTTGGTGGGGTCGCGCTCTTCGAGGGCCTTGATGACCTTGCCGCCGACGGTGATCGAATCTTCGCTGTAGGTGACGTCCTCGTCGAGTTTGCCGAGGATCGAGTCGTATTTGAGCAGGTGCGCGAGCGTCTTGTTGTCGGTCAGGTCGTTGACCGCAACGATCTCGATGTCGGCACCCTGGGCGAGTGCGGCGCGGGTGAAGTTGCGTCCAATGCGGCCGAAGCCGTTAATGCCAACTTTAATGGTCACTCTGTATCCTCCCTGTGTGCATTCATGCACGTGCTTGGGCCGCTGTGCGGCCATTTACGCCGGACTGAGCCGTCCGGCCAACGTGCTCATTCTATCGGGCGGGGAAAGCGGTGCACAGGACTCCCGCTTTGCGAGATGCGAGCTTTCCCACACGAAATATCCGACGGTGGTTCGGACACGAAAAAGGTCCCAGGCTCTCAAGCGCTGTGCCCGGCGTTTCTTGCCGCCTCGAGCGTGGAGGGAACGCCCAGTTCGGCCGCACGCTTGTCCGCCATCGTGTTCAGGCGCCGCAGGCGCCCGGCGACCGCGTCCTTCGTCGCAGGTGGACTGAGCCTCTCGCCGAGCAGGTTGAGGGAGTCTTCGGGGTACTTGATGCGGAACTCGCCGGCCTCCCGCAGGTTCTCCGGCACGTCCTCCCCCAGGATCTCGAAAGCACGTTTGACGCGGATGACGGCGACGACGGCGGCGTCGGCCGACCGCCGCATGTTGGCGTCGTCGAAGTTCGCCAGCCTGTTGGCCGAGCCGTGGACCTCCCTCTCCACGCGCAGTTCCTCCCATCGGATGACGGCGTCGTTGGCGCCCATGCGGGTGAGCATCTCCGCGATGGCGTCGCCTTCGCGGATGTCCACCCGGTGCGCCCCGCGCGATTCGCGGGCCCGGTAGGAGATCTCCATGCGGCGCGCGAGCCCGCCGAGGGCGTAGGCGGACTCCAGGCTCGGGCACACGACCTCCAGCGAGGCGTTGCGCCCGGGCTCCAGGAGGGACCCCCGGGCGAGGAACGCCCCCCGCCACGCAGCCGCGCCGTCTGCCTTCGATCCGCCGACGATCGACGGCGGCAGGCCGCGCACCGGACGCCCGTAGGTGTCCAGGAGGCCGAGCCTGCGGGCCACGCGCTCTCCGTTGCGGGTGATGCGGACGAGGAAGTGGTTCTGGCGCATGGACGAGGAGACCGTCAGGAGCTCGGGCTCGACGCTGAACGCCTGGGCCGCCAGGTCCCACAGGTGCTTGGCGCTGCCCGGATGGCTCAGCTCCGCGTGGAGCGCCACCTTGCCGTTGGCGATCTGCAGCCCGCCCGCGAACCGGAACATCGTCGAGACCTCGGCGATGACGCTCGACAGCATGCGGGACCGGATGTGGGAGAGCTCGTCCTTTGCCAGTTGTGTGAGTGCGGGCATGAATATCGTGATTGTCTTCCGTGTGCTGTAGGGGGACTAGTCCGCGTCGAAGACGTCTCCGAACACGCCTTCGAAGGCGTCGCGGTACGCGGCCGCGAGCCTGAGGGGATCGTGCCGAGCCGACCCGTCGCTCATTCTAACCTGCCTGAGCATGAGCTGGGCGCCGCACTCGACCGCGGCGCGCTCCGTCTCGTCGATGTCGTCGATGCTCGACGGGTCGGCGAGGATGACGTCCAGCTTCAGGCCCGGGGCGTGGAAGCAGACGGTCCGGATGTGGTCGGCCGCGCTCATCCCCTGCGTCTCCTTCTCCGCGTTGAGATTGAGAGTCAGGGCGCGCTTCGCCTTCGTCGTGCGCAGGACCTCGCGGAGCTCGGGCACCAGCAGGTGCGGGATCACCGAGGTGTACCAGGACCCCGGTCCGAGGATCACCCAGTCGGCCTCCTCGACGGCGACGAGGGCCTCCGCCTGGGCCGGGGGGTTCTTGGGGATGACGGCGACGTGGTGGACGTGGCCCGTGGAAGTGGCCACCGCCACCTGGCCGCGGACGGTCGTGCGGCCGCCGTCGCCGTCGACCACGGCCTCGATCTCCAGCGGGGTCGAGGACATGGGCAGGACTCTGCCCTTGATGTCGAGGAGCTGCCCGACCCAGTCCAGCGCCGTCACGGACTCCCCGAAGTGCTCCCACAGGGCCAGGATCAGGAGGTTGCCCAGGGCGTGGCCGTTCATGGGCCCCTCGGACATGAACCGGTGCTGGAGGACGTCCCGCCAGGTCTGGCCCCATTCGCCGTCGTCGCACAGGGCGGAGAGCGCCATCCGCATGTCCCCCGGCGGCAGCACGCCGAATTCCTCGCGCAGGCGCCCGGAGGAGCCGCCGTCGTCGGCGACGGTGACCACGGCGGTGACGTTCTGGGTCATCAGGCGCAGCGCGGACAGGCTGGCGGACAGACCGTGCCCGCCGCCGAAGGCCACGACTCTGGGCCCGTAGAAGCCTCTGCGAATCTGCGTCATTCCCGCCCCAAATCTCTGTGTATCGTGCGGACGGCCCTGCCGCCGGCCCGAAGCCTCTCGGAGATCGCCTCGGCGATGGCCACGGAGCGGTGCTTGCCGCCCGTGCACCCGATGCCGATCGTCACGAAGGGCTTGAGCTCGCGGGTGTAGCCTTGGAGGATGTCCGTGAGCAGAGCCGTGTACCGTTCGACGAAGCCCTGGCCCCCCGCCTTGTTCAGGACGAAGTTCGCCACCGGCGAGTCCTTGCCCGTCAGGTGCCTCAGCTCCGAGACCCAGTAGGGGTTGGGCAGGAAGCGCACGTCGACGACGTTGTCGGCGTCCAGCGGAAGGCCGTATTTGAACCCGAAGGACATGACCGTCAGTCGGATGTCCGACTGGCCTTCGTCGGCGACGAGCGCGCGGATCTTCCGGGCGAGGTCGTGCACGGAGTACCCGCTCGTGTCGATGAGGATGTCGGAGCGCGTCCGCAGGGTCTTCAGAAGCTCGCGCTCCTCCTGGATGCCGTCCAGGAGCCTGCGGTCCCCCTGGAGGGGGTGGGGGCGCCGGACGCTTTCGTAGCGCTTGACGAGGTCGTCGTCGTCGCAGTCCAGGAACAGGACCCTGTAGGCGAGCCCGCTCTCGTGCAGCTCGTCGAGGATGGAGACGAGCTCTGCGAAGAACTCCCGCGAGCGGACGTCGACCACGACGGCGAGCCTGTGGACTCCCCCGTCGGGCGTCATCATCCTGGCCAGGGCTCGCAGCAGGCGGGGAGGCAGGTTGTCCACGACGTACCAGTCGAGGTCCTCGAGCGTGTCGGCCGCGCGCGTTCGGCCGGCCCCCGACATCCCCGTGATGACGAGTAGTTCGGGCAGCTCCGCGTGCGGCAGCGAGGCCTCCTCGTCCTGCTGGGGGATGCCGACGGGGATGAGGCCCGAGTCGTTGATGTCGTCCATGGGTTCATCATGCCACAGGTCTAGCACCCGGATCCGAAGCCCCGGACCGGAAATGCTCGACGATGGCGCGTGCGAGGGAAGGGCCGATCCCCCGCACGGACTCGAGGTCCTCGACGGTGGCCCGCTTGATCTTCGCCACGCTCCCGAAGGCCGCCAGGAGGGCCTTCTGCTTGGCGGGGCCGAGCCCGGCGACCGCGTCCAAGGACGAGCGCGTCATGGCCTTCGACCTCTTCCTGCGGTGGAAGGCGATGGCGAAGCGGTGCGATTCGTCGCGCAGCTGCTGGAGGAGGCGCAGAGCCGGGGACGTCCGGGGCAGGATGACGGGGAACTCCTCGCCGGGCACCCACACTTCCTCGAGGCGTTTGGCCAGTCCGGCGATCCGCACGTCGGCCCCCGTCTCCTCGACCACCCGCTGGGCGGCGTTGACCTGCGCGAGCCCGCCGTCGACGAGGATGAGGTCCGGCCTGTAGGCGAAGCGCCGGGCCTTGGCGGGCTCCCCGGCCGCCTCCCGCCCGGCTGCGTCGGCGAGGTCTTCGGCGGCGGCCACGCCCTCGGCTCCCGCAGCCGGCGGATCCGCTTGGGCGTCGGCGTCCTCCGCGCCGCCCGCGTCGTCCCCGGCCGCCCCCGCGACTAAGCGCGTCAAGCGGCGGCGCAGGACCTCGTCCATAGCGGCGGTGTCGTCGGGTGCGCCCTCGCCCTCGGGGCCGCGCACGTTGAAGTGGCGGTAGTCCGGCTTCTTGGCCAGGCCGTCCTCGAAGACCACCATCGATGCGACCTGGTGGGTGC
>NZ_KE951417.1:94015-131498 GCF_000466165.1 Actinobaculum sp. oral taxon 183 str. F0552
CGGTAGTCCGGCTTCTTGGCCAGGCCGTCCTCGAAGACCACCATCGATGCGACCTGGTGGGTGCCCTGCGTGTGGGACACGTCGTAGCACTCGATGCGCAGCGGGGCGCGCTCCAGATCCAGGGCGAGCCTGAGCTCCTCGAGGCCCTGCGACCGCACGGTGATGTCCCCGGCCCGGGCGAGCTTGTGGCGTTGGAGGGCCTGGACGGCGTTGAGC
The DNA here is from genome assembly GCF_000466165.1 of Actinobaculum sp. oral taxon 183 str. F0552. Taxonomy (GTDB): domain Bacteria; phylum Actinomycetota; class Actinomycetes; order Actinomycetales; family Actinomycetaceae; genus Peptidiphaga. Next base: position 94,232 of record NZ_KE951417.1, read on the forward strand.
CGGACGGTTTCGGCGAGCCTGGCCTTGTCCCCCCGCCGGGGGTTCTTCAAGCGCACGGCCCCCCCGCGCCGCTCCGCCAGCCAGGCCTCCAGCTGGAGGCGGTCCCCGGGCAGGGCCGGAACCCAGATCTGCGAGGGGATCGCCCCCAGAGGCGTGTGGGCGCGGTCGTCGACGCTGCGCGACCCCTCCCGGGCCGCCGGCGGGCGGCCGGGCTGCACCGAGCCGTAGACCTGGAGGAGGAGGAAGGAGACGATCTCGGCCGCGTCCAGCCCGGCGATCTCGTCGGAGATCCAGGCCTGCTGGCCCCTGATGCGGCCTCCCCGCACGTAGAACACCTGGACGGAGGCCTCGAGCTCGTCGAAGGCCACGCCGAAGACGTCGGCGTCGAGGTCCTCGGAGAAGACCACGGCGTTGCGTTCGTTGACGGCCTCCAGGGCAGCGATCTCGTCGCGGTACCGGGCGGCGGTCTCGTACTCCTCGTTCGCGGCGGCCTGGGCCATCGCCCTCTTCCGCTCGGCGATGGCCGGGCCGTTGTCGCCCTCCATGAACCGGATGAGCCCGTCGACGATGTCGCGGTGCCCGGCCGCGTCGATCCGCCCCACGCACGGCGCCGCGCAGCGTCCGATATGCCCGTACAGGCAGGGCCGGCCCGTTCGCTGCGACTGGTTGAACTGCGTCTTGGCGCAGGATCGCATGGGGAAGACGGTCAGGAGTTGGTCGAGGGTGTCGCGGATCGCCCAGACCTTCGTGTACGGCCCCAGGTAGCGGGTCCCTCGGCGGTGCTCCTGCCGCGTGACCCACACCCTCGGGAACTCCTCGGAGACCGAGATCGCCAGGTAGGGGTAGGACTTGTTGTCGCGGAAGACCACGTTGAAGCGGGGCGTGTACTCCTTGATCCACGAATACTCCAGCGTCAGGGCCTCGACCTCGGAGCCCACCACGACCCATTCGACGCCCTCCGCCGTGTGGACCATCTGCCGGATGCGCGGCGAGAGCGCCCCGGGGTCCTGGAAGTAGCTCGACAGGCGCGCCCGCAGGCTCTTCGCCTTGCCGACGTAGAGGACCCGCCCCTCGCCGTCGACGAAGCGGTAGACGCCCGGGTCGGTGGGGATCGCACCGGGGGCCGGACGATAGCTCGCGGGGTCCGCCATCGGCCTATCGTCTCAACAGCGGCTGCCTGAGCAGCGGCGCGAGGAACCGCCCGGTGTGGGAGCCCTCGGCCTCGGCGACCTGCTCGGGGGTCCCCTCGGCGACGACCAGCCCTCCGCCCGATCCGCCTTCCGGCCCCATGTCGACGATCCAGTCGGCGGACTTGATGACGTCGAGGTTGTGCTCGATGACGATCACCGTGTTGCCCTTGTCCACGAGCGACTGGAGCACGGCCAGGAGTTTGCGCACGTCCTCGAAGTGCAGGCCCGTGGTCGGCTCGTCGAGGATGTAGACCGTGCGCCCCGAGGAGCGCCGGTGCAGCTCGGAGGCGAGTTTGACCCGCTGGGCCTCCCCGCCCGAGAGCGTCGTGGCGCTCTGGCCCAGCTGGACGTAGCCGAGGCCCACGGATTCGAGGGTGGCCAGATGGCGGGTGATCGAGCCGATCGGTTCGAAGAACTCGCGGGCCTCGTGGATCGTCATGCTCAGGACGTCCCGCACGTTCTTGCCGTTGTAGGAGACTTCGAGGGTCTCGCGGTTGTATCGCGCGCCCTGGCAGACCTCGCAGGGGACGTAGACGTCGGGCAGGAAGTTCATCTCGATCTTGATCGTCCCGTCCCCCCGGCAGGCCTCGCACCGGCCTCCCTTGACGTTGAAGGAGAATCGGCCGGGGCCGTACCCGCGCACCTTGGCCTCTGCGGTCTGGGCGAAGAGCGAGCGAACCTTGTCCCACACGCCCGTGTACGTGGCGGGGTTGGAGCGCGGCGTGCGCCCGATGGGCGACTGGTCGACGTGGACGACCTTGTCGAGCCCGTCCGCGCCCGTCACGGACGTGTGCCGTCCGGGGACGGTGTGCGCGCCGTTGAGCTTCCTGGCCAGGGCTTCGTAGAGGATCTGGTTGACCAGCGTGGACTTCCCGGACCCCGACACCCCCGTGACCGCGATGAGGCACGAGAGCGGGAAGTCGACGCGGATGTCCTTCAGGTTGTTCTCGCGGGCGCCGAGGACTGTCAGGCGACGCGCCTCGTCCGGGGTGCGCCGCCCGGCGGGCACGGCGATGGACCTCTCGCCGGCCAGGTACTGCCCGGTGACGGACTCGGCGCAGTCGGCCAGGCCCTCGCCCGGGCCCGAGTAGACGACTTCGCCGCCGAGCTCGCCCGCTCCCGGGCCGATGTCCACGACCCAGTCGGCCATCCGGATGGTCTCCTCGTCGTGTTCGACGACGATCAGCGTGTTGCCCAGGTCCCGCAGCTTCGTCAGCGTCGCGATGAGCCGGGCGTTGTCGCGCTGGTGCAGGCCGATGGAGGGCTCGTCGAGCACGTAGAGGACGCCGACGAGCCCCGACCCTATCTGCGTGGCGAGTCGGATGCGTTGGGCCTCCCCGCCCGAGAGGGTGGCGGCGCCGCGGGCCAGCGACAGGTAGGTGAGCCCGACGTCCACGAGGAACCCCAGGCGGAGCCTGACCTCCTTGAGGACCTGCGCGGCGATCTGGGCCTGGCGTTCGGTGAGCCTGACGGTGTCGGCGAACTCCTTGGCTTCGGCGATCGACAGCTGGCAGACGTCGTCGATGTTGCGCCCGTCGATGCGCACCGCGAGGACTTCGGGGCGCAGGCGCGCCCCCTTGCAGGCCGGACAGGCGATGGTGCGCATGTATCCTTCGTAGCGTTCGCGCGACCAGTCGGATTCGGTTTCGTCGTGCTTGCGCATGACGTAGGAGAGCACGCCCTCGAAGCCCGTCCCGTAGGTCCGCTCCTTGCCCCAGCGATTCCGGTAGGTCACGCGCACCTTGTAGTCCTTGCCGGAGAGGATGGCCTCGCGGGCCGGCTCGGGGAGGTCCTTCCACGGGGTGTCGACGTCGAAGCCGAGGTCCTCCCCCAGGCTCTCGAGCTGACGGGTGAAGAAGTCCTGGTGGCTGGTCCACGGGGCGACGGCCCCCTCGCGGAGGGTCAGCGCCGGGTCCGGGACGACGAGTTCGGGATCGACCACCAGCCGCGAGCCGATGCCGTCGCATTCCGGGCAGGCGCCGTAGGGGGCGTTGAAGGAGAAGGTGCGCGGCTCGATCTCCTCCAGGGCGAGGGGATGGTCGTTGGGGCAGGACCTCCTCTCGGAGTAACGGCGCTCCCGGGCCGGGTCGTCGGCCTCCAGGTCGACCCGCTCGATGGTCACGAGGCCGTCGGCCAGGCGCAGAGCGGTCTCCACCGAGTCGTTGAGGCGCGAGCCGATGCCGTCGCGGACCACCAGGCGGTCGACCACGACGTCGACGTCGTGGCGCAGCTTCTTCTCCAGGCGCGGCGGGTCGTCGAGGCGGACGACGTCGCCGTCCACCCTCGCCCTGGTGAAGCCCTCGGAGGCGAGTTGGGCGAACAGCTCGGAGTACTCGCCCTTCCTGCCGCGGACCACGGGGGCCAGCACCTGGAACCGGGTCCCCTCCTCCAGGGAGAGCACCCTGTCGACTATCTGCTGGGCGGTCTGCGCCTGGATCCTCTCGTCGCACACGGGGCAGTATTGGACGCCTGCGCGGGCGAACAGGAGGCGAAGGTAGTCGTAGACCTCGGTGACCGTGCCGACGGTCGAGCGGGGATTGCGGTTGGTGGACTTCTGGTCGATCGAGACGGCGGGTGAGAGCCCCTCGATGAGGTCGACGTCCGGCTTGTCCATCTGGCCGAGGAACTGGCGGGCGTAGGAGCTCAGGGACTCGACGTACCGGCGCTGGCCCTCTGCGAAGATCGTGTCGAAGGCCAGCGAGGACTTCCCCGAGCCGGACAGACCCGTGAAGACGATCATCCGGTCGCGAGGCAGCTCGATGGTGATGTCTTTGAGATTGTGCTCGCGAGCCCCTTGAACAAGGATTCGATCTTTCACGGCCGATATTCTACGTGGAGAAGAGGAAAGTGCCATGTGTCTTGGCAGGCTGGTTCATCACAGAACGGGCTCGGGGCCTCGGACCGCAGGCTCCGAGCCGCCGGCGCCCCGTCGCGGCGCTAGGCTGGTGGCATGTCCATCATCGCAGTCGAATACGTCTACGACGACTCGAAGGCCGACGTCATCGCCGAGAACCGTCCCCTCCACCGCGCCCATCTGCGCGAGCTGTACGAAGCGGGCAGGCTACTGGCCTCGGGCCCGCTCGGATCGAACGGCGCCCTCCTGGTGGTCAGGGCGGACGGCCCCGAAGACGGCCTCGGCGCGCTGGCCGGGGACCCCTTCCTCAGGCTCGGCGTGATCGAGAACCGCACGGCCCGCGTGTGGAAGCCTGTCATCGGCCCCTGGCAGTGAGCCGCTGAGGCCACGCGCGGACGCTCGGCACGCCCGCCGAGCGTCCGCGGATCGCCGTCGAGCCCGGAGTGACCCGCCCTCAGGGCTGTCCGTCGCCTCCAGCCTCCGGCCGGGCCGTCCCCCGTTTGTCGCGACGCCGGGAGGCGGCGAGCGAGGCGGCCACCGTGACGGTCAGGACCACGACGATGACCCCCAGGGACGTCAGAGGCTCGATCTCGGGGACGCTTCGGAGCCATCCTTGGCCGTGGCATGCCTCGACGAGGAGCTTCACGCCGATGAACCCCAGGATGGCCGCCAAGCCGTAGTGCAGATAGACAAGGCGTTGGAGCAGGCCGCCGACGAGGAAGAACAGCTGGCGCAGGCCCATGAGGGCGAAGGCGTTCGCCGCGAAGATGATGAAGGGCTGGCCCGTCAGGCCGAAGGAGGCGGGTATCGAGTCGAGCGCGAACATGAGGTCGGCCGATCCGATGGAGACGATGCACAGGAAGAACGGCGTGACGTACGTCCGGCGGTTGCGGCGGACCACCATCCTGTCGCCGACGAACCCGTCGGTGACCCTGAATATCCTCTCCGCGGCCCGCACGAAGCCGTTGGGTTTGTACTCCTCGTCCTCCTGGTGCTCCGCCGGGTCCTGGAGTCCCTGGCGCGCCTGGCTCCACGCGGTCCACAGGAGGAAGGCCGCGAAGAGGAAGAAGAGCCCCGAGAAGCTCTCCAGGAGCGCGGCGCCCAGCAGGATGAAGATCAGGCGGAGGGCCAGGGCGATGACGATCCCCCACAGAAGCACCTTCTGCTGGTGTTTGCGGGGCACGCGGAACGAGGCGATGATGATGATGAAGATGAAGATGTTGTCGATGGACAGCGAATACTCCGTGAAGTAGGCCGAGAAGTATTCGTAGGCGAAGTGGGGCGAGTGCCTGACCGTCGTGTACAGGCCGAAGAGCGCCGCCAGGCTGACGTAGAAGACGAGCCAGCGGGTGCACTCCCTCATGGTCGGCTCGTGGGGCCTGCGCAGGTGGATCATGAGATCCATTCCGATCAGCCCGACGACGAGCGCGCCGAAGACGCTCCACTCCCACATGTGCACCTGCATGTCGAGCGTATTGTCCTTGGGGGCGTTGAGCATGAGAGAAGAGAGCATCGCGTCCGCATTCCTCCGGTCGTCGTGGGCCACCGGAGGTCTCTTCCCGCCATCGCTGGCCTCGGCCCGGGAGCTTTCCGTGATGACGAACCGATGTTGGGTGGGAATACTCCCCTCCGTCGCCGATTCTACGGGACCGTCGCCGTCTCCGCTCTCGGACGCCCGGCTCCGGCCTGTGGGATTCGATACGCAGCGGCACAGCCGGGGCGGCGCGGATCGCGATCGGGGTCAGGCTACTTCTGGGCTTGCTGGGAATGCCACAGTTCGCTCTTGAGGCCCTTGATCTCGTCCCGGTAGCGGGCGGCGAGCTCGAACTTCAGGGAGGAGGCGGCCTCGTGCATGAGGTCCGTGAGCTCCTCGATGAGCGCCACGAGGTCGCGGCCGCCCTCGTCCCGGGCCCGCTCGCGCACGCCCGCCCCCTTCTCCTGGCGGTATCCACCCTCCAGGAGCTCGGCGGTGTCGACGTCCTCGCGGGCGAGCATGTCGGTGACGTCCGCGATCTTCTTGCGCAGCGGCTGCGGGTCGATCCCGTGCTCCTCGTTGAAGGCGATCTGCTTGGCGCGCCTGCGGTTGGTCTCGTCGATGGCCTCGCGCATGTTGGAGCTGATCGAGTCGGCGTACATGTGGACTTCGCCGGAGACGTTGCGGGCGGCGCGCCCGATGGTCTGGATGAGGGACGTCGTCGAACGGAGGAAGCCCTGCTTGTCGGCGTCGAGGATGGCCACGAGCGAGACCTCGGGAAGGTCCAGGCCCTCGCGCAGCAGGTTGATGCCGACGAGCACGTCGAAGGAGCCGAGCCTGAGCTCGCGCAGCAGCTCGACCCGGCGTAGCGTGTCGACGTCGGAGTGGAGGTATTCGACCTTGACGCCGCGTTCGGCCAGGTAGTCGGTGAGGTCCTCGGCCATCTTCTTCGTCAGGGTGGTCACGAGCACGCGCTCGTCGCGCTCCACTCGGTCCTTGATCTGCCCGAGCAGGTCGTCGATCTGCCCCTCGGTCGGTTTGACGACCACGAGGGGGTCGACGAGGCCGGTCGGCCGGATGATCTGCTCGACGACCCCGTCGGAGTGCTCGAGTTCGTACTTCCCGGGTGTCGCCGACAGGTAGACGGATTGGCCGACGCGCTCCAGGAATTCGTCCCACGTCAGCGGCCGGTTGTCCAGGGCGGAGGGCAGGCGGAACCCGTATTCGACGAGCGTGCGCTTGCGGGAGGCGTCGCCCTCAAACATGGCCCCGATCTGGGGGACCGTCACGTGGGACTCGTCGACGATCAGGAGGAAGTCCTCGGGGAAGTAGTCGAGTAGGGTGTGCGGCGGCGTGCCCGGCCCGCGCCCGTCGATGTGCCGCGAATAGTTCTCGATCCCCGCGCAGGAGCCGATGTTGCGCATCATCTCCACGTCGTAGGTCGTGCGCATCTGAAGGCGCTGGGCCTCCAGGAGCTTGCCTTGCGCTCGCAGCGCCTCCAGCCTCTCCGCCAGTTCGTCCTCGATCCCCGTCAAGGCGCGCGCCATGCGCTCGGGGCCCGCCACGTAGTGCGAGGCCGGGAAGACGTGGGCGGTCTCCGTCCGGCGGATGACGGTGCCCGTCACGGGGTGGAGGAGGCTGATGGAGTCGATCTCGTCCCCGAAGAACTCGATGCGGATCGCCAGCTCCTCGTAGACGGGGATGATCTCGACGGTGTCCCCCCTGACCCGGAACGTCCCGCGGACGAAGGAGATGTCGTTGCGCACGTACTGCATGCCGACGAAGGTCCGCAGGAGGTCGTCGCGGTCGAGCCGCTGGCCGACGCGCAGCAGGACCATCCGCTCCACGTACTCCTCGGGCGTGCCCAGGCCGTAGATGCAGGAGACGGACGCGACGACGACGGTGTCGCGCCTGGTCAGCAGCGAGTTGGTCGCGGAGTGGCGGAGGCGTTCGACTTCGTCGTTGATGGACGAGTCCTTCTCGATGAAGGTGTCCGTCTGCGGGACGTACGCCTCCGGCTGGTAGTAGTCGTAGTAGGAGACGAAGTACTCGACCGCGTTGTCCGGCATGAGCTCGCGGAACTCGGTGGCCATCTGGGCGGCCAGCGTCTTGTTCGGCTCGATGACGAGGGTGGGGCGCTGAACCCGTTCGATCAGCCAGGCGGCGGTGGCCGACTTGCCCGTGCCCGTCGCGCCGAGGAGGACCACGTCCTTCTCCCCCGCGTCGATGCGCTCGGCCAGTTCGGCTATCGCGGCGGGCTGGTCACCCGACGGCGTGTACTGGGAGACCACCCGGAAGGGAGCGTCCGTTCGGAGGATCTCGGTCTGGCTGCTCATGCTGCCAGGCTACCCCATGGCTCCGTCGCGGACCGTCGAGAGCTCGATGCGGCAGGCCGGGTTGGCCGAGACGAAGGCCGCCGGGCCCTCCGCCGCGGGGACGAAGCCGGCGCGCAGCACGGCCTTCCGATCGACGGGCGCGGGCGCGACGATCCCGTCGCCGCGCCGACGGGCGCCCACCCCCCAATAGTTGAGCCGGGCGACGGCCCGGCCGAGCTCGTGCCGGCTCGGACGCCGGTCGTCTCCGCGCGTCCGCTCGCCCCGGAGGAGGTTCGAGGCGTAGGGGCGCAGCCAGTCCCGCCATGCGTCGCGCACCCGCCGCTGGAGCTCGGCGGGCGAGCCGCCGTTGTTGACGACGAGGTCGGCCAAGGGCAGCGGGTCGCGCTGGCTGGCCATGCGAGCCGCCGCCGCCTCGCGGCTCATCCCCCGATGCCTCTCCAGCCTGTCGATGCGCAGGCCGAACGGAGCCTCGACGACGACGTTGCCGTGGAAGGCGTCCTCCCGGCCGCTTCCCGCGAGCAGGGCGAGTTCGACGACGGCCGCCTCGCATCCCGCGGCCTCCAGTCCGGCCAGCCGTCGGCGGGCCTCGCGCCACGTGGGCGGATGGACGATGCCGTTGAGCCTTTCCAGGGCAACGGGGTCGGCGAACACGACGTCCGCCAGCGCGCGGCGGTCGACCGTCCCGTCCCGGACGACGCCGGGCCACAGCCCGGCGACCTCGGCGACGGCCTCCCGGCCGGGTTCCAGGACGGAGCGGGCGATGTCGTCGAGGCTGAGGACGCCGGCCCCGCAGTCCTCCAGAATGCGCGCGGCGCTCGACTTCCCCGAGCCGATGCCCCCCGTCAGCGCCACCGTCAGCACGAGCCGCACCCGCCGACGGCGGTGTTCCCGGGGTCTCCTTCAACCGGCCTCGCAGGGGCCCTCCGCGAGGCCGCGCGACACTCGATCTCGCGTGCGACGGCGCACGCCTCCTCCCCGGCCGGAGACGCGGTTTGGGTGTCGGGGCCTGCGGGGGTGTGTTGCGGTTGTTTGCAGGCCCCGACACGTCCGAATCCCTTGAGAATCCGGACTTGAGCGCCGAGCCAACGGGGGTGGTGGTGTATTGGCTGCGGCGCAGAGGCGGAACCCTCGCTCGGGTTCCACGAAGGGGAAGTCCGTATAGTGAAATCGCACCTTATGGTGAAAACGCATGCTTTCACTGGGTGATGTGTGAAAGTATATGCAGTAGGGGTGCAGGCCCCGCCAAAAGTTCGCGCTACCAGGGGCGGGGCCTGCACGTCTGTTGTGCGGAGGGCTCGGAACGCCGGGTTCCGGACCCTCCGGGGGGAACGGCCGCCCGGAGCGGGATTCCTCCCGCTCGTGGCCACCGTGGCGACGCGGTTCCCGGAAAGCCGGCCGCCGTCGGCGCGACGTACCCGACTCGAGGACCAGCCCGGCGGATACGCCATCGGGGTGGATGGCGGCCTCACGGGAATGAGATTAGCATGCCGCATTCCCGAAACCGACACCCCGGCCGCGTTTTCGAAGGGGAACAATCCCCCATCCCCGGTCGGTCCAGGCGCTGAGAAGAGCGGGCCCGGGTGTGAACCCGGGCCCGCTGGCGTGTTCGTCGGTCAGTTGTTCGTCAGCTTCTCACGTAGGGCGGCCAGCGCCTCGTCGGAGGCGAGCGTTCCCGCCGCCTGGGAACCCGACGAATACGAGGAGGACGCATCGGATGCGCCGTCGGAGGAGGGGGCGCCGGCTGAGTCGGCGTCGAGGGCCTTGGCCACCTGGGCCTTGTGCGCTTCCCAGCGCGCCTGAGCGGCGGCGTACTCGTTCTCCCAGGCCTCGCGCTGAGCCTCGAAGCCCTCCATCCATTCGTTGGTCTCCGGGTCGAATCCCTCGGGGTACTTGTAGTTGCCCTCTTCGTCGTACTCGGCGGCCATGCCGTAGAGGGAGGCGTCGAAGTCCTCGGAGTTGGGATCGACGCCCTCGTTGGCCTGCTTGAGGGAGAGGGAGATGCGGCGGCGCTCCAGGTCGATGTCGATCACCTTGACGAAGGCGTCCTCGCCGACCTTGACGACCTGTTCGGGCAGATCCACGTGACGCTGGGCGAGCTCGGAGATGTGGACGAGGCCCTCGATCCCGTCCTCGACGCGGACGAACGCGCCGAACGGAACGAGCTTGGTGACCTTGCCGGGGACGATCTGGCCGATGGCGTGCGTCCGCGCGAACGTCTGCCACGGATCCTCCTGGGTCGCCTTGAGCGACAGTGAGACGCGTTCGCGGTCCATGTCGACGTCGAGGACTTCGACGGTGACCTTCTGGCCGACTTCGACGACCTCCGAGGGGTGGTCGATGTGCTTCCAGGACAGCTCGGAGACGTGGACGAGGCCGTCGACTCCGCCGAGGTCGACGAAGGCGCCGAAGTTGACGATGGAGGAGATGACGCCGTCGCGGACCTGCCCCTTCTTGAGGTTGGTGAGGAATTCGCCGCGAGCCTGGGACTGGGTCTCCTCCAGCCAGGAGCGTCGGGAGAGGACTACGTTGTTGCGGTTCTTGTCGAGTTCGATGATCTTGGCGTCGAGCTCCCGGCCGATGTAGGGCTGGAGATCGCGGACGCGACGCATTTCGACGAGCGAGGCGGGCAGGAATCCGCGCAGGCCGATGTCGAGGATGAGGCCGCCCTTGACGACCTCGATGACCGTTCCGGTGACGACGCCGTCCGCCTCCTTGATCCCCTCGATCTGCGACCATGCGCGTTCGTACTGTGCGCGCTTCTTCGACAGGAGCAGGCGGCCTTCCTTGTCCTCCTTCTGCAGGACGAGGGCTTCGACCTGGTCTCCGACCCCCACGACATCATCGGGGTTGATGTCGTGTTTGATGGAGAGCTCTTTGGAGGGGATGACGCCTTCCGTCTTGTAGCCCACGTCGAGAAGAACCTCGTCATGATCCACCTTGACGACGGTGCCCTCGATGATATCCCCGTCATTGAAGTATTTGATGGTCTGATCCACCGCTGCGATGAGCTCTTCCTCGGTGCCGATGTCGTTGACGGCGACCTGTGGGAGTGACGGGGTTGGGTTATTAACGGTCATGAAGAAATGACTCCGATACGGACAGTTGTAGAGATATGGACAGGGACAATGCGAATGTAAAAACCCGCACCGGGCACCGATCCTACGGGATCGGAAGTCTTGACGCAAGCCTTTTATCGCGCTAATGTGCCCCCGCGTTCGACCGTCTCCGGTCGAGGGCCCGGAGGCCTCAATGCGCGGCGGCGCGCCAGGTCGCACCGAAGCCGATGGCGACCGACAGGGGAACGGACAGCTCGGCGGCGCCGGTCATGTCGCGGTGAACGATCTCCTCGACCCGCTCCCGCTCCCCTGGGGCCACCTCCACGACGAGCTCGTCGTGGACCTGGAGGAGCACTCTGGAACGCAGACCCGCGGACGCCAGGGACGAGGCGACCTGGACCATGGCGAGTTTGACGATGTCGGCGGCCGATCCCTGGATCGGGGCGTTGAGCGCCATGCGCTCGGCGGCCTCGCGGGCCAGACGGTTCGTCGAGTTGAGGTCGGGCAGGTAGCGCCGGCGCCCCAGTATGGTCTGCGTGTAGCCGTCCCGGCGGGCGGCGGCGACCAGCGAGTCGAGATAGGCGCGGACTTCGCCGAAGCGCGTGAAGTAGTCGTCCATGAGGCGCTGGGCTTCGGCGACGGCGATGCGCAGCTGCCTGGACAGCCCGTAGGCCGACAGCCCGTAGGCCAAGCCGTAGCTCATCGCTTTGATCTTCGAGCGCTGGCCGGGCGTCACCGCGTCCTCGGGGATGCCGAAGACCCGGGAGGCCGCGTAGGTGTGGAGGTCGGCCCCCTGGCGGAAGGCCTCGATGAGGGCCTGGTCGCCCGACATCGCCGCCATGAGGCGCATCTCGATCTGGGAGTAGTCGGCCGTCATGAGCGCCTCGAAATCGGCGCCCGGCACGAAGGCCTCCCGGATCTGCAGCCCTTCGGAGGTGCGCGCGTGGATGTTCTGCAGGTTGGGATCGGTCGACGAGAGCCGTCCGGTGGCGGCCACGGTCTGCTGGTAGGTCGTATGGATCCGCCCGTCCCGGACGCTCTTGCGCAGGCCCTCCACCGACTGGCGGAGTTTGATGGCGTCGCGGTGCTCGAGGAGGGAGCCGAGGAACCGCTGCCCCGCGATCGCGCGGTCGTCCTCGCGGAAGGCGATGGACGCGGCCAGATCGGCGAGGGCCTCGGCGTTCGTCGTGTACCCGGACTTCGTCTTCTTCGTCTTGGGCAGGGCGAGCTGGTCGAAGAGGACGTCCTGGAGCTGCTTGGGGCTGGACAGGTTGACCTCGCGCCCTATGGCTTCGTACGCGGCTCCGGCGGCCGCCTGGACGCGTGCGTCGAAGTCCTCCTCGAGCTTCTTCAGAACCCGCACGTCGACGGCGATCCCCACGTCCTCCATGTCCTCCAGCGTGCGCGAGACGGCCAGCTCCAAACCGATGAGCGCTCCGTCCTCGCCCTGTTCGGCCAGCTGTTCGTCCATGGCCGCCGACAGCGGGATGAGAGCCGCCGCCTTGCGCGCCCGCGTCTCCCGGGCGTCGTCGTCGAAGAGCGTGTCCTCCCCTTCGCCTGCCGCCTCCAGATCGACTCCCAGGTAGCGCACGCTCAGATCGGACAGGTCGTAGTCGCGCTGGTCCGGGTGGAGCAGATAGGCCGAGAGCATCGTGTCGGCCGTGACGCCCTCCAGGCCCAGGCCCGCCGCCGAGAGCGCGTGGCCGCAGTCCTTGGCGCCGTGGAGGGTCTTCGGGACCTCGGCGTCGTAGAGGAAGCCGACGAGCGCCGCGCGGTCGGCGGCGTCGAGCCCGTCGAGGTCGCCCACCCACGCGTGGGAGGCGTCGGAGGCGATGGCGAGCGTCCCGCCAGCCCCGGTGGCCCTGAGCGCCTGGACGTCGGCCAGGTGAAGGCCGAACAGCGGAGACGGGTGCGAGCCGAGCCACTCCCCCAGGTCGCCGGAGACCGCCTCGACGCGGCCGAGCAGCGCGTCCGGCGCATTGCGCGCATCGCCGTCGCGCATGGGCAGTTCGTCGAGAATCCGCGAACGCAGGCTGCGGAACTCGAGCGTGTCGAAGAGCTCGTGCAGCGCCTCGCGTTCGACCCCGCGGGGTCTGAGCTCCTCCACGTCGTCCATGATGTCGAGGTCGGCCACCAGGGTGTTGAGCTCCCGGTTCAGACGCACCTGGGCGACGTGGGCGCGGAGGGATTCGCCGGCCTTCCCCTTGATGGATTCGGCGTGCCCGAGGATCCCCTCCAGGTCGCCGTAGGCGGTGAGCCATTTGACCGCCGTCTTCGGGCCGACCCCCGGGACGCCCGGGAGGTTGTCGGCCCCCTCTCCGACGAGCGCGGCCAAGTCCTGGTAGCGTTCGGGCCCGACGCCCGTCTTGGCGCGCACGCCCTCCGGGTCCAGGGTCTGCATCTGCGAGCGGGGCATCGGATACAGGACCGTGCAGCGGTCGGTGACGAGCTGGAAGGAGTCCTTGTCGCCCGACGCGATGAGCACGCGCATGCCCAGTTCCTGACCGCGCCTGGCCAGCGTCGCGATGATGTCGTCGGCCTCGAAGTCCGCAAGCGTCAGCCACGCCACGCCCATAGCATCGAGGGAGGCCTGGATGAGTTCAATCTGCCCGGCGAACTCGACGGGCGTGTCCGCGCGCCCCCCCTTGTACTCCGGGTACCTGCGGGTGCGGAACGTCCCCCCTGGCAGGTCGAAGGCGACCGCGACGTGGGTGGGCTCGTGCTCGCCGTACAGCCGCAGGTACGTCGAGAGGAATCCCGAGACGGCGTTCGTGTGCTGGCCGCCGAGCGTCACGAAGTTCTCCGCCTTCAAGGCGTAGAACGCGCGAAAGGCCAGCGAGTGCCCGTCGATGAGGAGGAGGGTCTGATCGTCCACGCCTCAAGCCTACGCCACGGCGGCGCCGGGATCGCGGGGCGGCGATCGCCCGCTGCGTCAGCGCTGGCTGCCCACCTGCTCGATGACGGCGTCGGCCACCTCGCGCATCGTCAGACGCCGGTCCATCGAGGTCTTCTGGATCCACCTGAACGCCTCGGGTTCGGTCAGGCCCATCTTGGCCTCGAGGAGCCCTTTGGCGCGGTCGACCCGCTTGCGGGTCTCGAACTGCTCGGTGAGGTTGGAGACCTCCTTCTCCAGAGCCTTGATCTCCTGGTTCCTCGACAGGGCGATCTCCACCGCGGGCACGAGGTCCGCGGGGCTGAAGGGTTTGACGACGTAGGCCATGGCGCCCGCGTCCCGAGCCCTCTCGACCAGCTCGCTCTGCGAGAAGGCCGTGAGCATGACGACCGCGCAGCGACGGTCGCCCAGGATGCGCTCGGCTGCGGTGATGCCGTCCATGCCGGGCATCTTCACGTCCATCACGATGAGATCCGGACCGAGCTCGTCGGCGAGCTCGACGGCCTTCTCGCCGTCGCCCGCCTGGCCGACCACGTTGTAGCCCGCGTCTTCGAGCGTCTCGACGATGTCCAGCCGAATGAGCGCCTCGTCCTCGACGACGAGGACGCGATGTCCCCTCGTCTCGCGGGTGGCCGTTTCCGTTGGGGCTGCCGGAGGCTTCGCCTCGTCGTCTGCCATTCCTATGTCTCCTTCGACAATACCGGTGAACGCTTTGACAATGTCGATTTTAACAATGCCACTCGGATTGTGTGCGTGTTTTCCCCAATCGGCCTTCTTCACGCCGGTGGGGAGCAGACGCGCAGACGAATCCGAGGCGCGCAGGGTAAACCGCTTTTGGTGCTCCCGGCGGGATTCGAACCCGCATGCCCGAGGCGCCGCATTTTGAGTGCGGTGTGTCTGCCAGTTCCACCACGGGAGCCGCTTCTTCACGTGTGACGCGGAAGCGTCTCACCCATTTTATGGACGCGGATCGTATTCGTCGAACCGGGCACGCCAGCCGGCATGCCCGCGACGACGACGATGCGATCGCCGTCCACCGACATGCCCATCTCGCGCAGAAGGTGGTCGACCTGGGCGACCATGTCGTCGGTGTGCTTGACGTGCGGAACCGTGAACGTGGTCAGGCCCCACGACAGGGCGAGCTGGTTGCGAACCTGCGGGTCGGGTGTGAAGCACAGGATCGGCAGCCGCGCCCGCAGACGCGACATGCGCCGGGCTGTCTGCCCCGTCTCCGTGAACACCACGAGGTCCTTGACGCCCAGGGCCTCGCCGATCTCCACCGCGCCGCGGGTCATGACCCCGTTGCGGGTCTTGTGGAGGTTTCCGAGGACCGGGATCTGCTCCATGCCGTGCTCTTCGGCGTACTCGACGATCGAAGACATCACCTGGACGCATTCGATCGGATAGGCCCCCACCGACGTCTCGCCCGAGAGCATGACCGCGTCGGCGCCGTCGATGATGGCGTTCGCGCAGTCCGACGCCTCGGCGCGGGTCGGACGGGGGTTCTCGATCATCGACTCGAGGACCTGCGTCGCCACGATGACGGGCTTGGCGCGCTGACGGGCGATGTTGATCGCGCGCTTCTGTATGAGGGGGATCTGCTCGAGCGGCATCTCGACTCCGAGATCCCCGCGGGCCACCATCAGTCCGTCGAAGGACCGGACGATGTCCTCCAGGTTCTCGACCGCCTGGGGCTTCTCGATCTTCGCGATGACCGGGCGGTGGATCCCGACTCGGTCCATGATCTCGTGAACGTCCTTGATGTCCTCGGGAGAGCGGACGAAGGACAGGGCGATGAAGTCGGCCCCGACCTCCAGCCCCCATTCGAGGTCCTCCCGGTCCTTCTCCGACAGCGCGGGGACCGACACGGCGACGCCGGGGAGGTTGACGCCCTTGTTGTTGGAGACCTCTCCGGGGATCTCGACGACGGTCCGGACGGACGTGTCGTCGGCCTCGAGCACGCGAACGGCGACCTTGCCGTCGTCGATGAGAAGCGTGTCGCCGGGACGGCAGTCGCCGGGGAGCCCCTTGTAGGTCGTCGACACGAGTTCCTTCGTCCCGGGCACGTCGTCGACCGTGATGGTGAAGACGTCGCCGACGTCCAGGTAATGGGGTCCGTCCTCGAAGCGGCCGAGGCGGATCTTGGGCCCCTGGAGGTCGACGAGGACGGCGATCGCCTGCCCGGTGATCTCGGCGGCCTTGCGCACGCGAGCGATGCGTTCCGTGTGCTCCGCATGGGTGCCGTGGGAGGCATTGATGCGTGCGACGTTCATTCCCGCTTGCGCGAGGGCGAGGATCTGTTCCTGCGTCTGAGTCGCAGGTCCGAGGGTGCATACAATCTTCGCTCTACGCATAGAAATAGATTACCCGAGCGTACCCTCTTTGGCTACGGAAACACTCACGGGGTGAGTGATACATCACCGGATTTCACCGGAGAGGGCAGGGAACTCGCCCCGCGCAGATACGCGTCCACGGACGCCGCGGCGCCGCGCCCCTCCGCGATCGCCCACACGACGAGCGACTGTCCCCGCCCCGCGTCACCGGCGACGAAGACCCCCGGCACCGGCGTCGAGAAGTCCTCGTTGCGCGAGATGCGCGCCCTGGAGTCGACCTCCAGGCCGAGCTGATCCGGGATCCCCCGGGAGGGCACGCCGACGAAGCCCATGGCGAGCAGGGCGAGCTGGGCGGGGATGAGGCGCTCGGTCCCGGGGATCGGGACGGGGCGGCCGCCGTCGAACTCGACGCCCGCGATGCGCAGGTGGCTGAGGCGTCGCCCTCCGGCGCTTCCGTCCGAGACGAACTCGACCGTGGACGTGGAGTAGAGGACCTCGCCGCCCTCCTCGTGGGAGCTCGAGACTTTGAAGAGCCTGGGGAAAGTCGGCCACGGCCAGGACGCCGGCCGCTCAACGGGCGGCCGGGGGGCGATCTCCAACGAGGTCACCGAGCGCGCGCCCTGGCGCAGCGCGGTCCCCACGCAGTCCGACCCGGTGTCCCCTCCCCCGATGACGACGACGTCCTTGCCGTGCGCGTCGACGGAGGCGTCGGCCGGAAGCCCGCTGACGCGCCGCGTGGCCTGGGCGAGGAAGTCCACGGCCGGGTGGATCCCCTCCAAGTCGCGGCCATCGACGGGCAGATCGCGTGGGATCGGGGTCCCCACGGCCAGGACGAGCGCGTCGTAGCGTTGGAGGAGCTCCTTCGCGCCGTTGGCGTCCGCTCCGACCTCCACTCCCGTGTAGAAGCGGGTCCCCTCCGCCCTCATCTGGGCCAGCCGCCTGTCCACGACTCTCTTCTCGAGCTTGAATCCGGGGATCCCGTAGCGCAGGAGGCCGCCGGGCTCGTCCGACTTCTCGTACACGGCGACCGTGTGCCCGGCGCGCGTCAGCTGCTGGGCGGCTGCGAGCCCGGCCGGGCCGGAGCCGACGACCGCGACCGTGCGGCCCGTCAGGAACTGCGGGATCCTCGGCTCTATCAGCCCGGCGTCCCAGGCCGCCTCGACGATCGAGTATTCGATCTGCTCGATGGTCACGGGCTCTTGGTTGACGCCCAGGACGCAGCCCGATTCGCAGGGCGCCGGGCAGAGCCTTCCCGTGAAGTCGGGGAAGTTGTTGGTCGCGTGGAGGCGTTCGATCGCCTCGGGCAGCCGGTCGCGCCGCGTGAGGTCGTTCCATTCGGGGATGAGGTTGCCGAGGGGGCAGGAGAAGTGGCAGAAGGGCACGCCGCAGTCCATGCACCGGGATGCTTGGCGCTTCAGGAGCGCGGAGCCGTCCGCGCGGCTGTCGCGGATCTCCTTCCAGTCGCGGATGCGCACCTCCACGGGCCGCTCGGCGGGCAGCTCCCGGCTGCGGTAGGTCAGAAAGCCCCTCGGATCAGCCACGGCTTACCTCCAACACTTGATTCCAGACTGCAGGGTTCTTGACGTCCAGGCCCTCCGCCTGGGCGGCGTCGAGGGCCGCGCGCATGCGCGCGAAGGCCTCGGGGACGAGTTTCGTGAAGCGCGAGAGGTCCCGCGAGGCCAGAATGCCCGCGGCCGTCGTCGAGCCGGTGCGGGCGACGTGCTCTTCGAGGACGGCGAGCAGCTCCTCGTCGTGCGCGTCGACGGGGCCGGCCAGGAGCCTGGCGGAGGCGCTGAGCGTGGACGGGTCGAAGTCCAGGACGTAGGCGACGCCCCCGGACATCCCCGCTCCGAAGTTCCGGCCCGTCGGGCCGAGGACGACCACGATCCCGCCGGTCATGTACTCGGCGCAGTGGTCCCCCGCGCCCTCGGCGACGAGCGTCGCGCCGGAATTGCGCACGGCGAAGCGCTCGCCCGCCTGCCCGGCGAGGTAGATCCGCCCGGAGGTCGCCCCGTACCCGATGACGTTGCCCGCGATGACGTTCGACCCGGCCTCGAAGGCGGCGCCCTCCTCGGGGCGCACGGAGATCACGCCGCCCGACAGCGATTTGCCCACGTAGTCGTTGACGTCGCCGACGAGGCGCAGGGTGACGCCCCCGGGGAGCATCGCGCCCAAGGACTGCCCCGCCGAACCGCGGAGCGTGATGTCGATGGTCCCCTCGGGAAGGCCTTCGCCCCGGTACCGCTTCGTCACCTCGTAGCCGAGCATGGTTCCCACGCTTCGGTTGACGTTGTACACGGGCAGGTCGGCGGTCACGGGTTCGCCGTGCTCCAGGGCTCGCCGGCTCAAGTCGATGAGGGTGCGGTCGAGGGAGCGCTCCAACCCGTGGTCCTGGCCGACGGTGCAACGGCGCGCGGAAGCGCTTCGTGCGGGGTCGGGCGCGGCGAGGACGGGCGAGAGGTCCAGCCCGCGGCTCTTCCAGTGCTCGACGGCGCGCACGGTGTCCAGCAGCTCGACGCGGCCGACGGCCTCCTCCAGGCTGCGCAGGCCGAGACCGGCCAGGATCTCCCGCACCTGTCGCGCAACGTAGCGGAAGTAGGCGACGACGTGCTCGGGTCTGCCGGAGAACCGCCCGCGCAACTCCGGGTTCTGCGTGGCGATCCCCACGGGGCAGGTGTCCTTGTGGCACACCCTCATCATCACGCAGCCGGACACCACCAGCGGGGCGGTTGCGAAGCCGTATTCCTCCGCGCCGAGCAGTGCGGCGACGACGACGTCGCGGCCGGTCTTCAACTGCCCGTCCGTCTGGACGACGATGCGGTCGCGCAGACCGTTGAGCAGGAGGGTCTGCTGCGTCTCGGCCAGGCCGAGCTCCCACGGCCCGCCCGCGTGCTTGATGGACGTCAGCGGAGCCGCGCCCGTTCCGCCGTCGTGACCCGAGACGAGGACGACGTCGGCGTGGGCCTTCGAAACGCCCGCGGCGACCGTGCCGACTCCGACTTCGGAGACGAGCTTGACGTGGATGCGGGCCTTCGGGTTGGCGCTCTTCAAGTCGTGGATGAGCTGGGCGAGGTCCTCGATCGAGTAGACGTCGTGATGCGGCGGCGGGGAGATGAGTTCGACGCCCGGCGTGGAGTGGCGCACCTCGGCGATCCACGGATAGACCTTGGCGGCGGGAAGCTGGCCTCCTTCGCCGGGCTTGGCGCCCTGGGCCATCTTGATCTGGATGTCGTCGGCGCCCACGAGGTATTCGCTCGTCACGCCGAAGCGCCCGGAGGCGACTTGTTTGACGGAGCTGCGCCTGGTCGGATCGTACAGCCTGTCGGGCCGCTCGCCTCCCTCGCCGGTGTTGGACTTGGCGTGGATGGCGTTCATCGCCCTGGCGAGGGTTTCGTGGGCTTCGGCGGAGATCGAGCCGTAGGACATCGCCCCCGTGGAGAAGCGCCGCATGATCGACTCGGCGGATTCGACCTCCTCGACGGGGACGGGATCGAACTCGCCCGTCTTCAGCCTGAACAGGCCGCGAAGGGTCATGAGGCGCTCGGCCTGCTCGTCGATCCTCGCGCTGAAGCGCTTGAATTCCTCGTAGTCCTGTGTGCGGGTCGAATGCTGGAGGAAGAAGATCGCCTCGGGGTCGAACAGGTGCTGTTCGCCCTCCCTGCGCCACTGGTACTCGCCTCCCGTCTGCAGCGTGCGGTGGGCGGGCGAGATCCCCGAGGGAGGGTAGGCGACGGCGTGGCGTTCGGCGACCTCGGAGGCGATGACGTCGAGCCCGGCGCCGCCGAGCGGGCTGGCCGTCCCGGTGAAGAACTCGTCGATGAGCGCCTGCGACAGGCCCAGGCACTGGAAGACCTGCGCCCCGCGGTAGGAGGCGACCGTGGAGATCCCCATCTTCGACATGACTTTGAGCAGCCCGTGCCCGAGCGCCGCGATGAGGTTGCGCGACGCCTGCTCGGGCGTCACGGCGATCTCCCCGCTGCGCGCCATGTTCTCCACGGTCTCCAAGGCCAGGTAGGGGTTGACGGCGGTGGCCCCGTAGCCGACGAGCAGCGCCACATGGTGGACTTCGCGCACGTCGCCGGCCTCGACGAAGATGGAGACCCTCGTGCGGGTGTGGCGGCGCAGGAGGTGGTGATGCACCGCCGAAGTCAGCAGAAGCGAGGGGATGGGGCCGCGCTCGGCGGTCGAATTCCGGTCGGACAGGATGACGAAGGACGCTCCCCGTTCGATCGCGCGGTCGACCTCGCCGCAGATCTCCCCGATCCGCCTGCGCAGCGAGGCCTGACCGCCCGAGACCCGGTAGAGCCCGGAGACGAGGACGCTCGACAGCCCCCTGCCCTGCTCGGGGTAGCGTCCGATCGTCCGGATCTTGGCGAGGTCGTCGCTGGTGACGACGGGGAAGTCGACGACGAGCTTGCGCGCGTGCTCCGGCGTCTCCTCCAGGAGGTTCGGTTCGCCTCCCGCGCTCGAGGCCAGGGAGGTGACGAGCTCCTCGCGGATGGCGTCGAGGGGCGGATTCGTCACCTGGGCGAACTGTTGGCTGAAATAGTCGAAGATCAGGCGAGGACGCTCGGAGAGCACGGCGACGGGGGTGTCGGTGCCCATCGCCCCCTTCGCCTCGGCCCCATCCCGGGCCATCGGCTTGAGGACGACGTCGAGCTCCTCGTTCGTGTACCCGAAAACCTGGTGGCGCCGCGTGATCGAAGTCTGCGAATAATCGATGTGCTCGCGCTCGGGCAGGTCGGAGAGCCGGACGACGTTGTCCTCAAGCCATCGCCGGTAGGGGGCGGCGGCCGCGAGAGTGCGCTTGACCTCCTCGTCTTCGACGATCCGATGCTCGGCCAGGTCGACGAGGAGCATCCTGCCCGGCTGCAACCTCCCCTTGCGCACGACGCGTTCGGCCGGGAAGTCGAGCACGCCCGACTCGGAGGCGAGCACGACGGTCCCGTCGTCGACCACCCAGAAGCGCCCCGGGCGCAGTCCATTGCGATCGAGGATCGCGCCGATCCGCGTGCCGTCGGTGAAGGTTATGGAGGCGGGGCCGTCCCACGGCTCCATGAGGTGGGAGTGGTACTCGTAGAACGCCCGCAGGCGCGGGTCCATCGTCTCGTTCCCCTCCCACGCCTCCGGGATCATCATGCGGGCGGCGTGGGGAAGGCTCCTTCCCGCCAGGTGCAGCAGCTCCAGGACTTCGTCGAAACTCGCCGAATCGGAGGCGGCGAGGTTGACGGGGGCCAGGTCGGCCATGTCCCCCAGGGCCTCAGAGCGCAGGCTGCCCTCGCGGGCGGCCATCCAGTTGCGGTTGCCTCGCACGGTGTTGATCTCGCCGTTGTGGGCGACCATGCGGAAGGGCTGGGCGAGCTGCCACGAAGGGAACGTGTTGGTGGAGAAGCGCGAGTGCACGATGGCCAAGGCGGAGGCCAGCCGAGGATCGGAGAGATCGGGGAAGAAGGGCTCGAGCTGCATCGTGGTGAGCATCCCCTTGTACAGGAGGGTCCGCGAGGACAGCGAGGCGAAGTACGTGCCGCCGATCTCCGCGCGCTTGCGCACACGGTAGACCGCGCGCTCCAGGTCCAGACCCTCGCGCCCCGACGGGTCGCCGACGAACAGCTGGCGGAACGTCGGCATGGAGGCCAGCGCCGTGGGCCCGATCGCCGACGGGTCGACGGGCACGGTGCGCCATCCCAGAACGCGGAGGCCTTCGTCCGCGACGATCTCCTCGATGGCGCGCACGGCCTGGCCGCGCTCGCCGACTCCCGGCAGGAAGGCCGTGCCCACGGCGTACGCGCCCGCACGCGGAAGCTCGAAGGGGACCGAAGCGCGCAGGAAGGCGTCGGGCACCTGGACGAGGATCCCCGCGCCGTCGCCCGAGTTCTCCTCGGCGCCGACGGCGCCGCGATGGTCGAGGTTCTCCAGCGCGGCGATCGCCATGTCGACGATGCCGCGGCTCTGCACGCCGTGGAGATCCGCCACGAAGGCGACGCCGCAGGCGTCGTGCTCGAAGTCGGCCCGGTGCAGCCCCGGACCCGAGGGTGTGGTCATATCCGTCCTCCTGCCTGCGCAGCCGGCGGCCGCGCACGGACATGCTCCGCCCTCCCCGAACGTCTCACATGCTGGATCCACTATGCGGACAGACCCGCCGCCTCATCGAAGAGCCCTCACGTCGAACAGTCCGCGCCAAACAGCACGGGAGAGACAGGAAAACCGGCCCATTTACAGGAGGAAATCCTCCTGTAAATGGGCCGGGCGGGCGCCGACGCCGGTCGGCGCGCCTACTGGGAGTCCTTCGACCGGACGCCCTCCGATTCGTCTCCCGGCCTCCGCGGTCGCCCGCCCGCGCCGGAGGAGCCGGAAGAGCCCGCTCCCTCCGGCTCCGTCGGACCCTCTTCCCCGAAGGCCTCGCAGGAGGCGGATCCGCCGTCGGGGCCGTCCGCCGCGGCCGGATCGGGCTCGCCCTGACTGGCTTCCTCTCGCTCGGAGCCCGCTTGGGGCCTCTCCGCCGCTGCGGCCGTCCTCCTCTCGTGCCGCTCGCGGGCCTCCTCGCCGGTCCAGACGTCGCCCATCTCCGGGTGGGTGCGCATCCGCCTGCGCAGGACTACGAAGACGGCGAGCGCGGCGAGGAAGACCGCGATCGACGTCCAGACGTTCAGACGCAGGCCGAAGATGTGGTGGGCCGCATCGATGCGGAGGCATTCGATCCACGCCCGACCCGCCGTGTAGATCATGACGTAGGCGGCGAAGAGCTGGCCGCCGGCCAGGCGGAAGCGCCGCTCCAGCCAGAGGAGGGCGAGAGCCCCCGCCAGGCACCACAGCGCCTCGTAGAGGAAGGTGGGGTGGAACGTCGTCCCTGGCGGATAGCCCTGGAGCCGGTGGGCGTCGTCGATCCGCAGGGCCCACGGCAGATCGGTCGGCTTGCCGTAGAGCTCCTGGTTGAAGTAGTTGCCGAACCGCCCGATCGCCTGGGCGAGGAAGAGCCCGGGGGCGAGGGCGTCGCCGAAGGGGCCGGCGCGCAGGCCGTAGTGGCGGCACATGAGGTAGGCGCCGAGACCGCCGAGTGTGACGGCCCCCCATATGCCCAGGCCGCCTTTCCACACGTACAGGGCGGAGACGGGGTCGCGGCCCTCGCCGAAGTAGAGGTCGTAGTCTGTGATGACGTGGTACAGCCGGCCCCCCACGATCCCCGCGATCACCATGACGACCACCATGTCGGGCAGGAGCTCCGTCGGCCCGCCTTTGGCCCGGTACCGTCTCGTGAGGACCGCCCAGGCGACGAGGATCCCGCAGATGATCGCCAGGGCGTAGGCTCGCACGGGCAGGGGGCCGAGATGCCATACGCCCTGGCCGGGCGAAGGAATCGATTGGAAGATCATGTCGCGCTCCTCGAACTGGTGTCGTGGGCGGCGGCCGCCAGGGACTCGGCGATCGCGCGCATGGCGGGGATGCCGTCCCGCCCGGCGTCGAGCATGGGGCGGACGAGGGCCGAGCCGACGATGACGCCGTCGGCGTATCCGGCGACCTCCCGGGCGTGGTCGGGCGTGGTGACGCCGATGCCGACGCACACGCGCTCGGCCCCGGCGGCCTTCGTGCGGGAGACGAGCGCTCTGGCGCGCTCGTCGAGGCTGGCGCGCTCCCCGGTCACCCCCATCGTCGAGGCCGCGTACACGAAGCCCCGCGACGCGGCGGCCGTCAGGCGCAGACGCTCCTCGCGCGAGGAGGGGGCGACCAGGAAGACGCGGTCGAGGTTCCGGGCCTCGGAGGCCTCGATCCAGGCGGACGCCTCGTCGGGTATGAGGTCGGGCGTGATGAGACCCGCTCCCCCGGCGTCGGCCAGATCCCCGGCGAAGGCCTCGACCCCGTAGGCGAAGACGAGGTTGTAGTACGTCATGACGAGTGGGACGGCGCCCGCCGAGGCGACGGCCTCGACCATGGCGAACGCGTCCCGCACGCGCGACCCTCCGGCGAGGGCGCGGTTCGTCGCCGCCTGGATGACCCCTCCGTCCATCGACGGGTCCGAGTAGGGGATCCCGACCTCGATGACGTCGGCACCGGCGGCCGCGAGCTCGCGCGCCGCCGCGATGGAGCCCTCCAGGTCGGGGAAGCCGACGGGAAGGTATCCGACGAAGGCCGCGCCCCCGCGCGCCTTCGCCGCGTCGATGGCCTGTGCCGATGTCACGAGACGGCCCCCTTCCCCTCGATGCCGAAGTAGTCCATGGCGGTCTGCACGTCCTTGTCGCCTCGGCCCGACAGGGAGACGAGGATGACCGGGGGCCGCTGGCCGGCGGCCTCGGCCTCGCGCCCGAGCTGGATGGCGCCGGCCAACGCGTGCGCCGACTCGATCGCGGGGAGGATCCCCTCCTCGCGGCTCAGCAGGAGGAAGGCCTCCATGGCCTCGTCGTCGGTGATCGGGCGGTATTCCGCCCGTCCGGTCGAGGCCAGCCAGGCATGCTCGGGGCCGACCCCCGGATAGTCCAGACCGGCGGAGATCGAATGGGATTCGACCGTCTGCCCGTCCTCGTCCTGCAGGAGGTAGCTCAGGGAGCCGTGGAAGACGCCCAGCGAGCCGGCGTTCAGGGCGGCTGCCGTCCTGCCCGAGTCCACGCCGGCCCCTCCCGCCTCGCAGCCGACGATCCGCACGGAGGGGTCGTCGAGGAAGGCGTTGAACAGGCCGATGGCGTTCGACCCGCCGCCGACGCACGCGACGGCGACGTCGGGCAGCCCGCCCGTCAGCTCGAGCACCTGGGCGCGGGCCTCCTCCCCGATGACCCTCTGAAGGTCGCGCACGAGCGCCGGGAAGGGGTGAGGGCCCGCCGCCGTGCCGAAGACGTAGTTCGTCGAGTCGACGTTGGCCACCCAGTCGCGGAAGGCCTCGTTGATCGCGTCCTTGAGCGTGGCCGACCCCGCCGAGACCGAGACGACTTTGGCGCCGAGGATCTCCATGCGCGCCACGTTCAGGGACTGGCGGCGCACGTCCTGCGCGCCCATGTATATCGTGCACTCCAGGCCGAGCAGGGCGGCGGCGGTCGCGGTGGCGACGCCGTGCTGGCCTGCGCCGGTCTCGGCGATGACCCGGGTCTTGCCCACCGTCTGGGTGAGGAGCGCCTGGCCCAGCACGTTGTTGATCTTGTGCGAGCCCGTGTGGTTGAGGTCCTCGCGTTTGAGCAGGACGCGGGCCCCGCCCGCGTGGCGGGCGAACTTCGGCGCTTCGGTGAGGATGGACGGGCGGCCCGAGTAGGTTCGGGCCAGACGGTCGAGTTCGGAGGTGAAGGCCGAGTCGACCCTGAGCCGCTCCCAGGCTTCCGTCAAGTCGTCGAGGGCCGCGACGAGCGCCTCGGGGACGTAGCGTCCCCCGAAATCGCCGAAGTACGGCCCCTGTACCGCTCCCAGTTGCTGCGTCAAATCATCTCTCCATTGCTTCCAGGGAAGGGTGGTGTCCTATGGCAACTATGTCACGAATCGCCGTGCCGGGGTCGCCGGATGTAACGAGTGCCTCGCCGACGAGCACCGCGTCGGCGCCGCTCCTGGCGTAGGTGAGGACGTCCTGCGGGCCCCTGACGCCCGATTCCGCGACTCGGACCACGTCCGAGGGCAGCATGCCGACGATCGTGTCGAAGATCCCCATGTCGACCGTCAGGGTCTTCAGGCTCCTCGCGTTGACGCCGATCACCCGCGCCCCCGCGTCGAGCGCCCGGCGGGCCTCCCGGCGGTCGTGGGCCTCGACGAGGGCCGTCATGCCCAGCGAGTGGACGCGTTCGACGAAGGAGGTCAAGACGGTCTGCTGCAGTGCGGCGACGATCAAAAGGACGATGTCCGCGCCGTGGGCGCGGGCCTCCCAGATCTGATAGGGGGAGACCACGAAGTCCTTGCGCAGGACGGGCACGTCCACCGTGGAGCGGACGGCGTCCAGATCGGCGAGCGTCCCCCCGAAGCGCCGCTCCTCGGTGAGCACCGAGACGGCCGCCGCGCCTCCTTCGGCGTACGAGGCGGCCAGCGCCGCCGGATCGGGGATGTCGGCCAGACGCCCCTTCGACGGGCTCGACCGCTTGCACTCGGCGATGATCGAGACGCGCCGGCCGGACGTGGGACGCAGGGCGTCCTCGGCCGCCAGAGCCGACGGTTGGCGCCTGGCCCGCTCCTTGAGCCGCTCGAGGCTGATGGCGGCCTCGCGTCTGGCCAGGTCCTTGCGCACGCCGGCGATTATCGAATCCAGTACCGTCATGACTGTCCTCCTCACTCTGCCGCTGTCAATCGGTTGGCGATCTGGACGGCCCTGACGGCCGCAGCCGCCTTGTTGCGGGCCTCGGCGAACTCGGCGGCGGGCACGGAATCGGCCACGATGCCGGCCCCCGCCTGGACGTGGGCCCTCCCCGAGTCGATGACGGCCGTCCGTATGGCGATCGCCAGGTCGGCGTTGCCCGACAGGTCGAAGTACCCGACGACGCCCCCGTAGACGCCGCGCCGGGCGGGCTCGAGCTCGTCGATGAGCTCGATCGCCCGCGGCTTGGGAGCCCCCGAGAGGGTTCCCGCCGGGAAGGTCGCCGCCAGGCAGTCGACGGCCGTGCGGCCGGCGGCGAGGCGGCCCGTGACCGTCGACGATATGTGCATGATGTGGCTGTAGCGCTTGACCTCCATGAGCGTCGTCACCTCGACGGTTCCGGGGACGCACACCTTCGCCAGGTCGTTGCGCCCGAGGTCGACGAGCATGACGTGCTCGGAGAGCTCCTTGGGGTCGTTCAGGAGCTCGCGCTCGAGCTCGGCGTCCGCCTCGTCGGTCTCCCCGCGCGGACGGGACCCCGCGATGGGGAACATGGTCAGCGTCCCCGCGGTCAGGCGTATGAGCGTCTCGGGGGAGCTCCCGACCACGGAGAAGTCCCCGCCGGTCCCGTCGGCCAGGCGGAGGTAGTACATGTAGGGCGACGGGTTGACGGTGCGGAGCACCCGGTAGACGTCGAAGGGGTCGGCCGTGCATTCGACGTCCGCCCTCTGGGAGAGCACGACCTGGAAGACCTCGCCCTCCCGGATCGCCTCCTTGCCCTCGTCCACGGCCCTCTCGAAATCCTCTCGGGGGGTGCGCAGGACGGGCTGGGCCGTCGGCGCGTCCCCGATCTTCACGGCGTGCAGCGGCACGGGGGTGGACAGGTCCGCGGCCATGGCCGACAGCCGCTCGACGGCGGCGTCGTAGGCGGCCTCGGCGCCGGCGTCCCGGTTGTCGGCGTTGACGGCGTTGGACATGAGCCATACCACGCCTTCGTGATGGTCGACGGCCACCATGTCGGACACCAGGCAGAGGGCCGCGTCGGGCGTCGTCAGCTCGCCGGGCGCCTCGCGGGAGAGCGTGGGCTCCCAGTCGTAGAGGGTGTCCCAACCGAGGGCGCCGACCAGCCCGCCCGTCAGAGGCGGCAGTCCGGGGAGCGGTTCGGCGGTCAGCTCGGCGAGGGCGCTGGCGATCACCTCGGTGCTCGTCCCCTCGGAGAGGACGCCCTCGGGGACCTGCCCGATCCAGCTGGCGCGGCCGCCGCGAGCCACCATGTGGGCCGACGAGCGCACGCCGACGAAGGACCACCTGTCCCATCTGCCGTCGTGCTCGGCGGATTCCAGGATGAACGTCCCGGCGCCGCGGGCGAGCCGCCGGTAGATGCCCAGCGGAGTCGCGTCGTCCACCAGGAGCCTCTCGACGACGGGGATGACCCGCCGGGTCCGCGCCAGCTCGAGGAACTCCTCCCTGCACGGCCAGATCCGGCCCCAGTCCATGCCCCCCGCGCCCGCGTCCCCGGCGCGGCGCTGCGACTCGCTCATGCATCCTCCTCGATCAGGCCGCTGACCTCCAGGTCGCCTCCGGCCTGGAAGCACGTCCTGGCTCCCGTGTGGCAGGCTCCGCCGAGCTGAACCGCCTCGACCAGAAGGCAGTCCCCGTCGCAGTCCACGCGCACGCGGCGAACGAGCTGGACGTGTCCGGAGGTGTCGCCTTTGCGCCAGTACTCGCGGCGCGAACGCGACCAGAACCAGACCCGTCCGCTCGTGAGGGTGCGCGCCAGGGCGGTCGCGTCCATGTACCCGACCATGAGGACCTCCCCGTCGGAGGCGTCCTGGACCACCGCGGGCACGAGGCCGTCGGCGAAGCGCACGCGGGAGGCGACGTCGGGCTTGAGGTCGTCGGTCATCGCACCGGCACCCCCGCCTGGCGCATCGCGTCTTTGACCTCGGGGATCGTCAGCCGCCCGAAGTGGAAGACCGAGGCGGCGAGGACGGCGTCCGCCCCGCATCGCGCCGCCGCGGCGAAGTCCCCGGCGGTTCCCGCGCCGCCGGAGGCGACGACGGGCACGCCGACCGCGTCCTTGACCGCGGCGGTCATCTCCAGGTCGAAGCCGCCGGTCGTGCCGTCCGCGTCCATGGAGTTGACGAGGATCTCCCCCGCCCCCAGCCGTTCGGCGCGCGCGGCCCACTCGACCGCGTCGACGCCGGTGCCGCGCCTGCCGGCGTGGGTCGTCACCTCGAAGCCCGACGGCGTGCCCGCTCGGGGGTTGCGGCGCGAATCCAAGGACAGGACGAGGACCTGGGATCCGAAGGCGTCGGCTATGGCGGAGATGAGCCCCGGGTCCGCCACGGCCGCCGAATTGACGGACGCTTTGTCGGCGCCCGCCTCCAGCAGCAGGCGGACGTCCTCGACGCTGCGCACGCCGCCGCCCACGGTGAGCGGGACGAAGACCTCCTCCGCGGTGCGCCGCACGACGTCGAGGAGGGTGCCCCGCCCGCCGACAGTGGCCGACACGTCGAGGAAGGCGATTTCGTCCGCTCCCTGGGAGTCGTAGAGGCGGGCAAGCTCGACGGGGTCGCCGGCGTCCTTCAGGTTGAGGAAGTTCACGCCCTTGACCACGCGCCCCTCGGCGACGTCCAGACAGGGAATCACTCGTACGGCAACGCCCATGCTCCTCCTTCCAGCCCTCCAAGAGTACCGTGGAATGCACGATCGTTCCGACAGGTCCTCGATGCGAGACGGTCGGACACCGAGGTGTCCGGCGGAGCACTCAGGACGAGCGTTTCGCCCCCGGGCCCCTTCCGCCGCCTTTGCCGCCCGTCGGCGTCGATTTCGTCGGCGCCGTCTTCGCCGCCGGAGGCTTCGAGGGCGTCGCCGCGCCGCTCGGGGAGGACGTCTGCGACGGCGTCTGCCCGGGAGAGGCCGTCTCGCCCTTCCTCCCCCTCTTGCCCCCGGACGAGGGGGAGCCCTTCCCCTCCGGCGGATCGGGAAGGGCCCCGAGGATGTCGACGACCACCACGCGGTCCCCGGTTCCCTGCGCCTTCGCACTCGGAACGAGGACGACCACCCTGGAGCCGATCTTCTGGTCGACGAGGCCCTCGGACAGGCCCTTCATGGCCGTCTTGAGGTTGAGGGCCACCGGCGCGCCCTTGGTCCACGTCTCGTCGACGCTCTTGCCGTTCTGGTCGAAGAGCGCGTACTGGACGGCGAGGGTCTGGCCCTCGGTCACCTGCGGGCCGTTCCCGACGACGAGGGGAACCGTCTCCAGGGAGGGGATGGCGCCTCCCGGGGACTTGATCGAGGGGCCTCCGCCGTCGGCGGTGCCCACTTGGGGCATGCCGGACGGAGCCGGATTGGGCACGGGGACGGCCTTGCCGTGTGCGACGGTGAAGAGGAGGTCGACGACGATGATCTCGGAGGCGGTCGGGACGCCCTCGACGAGTCCGGGGCGCTTGATGACCAGACGGCTGCCCTCGCGCACGCCGACGAGCCGTTTGGCGAGGTCCCCCATCCCCTTCTTGGTGACCGCCGCGAGCCGGAGCTCGCCCGTGTTGTACGCCTTGATGATCTCGCCGTTGCGGGAGTCGAAGGAGGTCGCGCGCATGAGCACCGTCTGCCCGTCGACGATCCGGTTGCCCTTGCCCTCCAGGACCGTCTCCCTGGTCAGCCTGCCCGCGCCTTTGGGGCAGTCGACCGTCACGGTGACGGGCGAGCCGAACTTGCCGTTCGGGGTGACCGAGCACGCGTTCGCGCCTCCCTTCGAGCAGGAGGCCAGGCCCGCGCACACGAGGGCGAGGCACAGTCCCGAGGCCGTCTTCCTCATCGCTCCATTTTATCCATGAGTGCGTCGACTCGCTCGTCGGCGGAGGAGAACGGGTCCTTGAGCACGACCGTGCGGGTCCCCTCGACTTCGAGCAGTCTGAGGTTCGTCCAGTCGACGGCGTAGTCGAAGCGGAGTCGCCTGGCCTTGGCGACGAACTCCCCGCGCAGCTTGGCTCGCGTGTTCTGCGGCGGCCTGGCCGAGGCCCGCTCGGCGGCCCCGGGGCCGGTGAACGTGCGCAGCAGCCCGGCCGACTCCATCGACGCGCGCAGACCCGCGTCGGTGACGTCGTGGTAGGCGAGGTCGAGCCGGGCCAGGCGCGGATCGCCCAGTTCGGCGCCGCTGCGGCGCATGTACCGCTCGACGAGCGCGAGTTTGGCCGCCCAGTCGATCTCGGTCGCGATGCCCGCGTGGTCGCCGGATGCGACCGCGTCGATCGCCCTGCCCCACAGGTCGAACAGGTAGCGGGTGCCCTCCGGCAGGTCCGCCGCGTAGCCGCGGGCGTCGTAGTGGGCGAGCACGGCCTCCAGCATCCTCCGCTGTACGTCGACGGGGGTGGTGACGCCGCCGCCCTGCAGGGCCAGCGGGGCACGGCCGGTCAGGTCGAGGCTCGCCGCGCGGATCGCCTCGACGGGGTCCGCGAGGCGGATGCCGGGCAGGACGGCGCCGTCCTCGACGAGGACGAGCAGGGCCTCGGCCGCGACCTTGAGGGCGGTGGCCGGCTCGGCCACGTTGGAGTCGCCGACGATCACGTGCATGCGCCGGTAGAGCTCGGGATCGCCGTGGGGTTCGTCCCGGGTGTTGATCATCGGCCGGGAGCGGGTCGACGCGGAGGAGATGGCGTCCCACATCTGGTCGGCCCGCTGGGAGAAGGCGAAGCGCGTCACGCCGTCCTCGCCCCGCCGCAGACAGCCGGCTCCGGCGACGATCTGGCGGGTGACGAAGAACGGGAGCATCGTCGAGATGCGGGCCCGGTAGTCGGGCCGTCGCCGCACGAGGTAGTTCTCATGGCAGCCGTAGGAGTTGCCCGCGGCGTCGAGGTTGTTCTTGAACAGGTGGATCCGGCCGGGGACCCCGCGTGCGGCGAGGCGCTCGTTGGCCTCGGCGGCCATGCCGGCGAACAGCAGCTCGCCCGCCCGGTCGTGGGCCACCAGGTCGGCGACGGTGCGGCACTCGGCCGTCGCGTACTCGGGGTGCGCCCCGACGTCCAGGTAGAGGCGCGCCCCGTTGGCCAGGAACGCGTTGGTCGACAGGCCCGACTCGAGGACGGCGCGGAAGAGCTCGGCGGCCGTCTCCTCGGGGTCGAGGGGAGGCGTCCCGCCCTCCGTCGAGGCGCACATGAGGCCGTATTCGGTCTCGATCCCCATGACCCTCTGGGGGATCACTGTCCGCCTTTCTGGACGAACCCCTGGACGAAGGACGAGGCGTTGGATTCGAGGACCGAGTCGATCTCGTCCAGCAGAGAGTCGGCGGCCGCCGACTGGGTCTGGGCCTGGGGGATGTCACAGAGCGTCTCCTCCTGCCGCGAACGGCGGGGTTGCGCGAATTCCTGGGAAGGCATGTCGTCCTTTCGTGGGTGTCGTGTCGGTGGAGGTCCGTCGGCCGGGACGGCTTCCGCCCTGGCCGGTGGGCCGTCAGTCCCCGCGGCGCGGCTTCGCGGCCTCCTCCAGCCGCCGCAGGAAGTCGTCCGGGTCGGTCGAGGCGGCGAGCAGCGCCCCGACGAGGTCTTCCGTCGCCCTGCCGGGATGGAGGGTGGGCAGTCGGACGAGCTCGCCCCCCGCGTCGAGGACGATCCCGTCCCATCCCGCGGCCGGGACGCGTTCGCCGAAGGCTGCGATGAGGCCTCCCCGCAGGAAGGCCCGGGTCGAGGACGGCGCTCGGACGGCGGCGTCGGCCGCCTGCTCGGGCGAGAAGAGCCTGGCGACCCGGCCTGCGGCGTCGAGTCGGGCGACGATCGAACGCTCCGGGCGCAGGTCGTGCCACTGCAGGTCGAGGGCGCGCAGCCTGTCGGAGTCCCATCCGGTTCCGCCGCGGGCTCGCAGCCCCTCCAGGAGCCGGTACTTGGCGACCCATTCGATCATGGGGGCGGCCGCGTCCATGTCGCCGCGCAGGGCGTCGAGCGCCCGCTGCCAATAGTCGAGGACCTCGGCGGTGTCGGCGTCGGGCTCGCCGTCGCGTCCGACGGCTTCGCGGACGGCGTCGAGGTAGACCTGCTGGATGTCGACGGCCGTCCTCGACGTCCCGTCGTGCATGTCGACGGCCGCCCTCAGGCTCGGGTCGTGCGAGATCCGCCAGGTGGCGGCCACCGGGGAGTGCAGGGTCAGGGAGTCGAGTTCGAGCGGGACCCTGTCCGATTCCAGCAGCCAGAGGACCAGCGACGTCGTGCCGACCTTCAGCAGGTTCGAGACGTCGAAGAGGTTGGCGTCGCCTCCGATCACGTGGAGGCGGCGATACGCGGCCGCGTCGGCGTGGGGTTCGTCGCGCGTGTTGATGATCGGCCGGTTGAAGGTCGTCTCCAGGCCGACGTCGTTCTCCACGTAGTCGGCGCGCTGGGAGATCTGGAACCCGGAAGTCTCGCTGCGCTGGCCGATCCCGAGGCGTCCGGAGCCGCACAGGATCTGCCTGGTGACGAAGAAGGGCGTGAGGTAGCGGATGACCTCCCCGAAGCCGACCTTCCGGCTCACGAGGTAGTTCTCGTGGGAGCCGTACGCCGCCCCTTTGCCGTCGACGTTGTTCTTGTACACGACCACGTCACGTCCTTCGGAGGCGAGCGCCTCCATGGCTCGGCGCATGACGTGCTCGCCCGCGCGGTCCCACAGGACGGCCTCGCGGGGAGTGGCGGTCTCGGGCGAGGAGTACTCGGGGTGGGCGTGGTCGACGTACAGGCGCGCTCCATTGGTCAGCACGGCGTTGGAGGCCCGGGGGCGGCGCAGGTCGAGCGCCTCGCCGCGCCCCAGGCGCGCCGGGGTCCGTTCGGCCTCCGGGGCGTCCGTGAGCTGGGAGGGGTGGGCGCTGGCCCTGTCCAGACGGTATCCGCGGGCGTCGTTCAGGGGGTCCTCCCCGTGGAAGTCCCAGGCGACGCGCGCTCGGCACAGCCCCGCGTAGGCCTCCACGACGTCGGCCGACAGGGCGATGGGATTGGCCCGAGGCCGGGCCGGCTCGAGTATTCCGAACTCGGTCTCCAGTCCGGTGATCCTGCGTGCGGTCATCACATCAACTCCGTCGTCGAGGCGCCGCTCCATTCGCGCACCGGCCGGTCGCCGATCGACGGCGCGTCGACGCTCGGAGGCGGGACGCGCCCACCGGCCCCGTCGGCCTCCCCGCGGCCGGGCGGGGCGGTCCCGGCGAAGAGAGGGCGCACGTCGACGACCCGGTCGGCGCGTCCGCGGGCGTTGACCCGCGCCCACTCCTCGGGGCTGGTCGCGGTGGCGACGTCTTCGTTGGCCAGGCTCTCCTCGCGCACGGCCTCGACGACGTGCACGGGCGCCAGTCCGCGCCGCCGCGTCGCCAGGAAGTCCTTGATGGCCAGTTTCTTGGCGCGGTCGACGATCCCGGCCAGCAGCGCGCCGGAGACGATGTCGCTGACGTAGAGCCTCTCGCGCGCGCCGCTGGCGTAGGCCACCTCCACGTACTCGTTGCGCGGGACGCGGGCGAAGAGCTCCTCGACGATCGTCTCGCGCAGCATGGCGGCCGCCTCCCGCCGTCCGCCGCAGCGTTCGACGACGTCCTCGCGCAGGGGCAGCTCTGCGGTCAGGTACTTCGACAGGATGTCCAGGCTCCCCTCCCTCGTCGGGCGCTCGATCCTGATCTTCACGTCGAGTCTGCCGGGGCGCAGGATGGCCGGGTCGATCATGTCCTCCCGGTTGGAGGCGCCGATGACGATGACGTTGGTCAGGGACTCCACCCCGTCGATCTCGGCCAGGAGCTGGGGGACCACCGTCGTCTCGACGTCCGAGGAGATGCCCGACCCCCGCGTGCGGAAGAGGGCCTCCATCTCGTCGAAGAAGATGACGACGGGGATCCCGGCCGCCGCGCGGTCCCGGGCGCGGGAGAAGATGTCCCTGACCTGCCGCTCCGTCTCGCCCACGTACTTGTCCAGGAGCTGGGGGCCCTTGACGTTGAGGAAGTAGCTGTGCGATTTGGCCCCGCCGCCGCGGGCCGCGCTGTTGGCGGCGAGCGAGGTGGCGACGGCCTTGGCTATGAGAGTCTTGCCGCAGCCCGGCGGCCCGTAGAGGAGCACCCCCTTGGGCGGTTTGAGCCCGTGCTCGCGGTAGAGCCCGGGCTGCTCGAAGGGCAGTTCGACGGTGTCCTTGATCTGGCTGATCTGCTCCCCCAGGCCGCCGATGTCGGCGTAGGAGACGTCGGGGATCTCCTCGAGCAGGAGGTGTTCGACGTCCGGCCGCTCGACGACGTCCAGCACGATGCCGTCGCGCATGTCCGCCAGCACGGCGTCGCCCACGCGGAGCCCCCGCGCACGGAGCCTCCCCGCTACGCGCATGATCCGGGACTCGTCCGGGTGGACGCGCACGAGGACGCGTCGGTCGTCGACGACCATCTCCACCGCGACGATCGTTCCCACGAGGTCGAAGCCCCCCGCCTCGACGGCGACGAGCTGTTCGTTCAGGCGCACCTCCTGGCCGAGCTCGAGGTCCTCGATCCGCAGCGTCCGCGAAGCGGCGAGGTTCATCTTCCTCCCCCCGACGAGGGCGTCGATCGAATGGTCTCCCCGGTGGGCCGCCAGGAAGACGGCGAAGGACGCCGGCGGCCGCGACAGCGTCTCGAGCTGGTCGTTCAGTTCCTTGATCCGGTCGCGGGCGGTGGCGAGCGAAGCGGACAGCCTTCCGTTCTTCTCCTCCAGGGAGACGATCTGCCTGCGCAAGGCGACGAGCTCGCTGTGGCCTGGCTCGGACATGGGTTCCTCTCTTTCGAACCCGTCAATTCTAGAGCCCTGCGCCACACGCCGAGAGTGGCTCCTCGCACAGTGAAAGCTACCCCACTCCCCCGGGCGGGCCGTCGGGCTCGCCGCCCCCGCCTGGCCCGTGCGCGGTCCGGCGGGCCTGCCGGCGCTCGCGCAGCTCCTCATCGATTCTCTCGCGGACGAGGCGGCCGTGCCGGCCGGCGGCCGACTCCCCGGTTTCTTCGACGTCGGCGCGGTGGGCGACGTCTCTGCGGACCTTGCGCAGCTTGCGCTCGGATATGCCGCGTTCGGCCAGGTCCTCGGCCCAGGCGGGCGGTTCGGAGTAGGCCTGCCGGGCGGGGCGCCTAACCGGCCGCAGGGGCCGGCTGTCCGGGGCGAGGCGGCGCGAGACGACGAGGAACCCGGTGTGGGCCACCATCCGGTGGTCGGGCCGGACCGCCAGGCCTTCCAGGTGCCAGGTCCTCACGAGGGTCTCGCTGGCCTCGGGCTCGGTGTACGCCTCGCTCTCGCGCAGGCCCTCGACGAACCGGGACATCTGGGTCGTCGTGGCGACGTAGGCGAGGACGACCCCGCCCGGCCGGAGGGCGTGCGCGCTCACGCCGATGAGCTCCCAGGGGGCGAGCATGTCGAGGACGACGCGGTCGAGTTCGCCCTCCCTCATGGCCGCCAGCACGTCCGAGGCCTCCCCCACCTCCACCGTCCACGGAAGGTCCGCCCCCGCGAACCACGAGCGGACGTTCCCTTGCGCTATCTCGGCGAACTCGGGGCGGCGCTCGCAGGAGACGAGGCGCCCTTCCGGTCCGACCGCCGCCAGCAGCGAGAGCGCGAGGGCCCCCGATCCCAGCCCCGCCTCGAAGACCCGGGCGCCGGGGTGGACGTCGGCTACGTGGACGATCTGCGCCGCGTCCTTCGGGTAGACGACGGTCGCCCCCCGGGGCATGGACAGGACGTAGTCGGAGACGAGGGGGCGCAGAGCCAGGAAGCGCCTGCCGTCCTCGGTCTGCAGGACCGTGCCCTCCTCGGCGCCGATGAGCTCGGCGTGGCGGAAGGAGCCCCGAGTCGACTGGAAGTGGCCGTCGCGCGTGAGCGAGATCGTGTACTTGCGGCCCTTGGGATCCGTCAGCTGGACGCGGTCGCCGGGGCGGAAGGGCCCTCGGCGGGACGCGGAGGGATGGTGGCTCATGGCCGTCCATTGTACGTGCGAGGTCGGCGCAGACCGAGTGAGCCGCCGGAGGCGCGCTGTACGGTTGTCCCATGAGCAAGCACGCCGCGCTGTCGCCGTCCCGCGCCAAGGACTTCAAACAGTGCCCGCTCCTGTTCAGGTTCCGGGTGATCGACAGGCTCGCCGAGCCGCCGTCGCCGGAGGCGCTGCGCGGAACCCTCGTCCACGCGGTGCTGGAGCGCCTCTTCGACGCCCCCGCCCTGGAGCGCACCGAGGCGACCGCACAAGCCCTGCTCGACCCCCTGTGGCAGGAGCGGCTGGCCGCGTCGCCGGCGGATCGCAGCGTCGTCGGCGGCGGCGAACGCGCGGCCGAATGGCTGGACAGCGCGCGCGTGCTGATCGGCAACTACTTCCGGATGGAGAACCCGTCGTTCCTGGAGCCCGCCGCCCGCGAGTCCTTCGTCAACGCCCGGCTTCCCTCGGGGCTGGCCATCAGGGGGATCATCGACCGCGTGGACAGGGCTCCCGACGGCGCCCTGCGCATCGTCGACTACAAGACGGGCAAGTCGCCGAATCCGCGCTTCCAGGAGGAGGCCCTCTTCCAGATGCGGTTCTACGCCGCGGCCGTCCGGCTCTCGCGCGGCGTGCTCCCCCGGCGCACGCAGCTCATCTACCTCAAAGACGGCCGCACGCTGACCTACGACCCCGTCCCCGGGGACGTCGCCGCGATCGCCTCCGAACTCGACTCGACGTGGTCGGCGATCGAGGAGCGGCTCGACTCCCGGCGCTTCGAGCCCAGGCCCTCCAAGCTGTGCGACTGGTGCAGGTTCAAGGAGCTCTGCCCGGAGTTCGGAGGCGTCGCACCGGACATGGACGCCTCGGGGGCGCGGGCCCTCAGGACGGCGAAGGAACCCGCCGGCCCGTCGTGACGGCCCGGCCGGCGGGTCGGCGAAGGAGGGCCGGCGAGCGCGGGGACCCC
>NZ_KE951418.1 GCF_000466165.1 Actinobaculum sp. oral taxon 183 str. F0552
TCCCCGGGCCGCCGGATCCGCGCGCGCCTGCGCCGGGCAGCCGGCCACCTCTGGGCGGGTCGGCGCGGCGGTCGGCCTCGAGGAGGCGCGGCACCTGGCGGCGCGCTGGGCGGCCAAGGAAGCCTTCGTCAAGGCGTGGAGCGCGGCCCTGCACGGCAGCCCGCCCGTGATGGGCCACGTCGCCTGGCACGAGATCGAGATCGTCTCCGACCCCTGGCATCGCCCCGCCATCGCCCTTCACGGCGAGGCGGCGCGGGCCTTCGCCGAATCGGTGGGCCGGGCCCGCATCCACGTCTCCCTCAGCCACGACGGGCCGATGGCCGCCGCCCAGGCGATCGTCGAGGCGGCCTAGGGCCGCGCGGGCCCGACGGTTCGGCTTTCGTCAGATGGAGGGCTCTATGGTTAAAAAGGGTGATCCTATTGATTGGAAAACCGTTATTGTGACTAGTGTGCAGATTCTTCAACAACGTGAAAAAGTATATCTTAATCATGTATGGGAGTATCATCTCCCTGAAGTTCGCGCTACTTTACGGCAGGCAAAAGACGTAGAGAGACAACTCGGGTTTGAATTTCCTAAGGATTATAAGGATTTACTTCTACATGTCAATGGATGGAACTGTTTCTATTAATATGTCGATGTACTTCCTCTACACGATTTACTGAATAACAGCGACATTCATCGTATTATCATGTATAATGTGGAGTTCGTGTTGGAATATGAGCCCGCTGAAGGCCAGCGGCTTGATCAGAAGAATCTCTTGCCCGTAGCTACCGGCACGCATAATGTCGATACATTCGTTCTCATAAAACACGGCAACCCAAACGCCGGAACTGCCGTATGGCTTTCAGGCGACGAAATCGATCGCTTTCCGTCATTCCATGAATTCTACATGTCTATGCTCGACTACAATCGTTTGGAAGTCAAAACATTGAAAGAGGAGCTCGAGGCGGGGGAAGGCTGAGCCTCTCCGAGGCTTCCCGCGGCCTCCGGCCCGCTCGTGCGGCGATCCGATCCGTTCGGCGGCTCGGCCCATCCGGTAGCCTTGAACAGAACCCAATCGGAGGAGGACCAATGGCCGACCCAGCGTTCAACCAGCCCATCTCGACCGTCGACCCCGAGGTCGCCGCTGCCATCGAGGCCGAGCTCTCCCGGCAGCGGGACACCCTGGAGATGATCGCCTCGGAGAACTTCGTGCCCCGGGCCGTCCTGCAGGCCCAGGGGTCGGTGCTGACCAACAAGTACGCCGAAGGCTATCCGGGCCGCCGATACTACGGGGGCTGCGAAGAGGTCGACAAAGTCGAGGCCTTCGCCATCGAACGAGCCAAGGCCCTCTTCGGCGCCGACTACGCGAACGTCCAGCCGCACTCCGGGGCCCAGGCCAACGCCGCGATCTTCCACGCCTTCGTCTCCCCGGGCGAGACCGTCATGGGCTTGGAGCTCGCCCACGGCGGGCACCTCACCCACGGCATGAAGATCAACTTCTCCGGGAAGAACCACACGATCGCGGCCTACGGCCTGAACCCCGAGACCTTCCGCATCGACATGGACATGGTGCGCGAACGGGCCCTGGCCGCCCGTCCGAAGATGATCATCGCCGGCTGGTCCGCCTACCCGCGCCACCTCGACTTCGCCGCCTTCCGCTCCATCGCCGACGAAGTCGGCGCCTACCTGTGGACCGACATGGCGCACTTCGCCGGGCTCGTCGCCGCCGGGCTCCACCCCAATCCCGTCCCGCACTCGGACGCCGTGACAACCACCATCCACAAGACCCTCGGCGGCCCCCGATCGGGCATGATCCTCTCCCGCGACGCCGCCTCCTACGCCAAGAGGCTCAACTCCGCCGTCTTCCCCGGCCAGCAGGGCGGGCCGCTCATGCACGTCGTCGCCGCCAAGGCCGTCGCCCTCAAACTCGCCGGAACCGAGGCGTTCACAGACAAGCAGGCCCGCACCGTCGAAGGGGCGAAGATCCTCGCCGAACGGCTCAACGCCCCCGACGTCGCCGAGGCCGGCATCGGCCTGGTCACCGGCGGCACCGACGTCCACCTCGTCCTGGTGGACCTGCGCAACTCCTCGATGGACGGCAGACAGGCCGAAGACCTCCTCCACGACGTGGGCATCACCGTCAACCGCAACGCCGTCCCGTGGGACCCCCGGCCCGCCAGAATCTCCTCCGGCCTGCGCATCGGCACGCCCGCCCTGGCCACCCGCGGATTCGGCGCCCGCGAATTCACCGAAGTCGCCGACGTCATCGCCACCGCCCTGGCCGCCGGGACGGCCGCGGACGTGCCCTCCCTGCGCGCCCGCGTCGCCCGCCTGACCGACGGCTTCCCCCTCTACCCGGGCCTCGACCAGACCGGGGCGGCCCGATGACCGCCCGGATCCTCGACGGCAAGGCGACCGCCGCCGCCCTCAAATCCGAGCTCGCGGCCCGCGTCGCCAGGCTCGCCGAACGCGGCGCGGCCCCCGGCCTCGGAACGGTGCTCGTGGGGGAGGACCCCGGCTCGGTCGCCTACGTGGCCGGCAAGCACCGCGACTGCGCCCAGGTCGGCATCGCCTCCATACGCGTCGACCTCCCGGCCACCGCCGCCCAGGAGGACGTCGCGCGCGCCGTCGACCGCCTGAACGCCGACCCGGCCTGCACCGGATACATCGTCCAGCTGCCGCTGCCGGCCGGCGTCGAGGAAGCCCCCCTCCTGGAGGCGATCGACCCCGCCAAGGACGCCGACGGCCTGCACCCCGTCAACCTCGGGCGCCTCGTCCTGCGCGTCGGCGGGGACGTCGACTTCCCGCTGCCCTGCACGCCCGCGGGCGTCCTCGAACTCCTCGACCGCCACGGAATCGACCTGGCCGGGAAGAACGTGGCCGTCATAGGCCGCGGAATCACTGTCGGCCGGACGATCGGACTCCTGCTGTCGCGCCGCGGCGTGGACGCCACCGTCGTGAACTGCCACACCCGCACCCGCGACTTGCCCGCGATCGTCCGCGGAGCCGACGTCGTCATCGCCGCCGTGGGAAGCCCCCGCCTCGTCACGGCCGACTGGGTGGCCGAGGGCGCGGTCGTCGTCGACGTCGGAGTCTCCCGGACCGTGGACCCGGACGGAAGGGCCCGGATCGTCGGGGACGTCGCACCGGACGTCCGCGACGTCGCCTCCTGGGTGTCGCCGAACCCCGGCGGAGTCGGGCCCATGACCCGCGCCATGCTGCTGGCCAACGTGGTCCGGCTGGCGGAGAGAGCCGCCGGACTCGCCGAGCGGTCCGCCCGACCCTCCTCAGTCGTGTAGCCTGCTGGGGAATCCGCGCGACCCGCCGGAGGGCCCACGCAGCCCGACGGGGCGCCGTCCGGCCGGCGGGGAGATCCGCGCGGCCCGCCGTGGAATCCGCCAACCGAGGAGATCATGCGCATAGCAACCTGCAACGTCAACGGCATCCGCGCCGCCGCGAGGAAGGGAATGGGGGACTGGATCGCCGCCGCAGACGCCGACGTCCTCCTGTTCCAGGAGGTCCGGGCCCCCGACGACCTCGTTCCGCCGCTCGTCGGCGACGCCTACGAGACGGTCTCGCACGCCTGCGCCATCAAGGGACGCGCCGGGGTCCTCGTCGCGGTGAGGAAGGGGCTGGAGATCGGCGGGGTCCGCGCGGGCCTGGCCGGCGACTCGCACCCGGCCGACACCGGCCGATGGCTCGAAGTCGACCTCCCGGGGCCCGGTTTGACGGTCGTCTCCGCCTACCTGCACTCGGGCGACGCCTCCGACCGGGAGAAGATGGCGCTCAAATACGCCCACCTCGAATCCGTGACCGCCCGCCTGGCCGAGCTGTCCGAGGCCCCCGGAAGCCTCCTGGTGGCCGGGGACTTCAACGTCGTCCGCGGCCCGGCCGACATCGCCAACTGGAAGCCCAACCACAACAGGACGTCGGGCGTCCTCGACCCCGAGATCGCCTACCTCGACCGGTGGTTCGGGCCGGACGGCTACGTCGACGTCCAGCGGGCCCTCGACCCCGACAGCCAGGGCCCCTACACGTGGTGGTCCCAGCGGGGCCAGGCCTTCGCCAGGGACGTCGGCTGGCGCATCGACTACCACCTCGCCGACCCCGGTCTGGCCGGCAGGGCTGCCGGCTACCGGATCGACCGCGCCGACTCCTACGAGACCCGGTTCTCCGACCACGCCCCGCTCGTGGTCGACTACGACGCGTGACCCGTGGCGTCCGACAGGCCGATGCTCGCGCGCGCCCGACGCGCACTCCGCGCAGCCAGACGGCTGCGGATCGCGCGGGCGCTCACACGGTACGGGAACGCCCGCGGCGGGCTGCTCGCCGGCGGCGTCGCCTATTCGGCCGTCTTCTCCGTCGCCGCGGCGCTGACGATCGCCTGGACCGTCTTCATGGCGCTCCTGGGATCCAACGAGCGTCTGCGCCACTACGCGATCAAGGGGGTCAACTCGGCGCTTCCGGGGATCCTCACCGACGGCGGCAGCCGAGGCCTGATCGACCCGGACTCGCTCGTCCTGGGCTCCCCGCTCAACCCGGCGTCTGCCGCGGCCGGCGTCATCCTGGTGTGGACGGCCACCTCCGTCATGAGGTCCCTGGCCTCCTCCATCCAGGCGATGTTCGGCATCACCACGCTCGAGCAGAGCGTCCTCGTCTCCAAGCTCCGCGCCTTCGCCGGATTCGTCGTGCTCGCCGCGGGCGTCCTCGCCTCCTCCCTGCTGACCGCGACGGCCGGGTTCGCCGGGGGCAGGCTGCTGGGCTTCTTCGGCATCCCCTCTCACCTGCTAGTGCGCATCGCCGACTTCTTCCTGTCGCTGCTGGTGGACGTCGGCATCGTCGTCTTCCTCGTCCGCGTCATGTCCGGCGTCCGGGCGCCGCGCGCCGACCTGGCGCGAGGGGCCCTCGCCACCGCCGCCGCCACCTCGATCCTCCGGCTCCTGGGCACGTCCCTGGTCGGCATGGTCTCCCGCAACCTCCTGCTCGCCTCCTTCACGGCGCTGGCCACCCTGTTGCTGTGGCTGAACATCTCGGTCCGCATCGTCCTGGTCGGCGCCGCCTACACGGCCAACCCGCCGATCCCCTACCAGCCGGTCACCGCCGGGGAGCTGCACGCCAAGCAGACCCCGAACTACGTCACCGCCTCGGTTCCCGCTACCCTCGTGTGGCCGCACAATCCGATCACCGGCGCGATCGTCCCCGATCCCGGAGGGGACGGCCCCCGCGACCGCCTCCCGGACGAGCCCGATCCCGACCCGTCCGCGGCCCACGACGACACATGACACGACAACGGCGAAGGCGACGCACAGCCGCCGGACCGGACGAACAGGAGAAACACATGTCCTTTCACGCAATAGTCCCCGCGGGCGGCGCAGGCAGCCGGCTGTGGCCGCTCTCGCGCAAGAACGCGCCGAAGTTCCTGGCCGACCTGACCGGCGCCGGGCGCAGCCTCCTCCAGCAGACCGTCGACAGGCTCGAAGAGCTCACCCCGCAGATCTCCGTCGTCACGGGCGCCGCCCACGCCCGAGCCGTCGCCGCCCAGGTCCCCCAGGCGTCCGTGATCGTCGAGCCCTCCGCCCGCGGGACCATGGGGGCCATCGGCCTGGCCGCGGCGATCATCGCCGAACGGGACCCCGAGGCCGTGGTCGGGTCCTTCGCCGCCGACCACCTCATCCGCGACGACGAAGCCTTCCGGGACGCCGTGCGGGCGGCCGTCGAAACCGCCGGGCACGGATACCTCGTGACCATCGGCATCGCCCCCGAGGCCCCCTCGACGGCCTACGGCTACATCGAGACGGGCGGCCGGCTCGGGGTGGCCAGGGCCGTGACGGCCTTCGTCGAGAAGCCCGACGAGCAGACCGCGGCCGAGTACCTGGCGACCGGGAGGTACCTGTGGAACGCGGGGATGTTCGTCGCCAAGGCCTCGATCCTCATGGACGTGCTCGAACGCTTCCACCCCGAGATCGCC
Source organism: Actinobaculum sp. oral taxon 183 str. F0552 (assembly GCF_000466165.1). Classification (GTDB taxonomy): domain Bacteria; phylum Actinomycetota; class Actinomycetes; order Actinomycetales; family Actinomycetaceae; genus Peptidiphaga. Next base: position 5,952 of record NZ_KE951418.1, read on the forward strand.
GGGCCGCTGCGCTCCCTGGCGGCGGCGTGGGACGGGGACGGCCGCCAGGAGGCCGTCGAGGCGTACTGGGAGCCGCTGGCGCCGGCCGTCATCGACACGGCGGTCGCCGAGCCGCTCGCGGCCATCGGGGGAGTGGCCGTCGTCCCGGCGGACATGGGGTGGTCGGACATCGGCGACTACGCCTCGCTGGCCGCGGTCATCCCCGAAGAGGCCCGCGCCGCCCAGGTCGTCCCCGGCGCCTCGCCCCAGCCGGTCGTCGAGGTCGACTCGCCCGGCGCCCTCGTCTACGCGAATCGCAAGCCGATCGTGGCGGTGGGTATCCCGGGGGTGGTCGTCGTGGACACGGACGACGTCCTGCTCGTCACCACCCGCGAGGAGTCGCAGAGGGTCAAAGCGGCCGTCGACGCCCTGGGGACCGCGGGGCTCGCGGACCTGGCCTGAGCTGCGCGCCCCGGGGCGGCGGATATCAGCCCGGCGGCGTTCGTCGTTCCGCCGCGGCGCACGTACACTACTTATGCACCCACTTCCGCGCCGCACCGGCGGCGCATGCACACTCAGGAGAAAGCGTGAAGACACAGAAGCTCGCCGCGATCCTCGGCGTTGCGGCACTGGCGCTGGGCGCCTGCGGCGGCAAAGACAAGTCCGGCGGAGGGAAGGGCGACTACACCGCGTGCCTCGTCTCCGACTCGGGGGGATGGGACGACAAATCCTTCAACCAGTCCGCCAAAGAGGGCCTCGACAAGGCCGTCAAAGACCTCGGGGTCAAATCGAAGACCGCCGAATCCAAGACCGACTCCGACTTCACCCGCAACGTCGAGGGGATGGTCGGCGAGAACTGCAACCTCGTCATGGGCGTCGGCTTCAAGCTCAGCGACGCGATCTCGGCCTCGGCCAAGGACAACGCCGACATCAACTACTCACTCGTCGACTCGACGTTCAAGAAGAACCTCGACAACGAACGCGCCCTCGTCTTCAACACCCACGAGGCCGCGTACTTGGCGGGATACGCCGCCGCCGCCAACTCGAAGACCGGCAAGGTCGGCACCTTCGGCGGCGTCCAGCTGCCCACCGTGACGATCTTCATGGACGGCTTCGCCGACGGCGTCGCCCGCTACAACAAGGACAAGGGCGCCAACGTCCAGCTCATCGGATGGGACAAGGCCAGCCAGAAGGGCCTGTTCGCCGAGACCTTCGAGGACAAGGCCAAGGGCACCCAGATCGCCGAGCAGCTCATCCAACAGGGCGCGGACGTCATCATGCCGGTGGCCGGCCCCGTCGGCCTGGGCGCCGCGGCCGCGGCCAAGAACCACGCCGGCACGAAGATCGTCGGCGTGGACTCCGACTGGTACCAGTCGGCGCCCGAATACAAGGACATCGTGCTGACCTCGGTCCAGAAGGGCATCGCCAGGGCCGTCTACGACACGATCAAGGCCGGAGCAGACGGCAAGTTCGACAAGAAGCCCTACGTGGGCACCCTCAAGAACGGCGGCGTCTCCCTCGCCCCCTTCCACGACTTCGAAGGCAGCCTCCCGGCGGGCCTGACCGGCGAACTCGACGCCATCAAGAAGGAAATCGTCGAGGGCAAGACGGTCGTCACGTCCAAGAGCGCGTTCGACGCTAAGGGCGGATCCGGGAAGTGACGCGCGAGGCCCGGCCCGCCAGGCCGGACCGGGCCCGCGCAGCCGCGTCCGCGACGCCGAAGCGCCCACGACGCGGTACAGTGGAGGCATGAGTCACATCCGCGAGGGAGCGGACTGAAAGGCAGGCGACTGTGCATCTGGAACTGCGGGGCATCACGAAGGCATTCGGATCCCTCGTCGCCAACGACGGCATCGACCTCACCGTCGAGCCGGGGCGGATCCACGCCCTGCTCGGTGAGAACGGCGCCGGCAAGTCCACGCTGATGAACATCCTGTTCGGCCTCTACGAGGCCGACGCAGGCGAGATCCTCCTGGACGGCGAACCGGTGAGGTTCCACTCGGCGGCGGACGCCGTCGCCGCCGGCATCGGCATGGTGCACCAGCACTTCATGCTCGTCCCCGTCTTCACCGTGGCGGAGTCCGTGTGCCTGGGATACGAGCCGACGCGAGCCGCCGGACTCATCGACCGCGCACGGGCGAGGGCCCTCGTCGACGAGACGTCGGCCAGGTTCGGGTTCGACATCGACCCCGACGCCCTCGTCGAGGACCTGCCGGTCGGCGTCCAGCAGCAGGTCGAGATCGTCAAGGCCCTCTCCAGGGGAGCGAAGATCCTCGTCCTCGACGAGCCGACCGCCGTGCTCACCCCGCAGGAGACCGACGAGCTCATGCACGTCATGAAGGAGCTGGCGGCCGCGGGCACCTCCATCGTCTTCATCACCCACAAGCTCCGCGAGGTCCAGGCCGTCGCAGACGAGATCACCGTCATCCGCCGCGGCAAGGTGGTCGGGCACGCCTCCGCCGACTCCAGCCGCGAGGAGCTCGCCACGATGATGGTCGGCCGCCCCGTCATGCTGCGCGTCGAGAAAGAGCCCGCTGCGCCCGGCGAGGTCGGCCTCGCACTGGACGACGTCTCACTTCTCTCCCCGACGGGCGCCCCGCTCCTGGCGCACGTCGGACTGGAGGTGCGCAAAGGCGAGATCCTGGGGGTGGCGGGCGTGCAGGGCAACGGCCAGACCGAGCTCGCCGAGGTCGTCATGGGCTTGACGGCACCGAGCTCGGGAACGGTGCGCATCGACGGCAAGGACGTCACGAAGTCGAGCGTGCGCCGCCACATCGACGCCGGCGTGGGCTTCGTCCCCGAGGACCGTTCCGCCGACGGCATGGTGGCGGCCTTCTCGGCGGCGGAGAACCTGGTGCTCAACCGGTATCGCCGCAGACCCTTCTCCAAAGGCCCGTTCCTCTCGCCCGCCAAAGTCCTCGCCGACGCCGGCAGGCTCGTCGAGGAGTTCGACGTGCGGCTGAGCCGGACGACCGACCCGATCTCCACGCTCTCGGGGGGCAACCAGCAGAAAGTGGTCGTCGCCCGGGAGCTCTCGCGCGACCTGTCGCTCCTCCTCGTCAACCAGCCGACCCGCGGCGTGGACGTCGGCTCCGTCGAGTTCATCCACAGGCGCATCGTCGCCGAGCGCGATGCGGGCACGCCCGTGCTGCTCGTCTCCTCCGAGCTCGACGAGGTGGTCGGGCTGTCGGACCGGATCGCCGTGATGTACCGCGGCCGGATCCTCGGCGTCGTCCCCGCCGACACACCCCGCGGCGTGCTCGGCCTGATGATGGCGGGCCTGACGCCCGACGAAGCCCGGCAGGCCGCGCGGGAGGCGGACGCCGCCGATTCCACACGTGAGGGGGAACCGGGAATGTCGAGTATCGCACAGAGTCGACGTGGGGCCGATTCCACACGTGAGGGGGAAGCAGAATGAGCGAGAAGACGTCGTCCCCGCAACCCGGGAGGCAGGCATCCCGCGAGGGCGCCCGTGGGCCGGCTCCTGCCGAGACGCCCGCGCCCGGCGACCCGCCCGGCCCGGCGGGTGCGCCGCCCCAGGCCGGCCGTTCCCCCGAAGGCGGCTCGCACGCACCGAAGACCGGCCGGGCCGCGTCCGGGGCCCTCCGGGCGATCGCCCACGCCTTCCCGCGGTCCAACGCCCTGGTCTTCCTCCTGGCGATCTTCGTCTCCCTCCTCGTGGGCGCAGTGCTCATGGCGATCGCGGGGGTGAGCGTCGTCGACGGCTACAGCGCGATGATCCGCGGAGCCTTCTACGACTGGGAGGCTTCCAACCCCACCCGGCAGATCCTGCCCCTGACCATGTCGGTCTTCTCCGCCGTGCCCCTCGTCATCGCGGGGCTCGGACTCGCCTTCGGATTCCGGGCCGGCTTGTTCAACATCGGCGGCAAGGGGCAGGTCGTCATGGGAGGGATCGCCGCGGCGTGGGTCGGCTTCTCCTACGATCTGCCGGCACCCGTGCACCTGCTGGCCTGCCTGGCGGCGTCCGTCGCCGCAGGAGGCCTGTACGGCTTCATCGCCGGGTACCTCAAAGCGGCCACCGGCGCCAACGAAGTGATCGTGACGATCATGCTCAACTCGATCGCCGGCCTGCTCGTCGCCCAGCTGCTGCGGTACGACGCGTTCCAGCGGCCGGGGTCGAACGAGCCCATCTCGCCGGAGATCTCCCGGAACGCCCAGCTGCCGGGTATGTCTCCCTACAAGATCGACGCCGGGGTCGTCATCGCGCTTCTGGCCGCCGTCTTCGTGTGGTGGTACCTGGAGCGTTCGACCTGGGGGTTCGAGCTGCGCGCGGTGGGCGCCAACCCGAACGCCGCGCGCACCGCGGGCATGTCGATCGGCAAGGTCACGGCGCTGACCATGACCCTCTCGGGGGCGCTGTGCGGCCTGGCCGGCGGGGTGACGATCACCGGCGACATCAAGTACCTGACGGCCAACTTCGACGGGACGCTCGGCTTCGACGCCATCACGGTGGCCCTCCTGGGGCGCAACCGCCCGCTCGGCACCGTCATGGCAGGCCTCCTCTTCGGGGCCTTCCGCGCCGGGGGGCGCAAGATGGAGATCACGGCCCAGGTCCCCATCGACATGGTCCTCATCCTCCAGGCCGTCATCGTCCTGCTCATCGCGGCCCCGGCCCTGGTCAGGTGGTTGTTCAGGCTTCCCCAGCCCGACGGAGCGGGCCTGCGCGGCCTCCTCTCCCGAGATGTGAAGGAGGCGGCGGCATGAGCGCTACGCGGATTCACCCGGGCGACAGCGCGGAGGCGGGATCGGCCGTCGCGGTGCCCGTCAGATGGAAGTTCCCGTTCGCCTGCCTGGCGGCGACGGCCGTGTCCGCTTTCTTCGCGGTCACAGCGAAGGGGAGGACGGCCATCGACCTCAATCCCTCGGGCGGGAACCGGATCGCCGTCGTCGACGCCCGCGCGCAGATCGTGTGCGCCGTCCTGGCGGTGCTCAGCGCAGCCGGATGCGCCCACGCCTTCGTCAGGGCGATCAGGCGCAGCCGGATCGGCGCCTTGCCGGCCGGAACCGTCGGGGCCTCGCTCGTCCTCGGCCTGCTCGTCTGGTACGGGGGAGACGCGACGGGAAGGGTGACGCTCACGGCGACCCTCGCGGGAGGGATCGTCTTCGCCGTCCCGATCGTCTACGGCTCCCTCGCGGGAGTGGTCAGCGAACGGGTGGGCGTCGTCAACATCGCGATCGAAGGCCAGATTCTCATGGGCGCGTTCGCCGGCGTCCTCGTGGCCTCGGCCACGGGCAGCGTGTGGGCGGGGCTGGCGACGGCCCCGCTGGCCGGCGCGTTCCTGGGCGTGCTGTTGGCCGCATTCGCGGTCAGGTACAACGTCGACCAGATCATCGTCGGCGTGGTCCTCAACGTCCTCGCCCTGGGCCTGACCTCCTTCTTCCTCGACACCACGATGAAAGGGGGGTCGGGGCTGAACTCCTCCGGCGTCCATTTGAGGAACGCGGCCATCCCGCTGCTGTCGGACATCCCCGTCGTCGGGCCGGCGCTCTTCGACCAGACGCTGCTGGTCTACGCCATGTACGCCCTCGTCGCCGCGCTGACGGTCTACCTCTTCCGCTCCCGGTGGGGGCTGCGCCTGCGGGCCTGCGGCGAGCATCCCAAGGCCGCCGCGACGGTCGGCATCGACGTCCGGCGCACCCGGTTCGCCAACACGGTCCTCTCGGGAGCGATCGCCGGTCTGGGAGGCGCCTACCTGACGATCGGCGCCAACGTGGGGCAGAGCTTCGGGGAGAACATGTCCGCCGGAAAGGGGTACATCGCCCTGGCGGCCATGATCCTCGGCAAGTGGCATCCCCTCGGCGCCGTGGGCGCGGCGCTCCTCTTCGGGCTCTCCGACGCGGTCGCGACCCTGCTCAAGAGCCTCGACCCGAGCGCCGCCGCGGCCGCCTACTTCAGCATGCTCCCCTACGTCATCACGGTCTTCGCGGTCGCCGGCTTCGTCGGGCGGTCCCGCCCGCCCGCCGCGGAGAACCAGCCCTACTGATAGCGTCGGGGCGGGCCCCGGCGCAGTCCGCCTCCGGGCGGTGCGCATCCGCGAAGGAGTGAGATGGAGATCTCTGGCGACACGTGGAGCAGACTCCATGACCTCGCCGTCGAGGCGATGGAGTGCGCGTACGTCCCGTACTCCGGGTACCCCGTGGGCGCGGCGGCCATCGCCGACGACGGCCGCTGGATATCGGGGTGCAACGTGGAGAACGCCGGATACGGAGTGACGCTGTGCGCCGAGTGCGGGCTGGTCTCCGACCTGGTCCGCGGCGGGGGAGGCCGGCTCGTGGCCTTCGTCTGCGTGGACGGCGGGGGCCGGCGGATCGCCCCCTGCGGGCGCTGCCGCCAGCTCTTAGCCGAGCACGCCCATCCGGACATGCTGCTGGCCATGCCCTGCGGGTTCTTGGGGATGCGGGACGTGCTCCCACACTCCTTCGGCCCGTCCGCCCTCGCGGACTTCGGCCCCGCGGGCGGGCCGGCCGGTGCGACCCGCGGGGAGGGTTGACGTGGCCGAGGCATTCGACGCCGTCGACGTCATCAGGGTCAAGCGCGACGGAGGGGAGCTGACCGACTCCCAGATCGACTGGGTCGTCGACGCCTACACCCGCGGAGCCGTCGCCGACGAGCAGATGGGCGCCCTGGCGATGGCGATCTTCCTCAACGGCATGAACCGGCGCGAGACGGCCCGCTGGACCGACGCGATGATCGCCTCGGGGGAGCGGATGGACTTCTCCGGCCTGGCCCGGCCGACCGTCGACAAACACTCCACCGGCGGGGTCGGCGACAAGGTCACGCTGCCCTTGGCGCCGCTCGTCGCCTCCTTCGGCGTCGCCGTCCCGCAGCTGTCCGGCCGCGGCCTGGGCCACACGGGCGGAACCCTCGACAAGCTCGAGTCGATCCCCGGATGGCGGGCCGCGATTCCCGCTGATCGGATCCGCCGCCAGCTCGGCGAGGGCTCGGGCGCCGTCGTCTGCGCCGCGGGCCCCGGCCTGGCCCCCGCCGACCGCAAGCTCTACGCGCTGCGCGACACCACGTGCACGGTCGACAGCATCCCGCTCATCGCGTCCTCGATCATGAGCAAGAAGATCGCCGAGGGCACCGAAGCGCTGGTGCTCGACGTCAAGGTCGGCTCGGGCGCCTTCATGTCCACCCTCCCGCAAGCCCGCGAACTGGCCTCCACCATGGTGGAGCTGGGCGCCGACGCGGGAGTCGGAACGGTCGCGCTGCTGACCGACATGTCGGTCCCCCTCGGCCTGACCGTCGGCAACGCCCTGGAAGTGCGCGAATCGGTCGACGTCCTGGCCGGCGGCGGGCCCGGCGACGTCGTCGAGCTCACCCTGGCCCTCGCCCGGGAGATGCTCGCCGCGGCGGGCCTGCCCGACGCCGACCCCGAGGCCGCCCTGCGCGGCGGGCGGGCCATGGACGTGTGGCGCACGATGATCCGCGAACAGGGCGGCGACCCCGACGCACCCCTGCCGGCGGCCCGTGAGACGCACGACGTCCTCGCCGAGAACGACGGAATCCTCCGGGACCTCGACGCCTTGAAGGTGGGCGTCGCATCCTGGCGGCTCGGAGCCGGAAGGGCGCGCAAGGAAGACCCCGTCCAGGCGGGAGCCGGTATCGAGATCCACGCCAAACCGGGGGACCGCGTCCGCAAAGGCGACAGGCTCCTCACCCTCCACACCGACGATCCCGACCGCTTCGAACGCGCGATGGCCGCCCTGGAGGGCACCCTCGACATCGTCGTGGAGACGTCTCGGGACGAGAGCGCGCCGGGGCGCGAGCAGACCCCTCGGGGCGCCCCGCCCCCGCGCGGGTCCGTCGTCCTCGGCCGCGTCGGCGCCCCGTGACGCCGGCAGACCCGCTCGGTGCCCGCGGACACGGTCCCGGGATGCCCGCAGGCGAGACCCGGGCGCCGCGGAAGCGCGAGGGCGGCGGGACCGCTGGGACGCCGAGGCCGCCGGCCGGCCCCGGGCGGGGAGCGGCCGCCCTGCGCGCGGAACGGAACGGGAAACCGACAACCGAAGTTAGGAGACACCATGGGATACAGCCGCGACGAGGTGGCAGCCCTGATCGACCACACTCTCTTGAAGCCGGAGGCGAGCGTCGCCGGGGTCCGCGACCTCGTCTCCGAGGCGAAGAGCCTGGGCGCGCACTCGGTGTGCGTCTCGCCCAGCATGCTGCCCCTTCCCGACGACATCGTCCTCGGCCGCCTCAAACTCGCCGCCGTGTGCGGGTTCCCGTCGGGGGCGCACCACAGCGAGGTCAAAGCCGCCGAGGCGGCCCGGTCCGTCGCCGAGGGGGCGGACGAAGTCGACATGGTCGTCAACCTCGCCTGGGAGGCGACGGGACGCTTCGACCGGGTGGAGGAGGACATCCGCGCGGTCCGCGAGGCCGTCCCCGGGGCGGTCCTCAAGGCGATCATCGAATCGGCGGCCTTGACAGACGAGCAGATCGCCGCCGCCTGCCGGGCCGCCGCGTCGGCCGGAGCGGACTTCGTGAAAACGTCGACGGGCTTCCACCCGGCGGGCGGGGCCTCCGTCCACGCGGTTGCACTCATGCGGCGCACGGTCGGCGACGCCCTCGGCGTCAAGGCGTCCGGCGGCATCCGCGACGGGAAGTTCGCCGTGGAGCTTCTGGAGGCGGGCGCCACGAGGCTCGGCCTGTCCTCTTCGGCGAGAGTCCTCGACACGCTCTGACCCGCGCCTCCGGGGACTTTGCCGTCGCGGCCCGGAGCCGCTCCCGGGGGACGCCTGACCTGCGTCCGCGACACGCCGTGCCCGTGTCCCGTCGGGGACTGTGTCGGTCCCGGTCTCGGCGGCGGTCGCGTCCCTCTCAGAGGCCCGGGCGGCAGGTCGGCGGGGAGGAGGGTCGTTGCGCTCTCCGGGAGGGCCCGGTCCTCGAGGCGTTCAGTCCTCCAGTCTGAGGGCGGCGGCCACATCCTCCTTGAGGCGGTCCAGGCGTTGGGAGGCGGCCGCCTTGGCGGCTTCGAGCCCCTCCGGCGAGTCGACCGGCGCGCGGACCTCCAGGTAGCACTTGACCTTCGGCTCGGTCCCCGAGGGGCGTATCACCACGCGGTCGTCGGCCTGCGTGTGCCAGGCGACGCCGTCGGTGGGCGGGACGTCGCCCTCCGGCAGCGATAGGTCGCGGATGCGAACGACGGACGCGCCCGCCAACTCACCCGGCGGGTCGGCGCGCACCTTCTCCATGGTCCGCCCGATGATCGCCAGGTCCTCCACGCGGACCGTCACGGGAGCCGTCAGGTGCACGCCGTGCTCGGCATAGAGCCGGTCGAGTTCGGCGGTCAGGCTCGACCCGTCCCGTTTCAGCCCGGCGGCGACCGAGGCCAGGAGCAGCCCGGCGGACAGCCCGTCCTTGTCGCGCACCGACTCGGGGCTGACGCAGAATCCGATCGCCTCCTCGTAGCCGTAGGCGAGGCGGGGAACCCTCGCGATCCATTTGAAGCCCGTCAGCGTCTCCCGATGGTCCAGCCCGTGGCGGGCGGCGATCCTGCCGAGCAGGCACGAGGAGACGATCGAGTTGGCCAGCGCCGGGCGTCCCGGCGCTCCGGCGGCCCGCTCCGGCGTCTCCAGCCGAGCGGCGACGGCCTCGCCGAGCACGGCGCCGATCTCGTCCCCCGAGAGCTGCCGCCATGCGCCGCCGCCGGCGGGCACCGCGGCCGAGCACCGGTCGGCGTCGGGATCCGAGGCGATGATGAGGTCGGCGCCCGCGCGCCGGGCCGTCGCCACGGCCAGGTCGAGGGCCCCTGCCTCCTCCGGGTTCGGGAAGGCGATCGTCGGAAAGCCGGGATCGGGTTCGCACTGCTCGGCCACCTCGATGACGCGGGCGAATCCCGCATCCCGGAAGACCCGCCGCATGATCTGGGCGCCGACCCCGTGCATCGCCGTGTAGACGATGGACAGGTCCCGCGGGCCGGGCGGCACCGCGGCCACGCAGTCGCGGACGTAGGCGTCGACGAGATCCTCGCCGATCGTCTCGTATCCGTCGGCTAATGCGATGCGGCCGGCGGGAGGCGTCGCGGCGATCGCTTCGGCTATCCGTGCGTCGGCGGGGGGAATGAGCTGGACGCCCCGCCCCCACTCGTCCGCGCAGCGACCGCCCAGGTAGACCTTGTATCCGTTGTCGCGGGCGGGGTTGTGGGAGGCGGTGACCATCACGCCCGCGTCGGCGTCCAGGCGGCGGACCGCGTAGGCGAGCAGGGGAGTGGGCAGCGCGCGCGGCATGATCCGGGCCCGCATGCCCGCGGCGGCCACGATCGCGGCCGTGTCCTCGGCGAACTCCCGGGAGTGGTGGCGCGCATCGTATCCGACGGCCACGAGGGCGTCGGGCCCTGCGGTCTGCGCCAGGTAGGCGACGAGTCCCGCGGCCGCCTTGCGCACCACCGCCCTGTTCATGCGGCACGGCCCGGCGGCCATCGCGCCGCGCAGCCCGGCCGTGCCGAACTGGAGGAAGCCGGAGAAGCGGTCGTCCAGTTCGGAGGCGGCCGTCGCGTCGCCCGCCTCCGCGGCGTCCAGGAGCCCTTCGAGTTCGGCGCGGCATTCTTCGTCCGGATCGTCGGCGATCCATTCGCGCACGCCGTCGGGGCTATACATCGGCGCTCCCTTCGACGCCGGCGAGCCGTCCGCGCGGGCGGGGAACCGAGCCGGCGGAGAGGGTGCGCGCGGCGCCGGACGCCGCGCGTCGGGCCGGGCCTTCCACGTCGAATGTCTGCATGGTTCAACGGTACCCGACGGCCCGGCGGCGCCGGTGCGACGTCGGTCGGGTGCGCAGGCGAGGCCGTCGCGCATGTGGGAAGGCGGGTTCGCGCCTGCATCGGGCGCGCGGTCGGGGCCGTCGCGGGTGCAGGCCGGCGGGATGCTCGCGGCTCAGGCAGGGCCGCCGCCCCCGTCTCCGGGCGAGCGCGGGATGTGAGCACGGGACCCCCGGGTGAGTGAGTGCCGGCGCAGCTTCGCCAGCCGTTCGGACGCAGTACGGGCGCGCGTGTAGGCTGGAGGCATGGACTTCGACGACGTCGTACAGCTCGCCGCCGACCTGGTGGGCATCCCGTCCGTCTCGGGCGGGGAAGGCGCCCTCGCGGACCTCATCGAGGCCGAGCTCTCGCGCTTCGACCACCTCCAGGTGCTGCGCGACGGCGACGCCGTCGTCGCCAGGACGGACCTCGGGCGGCCGTCGCGCATCCTCCTGGCCGGACACATCGACACCGTTCCCGTGGCCGGCAACGTCCCCGGCGAGCTGCGCGAGAACGGAACCCTGTGGGGCCGCGGCTCGGTGGACATGAAAGCGGGGGACGCCGTCTTCCTCCACCTGGCTGCCAGGCTCTCCCACCCGCGCACCGACCTCACGTGGGTCTTCTACGACCACGAAGAGGTCGAAGCCAGCCTCAACGGGCTCGGACGGCTAGCCTCCCGCCACCCCGACTGGCTCGAAGCCGACCTCGCCGTCCTCGGCGAGCCGACCGACGGGGGGATCGAAGGCGGATGCAACGGCACCATGCGGTTCTCCCTCACCGCCCGGGGCGTCGCCGCCCACTCGGCCCGGCCGTGGATGGGCGAGAACGCGATCCACGCCCTGCTCCCGGCTCTGGAGACGCTCGCGGCCTGGCAGCCGCAGACCCGCGCCGTCGACGGCCTCGACTACACGGAGTCGCTCCTGGCGGTCGCGATCGGCGGGGGGCGCGCCGGCAACTCGGTGCCCGACGAGGCCAGGCTCGTCGTCAACTTCCGGTTCGCCCCCGACCGGTCGCCCGACGAGGCCGAGGCGTACGTCCGGTCCCTCTTCCCCGGATACGAGTTCGACGTGCAGGACATGGCCCCTGGGGCCAGGCCGGGCATGGACCACGCGGAATTCGCCCGGCTCGCCCGCCTTCTCGCCGAGGAGGGCGCGGGCGAGCCCACCGCCAAACTCGGCTGGACCGACGTGGCTCGTTTCGCCGATCTGTCGATCCCCGCGATCAACTGCGGCCCCGGCGACCCCCTCCTCGCCCACCGCGACGACGAGGCGTGCCCCACCGACCAGATCGCCCGCCTGGCCCGCGTCTTCGAGCGCTGGCTCCGCTAGGGCGTGCACGACTCTCTCTGGCCCGGCCCGCTCGGCGGTGCCAGACTAGTGCCATGAGCGACAAACGCATGCACCGGCGGGGCTCGGTCCTTCTGCGAAGGGCCCAAGTCCCGGAGACCACGGCCGACGCCCTCCTCCTGGCCCCCGAGCGGGGCGACTGGTTCAAGGCCGACCCGTGGAGGGTCATGCGCATTCAGGCGGACTTCGTGGAAGGCTTCGGTTCGCTCGCCGACCTGCCTCCATCGATCTCCATCTTCGGATCCTCTCGGATCGAGCCCGGCACTCCTCGGTACGAGACGGCCGTCCGCATCGCCGAGCTGCTGGTGGGCGAGGGCTTCGGGGTCATCACCGGCGGAGGCCCGGGCATTATGGAGGCGGGGAACAAGGGGGCCAACGAGGCCGAAGGCGTCTCCGTCGGGCTCGGCATCGAGCTGCCTTTCGAGCAAGGCATGAACGAGTTCGTCGACATCGGCGTGAGCTTCCGCTACTTCTTCGCCCGTAAGACGATGTTCCTGAAGTACTCCCTGGGTTTCGTCGTCATGCCGGGCGGGTTCGGGACGATGGACGAGCTCTTCGAGGCCGTGACGCTCGTCCAGACCCGCAAGGTCTCTTCCTTCCCCATCGTGCTCGTCGGTCGGGACTTCTGGAGCGGACTGGTCGACTGGATCGATTCGGCCATGCTCGCCGAGGGGATGATCGGCCCCGACGACCCGAAGCTGCTCACCGTCGTCGACACTGCCGAGGAGGCCGTGGCCGCCGTGTTGAACGGCATTCACCGGCTCGCGGAGGAGATTCGCTGGGCCGAGTCCGTCGAGTGAGCGCGCCGCTCGCCGCCGGGAGCCGATCCGCCCAAATTGCGCAAATTCCCGCGAATTTTCGGGGAAAAGATGCACTTCGATTTTGTAGAATGAAACTGCCGGAAGCATTATGCCTCCGGCGGAAGGAGGGCACCATGGCGGCCATGAAACCCCGCACCGGCGATGGTCCGCTCGAAGTCGAGAGGGAGGGACGCGGGATCGTCGTCCGCATACCCGTGGAGGGCGGCGGTCGGCTCGTTCTCGAGCTCAACGATGCCGAACTGACAAGCCTCAAGGAGGCTTTGGGAGCGGTCGAACGCTGAGGCAATCCCGGCCGGCAGACCCGTCTGGCGCGAGTCGTCCGGCCGCTCAGCGTTGACGGGCGGCCGGCGGTGCGGGGCCGCCGGGCCGGTTCACACGACGGTGGCCACGACCAGCCCTTCCCCGAGCGGGACCATCGACGCTTCGACGTCGGGGGAGGCCAGCAGTTCGCGCCCGAGATTTCGAATCGCCACGACATCCTCCTCCCGGCGCGCCGGATCGGCGACGCGGCCGGCCATGAGAGCCCGGGCGAGAACGAGGAGGCCTCCCGGACGCAGGATCCTCAGGGCCTCCTGGGCGTCGCCGGGAGTCTCCAGGGGATCGCCGTCCAGCAGGACGAAATCGTAGGAGTTGGCGGCCAGGCGGGGCAGAAGGTCGACGCTGCGCCCGTTGATGAGGCGGATCCGGCCGCTGCGGACGCCGGCGGCCGCGAAGAACTCCCGCGCGCAGTGCTGAGCCTCGCTTTCCACGTCGATCGAGGTCAACGACAGCCCCGGAACCGACAGGAGGTACATCCCGGAGACTCCCGTTCCGGTCCCCACCTCCACGGCGGATTTCGCTCCGGCGATCCGGGCGAGCTGCCTCAGGAACGCGCAGGTCGCCGCGCTCAGGCTCGCGATGCCGTATTCGCCGGCCTCGTAGCGAGCCTGGGCGATGACGTCATCCTCCTCGGCGAAGGCGTCTTCGACGTACGCCCACGCCAGGGTGTGATCTGCGGCCATGGGGCATATGGTACTAGATCGGCGTCACGCCCAGGCCCCGCCCCGCCAGGCCTCGGGAGCGGTGCGCGAGCCCGTCGGCGATGGAGCGGAGCTCGGTCTGGGCGGGGGAGTCCCCCTCCTGGATGGCTAGGGGGACGCCGTCGTCGCCGCCCACGCGCAGGGCGGGTTCGATGGGCACCGTTCCGAGCAGGGGGATCCGCCGGCCGAGCCTCTCGGAGAGGACGTTCGCGACCGACTGGCCTCCGCCTCGCCCGAAGATCTCGTTTCTCGACCCGTCGGGCATGGCCAGGTACGACATGTTCTCGACCACCCCCACGACGTTCTGGCCCGTCTGCTCGACCATCTGGCCCGCCCGTTCGGCGACCTCGGCGGATACGGCCTGGGGGGTGGTGACGATGACGAGCTCCGAGTCGGGGATGAGCTGCGCGACCGAGATCGCGATGTCGCCCGTGCCCGGGGGCAGGTCGAGGAGCAGGACGTCGAGATCGCCCCAGAAGACGTCGGCGAGGAACTGCTCGAGCGCCTTGTGCAGGATCGGGCCGCGCCAGACGACGGCGGAGTTGTCGGGGAGGAACATGCCGATCGAGATGATCTTGACCCCGTGGGCGACCGGCGGGATGATCATGTTGTCCAGCTGGCTCGGCGGGTATTCCACGCCCATCATGCGCGGGATGGAGAATCCGAAGATGTCGGCGTCGACCAGCCCGACCTTCATTCCCCGCGCGGCCATGGAGGCGGCCAGATTGGCCGTCACCGAGGATTTGCCGACGCCGCCCTTGCCGGAGGCGATCGCGTAGACGCGGGTGAGGTTGTCCGGCTGGGCGAAGGGTATGACGCGTCCAGCCTGTCCGCCGCGGAGTTTGTTCTGCAGCGCCGCACGCTGTTCGTCGTTCATCGCGCCCATGCGGACGTTGACCCGCATGACGCCCTCCAGTTCGCCGACCGCCTCCCTGACGTCCGCTGCGATCGTGTCGCGCAGGGGGCACCCCGGAGTCGTCAGAAGGATCGAGACGGAGACCGTCCCATCGGAGACCTGGACGTCCTCGACCATGTCCAGGTCGGTGATGGGGCGGCGGAGTTCGGGGTCGATGACGCGCCCGAGCGCCGTGCGCACGTCATCGGCTGTAACCGCTGTAGCCATGCAGCCATCGTACCCGCTTCCATCGGGGAGGAAACCGTGGCGAATGCCGCACAGCCGGGCTCGGACGCGGAGGCGGGAACGGTTCCCGCGAGGTGCGGGACGCCCCGGTTTCCGCCCTTCGGAGTCGGCGGCGCGGACGGGCGCAGAGGGCCGGGCGCAGTTCAGTCGGGCTCGGGGGCGTCCGGCTCCCTGGTCGAGCGCAGCGCGTCGAGTTCGGCCTGCAACTCGGCGATCCTCTGGTCGCGTTCGTTCAGCCGCTCCTCGCGGTCGCGGTCGTACTCCTCCAGCGCCACCCTGAGCTCCGAGCGGACGAAGTCGCGCGTGGCGACCTCTCCGAGCCCCATGCGCAGGCTGGCGATCTCCCGGGTGAGGTATTCGGTGTCGGCCAGGTTGCGCTCGGCCCGCTGTCTATCCTGCTCGGCGATGACCCTGTCGCGGTCGTCCTGGCGGTTCTGGGCCAGGAGGATGAGGGGGGCCGAGTAGGAGGCCTGCGTGGAGAAAGCGAGGTTGAGCAGGATGAACGGGTACGGATCCCACGCGTAGCCCCTCGAGGCCTTCACGAGCAGCACGTTGGCGACCACCCACGTCAGGACGAAGACCGTCATGTAGAGGATGAACTTCGGGCTGCCCATGAACCGGGCCGTCGCCTCGGCGAAGCGCCCGAATCCGTCGGAGTCCCGTCCACGCCGCCAGTGCAGGCGGTGCCGGACCCCGCGTTCGAGGGGCTTGTCGAAATCAGACATGCTGCGCCTCCACCGCCTCGTCGGTCGCATCCTCGTCGGCGTCGCGCCAGTCCTCGGGCAGCAGGTGGTCCAGGACGTCGTCCACGGAGACCGCCCCGACGAGGGACTCGTCGTCCACTACGGGCACCGCCGTGAGATTGTAGGTGGCCAGCAGGCGGGTCACGGTGCCGATGCCCACGTCCGGGGCGACCCCCTCCACGTCGGTGTCCACGATCGTCCCGATCATCGCCGACGGCGGCTCCCTGAGCGCCCGCTGGATGTGGACGACGCCCAGGAACCGGCCGCACGGGGTCTCCAGGGGGGGCCGGCAGACGAACATGATCGCCGCCAGGGCGGGCGGGATGTCGGCGCGCCGGGCCGAGGCGAGGGCCGTGGCGATCGTCGCCTCGGGCGGCAGGACGATCGGCTCGGTCGTCATGAGGCCGCCGGCCGTGCGCTCCTCGTAGGCCAGGAGCCGGCGCACGTCCTCGGCCTCTTCGGGCTTCATCCGGTCCAGGAGCACGGCGGCCTGGTCGGTCGGCAGTTCGGCCACGAGGTCGGCGGCGTCGTCGGGCTGCATGGCGTCCAGGACGTCGGCCGCCCGGTCGACGTCGAGGCTGGAGAGGATGCCGATCCTGTCCTCGTCGCCCATCTCCTCCAGGACGTCGGCCAGGCGCTCGTCGGCCAGCTCGCTGGCCACGGCCTGCATGCGCGTGGCCGGCAGGTCGCGCAGGACGTCGGCGACGTCGGCGGCCCTGAGCTCGCCGATCTGGGCCAGGATCGCCTCGGAGCCCTGCTCGGCCGTAGAGTTCATCAGGCCGGTCACCTCGGCGACGGGGAGGGTGAAGGAGCGCTGCCCGCCCGCCGAGCGCTTCATCGTCCGCACGTACAGCGTGGACAGCTGCCACTGGCGCGGCCGGGTCTGCGAGATGGCCGCGTCCACCACGACGGCCTCTTCGTTCGTCTCGCGCAGGCGGACGTGCCTCTCCAGGAGCTCGGCCAGCACGAGGGTCTCGGCGGGGCGCTGCGAGAAGCGGCGGATGTTGACGAGCCCGGTGGTGATGACCTGGCCGTTGTGTATGGAGGTCACGCGAGTCAGGGGCAGGAACACCCGCCGCCTGCCCGCCACCTCGACGACGAGCCCCACGGCCAGAGGGTCGCCCCTGAGGCGGAAGAGGACGACGACGTCGTAGACCGACCCGACCTTCTCCCCGATGGGGTCGAAGACGGGCGTGCCGGCCAGGCGCGCCGCGTAAACCGTCTGGACGCGATGCTTCATCTTCTACCTCCCTGCGATGGCTGCCATCCATTCTTCGACGCCCGCTATCGTGCGCGGGATCCCCTCCGAGATCCTCTCCGCCCCGTCGGCGGTGACGACGATGTCGTCTTCGATGCGCACGCCTATGCCCCGCAGGCGTTCGGGCACCTTGAGGTCGTCCTCGCGAAAGTATAGGCCCGGTTCGATGGTGAAGACCATGCCGGGCTCGAGTTCGGCCTCCACGTACATCTCCCGTCGCGCCTGGGCGCAGTCGTGGACGTCGATGCCCAGGTGGTGCGAGGTCCCGTGCGGCATCCACCGGCGGTGGTACCCGCCGCCGGGGGCCAGGGACTGAGCCGCCGTCCCCGGGAGGAGTCCCCACGACTCCAGGCGTTCGGCGATGACCTCCATGGCCGCGTTGTGGACGTCGACGAACCGGCAGCCGGGCTCCTGCGCCTTCTCGAAGGCGCGGTCCGCGGCGTCGAGCACCGCCTGGTAGACAGCCGCCTGGTCGTCGGTGAAGGCGCCCGACACGGGAAGCGTGCGGGTGATGTCGGCTGTGTAAAGGGAGTCGAGCTCCACGCCTGCGTCCACGAGTATGAGGTCGCCGGGCGCGACCGGCCCGTCGTTGTCGATCCAATGGAGGGTGTTGGCGTGGTTGCCGGACGCCGCGATCGTGTCGTATCCCGTGCCGTTGCCCTCCTCGCGGGCCTTCGCCCCGAAGGCGCCTTCGACGACTCTCTCCCCCCGCCTGTGCCCGGTGGCGCGGGAGAGGGAGGCGATGATCGCGTCGAACCCCTCCCGCGTGGCGTCGACGGCCTCGCGCATCTGTCCGATCTCCCACTCGTCTTTGACCAGGCGGATCTCCGAGAGCGCCCTCTCCAGCTCGGCGTCGGCCTGCGCGGCGCCTTCGGCCAGCCCGGCTCTCCGGCGCAGCTCCTCCGCCTTCGCCTCGACTCCGGCGTCGGTCTGGGGCACGACGGCCAGTCCGACGTGGCCCTGCCCGAGATCCTTGGCCAGCGCGTCGTCGAGTCTGTCGATCGAATCGCACCGCAGCCCGGTGAGGGCGGCCATCTCCGCCAGCGAGGGCCGCGCCCCGACCCAGAATTCGCCGTATCGGGAGTCGGCGTAGAACTCCTCGGAGGAGCGCGAGGCGCGCGGGTGGAAGTAGAGGGTGGCCTCGTGGCCGCCCTCTACCGGATCGAGAACGAGCACGGCGTCGGGCTCGAGCTCGCCGCCCAAGCCCGTCATATGGGCGAAGGCCGAGTGGGCGCGGAACCGGTAGTCGCAGTCGTTGTTGCGCACCTTGTACCCGCCCGCGGGGAGGACCAGCCGCACACCGGGGAAGCGCTCGGAGAGCTTGGCGTGCCGCGCCGGAAGGTAGTCGGCCACGGCTGCGCGCTCGGGTCCGGGCGGACGCTCGCCCCAGTCGGATCCGATGAATTCCCTGAACGCTCCGTTGCTCGGCTGCTGCGAGCGGTTCGACTCGCGCCGCTCGAGATTCTGCTCTTTCGTCATGGACTCCATTCTGGCACCCGGATGCGAACGTGTGGCACGCGATTCTTGCCTTCGCGGGGAACGCCCGTGAAAACGGACGGGTAAGGCGTCCCGTTCCCGGCTCTCAGCCGGATCCGCGCGTTCGGGCGGTCCGCCGACGCGGTGCGTAGGCTTGTCATCCATGATCGACCTCCATACCCACTCGACCGCGTCCGACGGTCGCACCAGCCCCGGCGATCTCATGTGGGAGGCGAAGGGGGCCGGGATCTCGGTGCTCGGGCTCACCGACCACGACACCGTCGCCGGCTGGGCCGAGGCCGCGGCGCGCGTGGAGCCCACCGGCGTCGCCCTCGTGCGCGGCATGGAAATCTCGGCCAAGGTCCGCGGCGTCTCCGTCCACGTGCTCGGCTATCTCTTCGACCCCGCAGCGCCCGCCATGGCGCGGCATCGCGAGAGGATGCTCGACGCCCGCCTGTCCCGCGCCCGGGAGATGGTCGAGCGGATCGGCCGGGACTTTCCGCTGGAGTGGGAGGCGGTCGCCGCCGTCGCCGAACCGGGGGTGCCCGTCGGCCGCCCCCACATAGCCGACGCTCTCATCGACGTCGGCGCCGTCTCCAGCCGCGACGAGGCCTTCGCCCGCTTTCTCGCGCCGTCCTCGCCCTACTACGTTCCCCACTGGGCTCCCCAGGCCTGCGACGTCGTCGAATGGGTGGCGGACGCCGGCGGCAGGACGGTCCTCGCCCATCCGCACGCGCCGTCGCGGGGCAGGACGGTCTCCGCCGCCGACATCGGCGCCCTGGCAGAAGCCGGCCTGTTCGGGCTGGAGATCGGCCACCGCGACAACACGGATCTCGACACCTTGGAGAAACTGGCGGAAAGGCACCGATTAGTCCGTACGGGATCCAGCGATTACCATGGGTCCGGCAAACCGAACCGACTGGGTGAGAACACGACGGCCCCCGAGGTTCTCCGCGCTCTGGCTTCCGGCTGTTTCCTGGAGGTGATCCATTCGTGACCGGGTCCGACGGTCTGTTCTTCCTCTCGACGTTCACGACGGTGTTCGTGATCACCGATCCTCCGGGGAACCTGCCCGTCTTCATCTCCCTGACGTCGAAGATGACTCCTCACGAACGCAAGCGGGCCGCCTTCCAGGCGACGATGACCTCCCTGGGCGTCATGGCGGCATTCGGACTCTTCGGTCACTACATTCTGCGGGTCCTGGGCATCTCCGTGGAATCCATGCAGATATCCGGCGGCCTCCTCCTGGCAATCGTGGCGCTGCAACTCCTGTCGGGGCACGAGGAGGACCCGGGGGCGCCGGGATCGGCGAACGTCGCCATGGTCCCGCTGGGCATCCCCCTCATGGCCGGCCCCGGAGCGATCGTCGCGGTGATGATCGCCGCCCGGGAGGCTCTCGGCAAAGGGGTCGTCGGGATCCTCTGCGTCATCGCGGCGGTTCTCCTCGTCCACCTGATCGAGTGGGTGACGATGCGGTTCGCCAACCCCCTCCATCGGGTGCTGGGGGAGGGCGGAACGATCTTCCTGACCAAGATCTCGGGCATGCTCCTGGCGGCCATCGCCATCCAGCTCGTCATCAACGGAATCACCACGTTGGTCAGAAGCCTCTAGGCATCATTCGCTGCTGGGTTTGCGAGTCCGCTTGCGCTTGCGGTTGCGCCGCGGAGCGGCCTGCGGGTTGTCCTTGACGTTCCGCTTGACGTCGCGCGATCGCGCCGCCTTCGCCTTCCCGTCGCGCTTCCGCCCGGCCCCGCGGCCCCGCGAGCCCCGCTTGCCCGGCCTCCTGCCGGTCTCTCCGAGGTCCTCGATGTACTCGGCGTCCAGGCCGGCGCGGGTGCGCTGGTCCCGGGGGAGCTTGCCGGTCGCCTCGCGAGGGATGTCCAAGTCCGTGTAGAGGTGCGTGGACGTATGGTAGGTCTCCTCGGGTTCGCGATGGCCCAGGCCCAAAGTCTTGTCGATGACGGCCCAGCGGGTGAGGTCCTCCCAGTCGACCAGGGTCACGGCCGTTCCCGAATGGCCGGCGCGTCCCGTCCGGCCGATCCTGTGGATGTAGGTCTTCTCGTCCTCGGGACACTGGTAGTTGATGACGTGGGTGACGTCGTCGACGTCGATGCCGCGGGCGGCCACGTCCGTGGCGACCAGCACGTCCACCTTTCCGTTGCGGAAGGCCCGGAGGGCCTGTTCCCGCGCGCCCTGGCCTAGGTCGCCGTGGAGGGCCCCCGCGGCGAAGCCGCGTTCGCAGAGATCCTTGGCCAGGCGGGCCGCGGTGCGCTTGGTCCGGGTGAAGATGATCGTCAGCCCCCTGTCCCGGGCCTGCAGGATGCGGGCCACGACCTCGGATTTGTTGAGGACGTGGCAGCGGTAGACCAGCTGCCGGGTCGCTTTGACGGTCGCCCCGGTGTCGGCGGGGTCCGAGGCGCGGATGTGCGTCGGCTTGGACATGTACCTGCGGGCCATGGCGACGACGGGGCCGGGCATGGTGGCCGAGAACAGCATGGTGTGGCGGGTGGGCGGCGTGACGGCGAGGATCCTCTCGACGTCTTCGAGGAAGCCGAGGTCGAGCATCTCGTCGGCCTCGTCGAGCACCACGGTGCGCGCACGCCCCAGGTCCAGCGTCCGGTGCCTGAGGAGGTCGATGAGGCGCCCGGGCGTGCCGACGACGATCTCGGCCCCCTCGGCCAGGGCCTCCTGCTGGGGCTCGTAAGCGCGGCCGCCGTAGAGTTCGACGATCCTCACCGTCCGCTTGGCCGCGGCGTGGGAGAGTTCCTGCGCCACCTGCTTGGCCAGCTCGCGGGTGGGCAGGACGACCAGTCCCTGAGGCTTGCCCTTGGCGCCGTCCGGCAGCTCCTCCCACCCCTCCTCGCCCGGTCCCGCGACCGCTTCGAGCATGGGGATGCCGAAGCCGAGGGTTTTGCCCGTCCCCGTCTTCGCCTGGCCGATGATGTCGTTTCCCCTGAGAGCGACGGGGAGAGTGAGCGCCTGTATGGGGAAAGGATGGACGATCCCTCTGCTCTCCAAGGCTTCGACGATGGCCTGCGAAACGCCTAGATCCGCGAATGAAAGGCTTTCGGGATCCTCGGCGTGGTCGGAAGGAGCGGGCAAGCGGGAGCTCGAAGAAACGGTGGGTTGGTAGCGCGACGTCATTTAGTTTTCCTTTCGTACGTACTGTCGAGTTTCCACTTGAATCGCAGTCGATCGTAAAAGAATGTGCGGCAACGCCTGAGCCGGAAACTACCGAGATGACCGGTCAGCTTTGCTCATGTACAATTCTATATCATTCACCGGTGCCGTGTTCCGCGGACGTCGGATTGCACACCCGGAGGCCGGGAGGTACCGGGCATGCACTGCGACACGCGGATCTCCGGGCCGAACGCTCGGTTTCCGGGAGGGTTCCGGGTTTCGGCGGGGCGGCTTTTCGTTGCTGCGTCAAGGAAACGGGCGGACTCGACAGCCCGGTAGGTTACGCATGGGTATAATTACCCATGCGTAAGCCTGGCGATCGAGGTCCGAAGCGGGTAGCGTCGGAAACAATGGACATTTCCTAGAAGACATCTGGGATTTTCCAGAAATTCCGACTTGCTCACAGATCGGTTGTGGTACGTCATGCAATACTCGCCGTTGGCATCAGGCATCGGGCTCCTCATCGCAGGAAATGGACTGCCCGAGGGCCCTGGGCTTCTCCTCATCGCGCGAATCCTCTTGGACATCGCGGGTCTGTTCTTCATCGCCTTCGCCCTCTTCTTCGCCGTCGCGGACCTCTCCGGGCGGCTGCGGGGCATCAGTTCGGATGAGACGCCGGTGAGGCGTGGGCATTCGCCGAGACACCTGGCGCAGGTCTTGAGTCGGTATCCGCGCCACCTGGCTCGCGGTCTCAAGAGGTCGTCTTTCGGCGGGTCCAGGGAATGACTTCTCTTCTAGGGGGGTACCACAATTTCATGAATGTCACGCCGCGCTACGAAAGCGCCCGCCCCATCGACGTCTTGGACGCCTTGGGGTGGTGGGGCGCGCTCCTCATGGTCGTCACGGCCATCATCTACTCCGTGTCGATGCTCGTCGTCTCCCGATGCTCTCCGCGAGTCCGCAAGCGTCGCCGGCGATTCTCCGAATGGCTGACGAACAGCCCGATCAAGGCGGGCGACCTCGCCCGTCCCCGGATGGTCATCCTCGTCCCCTGCTTGAACGAGGCCAAGGTCATCGTCGCCAGCGTCGGGAAGCTGCTGGAGATCCCTTACCCCGAGGTCTACATCCTCGTCATCGACGACGGATCGGAGGACGGCACGGCCGACCTCGTCGACTCCATCGGCGACCCCAGGGTCCACGTCATGAGGAGGGTGCCCCCGAATGCCCGGAAGGGCAAGGGGGAGGCGCTCAACAACGCGCTCACCCTGGTGCGCGAGCGCTACCTCAAGGGCTCGGCCGGAGACGTGGTGATCGGCGTCGTGGACGCCGACGGCCGCCTCGACCCGCAGGCGATCACGGAGGCCAGGATCGCCTTCACCGATCCCAACGTGGGCGCCGTCCAGGTCGGCGTCCGGATCAACAACAGGCACCGCTCGCTCCTGGCGCGCATGCAGGACATGGAGTTCGTCGTCTTCACCGAGGTCTTCCAGCGCGGTCGGCGCCACATGGGAAGCGTCGGAATGGGCGGGAACGGCCAATTCGTCAGGCTCGCCGCCCTGGACGCCCTGGGCGACAAGCCTTGGTCGGACTCGCTGACCGAGGACTTCGACCTGGGCATCCGGCTCAACGCCACCGGATGGGCCAACGAGTACTCGTGGACCGCCAGCGTCCACCAGCAGGGCGTGACGCAGATGGGCCGCCTCCTGCGCCAGCGGTCGCGCTGGTTCCAGGGCAACCTGCAGGCCCTCAAGCTCCTGCCGATGGTCATACGCGAACACCGCGGGCGCTCCCGGGCCGACACTCTCTACCAGATCCTGGCCCCCTACCTGATCCTCGCCTCCTCGCTCCTGACGATCTCCTTCGCGATATCGCTCGTCATGTCGGTCACGTGGGCGATCCAGGGGGTCCCGCAGCCGTGGGGATGGCTGATCCTGGCCTACCTCCTGGCCTTCGGCCCGGGCATGGCCTACGGGTATATATACTGGCGCGTCGAGAGGGTGAACGGCTTCGGGCTGGTCAAGGCCCTGCTGTGCTCCCACCTCTTCGTCCTCTACGGGCTCCTGGGCTTCATCTCGGGGTGGTGGGCGATCGGCCGCATCGTCCTGGGGCGCCGCAGCTGGGCTAAGACGGCGCGTGAGAACGAGGAGCCCGAGGCGGTGCCGGCCCTCCAGGCCGAGGGTCTCCAGCTCGCCACCGTCGTCGCCTCGCCGGGGGCGCCGTCATGAGGCGACGACGCAAGGTCGTCATCGCCTCCGCGGCGGTCGTGGCCCTCGTCGCCGCCGCCGTGGTCTGGAAGATCGCGACTCGCAAGGACGACCCCTGCCCGGGCTACGACGTCGTGTACGACGGATACGGCCATGTCAGCTGCGAGGAGGGGACGGTCAAGATCCAACCGCGTTCGGCCGCGCGCAAACAGGACACCCACGCCGGCCTCGTGGTGGCCGGCGGCCAGTCTTCCGCGGGCAAAGTGGGCGCCTCCATGCAGACGACCGACCAGGTGCGGGATGGTCAACCCAACCCATGGGAAGTAGGATGGTTCCTGTGGCGTTACCAGGACCCCCAGCATTTCTACGCAGTGGTCCTCAAGCCCAACGGCTGGGAGGTCTCCAAACAGGACCCGGCCTATCCGGGAGGTCAGCGCTTTCTCGCCTCTGGGAAGACGCCCACGTTCCCCCTCGGGTCCAAGCACACGGTCACCGTCACTCCGATCGATGACGAAGCGGGCTTCCTCGTTTCCGCCAACGGGAAGGACCTCGCCAAGGTCGTCGACAAGGAACGGCCGTACAAGAAGGGGAGAGTGGCCCTCTACACCGAAGACGCGGCCGTGACCTTCAGCGACATACGAACGGGACGCGCTTCCCGCTGACTGCCGGCGCCCGGTCGGCCCCCGCGGTCCGACTGAGCGCATTCGGGCGTCCGCGACCCGATGCGCTCACGCAGCGGACGTTGGCAGATCTCATCACAATCGCACATCGCAAAGACAAGGAGTGAAATATGCCGTCGACTGCGGCGATCCGGGTGATGCTCGTCTACGGGACTCGGCCCGAGGCCATCAAGATGGCGCCTCTCGTGAAGGCCTTCGCACAGGATCCCCGATTCGACCCCCGCATCGTTGTCACCGGGCAGCATCGCGAAATGCTCGATCAGGTCCATTCCTTCTTCGACATCAAGCCCGATCTGGACCTCAACATCCACAAGCCCGGGCAGACGCTCACCCAGGTGACGACGCGGACCCTCCAGGGAACCGACGAGGCGATCCGGGGGTTCGCCCCGGATGCGATCGCCGTCCAGGGCGACACGTCGTCGGCCTTCGCCGCCGCCTTGGCGGCCTTCTACCACCAGAAGCCGGTTCTCCACGTCGAGGCCGGACTGCGGACGGGCGACATCGCCTCGCCCTTCCCGGAGGAGGCCAACAGGCGCCTCATCGGCCAGCTGACGGCGCTCCACCTGTGCCCGACGGCCGAGAGCAAGGACAACCTCCTCCGGGAGAACACGCCCCCGGAATCCATACGCGTCACCGGCAATACCGTGATCGACGCCCTCCTGGCGGCCGTCGAGCGTCCGGTGCCCAGCGGCGACGAGCGGCTCGACGCCGCCGTAGCCGAGACCTCGCGCCGCATGGTGCTGGTCACCGCCCACCGCAGGGAATCCTGGGGCGCGCCGATGGCCCGCATCGGGCGGGCCGTGGCCAGACTCGCCGATGCGTTCCCGGACGTCGTCTTCGCGCTCCCCGCGCACCGCAACCCCCAGGTCCGCGAGGCTTTGCTGCCGGTGCTGGAGGGGCGCGCGAACGTCGTCGTCACCGAGCCGCTGGAATACGGCGCGATCTGCACCGTCATGAACCGGTCCGACCTCGTGCTCACCGACTCGGGGGGCATCCAGGAGGAGGCCCCCGCCCTCTCGAAGCCCGTTCTGGTCCTGCGTGAGAACACCGAGCGCCCCGAAGCCGTCGAGCACGGGGTGGCGCGGGTCGTCGGCACGGACGAGAACCGCATCGTCGAAGAGGCGAGCATTCTTCTCAGCCGCGATGACGAGTACGCCAAGATGGCGCACGCCGCCAACCCCTACGGGGACGGCAGGGCGTGCGAACGGATCCTGGCTGCTACGGCATCGCTCTTCGGACGGGGAGAGCCCCTGTCCGATTTTGTCCCACATCGTCAACGAGAAAGGGATGTCACCAGTGAAAATCACGCAATCGTCTAGTCCCTCCGGACGGAGGGCGAGGATTGCCGCGACGGCTTTCGCGCTCTCGGGCGCGCTCGCCCTCTCGGGGCCCGTCTGGGCCGCCGGGGACAGCGACCGCGACAATAAGACGACCACCTCCAGTCAATCCGCTCAGAAGGACAAGGCGGCAGCGGGCAGCGATTCCCTGGTTCGCAACAACCAGTTGAAGGATCCCCCCGAGCCGGCCGCGGCGAAGAAGCGGGAGCTCCCGCTGAAACTGGACTCCAAATCCAAGGTCGACCTCGGCAAGCCCGCCAAAGACGTCGCTCCGACGAAGGCGGGCACTCGGCACCTGGCCGACTCCGTCCCCTCCCTGCCCGGCTCGGCCAAGACCTTCGGCAACTCGTCGGGGAAGTCGAAGACCCTCGTCCTGTTCGACACGTCGGGCAACTACGCGAACCTCGGCGAGATGTACGCCGTGGGCACCGCGATGCTCGCGTCCCACTCGGGGACCGTCACGACGCTTCCCGTCGCCGACTACAAGGCCGGTTTGGCCGGAGCCTACACCGGAGTCGCATACGTCGGATCGACCTACGACGAAAAGCTGCCGCGGGCCTTCATCGACGACGTCTTGACCGGCGACGTCCCGGTCATGTGGTCGGGCTTCAACATCTGGAAGCTCGCCTCCACCGACTCCGATCGGCAGGCCTTCATCAGCCGGTTCGGATGGGATGCCGCCACCTCGTACATCGATTCGGCCGACCCCGTCAGGTCCGTCTCCTACAAGGGGCAGACTCTGACGCGCAACAAGCTCAACAACAGCGGAATCCTCGCTCCCCACATCGTCGACTCCTCGGCGGTGAAGGTCCTGGCCACCGCGACCTGCGGCGAGACGGCCGCGCAGAACTGCGACAAGGTCGCCCAGACCCAGGGAAGCAGCTTCCCCTGGGCCGTCCAGTCCTCCAACCTCACCTACATCGGGGAGATCCCTCTGGCCTACATGGAGGAGAAGGACCGCTACCTCGCCTACGCCGATCTCATCACCGGCCTCGACGGGAAGAACACGGGGGCCGCCCAGCGCACCGCGGCCGTCCGCATCGAGGACGTCAGCCCCGAGACCACGGTCGAGGATCTCAAGCCGCTCGTCGACTACTTCGTCTCCGAGCGCATCCCGTTCCAGCTGGCAACAATCCCGCAGTATGTCGACGCCAAGGGCGTATACAATCAGAAGGTTCCCAATAAGAAGACCTTCAATGACAATCCGGAGTTGCTGAAGCTCCTCAAGTACGCCCAAGCCAATGGCGGTACTGTAATACAACACGGTACCACTCACCAGTATGAGAAGCTCAATAATCCATACAACGCGGTTTCCGGCGACGACTTCGAGTTCTACCGCTCCTGGTGCACGGACAAGGCGTCGGGCGGCCCCGCCGTCGATTGCAAGACGAACTCGTGGGTCCAACTGGTCGGGCCGCTTCCCAACGACTCGGTCGACTGGGCGCGCAAGCGTGTGGCATCCGGCCAGGCCGAACTGCAGAGGGTCGGGCTAGGCAAGTCGACCATCTTCGAGACGCCGCACTACGCCGCCTCCAAGAACGCCTACCTGGGCATGGACAAGGTCTATCGGACGCGGTACGAGCGCGTCCTCTTCTTCCCGGGGACCCTGGTCTCGGCCAACAGCGGCAAGTCTGGGCATTTCGGCCAGTTCTTCCCCTACACCGTCACCGACCCGAACGGAACGCGCATCCTGCCGGAGAACCTGGGCAACTACGAGCCCACCGACTACAACAACCACAAGGCGCGCCTCGGCGAGGACCTCGTCGCCAACGCCCGTGCGAACCTCGTGGTGCGGGACGGCAACGCCAGCTTCTTCTTCCACCCCGGCTATCCGGTCAGCGAGTTGAAGACGGCGGTCAGCGGAATCCGCTCCCAGGGGTATAATTTCGTCGCCGCGACTCAGATGAATTGAGCTGAAGGCGGGCCCACAGCCGTCCACGGGCCCGTCGGCAGCGTGCACGTTCGCGTGCACGGCAAGATGTTGGAGCCCCGGGGGAATCCGGGGCTCCAACGTTCAGTTCGTGAAGCCGAAGCCGACGTGGCGAGACTTGTCGGCGGCGGTCGTGACGTAGCCGAGGGAGTGGATGGGGACGATCACGCTCTTGCCCTCCGAGTCGGTGAAGACCAGGGGCGCGCCGGAGGAGAGGGCCTCGGCGACGGCGGACTTGACACCGACGGCGTCGATCGGGACGTCGATCTCCAGCTCCCGCTGAACGTTCTGGATGCCAATCAAGATTCTCATGCCGTACTCCCGTGTGTTGAGGCTGGACACGCCCGGACGGCGCGCCGAAACCAGCTTAGCCTGCGTGGAAGAATGCCGATCGATACCGCCCGGGGTGTTCATCTACGGCCGAAATCGGGAAGGCGCCGGGCGCGTTCGGCATGTCGGAGCTCCTCGGTAGGCTTCTACCGGCCGCACCCGCCGGGGGCGCGGCGTGCATGTGGAGGTGACGATGGCGAACGGGTCCGCGCCCCTGGACGAATTCCAGCGGTCGGCTCTGGACGAGTGCGCCCCGCCGTGCCGCGTGAGCGTGCTGGGCGCTCCGGGCACCGGCAAGACCAGGCTCCTGGAGGCCCTCGTCGCCCGAGAGGCCGCGGCGCCCGGCGGCCGCATCGCCGTCATCACGTTCGACCGCCGCGCGGCGGGGGCGCTCTACGACTCGATGTCCCTGCGGTTGGGGTCGCTGTCGGAGCGTGTGGGCGTCCACACGCTGACGGCCTTCGCCTATTCGATCGTCCAGGCGTACGCCCAGGCCGTGGGCCGGCGTGACCCCGAGCTCATATCCGGCCCCGAGGAGGACGCCCTTCTCGCCGAGATCCTGGGGGACGCGGACGCCCCGATCGAATTCCCCGAGTTCGTCACCGACGACCTGCGGGCCACGAAGGGGTTCAGGTCCCAGATCCGCGACCTGATCACCCGCGCCTCGGAGCTCGGATGCTCCTCGGGGCGCCTGGAACGGCTCGGGCGCCGGCTCGGCGAGCCCATGTGGGTGGCCGGTGCGCACGTACTCGACCTGTACGAGTCGGTGACGGCCGCACAGGACGCCTTCGCGGGATCGTCCCAGTCGCCGGACCGGCTCGACCACGCCCGCCTGGTCGGCGCCGCCACCGCCATGCTGCGCAACTGGGACGGCAACGTCTCCCGGGAGCCGCAGGCCCGGCGCTTTCCCCGTCCCCGCTGGGACTGGGTCCTGGTCGACGACGTCCACAACGCGCCCGGTTCTATCGTCGCCCTGCTCGCCGAGTTGGCCTGCGACGGCGCCTCCATCGTCGTGACGGGAGACCCCGACGCCTCGGTCCAGGGCTTCCGCGGAGCCCTCGCCTCCCTTCCCGGCGACGTCATCCGGCTCCTCGGATGCCGCCCGGTGCCGTTGCGGCGGCGCCACCGGGCGGGCAGGAGGATCGCGGGCCTCGCGGACAGGATCGCCGGGGCGATACGCGTGGGAGGAGGGGCGATCGCGCAGCGCGAGCCCGCTCCCGCGACGGGGGAGGACCTCCTCGAAGGGCGCCGTTTCGTCAACGGGGAGGAGGAGAACGCCTGGATCGCCCACACCCTGCGCGAAGCCCATCTGCTGGGCGGGACGTCCTACGCCGACATGGCGGTCATGACCCGCTCCCGCAGCGCCCACGCGGGCATCCGGGCGTCCCTCGTGCGCCGGGGGATCCCCGTCGGGCAGATCGGAACGGACAGGCCGCTGCGCGAGGAGCCCGCGGTCGCCGCCCTCCTCGACCTCGTCCGGCTCGCCCTCCCGGACCGCGACGGAGCGCCGGACGTGCGAGACGTCCTGGCCGGGCCGATGGTGGCGATCGACCCGCTGCGCCTGCGCCAGCTCGGCCGGACCCTGCGCGGATGGGAACTGGCCGGGGGAGGGGAGCGCGGCGAGGAGGCGCTCCTCGCCCTCGTCCTGGACGGCCCCGAGGCCGTCGAGCGGGCGGCCCCCCGGGGCGCCGACGACCTCGTCCGGGCGGCACGCCTCGTCGCGCGGATCCGGCGGGCGTACGAGAGCTCGCGAGGCCAGGCGGAAGAGGTCCTGTGGGCGGCGTGGGACGCCGCGGGCGTCGCCGAGGGATGGAGGCGGGCCGCTCTGGCGGGAGGCGTGGACGCCGACGCCGCGGACTCCTCCCTCGACGCCGTCATCCAGCTGTTCCGCGTCGCCCAGCGCATGGCCGACCGCGACGCCGCGGTGTCCGTCGAGGATCTCCTCCGCGAGCTCCAGTCCCAGGACCTGCCGCAGGACTCCATCGCCCGTTCGGGTTCGAGCGTCGAATCCGTCACCCTGACCACGCCGGCGGCCTCGATCGGACGCGAATGGGACATCCTCGTCATCGCGCAGCTCCAGGACGGACTCTGGCCCAACATGCGCCTGCGCGACGCCTTCACTCACACGAACCGCCTCGCCCAGGTCGTCAGCGGGCGCGACGTCGAAGGTCTCGACGAGGCGGAAGCCAGGCGCGAGGCCGTCGACGACGTCGTCGACGACGAGCTACGCCAGCTCCACCACGCGGTGACCCGGGCCGGCAGGCGGCTCGTCCTGACATGCGTCGACGGCGAGGGCGCCCGGCCCTCCCGCTTCTTCGACCTCATGGGCTTCGTCGAGCCGTCCGGCGAGACGGGGGACGCTTCGCAGTCGGCAGGCGGCTCCGAAGAGCGGGCCGGCCGAACCGCGGAGCCGAGCGGACGGGGGGCGCAGGGGCGCGCCGCCGGGGAGGGCGACGGCGGCGCGCCGATGCTCCGGGAGGCCGGACCGCTGCCGGCGCGGTTCGACGCCGCCGGCCTGGTCTCCTCCCTCAGACGGGACGCGCTCAGCGGCGACCAGGACGCCGCCGACCTCCTGGCGTCGCTCGCCCGGGCCGGATTCGCGCAGGCCGATCCCGCCCGCTGGCCGGACGCCCTGGACGTCACGGACGCGGAGGGACTCGCCGACGACGCGAGCGTGGGGGTGTCGCCCTCCCGTGTCGAGATTCTCCTGGACTGCCCTCTGCGGGGCTTCCTCTCCTCGATCGGAGGCGAGCCCTCCGACGATCGCAGGGCGGCCGAGATCGGCACTCTGGTGCACGCGATCGCCGAGCGGCATCCCGACGGGACGAGGGACGAACTGCTCGAAGCCTTCGAACGCGCTTGGCGCTTCCTCCCCGAGAGCCCGGGCACCGCCGAATTCGACCGCCTGCGCGCCCGGGCGATGGTCGAGCTGCTCGCCGCCTACCTCTCCGACTACCGCCTGTCCGGGGCCGGCCGCGCCCGCGTGGAGAACCCGGTGAAGGCGCCCGCGGGGGGCGGCGTCGTCCTGAGTGGGAAGATCGACCGGATCGAGCCGACGCCCGACGGATGGAAGGTCGTCGACTTCAAGACGGGGAAGTACCCGGTGTCGGCCAAGGCCGCTCAGGACAGCGTCCAACTCCAGCTCTACCAGTGGGCGGTCGAACAGGTCGAGGGCGAGGGCTCGACGGCCGGAGCCGATCTCGTCTATCTGGGCAAGGCCTCGCGCGGCGGACCGGCGATCCGCAGGCAGGGCCGCTTGGACGCGGAGAGCCGTGAGCGCGCCCGCCAGCGCATCCACGCGGCTGCGGGCCTCCTGCGCGGAGGGGAGTTCGCCGCCGTCTCCTCGGAGGAGAACTGCCGCACCTGCCGCTTCGCCAAGGTCTGCCCGGCCCGCAACGAGGGGAGGATGTTCTCGTGACCTCCTACGAGGCGATCATGCGTGCGGTCAACCCCGCCTTCCCTCCCACCGGCGAACAGCGCCTCGTCATCGAAAGCGACGCGCCGGCGATCCTCGTCGTCGCCGGCGCGGGATCCGGCAAGACGGCGACGATGGCCAACCGCATCGCCTACCACGTCGCGCGCGGCGTCGTCCGCCCCGACGAGGTCCTCGGACTCACCTTCACCCGCAAAGCCGCCGGGGAGCTCGCCCTGCGGGTGGAATCCTCCCTGGCCGCCGTCCGCCGGGCCGGGCTCATGCCCGCCGCCCCGGAGGACGGCCGTGCCCGCCGGTCGATCCTGGAACGGGCCACCGTCTCGACGTACAACGCCTTCGCCTCCGACATCGCGCAGGCCCACGGCATGCTCGTGGGAGGCGATCCCTCGGCGCGTCTGATCACCGAGGCGGAGCGGTGGCAGGTCATGTCGGACGTCGTCGCCTCCTCCTCCGTCGACCCGGACGTCGCCGGAACGGCGTCCCCCGCCCGCATCGTCGAGGTGAGCCTCGC
The DNA here is from genome assembly GCF_000466165.1 of Actinobaculum sp. oral taxon 183 str. F0552. Taxonomy (GTDB): domain Bacteria; phylum Actinomycetota; class Actinomycetes; order Actinomycetales; family Actinomycetaceae; genus Peptidiphaga. Next base: position 38,037 of record NZ_KE951418.1, read on the forward strand.
CCTCGCGGCCGGACTGATAGACAACGGCCTGACCGTGGACCGGGCGCGGGACTTCTTCCACCGGGAGGCGGCCGCATTCCGACGCCTGGCCGCCGATCGCCGGCGTTTCTCGGGGATGCCGGAGGTCTCACGCGACTGGTCGAAGGTCAAAGACACCTCCTTCTCCCTCCAGATCGCCTGCCTGCCCATCGTCGAAGCCTACTTCGAGCGCAAGCGAAGCGAGGGGATCGTCGAATTCGCCGACCAGGTCGCGACGGCCGCAGCCCTCGTGCGGGCCCACCCCGCCATCGGACGCGACATCGCCGCCAGATACCGGCTCGTCCTCCTCGACGAATACCAGGACACCTCCGTCGGCCAGGCGGAGTTCCTCACCTCGGCGCTGGCGCCCGAGGGAATGCCGGGCCGGTCCGTGTGTGCGGTGGGGGACCCCAACCAGGCCATCTACGGGTGGCGCGGGGCCAGCTCCAACGCCCTGGCCGACTTCGCCCGCCGTTTCGGCGCGCGCCTGGGAGGGACGACGCAGCTGTCCCTGTCCACGTCGTTCCGCTCCGACCGGGCGATCCTCGACGCCGCCAACGCAGTGGCGTCCGGCCTGAAAGCCGAAGGGGTCGAGGTGAAGAGGCTGACCGCTCGGACCGGGGCCGGACCGGGGCGCGTCGCCGAAGTCCGCGCAGAATCGCGCGACGACTCCTACCGGGCCGTCGCGCGCAGGATCCGGGAGGTGACATCCGAGGCGTCCGCGGAAGGCAGACAGGCGGAGATAGCCGTGCTGTGCCGGAAACGCTCCTACATGGACCCGATGGCCGAGTCCCTGCGCGAGTTGGGCGTGCCCTACGAGATCGTCGGAGGGGAGAGCCTGGTCATGCGCCCCGAGATCCTCACGGTGCGCGCGGCCCTGGGCGTAGCCGTCAACCCCGCCCGCAACGACCTGCTCCTGCGCCTGCTGACGCTGTGGGGGATCGGCGCCTCGGATCTGCGCGCCCTCCACGCCTGGTCCGTCGAGCTCGCCCGGAAACAGACGGAGCGGACCGGGCTCGATCCCAGGAGCGAGGCCAGCCTGGTCGAAGCCCTCGCCGATCTGCCCGAGGGGTGCCGCTTCACCGTTCCAGCCCGCGAACGCCTGGCCGCCGTCGCCGCGATCCTGGAGCGCCTGCGCTCCTGCGTGCACCTGCCGCTCGACGAGCTCATAGCGCACTGCGTCTCGATCCTGGGGCTGGAGGTCGCCTCGGCCGGCTCGCAGCGGGTCAAGACCTCCATCGACTCCTTCATCGCGCTCGGACGCGACTACCAGGATCAGCATCCGGGAAGCGGCCTGGCGGAGTTCGCCGCCTGGCTCGACATGGTCGACCGCCACGAACACGGCGGGGAGGGGGAGTCCGGCGTCGACGAGCTCCCGGTCGACGACGTCGACGTCCATCCGGGCGTCGTCCAGATCATGACGGTCCACGCGGCGAAGGGCCTCGAATGGCGCGACCTCGTCGCGGTCCCCGAACTCGTCGAAGGCCAGTTCGCGCCCCGGGAGTCCGGACTGAGCTCGTGGGTGAGCGACGCGGGGATCTTCCCCTTCCCCCTGCGCAGGGATGCCGCCCACCTGCCCGCCTTCCGTGCGGCCGACCACGAGGGCAAGATCGAAGCCGGACAGGCCTACCACCGCTTCCTGCGGGAGGATCTGCCCGAGCACGAGAGCCGGGAGGCCAGGCGTCTGGCGTACGTGGCCTTCACCCGGCCGACCGAGGAACTGCTGCTCGCCGGGTACTCGCGGCGCGACGGCCGCGACGTCGCCCGATCCGCCTTCCTGGAGGACGTCCGGCGCCGGACGGCGGCGGTCCCCGCCGCAGGCGCCGCGTCCGGATCGCCGGAGGAATCCCCCGCTCCCGGCCCGCCCGACCCCGCGGCGCCGGGGTCTGCGGAGGGCGGGTCCTCCCCGAGCTCCGGCCCCTCCCTCGCTCCCGGCTGCACACCGAGGGGCCGCGATGAGCAGCCCGGCGCGGTCCCCGACTACTCTGGGCGCCCCTTGTGGCCGACGGACGTCCTGCGCGTTCCGAGCGCCGCCCGGCTCGCCGAGGGTCGGGACGGCCGCGCCGGGACGCGGGCCGAGAGCCGAGCGGACCGCGCGCACGCGGTGCGGATGCTCATCGCCGAGAAGGTCGAGGGCACCCGGGAGCACACGAGGCGGCGGCCCTACATGACCGCCACCGAAGTCGTCCACATGGCCGAGGACCCCGAAGGCTTCCTCGCCCAGCAGCGGCGGCCGATCCCCCGCCGGCCCAGCCGCGCGGCGCGCACGGGCACCGAACTGCACGCCAGGATAGCCGAGTTCTACGAGCGTCCGGCCACCCTCGACGTGGACGCCGTCCTGAGCGCCGCCGAACAGCCCGTGGACCAGGACGCCGTCACCCGCGAGGAGGAGAGGAGGATGCTCGGCGTCTTCGAGGCCAGCAGGTGGGCGGCACTGTCCCCCTTGGCGATCGAGGAGGGCCTGGCCGTCGTCGTCGGCGGACGGATCGTGCGATGCACGGTCGACGCCGTCTTCGACACGAGCGCGCAGCCCGACCTGCCCGACGTGACGATCGTCGACTGGAAGACGGGAAGGCGCCCGGACGCCGCCGGTCTGGCCTCACGCGAGCTCCAGCTGGCCATCTACCGGATCGCCTGGGCCAAGGCCCACGGCACGCCCCTGCAATCCGTCGGCGCCTGCTTCGTCTACCTGCGCGACGGCGGAACCCTGATGGCCGGCGACCTCGACGAGCAGCAGATCGCCGCCCGCATGGACGAACTCAGTCGGTGACGCTCCAGGCCAGGCCCGCCCTCAACTCGGGGTCGGCCTCGATCTGGCGGGCGAGTTCGTCCAGCATCCCGTGGGCCTCCGTCTCGACGTCCGGATTGTGGGTGCGGATGCCGTGCATGAGCCACCGGGGAATGGCCAACTCCGACATGAGGAGCATGCGCGTGTACATCGCGTCGTCGAGTTCGAGGTCCCGGGTGTTCTCGTAGGAGTCGATGGCCGAGGCGTAGGCCCTCTCCGGCAGGGAGAGGAAGGGCGAGAGGTCGAGCGCCGGATCGGCCACCTTCGCCTGGCCGAAGCCCACGACGGTCGCGATGCCGTTGCTGGACCACAGGAAGTTCTCCGCGTCCACGTCCCCGTGGACGACCACCCCTTCGAACTGCCAGAGCCGGGAGTCCTCCAGCGCCTCGTCCCACCGTCGGCGGAGAATCGCCGGCAGGGGGCTCGCGGCGTCGACGTCGTGCAGCTCGGCCGAGACGCGAGCCCTCCACTCTTCGGCGCTGTAGACTGGAAGCCCCGCGTCGGCGATCACGTCGGGCTCCAGCGCGTGGATCGCCGCAAGGGTCCGCCCGAGCTCCCGCGCGTCGGCGGCGGACATCTCATCCCAGCCCAGGACCCGCCCGAAGGGTTCGGGGAAGACGAGCGCCCGGCCCCCGGTGGCGGCGTTGGCGAAGCCTGCGGGGCGCACGATGTCGAAGGGCAGGTTGCCTCGGCGGAGCTCGTCGAGGAGAAGGGGGGCGAGCGCGGCCTCGGCCTCGATGAGCGTCGAGGCGTGTGAGTTCTTGGGGCACTTGACCACCCAGTGCCGTCCGTTGGCGTCCAGGACGCCCCCGGCGACGTAGTCGTCCGAGTCCGTGAAGGGCGGGCGCGTCCCGACTGCGTCGAGCCCGTCGATCGCGGCGACGGCCAGTGCCGCAAGATACAGAGAGTTACTCACCTTCCAAACCTACGACGGATACGAAGCGGGGAGAAGCCTCACACTCCGGGCGGGTGCCGCCCGCGCCGTCGGCGCGGCCCCGAGGCGGCCCCGTGCGGCGGAGACCGGA
>NZ_KE951419.1 GCF_000466165.1 Actinobaculum sp. oral taxon 183 str. F0552
CGGAGGGCGGGGATGGCCGGGAGGCGGCGCCCCGCGCAGGGGCCTCGTCGAAGACCGCCTCGGCCACATCCTCCGCGATGGCCAGGCCTTCCTCCTCGGCGCGTTCCCGGCGCCCCTCCTCGTCGGTCACCGGCCCTCTCGCGGACGCTCGTCCGGCCGAGCATCCCGCCCCGGCCGCGTCTTTCTCTCCCGTCGGTGTGCGCCCGGCCGCCGGAGGGGACGCGCACGCCCGTGAGCCGGCAGCCGAAGGCGTCGGACGCGCAGTCGGCGGCGTCTGCTGCGACTGCGGTGTGCGCGACGGCCGATCCGCGGTCTCTTCGCTGCCGGGCAGACGGCCCATGAGCGAGGACGACGTCTGCTCGATCGTGGACACCCGCGCGGCGATCCAATCCACCTTGTCGACGAGCAGGTTCAGACGGGCCATGACCTCGCGGTAGGACGGCGAGCCGTTCCAGGAAGGTCCGGGGGACGCATTCACGTGATCTCCTCGTTCGCATCGTCGTTGTGGCAGCCTATGCAATGATGCTAGGACGAAAGGATGCTTTTGTGAAGGCTGAAGGTCTCCCAGGGGAGAGGACGGCCCCGCCTGACCGAAGGACGGACCGTATTCTGGCTCCGGACTCCCGCCGGTTCCGGCTCTGCCTATGAGCCGGCGAGTCGTGCCGCCGTGGGCCTTCAGGCCTCGGCTGCGGCCCTTTCTTCGGCCCAGCGGCTCAGGTCCTGCCTCTCGATGGCGGCGGCCAGCAGGTCGGGGAAGGCGTCGGGCGTGCAGCCGAAGGCCGGCACTCCCATCGCCGCCAGGTCCGCGGCAGCCTTGCGGTTGTAGGACGGCACGCCGTCGTCGCTGAGGGCCAGCAGGGCGATCACCTGCACTCCGCTGGCGACCATCCGGGCGATGCGCGAGAGCATCGCCTCCGGCTTGGCGTCGTAGAGGTCGCTGACGAGGATGAAGATGGAGGAGCTCGGCCGGCCGATGCGCTGGGCGCAGTAGTCGATGGCCGGCGAGGTGTCGGTGCCTCCGCCCAACTGGGCGCCGAAGACGACGTCGACGGGGTCGGCCAGCCTCTCGGTCAGATCGGCGACGTCCGTGCTGTAGGCCACCAGGGTGGTGCTCAGAGAGCCGATGGTGGCCAGCACGCAAGCCAGGATGGAGGCGTAGACCACCGAAGTGGCCATGGAGCCCGACTGGTCGAGGCAGATGACCAGCTCGCGCTGGACGCCGAGCCGGCGCCGCCCGTAGCCGACGAGCCGCTCGGGCACCACGGTGCGGTGTTCGGGCAGGTAGTTCTTGAGGTTGGCGGCGATAGTCCGGTTCCAGTCGATGTCGGCCGGCCTGGGGCGGTCGGTGCGCGAAGCCCTGTTCAGCGCCCCGCGCACGGCCTGGTCGAGCCGGCCGGTCAGGCGCTCCTCCACGTCCCTGGCCGTCCGCGCCACCACCTTGCGGGCCGACTCCTTGGAGCTCTCCGGAATGACCTTGGACAGGGACGCCAGGGTAGCCACGAGGTGGATGTCGGGCTCGACGCTCTCCAGGATCTCAGGCTCCATCAGTAGGGAGCGCAGCCCGAGGCGTTCGATGGCGTCGGCCTGCATGACCTTGACCACCCGGTTGGGGAAGTAGGCGCGGATGTCGCCCAGCCACCTGGCCACGTCGGGGGAGGAGCCGCCCAGGCCGCCGCGGCGGCTCCGGCCGGTTCCGTCGTCGTAGAGGGCGGTCAGCGCCCGGTCCATGGCCTCCAGGCGCCCGGACAGCGGGACGCGCCGTTGAGGGGCGTCGGCCCCGAGCATGAGCCGCCAGCGCTGGTCGCGGTCGATCCGCTCGGCCCCGTCGTCTGGCGTCCCGGCGGCCGGCTTTCCGGCTCCGGCGGCCGCGTCGGCTGCATCGGCGCTCGCGGCCGTGTCCGCGGCTTCGCCTGCCGTTCCGTCCGCTCCCGCGCCGAGCTCCCCGCCGCGGGGGAGTTCGCTCGCGGCGTCCGTCGTGTGCGCCGGGTTCATCGTCTTCCTCCCAGGATCGCGCTGACGGTCTCGAGGACGGGCCCGGCGAAGTCGAAGTCCTCGTCTTCAGGTGCCGCTGCCTCGGGCCCGTCCGCTTCCGTTCTCCCCTCGGGTCCCCCTTCCGCTTCGCTCCGCCCGCTCTGCCCGGCGGTCCCGTCGCCCGGCCGCTCGGGGTCCTCCGGAAGATCGGCGACTCGGGCGGCGAGTTCCCGGCGTTCCGCCCGCGACCACGAGCCGAAGGCGCGGCGCAGGGCGGGGAGCGCGTCGACGAAGGCCTGAGACGGGATGCCGTCCGCCCAGCGGTCGATGACGCCCAACAGGCGGGGGTCGTGGATGAGCAGCAGGGCGTTGCCCGCCAGGAAGCCCTCGATCCACCCGGCCTGCTCGCCGGGATCGGTCGCCGAGGACAGTTCGCGGCTCAGCCGCCGGCTCGCCTGCTCGGCCGTGAGGATCCCGCCGTCCAGGAGCAGGCGCGTGATCCGCCCCGCCAGGAGGCCGGGCAGGCCGCGCCTGGCGAGTGCCGCGCGGAGGGCGTTCCGCCACAGCCGCACGGCGTCCTCGTCCAGCAGCGAGACGACGCTCTGGACCTCGTCGACGGCGTCCTTGAGCTCGACGGCGACGTCCTCGGCCACGCCGGCGGCCGCCGCGGGGAGCCCCGCGCACGCTCGGGCCAGGACGGCCCGAGCCACTCCGGCCAGGCTGTCGGCGTCGGTGCGCCGCACGTCGCCGTAACGGTGGGCACGGGCCAGGGCGGGAATGGAGGCCAGCAGATGCAGGACGTCGGCCTCCCGCGCGGCCCGATCGTCGAGAATGCGCAGGAGTTCGGGCAGGACGCCTTCCAGGCCGGCCATCAGGGCGGACTCCACGGCCCGCGTGACGTCGGCCAGCGTGTCCGTTCGGGTCAGCAGAGCGGCGCCCGCGGCGTCGACCACGGTGTTGCCGTGTCCGGCGGCCTCGACGACGCTCACCGAGTACTCGGGCCGCCATTCCAGGGTCCAGACTTCTTTGAAGGTGCCGGTGGAGCGGGCGCGGCGCTTGACGCCCCAGGGCACGCCGAGGATGGTCAGGCGCTCCAGCAGCTGCGCCTTGGCCAGGCCCGTGGGCGTGCGCAGGTCCACGGTGACGTCTTTGGGCGCCGCGCTGAAGGCGAGGCGCAGTCTTCTGGCGGTCCGGCGCAGGTCGGCGTCCAGGGGCACCATGGGCACGCCCTCGGGGACCTCGCCCAGCGCCCGGCCCACCACGACTTCGCGTGTGACCAGGTCGGCCCGCAGATCGCTGCCCTCGCACAGGACGGACAGGGTGGCTTCGTCGAGCTCGTCGAGGCCGGGCATCGGGCGTCCGCGCATGACGGCCAGAGCCTCGGCCAACCGTGCGGCCTCGATGATATGGGCCGAGGACACCGGCAGGTCGTGGTCGCGCAGGCTCTGAGCCACGCGGGTCAGCCAGCGGATGGCGGGGCGGTCCGGGGCGGTGAACAGGTGGTGGTACCAGCCCGGGGAGGCCACCCCAGCCCCGTAGCCGGTCGCCTGGGACAGGCGCTGGTGGGTCCAGGGCACCCACGTCAGGCTGGTCTTGGCCTTGGGCAGATTGGTCAGCAGGGCCGAGTCGGCGCTGATCGCGGGCGGCTTGCCGCTCAGCGCCGGTGCGTGCCAGGCCCCGCAGACCACGGCGATGCGCTCGTGGCCCTCCCTCACGGCCGATCGCAGGATGCGGCGCATGTAGGCCTCGCGGCGCAGGGTATGGGCGTCGGTCTCCGGTTCGGCTTCGCGCAGTAGCCCGATGCCTTCGTTCAGGGCGTCGAACGGGTCGCCGTCCAGGCGCAGTTCGACGGCGTCCTCCCACCAGGCCTCGGGATCGTCGTATCCGGCGACGCGGGCGAGTTCGGCGATCGGGTCGATGCGCCGGGCCTGCGTGGAGCCGGCCTCGGCCTCTCCCGCGCTTCCGGCCCCTTCCGGCTCGGCCGAACCCGTCTTGCCGCCTTCCGGCTCGGCCGAACCCGTTTCGGCTGCGTTCGGCCGGTTCCCTCCCGTCTGAGCCCCTCCCGGTTTCGCGCCCGCCTCGGGCTCGACGGCGGGTTCCGCGCCGCCCCGTTCCGTCTCCTGGGCTCCGTGGGCGAGGACGACGCCGGAGGGCATGTCCATGAAGCGGGCCTGCGCCCCGTGGTCGGCGGCCCAGCGCAGAGCCTGCCATTCCGGGGAGAAGACGGCGAAGGGCCAGGAGACCGACCGAGACGGCTCGTCGACCTGCCAGGCCATCAGCGCCACGGGCGGGACCATCTCCGCCGAGCCCGTCCAGCCGATGAGGCCGTCGGCGTCCGCCGGGCCCTCGACGAGGACGCAGTCGGGCCGATACTCCTCCAGGGCGGCGGCCAGGGCGCGGCTCGACCCGGGCCCGTGATGGCGTACGCCGAAGACCCTCACCGGCGGGCGCGTCCGGGCGGTTCCGGCGGCTCGGTCCGCTCGCTCCCCGGCGCCCGGGCCCGGCCGGCCCTTCCGCCCTCCGCCGCCGGCCGCGTCCGCGCACGCGACGGTCGCGGCCGAGCCCTCCCGTTCCCTCCGCCGCCCTGCGTCGGCCGGAGCGCCGTCGGCCAGCGCGGGCGAGGTCACTGGCCCACCTCGCGGCAAGCGCGGTAGAAGTCCGCCCAGTCGGGGCGTTCGCGCACCACCGTCTCCAGGTACTCCGACCACACGACCCTGTCCGAGACGGGGTCGGACACCACCGCCCCCAGGATCCCGGCGGCGACGTCGGAGGGGCGCAGAACGCCGTCGCCGAAGTGGGCGCTCATGGCCAGTCCGTTGGTGACCACGGAGATGGCCTCGGCGGTCGACAGGGTGGAGGAGGGCGACTTCAGGCTGGTGCGCCCGTCGCCGGTCACCCCCTCGCGCAGCTCGCGGAAGACGGTGACCACGCGCTGGATCTCCCCCAGCGCGCGGTCGGTTTCGGGCAGGCGGAGGGCGGCGCCCATGTCCTCCACCCGCCTGGCCACGATGGAGACCTCCTCTTCGGCGCTGGCCGGCAGGGGCAGGACGACGGTGTTGAACCGGCGCCGCAGGGCGGAGGAGAGGTCGTTGACGCCGCGGTCGCGGTCGTTGGCGGTGGCGATGACGTTGAATCCGCCGACGGCCTGGACCTCGGTGCCCAGCTCGGGCACGGGCAGGGTCTTCTCGCTGAGCACCGTGATCAGGGCGTCCTGGACGTCGGAGGGCATGCGGGTGAGCTCCTCGACGCGGGCGATGCGCCCCGATCCCATGGCCTCCATGACGGGGGAGGGGACCAGGGCCCGTTCGGAGGGCCCCTCGGCCAGGAGACGGGCGTAGTTCCATCCATAGCGCACGGCTTCCTCGGCCGTGCCCGCCGTGCCCTGCACCAGCAGGGTGGACGTTCCGCAGACGGCGGCCGCCAGGTGCTCGCTGACCCAGGACTTCGCGGTGCCCGGCAGGCCGATGAGCAGCAGGGCCCGATCGGTGGCCAGCGTGGCCACGGCGATCTCCATGAGCCGCCGATTGCCCACGTACTTGGGTGTGATGACGGTGCCGTCCGCCAGCGTCCCGCCCATGAGATAGGTGACCACGGCCCAGGGCGACAGCCGCCAGTTGGCCGGCCTGGCCCTTTCGTCGCACGCCTCCAGGGCGGACAGTTCGTCGGCGTAGCGCTGTTCGGCGTGGGGGCGAAGCAGAGTGGCGGTCATGTGGTCTCCTGATCGACGATGGTTAAGAAGGAAGCGCGAAGGGCCAAGCCTTTGACGGCGGCGTCGAGTCTGTGCGCCGACTGCCCCTCGACGGCGATGGAGTCCAGGGCGGCGAGCGCCTCCGGGACGGCTTCCGGGGCGCACGCCGTGGGCAGGGCGGCGAGCAGGCCTGACAGGTTGTGAAAGGCACGGGCCTGATGCGCGGACGCCGTCTGCGAGCGGCCGGTCGGCGCATGCCGGGCGATCGTGCGGGCGACGGCGAGGGACAGCCGGGGCGTCCAGGCTTCGGGCATGTGCCGGGCCATGTCCGAGATGCGCGGGGTGTCGCCGGATTCGAGGGCGTCGAGGATGATCTCCTCCCGTCGCCTCTCCTCCATCAGGGCGACCATCTCGACGTTCGTGGGATCCCTGGCGAACAGCTCGGCGGCCAGGGCCGCGTCGTGCCAGTTCCAGGCGGCGCGGCCGAGCGTCCACTCCAGATCCATCGGCTCGCCGTCGTAGGCGGCCTGCGCCTGGAGCATCTCGGAGGCCGTGATCCCGATGAGCCCCTTCCACCTTCCGGTCGGCACGCAGATCATGGCCTTCATCAGCCTGCCTGCGGTCGGCTCGAACTGCCTGGGAACGCCCAGGGAGGCGTCGAGCCTATACCGGGCGTCGATCTCGCCGGGCTCCAGGGGCGTGCAGGCGATCCGGGTCTGGCGCATGGGGCCCCTTTCGACCGTGACGTGCCTGCGCACCGCATCCTCCGCCTGCCGGACCAGCGCCGAGCCGTCCAGCCTGCAGAGCATGACCGTCGCGGCTTTGCGGACGTTCTCCTTGCTGTCCTCGAGCGCCTTCTCCAGCAGGGGCTCGTCGGCCGGGCTCAGCCCGGTGCCGATGGCCCAGACGAATTCCGCGCGGCGGTCGGCCGCCTGCTTCCTCAGCGTCTCCGGTGTGAGGAATTCGCGGCTGAGCCGGGGATCCTGGGCGCGCAGGCGCCGGTAGCAGAAGAGCCGCCCCAGGCAGTCGCCGTCGTCCCAGGCGTCCCGGTCGAACGGCCCGCCGCAGAGCGCGGCGCGGCGTGCGTACACGCCCCACTTCGGGTGGTCGGCGAGCGCGGCCGCCGCGCGTTCGTCCATGACGCCGAGGACGAGCTCGTCGTATCCCCGCCTGATGTGCCCGCCCAGCAGGGCGGCCGCCTGGCGCGGGGCCACGGCCATGCCTCGGTCGCGGACGAACCGCAGGACGGCGCACAGGAGGCTGTGCTGCCCGGCGTCGGCCATGAGCGTCGACAGGAGGCTGGACAGCCTGTCGGGAACCGGCTGGCGTGAGGAAGAGGGAAGGGTCACGGCCGTGGTTGCGGCCGATTCGATCCCGACACGGTGGACGAGCGCGTAGGCGGCGGCCGCGTCGAGGGCGAGGGCGGCGTCGCGGCCGGCCCCGCCCCGGGGGAGCGCGTCGCCGTCCGCTGGATGGCTCAGCGTCCGGGCGATCCGAGGCGGCAGCGCCTCCCTGTCGAGGGGACGGGCGCCCAGGCCCACGGTCGCCGAGCGGACGAGGGATTCGAAGGAGCTCACAGCCGCCTCACCCCTCCCGCCTCGACGAGCCCCAGGGGCACCAGGCCCCGAGCCGTCATCTCCCCGGCGACCGTGGGCTCGTCGGTGTCGACGCTCATCATGAGCAGGTCGCCGCCGTCGATGTCCGGCGGGCCGTCGTCCGGGCCGGGCGCATCCGCCAGGGGGATCATGCCGGTCTCGTCGGTCAGGGCGCAGCCGCGAGCGTCGGTTCTGCTCAAGCGGCCCCGGACGACGGCCGGGAAGGCTTCGATCCACGGGTCGCGGGCCACCGCGTCGCGCCACGCCTCACGGGCTCGACGGGCGGTGAGGACCGGCGGGTCCCAGTCAGTCAGCGGCGCGGCGCGCAAGTCGCCGTCGGGGAGGGCGACGCGGAGCTGGCCGCGTCCGGGATAGAAGTGGACGGTGGCCTCGACCTCGGTTCCCGGATGGGCGGGGCTGGACGCGCGCGCCGAACCCGTGGCGAAGGCGAGGAGGAGGGCCCAGCGGCCGCTGGACCGGCCGTGGAGCCACGTGCGCTGCGAAGTGAGCCTGCCCTCGACGACGACGCGGCTGGCGACCACCGCCCAGGTGTCGGCGACCCCCGGGGTTGCGAGCACGTCGTCGGCGCGCACGGTCAAGCCCAGATGGCTGCGGACGGTGGCCGCCAGATCCTCGGGGAGGCTGTCGCGGCGCTGCCAGGCGCGGACGAGCAGATGGAGCCCGCCGAATTCCTCCACAGTCCTCTCGATGCTCTCGGCCCCGCTCAGGGAACCGATCTCGCCGGCGATTCTCCGCAGACGGCCGGCCACGCCCGGGACTTGGGCGTCGACCATCCGGCCGGCGAGGTCCGTCAGCTGGCGCGGACGCCGATCGACGCCGTTGGCCAGGCCCTGGCGCAACTGGTCGGCGAGCCACAGGTCCAATTCCTCCAGTCCTTCGGACATGAGCTTGTCGCGGCGCTTCGCCCTCGCCGCGGCGCCGGCCGCCGTTCTGGCCTTCTGCTCCGGCGTGCGGGAGTGCGCGGCGGTCGTCGCTTTGGCGGCGGCTCGCCGGGCGCGTCCGGCCCGGGCGGCCGCCCACTCAGCGGCGAAGTCGGCGGGAGTCCCCTCTGCGACGTCGCCTCTGCTCCACAGGAACAGAAGGGCCACGGAGTGCTTGCATGGGAATTTGCGACTGGGGCATGTGCACTTGTACGCGGGTGCGGCGACGTCGATGGAGACCCTGTAGGGGTTCTTGCCCGAGCCTGTGCAGCTTCCCCACAGCAGCGTCCCCGCCGTCCCCGTGTCGCTCCACGGCCGGGGATCGGCGAGTTTGCGCGCCGCCCTGACCACTTGGGCGTCGGGGGCGGCGGAGACCACGTGATCCTCGCTCCACCGCTCGACCGTTGCACTCATGGGAAGAACTCTAACGGGGCGTCGGAGGCGATCGCTTCACAGGCGTTGGTGTCCACTACCCGAAAAGGGGAGGCCGCCTGGCCTCGGGTCCGGAGCCGCTGTGCGCCGACCGCTGAGCGTCCGGCGTCACGGCGTCGGGTACGGGGTGCCGGCTGCTTCCTTCTTCACCCACTGTTCCAGCTGGATCCGGGACTCCTCGTCCACGTACGGCGCCATGCGCGTGGCCTGCTCCAGAACGAAGCGGCGCTGCTCGGGGGTGTCGAGCCAGTCGCCGGTGGCGCCGGTCAGGTTGTAGACGCGGCCGTAGTGGGTTAAGGATTCGTAGAGCAGGTCCAGGATGGCCCGGTAATGGTTGGCCACGTATACTTCCCGGATTTCCGGTGCTATGTTCAAGCCTTTGGCGAGCAGGCGCTCCCGTCCCTCGTAAACTCCCAGGTCGCCGTAAATCGCGTTGGTGTCGAGCTCGTCGCTGCCGCCGAGCGTGACCGTGGGAGCTTCCTCGCGGATCCCGGGGCGGTAGAACCAATGGAACACATCGTGCTGATCGCCCGTGGTGCCTTCCGGACACTGCACATTCAGGGCGTAGATGCCGGTGATGTAGAGCTGGGGCGTGGTCCGGGGGATCTCGACCTGGTATGACGGCATGATCAGCAACTCACCACCCGCGTGGAGATGCTCAGGATGCTGCATGAACGTCCTCCTTCTTGAGTGGTGATGTATATGCGTAACATACCATGAACGCCGGTGATGCTACAAGTATAAACCTCAAGGAGTCGATTGTCCGCGAATATTGCCGCGGCGCCGACGCCCGGGAGGCTAAATACTTACGGTTGGGTAAGGTTGTGTGAGATGGCGTGTATTGTTTGTGTGGAATGGGAAGAGACGACAGGGCGGCGGGCTGGGGCCACGCGATCGGCTCATCGAATAGGGCTAACTTACCGCATGGGCCGGCCGCGATCGGCGCGTCGGCCTGGTGTCATCTCCCCGGTTCGATGGAACGGGGGACCGTTTCGATCCTCTCTCGGGCGACGCCGATGTCGTTTCCTCGGTTCGCGGAATCGGCCGGGCACAACGCTGCCTGCAATCCTCGCGGGGGGCGCGGTCCGTTCTCACTTCATTTGGGGGATACGCTTCCGCAATCCTCGCGGGGCGTCGTCTTCCCGATTCGCTCAATCGACCCCGGTGGGGTCGGAAGATTCGCCCAATCGACCCCGGTGGGGTCGGAAACTGCCAAGCGCGCAACGGCGGCTCAGAGGACTTCGTCGTCTCGGATTGCGCGGCTTTGGATCGCAATCGAGTTGAATGAGACGGCGGCGCCCGCTGCTGTGATCGCCCACGTGAGCCACGGCATTCCGTTCAGCGACACGGCAACCGCGTTGCCGAATAGGGCTATCGAGACCGGGGCGGTGATGATTGTTGAAATGATGGATTTGAGGCGTGCCCCAATAAAGCCGGAGATCAGTATGTCAGTGAGTTTAAGCGTCGGAGCGGTGGAAGGCGTGGTCAGTTCCTCTTCCGGAGCGCGAGATAGGCGGTGGTGTAGGCGAGAACGGTCCAGGCGGCGATGACGAGGCGATTCGTCAGTTGCGCGTCTCCGGCGCGGAAGGCGGCTTCCCGGACGAGGTCTCCGATCGGCGCGAACGGAAGGAATTGGTGCAGTGTGCTCGCCCACTCCGGAAGGCGCTCGGCTGGGAACGTAATCGGGGAGAACAGCAAGCCGCCGATCATGATGACCTGCGTCACCAGGGATGTGGCGGTGAGAGGCAGCCAGAAAGCGACGGCGTAGCCGATGCTGACGGTCGCGAACTGGACGCCGAGCACTACGGCGACGGTGACCGCGTCGACATGGATGTCGAGCCCGAATCGGAAGGCCGCGGCGAGCATGCCGACGGCGATGCCCGGCAGGGCGGCGAGGTTCCAGACGATCGCGTCTGCGAGGAGAATCGCCGAGCGGGCAACCGGGAGCGTTCGCTGGTAGTCGAGCAGGCCTTCCTGCTTCGAGGTGCCCGTGATCTGCGGGGCGAGGACGCAGCCGACCGCGATGATCCCTAGCGTCCAAGCACCGGAGGATAGATATCGTGCTGTCTCGGCGTCGACGTCGGGGATGAGGAGGGCGAGACCGTACACGATCGCCACCGCGAACAGCGCCTGGATTGCGGTGAAAGCCGGGAGGAGATACTTGTGGCGCAGTACGCTCCAACGCACGAGACCGGCCCAGCTGCGCAGCCACGCGAATCTGCGAGGTAAGCTGACAGGGCGAGGATGCGGAGCGTCAACGTTCGTCATCGGTGATCCCTTCGTACAACGACTCCAAGGAGGCCGGCGCGAGCGTGTAGCCGTCGACTTCCCCGGCATCGACCCGTTCGAGCACCCATGCCACAGCGTCAAGGATGTGGGTCGGTTCGAGGTCGAGTAGCAAGCGCCCGTCCTGATCGATCGGATGGACGCGAGCGGCGGGCGGAGTCGTCGTGATCTCGGCACCGGAGCGGACGGAGACGCTGAGGGTCGTCGTCCGCGCCTGCTGGGACAACTGGCGCGGGGTGCTGTCGATCAGCACGTTGCCGTTCTGCAGCACATAGCGGTCGGCGGTGCGTTGGATTTCAAGCAGGTTATGCGTGACGACGACAACGATGTGCCCCTCATCCGCGAGCCGGCGGAGGTGCCGCCAGATCAACGGACGTCGCACCGGGTCGACGTCGTTGGTCGGCTCGTCGATGAGCAGCACTGGCGGGGGTGCGATCACGGCCATCGCGTAGGAGGTCAGGCGGCGCAGCCCGCCGGAGAGCTTCTCGCCGCCGGTGCCCTGCCACTGGGCGATGTCGAGCTGATCGATCAGGGTGCTCGCCTCGCGGCGCGCGTTCGCACCGGAGAGCCCGCGTAGTCTGTCGATCGACGCGATCGCTTGCAGTGGCGTGACGCCTGTGAGTGGAGCATACATCTGCGGCATCATCGAGGCCACCCGTCGAGCCAGATCCGGTTTCGCCACAAGCGACGCCGTACCGTAGCGGATATCGCCCGAGGAAGGCTTCGTCGTGCCGATGATCTGATTGAGCAGCGTGGTCTTGCCCGCTCCGTTGTGCCCGATGAGCGCGATCAACTCGCCTGCTCGGAAGGTGAGGCTGATGGCTCGATTCGCCGCGGCGGCTCCTCGTCTATAGGTCTTCGTGACATCTTCCAGCGAGAGCGGCTCAGTAGACGGTATCGCACTCACCATATCCGAATACTAGCAGTATCTAAAAATGGGTCAATGGCTCGGATCGCGCCCGAAGGGGACTCTGCTTTACACATGAAGTCCATGATACGGATGATCCGCAATCAGCAACAGCGGCACAACAGACTGCGGTTGCTGGCGGCAGCTGAACGCATTTTCGCCGCCCGTGGTATTGCGGGCGCTTCCCTCGACGATGTGGCACTGGAGGCCGGTCTGACCAAAGGCGCAGTTTATTCGAACTTTCGCAACAAGAGCGAGTTGATCCTGGAGGTTATCCGCTACCGCCAGACGCTCTCGCAGGAAGCTCGGGATTTCCATGCGATCCTCGACCGCGTCGCCAACGACGACGAGCGCCTCGAGGCCTGGTGCGACATGTGATCTCCACGTCCAAGAGCGGCGACCGCGCCGACTATGCCCGGTTGGTGCTCGACTTCATCCCCTATGCCCTGCGGGACGAGCAACTGACGGCGCGGTTCCTCGAGTTCATCTCACCTCCGGACGGCATCTCGGCGAGTGCATCTCCGATTCCAACAGGCAGCGAATTCGCGCGCATTCCAGCGGAGGATCAATTCCGTATCCTGATGGCACTCGACCTGGGACTGTCCGCGCTGGCGCTGTTCGACCTGGACAACGTTAAACCGGAGTTGTACAAGACGGCCGTGATGTCGCTCGCACACACGCTCTACGACGCCAACAAGCAAACGGAATGCACCTAACAATAATTTAATTGCATAAATAAAATTTAATGTTATTGAAATTAATTCTATCAGTTTGACGACAAAAGACAGTATTAATCATCGATTCGCCACTCGTAACATCGTAGATGCTCACGGGTGAGCGGCGAATCCCTCCCTCTTCAACGTGAACGTCTCAGGCGCACCCACGGAATCAGGGCTGTTCGTCGTCGACTTCCTGACTTCCATGTGCCCCGCCAGCTTGCCGGATCCGCGCAACCTTCGGAGGCAGGCAAAACCCGCGCCACGGAGGCACCGTGGCGCGGGTTTGAGGGTTGGCCCAATGGTCGGGGTGGCGGGATTTGAACCCACGGCCTCTTCGTCCCGAACGAAGCGCGCTACCAAGCTGCGCCACACCCCGTTGCGGCTGAGCGACTCGACCATGATAGCCGAGGTCCGGCCTTTGTGCACAACTCGGCCGGCGTGACGTCGTGCGCGCGGCTGGACCTGATAAGACGTTCATGCCGCCGAGGGCGTGGCGTCGTGTGCGCGGCCGGAAGCCGCACCAGGCCGGACTTCGGTGCCGCGGCTGGTCAGATGACCACGAGATCCAGCAGGACCGCCTCGGGGCGGCAGGCCACCCGGACGGGGGCGAGGGGGGAGGTCCCCAGACCTGCCGAGATGTTCACCCAGGCTCGCCTGCCGCGGTCGGGAAGGGTCGGAGCGAAGCCGTCGTAGCGGATCACCTCGCTGGGCCCCGGCCACTCGAAGAGGCCTGCGGCGAGCTCGACGGGCATGTCGCAGTTCGTAACGAGCGCCCCCTTGCCCGGCAGGCACACCTGCCCGCCGTGGGTGTGGCCGGCGAAGACGATCGAGCAGCCGTCGTCCACCATGGCGTCGAGGACCCGCGCGTAGGGCGCGTGGGCCACGCCGATCCGAACGTCGGTGGCCTTGCGCGCGGCGCCCGTCTCGTCTGCGCAGTCGCCCCGTCCCTCGGGAAACCTGTCGTATCCGAGATGGGGGTCGTCCACGCCCACGAAATCGAGGTTCCATCCGTCGATGCGCAGGCTGCCTCGGGCGTTCGACAGATTCAGCCAGCCGGCCTGCTCGAAGGCAGCCGCCATTTCGCGCCAGGGGAGCTGGGGGCGCTCCTCGAGCTCGCCGGCTCGCGGAGCCGTGTCGCGGGCGAAGTAGCGGAAGGGGTTCTTGAGCTTCGGGTAGTAGTAGTCATTCGAGCCGAACACGAAGACGCCCGGCGTGCGCGCCAGCGGGGAGAGCGCGGAGAGCAGGGGGGCGAGCGCCTCCGGCTGGGCGATCATGTCGCCCGTGCAGACCACCAAGTCGGGATCGTGGTCCGCCAGGTTCGCGATCCAGTCGATTTTGCGGTGCTGGCGAGCCGTCAGATGGAGGTCGGAGAGATGCAGGACCCTCATCGAGGGGCCGATCTGCCGCCCGGGTCGGTATCCGCGAGGATCGTCGCACCTCCTCTCCGGCTGGCCTCCCTCCTGGTCCGTTCCCCCGATGAGGATGGCCCGGCGGCGCAGGGCGAAGAGCCTGGTCTCGGTCACGCCCCAGGCGGCAGCGGCGACGCCGGCCCCGATGCCGGTCGCCAGGCCGGCGCGTCCGGCTCTGGCAAGGATGCCGGCCACGGGCTAGCCCTGCCCGTCGGAGTCGTGCTCGCGAGGGTCGCGGGACTGGTCGTTCCCGTCGCGGTCGCCGGAATCGTCGGACGTGTCCGAACGGTCGCCGTCCCGGTCGCCCGTGGACCCGGAGCTGTCGCCCGTGGACCCGGAGTTGTCACCCCCGCCCTGGCTCGGGCTCGGCTCCGCCGTGGAGGGCTGCTGCGTAGGCTCCGCCGTCGACGTCTTCGACGCGGTGTCGGACGAGGCCGTGTCAGACGACGCCTTCCCCGTCGACGTGTCGGAACCGGGCGTCGCCGATGTGAAGGCGACCGCAGGCTGCCCGGACAGGGCGGTGGTCATGTACTGCGAGAAGATCGTCGCCGGGAAGAGACCGCCGTAGACCTCGTGGTAGAACCTGCCGTTGATCACCGAGTTCATCATCGACCGATGCCCCTTCTGGTGGCCCTGCCAGATGGAGGTCGCCAGCTGCGGCGTGTACCCGATGAACCATGCGTTCGTGTCGTCGTTGGCCGTTCCCGTCTTGCCCGCGGCCTCGCGCCCGCTCAGCTGCGCCTTCTCACCGGTGGCGCCCTGGGATATGACGTTCTTGAGGACCTCGGTCGTCTGGTGGGCGACGCTCTTGTCCAACACCTGCCGGCAGTCCGGTTTCTTGGTGATGATGGTCTTGCCGTCGGCGTCCTTGACCTCGGTGTAGGACGTGGGGGCGCAGTACTGGCCGCCGGCCGCCAGGGTCGAGGTCGCCACCGCCATCGACAGGGGGGTCACGTTGTTGGCCCCCAAGATCATCGACGGGGCGTACGACCACTCCTTCGAGTCGCCGCGCCTGACGCCCATGTCCTTGGCCGTCTGGGCGATGTCGCACAGATCCAGCCTGTTGGCCATGCGGACGAAGGAGCCGTTGACGGACATCTTCGTGGAGTCGAGGACCGTCATGGGGCCGCCGCCCACGCCTTCCAGGTTGCCGAATCTGTAGTTGTCCCGGGACTTCGGGCTGCAGCTGATCTTCCAGGAGGAACGTGGGAGGGTCCCCTGGTTGGAGTCGACGACATCGCCGGGGGAGTACCCGGATTTCAACCACTGGATGAGGGTGAACACTTTGAAGGTCGAACCCGACTGGAAGCCGACGCCGCCTCGCATGTCCTGGCTGGAGTTCAAGTTGATCTTCGTGGCCGAGCGGTCGTTGGCGGACTGATTGCCGTAGTTCGTGTTCTGCGCCATGGCCACGATGTGGCCGGTGCCGGGCTCGACGCTCGACAGCGACGTCTGGATGCCGGAGCGGTCGTTGACGGGGATGTTGGAGACGAGCGTGTTGTAGGCCGCCTTCTGCTTGTTGAGGTCGAGGGTGGTCTGGATCGTCAGCCCGCCGCGATAGAGCTTGTTGACCCGGTCGTCGCGGGTCTTGCCCCAGCTGCTGTCCTTGAGGAGATCGTTGACCACGTACTCGCAGAAGTACGCCGCCGTCCCGGCCTCGGCGCATCCGTTGAGGTCCTCGGAGACCTTGAGCATCTGCTGGATGGGCACCGCCACCGCGGCGTTGAGCTCGTCCTTGGAGATGTACCCGTTGCGGTACATCTCGCCGAGGACGGTGTCGCGGCGGATCTTGGCGGCGTCGGGGTGCTTGATCGGATCCCACCGCGCCGGGGACTGCGTGATCCCGGCCAGCATCGCCGCTTCGGGGATCGTCAGATCCTTGGCGGACTTGGAGAAGTAGTGCTTCGCCGCGGACTCGACGCCGTAGTGCGCAGTGCCGAACTGGGCGAGGTTGAGGTAGCCCGTGAGGATCTGCTCTTTCGACATCTTCTTCTCGATCGCCACGGCGAGGCGGGCTTCGTTGAGCTTGCGGCCGATCGTCCGCTCCGTGGCTTGGGCGATGAGCTCCTGGTTGCCCGAGGCCCGCCCGCGCTCGATGATCGCGTTCTTCACGTACTGCTGCGTGATCGAGGATCCGCCCGCGGTGGCGCCGCCGGCCAGATTGTTCACGAAGGCCCCGGCCAGCCCCTGGACGTCGATGCCGTGGTGCTTGTAGAACCGGCGGTCCTCGATGGCCACGGCGGCGTTCTTCATATGCTGCGAGATCTGGTTCGACGAAACCACGACTCGGTTCTCCGCGTAGAAACGGGCGATCTGGGTGCCGTCCGCGGCCAGGAGCACCGACTGCTCGGAGGGCTCGGTGAACCCGAGGTTGCTGGGCGTCTCCTCGAATATCGACGTCACGGCGTTGACGCTGGTTCCCGCCGTGGCGGCGAAGGGCATGGCGATTCCGGCCAGCAGAACCCCGCCCAGGCAGCACACGCCGAGGAGCGCACTCACGAGGATGGCGATCTGACGCAAAGTCGCGGTCTCTTCGGGCGCGGCGTCCTGCTCCCCGGAAGAGGCTTCCTTCGTGGGAGTTGCGTCCTTTCGGCTTGAACTAGGCATGCCCACAGGATACGTGGTCAACCTGGGGATGTCTTTTGTTCTCCAATCCAGTGATACGAGCCACTCCTACCCTTGCCTGGCCTAACCAAATATGATATCCAGGATATGTCGAAGATTACATCAGGTGAACAACGGGGTTGTGATGGGAGGAGTTCTACGATGGCGCATTTGTTTTTCGACCATCGTTGGGCCGATCACGCCAAATGCGCATCCGAGGATGCGGATGCGCTTTTCGCCACCTCTTCAGCTCAGCGTGAAATGCGCGATATATGTCAGGACTGTCCAGTCCGCATCTACTGCCTGGCTGACGCATTGCAATCCAACATGCGTTACGGCCTGTGGGGTGGATTGACCGAGCGTGAACGCCGTCAATTGCTGAGGGCGAAGCCCAACTACCCTGACTGGTACGAATCGATCATGACCTCCTCGGATCCGCTCTTCGTAGCCCTCCGAGAGGGCCGCCCCCTCCACTTTTCGAGGAAGAGCCGCAAGGTCGCCGAGAAGGGGGGACAGGAGGGAGCCTGAGGCAGGTCGCGGGCGTCGGTCGGCCGCACGGCGCGGCCGGTTGGACGTCTGTCCTCTCACGGGATGACGGGTTAAGCTTGCCTCATGCAGAAATGGGAGTATGCAACGATTCCGTTGATCATTCACAACACGAAGGCGATCCTCGACACCTGGGGCGACGAAGGCTGGGAGCTCGTGCAGGTCGTTCCGGGTCCCAACGAGCAGAATCTCGTTGCCTATCTCAAGCGGGCGAAGGACTGACCATGAGCGTCTCCGAGCACCTCGCCGAACTCGGCATCGACCTCCCCCCGGTCGCCAAGCCTTTGGCCGACTACGTCCCGGCCACCGTCTCGGGCGGCCAGGTCCGCTCCTCCGGCCAGCTTCCCCTCGTCGACGGCGAACTCACGACCACGGGGAAAGTCGGGGCCGGGGTGATTCCGGATACCGCCAAGGCCTCGGCCCGAACCGCGGCCCTCAATGCGCTGGCTGCGGCCGCTTCGGCGGCCGGCGGCGTCGATAAGATCAGCAAGGTCGTGCACGTGACCGTGTTCGTCGCCTCCGATCCTTCCTTCACCGACCAGCCAGAGGTGGCCGACGGGGCTTCGGAGCTCTTCGGCGAGGTCTTCGGACTCGCCGGAGCCCACTCGCGGTCCGCCGTGGGCGTCGCCGTCCTGCCGCTGGACAGCCCGGTCGAGGTGGAAGCCGTCTTCCAGTTGAAGCCGGTCGAGACCGGTGACGTAGTCGTCGCGTCGAACGCCGTGTGACGCAGGCTCGGGCGAGGGTGCGGCGGCCGTCGCCTCGTCGCGCGGCCTTCCGACTGCGCGGTGTCACGGATTCCGTCCGCCCCGCCGCTCTGCGGCACGCCTCCGACGGCGTCCGCCTCCCTCTCATTCCGGCGAGTCGTCCGCTGAGGGCCCGGGCCTCCGGGATCCGGACGTCGCGGGGGCCTGTGGGCAGGCTCAGTGGGCCCGGCGCTGGAGGCGCGCCAGTTCGATGAGGAGCACTGCGCGGCCTTCGAGGCGGATCCACCCGCGGGAGACGAAGTCGGCCAGAGACTTGTTGACGGTTTCCCGGGAGGCGCCCACCAGGTGGGCGAGCTCTTCTTGCGTGAGGTCGTGTGCGACGTAGATGCCCTCGGGGGTGCGCTCGCCGAAGCGGTTGGCCAGGTCGATGAGGGCCTTGGCGACGCGTCCGGGCACGTCCGAGAAGACGAGGTCGGCCATCTGCTCGTTCGTATTCCGCAGGCGACGGGCCAGCTCGCGGAGCATGGTGATGGCCATGTCCGGATGCTGGTTGATGAAGCTCATCATGTCCTTGTGGGATAGCGAGACCAGGCGGGTCGGCGCGATGGCCGCCACGGTCGAAGACCGCGCCCCCAGGTCGAACAGCGAAAGCTCCCCGATGATCTCGCCGGGGCCGAGGACCGCGATGAGGTTTTCCCTGCCGTCGTCGGACGAATGGCTGAGCTTGACCTTCCCGTCGGTGACGATGTAGAGCCGGTCGCCGTCGTCGCCCTCCCGGAACAGCGAATCGCCCCGCTTGAGCGTCGTCTCGCTCATGAGCTGACCGAGTGCCTCAAGATCCTCCGCGTCGATGTCCTTGAAGAGCGGAACCGCCTTGAGAACGCTAGTGTCCATCTGCTCCCTTTCCTCCAGTGACCCTTTGGTGAGGATCACAATGAACTCTCACACTGCAACTTACCTCACATGCGCGGATTATTCGAGTTGGCCGGGCGGAACTAGTCTTGTGGCATGCCCGTGAAAACTCGTCTTCCCAAGCGCCCGCGCGCACTTTCGGCCAGGCGTGAAGCTGCGGCGCGCATCCTGGAACGGCTGGCGGCCCTCTACCCGGACGCCGCATGCTCGCTGAATTTCGCGAACCCCTTCGAACTGCTCGTGGCGACGGTCCTCTCCGCCCAGACCACCGACGCGAGGGTCAACGCCGTCACCCCCGAGCTCTTCTCGCGTTTCCCGACTCCCGCGGCGATGGCGACGGCGGATCCACGCGAGCTGGAGGCGATCCTCCGGCCCCTCGGGTTCTACCGCGCCAAGACGAAGTCCTGCCTGGGGTTGGCGGCGTCCCTGTGCGAGAACTACGGCGGAGACGTCCCGGAGACCCTTCGCGACCTCGTCACTCTGCCGGGCGTCGGGCGGAAGACGGCGAACGTCGTGCTCGGCGACGCCTTCGGGATCCCGGGGATAACCGTCGACACCCATGTTGGGCGTCTGGCCCGTCGATGGGCCTGGACGCGGCACGAGGACCCCGTCGGAGCGGAGGCGGACATCGCCTCCCTCGTGCCCGAAGAGGATTGGACGATCGCCTGCCACAGGATCATCTATCACGGCCGCCAGGTCTGCCGTTCGCGCAAACCGGAGTGCCCCTCGTGTCCGATCGCCGACTTGTGCCCCTCCTACCCCCTCTTCGCAGGGGCTGAATACGCGGGCGGGCGCGCGGCGGGCTAGCGGATCGCCTCCTCCGGGGCCGTCGAGGGCGGACGGCAGAGGCCGCTGCGGAGCCGGGCGGATCGCCTATCTCAGGCTTACGAGGTACTCGAGGATGGCCGATGTCACGGCTTCTGGGGATTCTTCGTGGACGAAGTGCCCGGCGTCGGGCACTTCGATGTAGCGGTAGATTCCACGGGCGAATTCGATGTCCTTGTGCCAGGCCCGGCCCGGCAGAAGGGGGTTGAGCTTGCCGCGGATCGCCCAGACCGGAACGTGCACCGGCCGCCTCGTGATCTCCATGTGCCTGCGGCCGTTGACTCGCGAGAGCGAGGTGTAGGACCAGCGGAGCTGTTCCAGCGCAGTGGAGGCGGCCTCCGGCAGGCGGAGTGCCGCGGCGTACTTGTCGGCCTGGCTAGACGCGCCGGTGTTCCCGGGCGCCGACCAGTTCTGGATGAGCCTGCCCAAGGTCGCGGGCGAGGAGATGTTCCTGCGCGCCAGCGGGGGAATGAGCGTGCGCACCACGTTTCGCCATGTTTTGAAGGTGACGTGGAGTCCCGCTCGCTGAAGGGTGCGGGGATGCGGCGCCGACACCGTCACGATCCCCTCGACGAGGTCGGGCTCCAGAGCCGCCGCGGACCAGGCGAGCTGACCGCCTCGACCGTGCCCGATGACGACGAGGCGGGATGCGCCCAGGCTCCGCGCGACGGCGCCGAGGTCTTCGGTGAGAGTGAGGCCGTCCTCGCTGTTGGGAGTCTTGTCCGAACCGCCGATCCCTCGTTGGTCGATCGCCGCGACCTCGTAGCCCGCTTCGGCTATGGCCTCGATCTGATTGCGCCATGCCCACCAGAATTCCGGGAAGCCGTGGACGAGCAGCACGAGCGGGAGGTCGTCGCGGTGCTCGCCCATGTGAGCGAGGTGGAATTGGCATCCGCCGGCCTGGATGAGGCGGTGCTGCCAGGGGCCGGGAAGGAACAGAACGGAATTATCGGCTGGTGCGGACATGCATTCTTTCTGTATGTGGTTCTACGCCCGTTCGACGCGTCTGTGCCGGATTCAGCCTTCCAGGAGCAGACGGTCGGCGATGTCATAGCCTCGCCGTCGCGCGGAATGGCAGACCAGTCCCGTCAGGAGCAGGGCCGCCCCGAAGACTAGCATGCGGCCCGTCCCCAGGTCTGCGCGCAGGTACTCGGCGATGTTCGCGGCCACGCCCCCCGCTCCGTCCGCCGCTGAGTCGACGATGTGCAGGAGCGTCGAGTCGGTCCACTTGGGAAGGAGGATTCCCACGGCCCCCAGGGCTGAGACGGCCATGCCGGTGAGAACGGCGCCCAACGAGGAGGACCGGGCTAGGAACCACACAGCGGCCGCGACGGCGATTCCCCCCGCCAGCTCCCCGGCGGCTGCGAAGTTCGCGTGGCCCTCCGCCGCCCTCTCCACGGTGAGGGAGAGCCTGGCGTTCGCGTCCGTCAGGAGATACCAGGCGACCGGCACGAGGGCGAGACTCGCCGCGAATACGCCGGCACGCATCCATCCGGCGACGATCGGGCGAGGCGGAAGGGCCCCGAGAGGGCGGGAGGCGTCGGGAGGTTCGGCGGCCGGTTCCGGCTGGGGTGCGAACACCCAGTCGTCTTGGACGTCGTCCGCCGGTGCGGGCGGCACCTGAGGCGGGTAGGCATAGGGTTCGGGCGGAGTCCGGGTCTCCTCGGGTCCTCGAGCGAGGGCCGCCGTCGGCGTCGACTCCGAGGGGTGAGGCGGCGGGCCGGGCGGTGGAGGGGAGGCTGCGCCGACGGAGGCGATCGGGCGATCCGCGGCGGGAACGGCCGGAGAGGCGGACTCCGGAAGGGGCAGGCCGACCGTGGGAGTGGTCAAACGCTGTGTCGGCAGGGAATCCGCGGACGCAGGCGTGGAGACCGAATCCACTTTCCCGAGGTATCCCGTGGACGCCGAGTCTGCCGAGACCGAGGATGAGGCGCTGTGGGCCGATTCCGAGAGGGGGGTGGCCGTCGTCGCAGAGGGGGCGTTGGAAGCGGTGGGTGATTCGGGTTCAGCCTGCTTGAGAGGTGTGGCGAGATCGAATGGGTCGCCGTCGGCCGTGTCGGCGGGACCGTCGCCCGGAACCGCGCCGTCGGGCAGAGGGGCGAGGATATCCTCTGCCTGCGAAGGGGCGCGATCGCGGGAGTTGTAGGGATCGGTCGGAGTGGACACAGGGCCTCCTTGGTCGTTGCATTCCCGAGACTACGCGAATATCGGCGAATCTAAGAAGGCAACGCCGCAGGGCCGTGTGAAATCGAACCGGAGGGCGGTGAGAAGAACCGCCCTCCGCTGCATTGAGACGTCGAGTCTATGAGTGTGCGTGTATGGAAGCGTATTACTTGGTGGCCGATGGAGAATTCTGACCGCCAGATTTTATGAGTTCACTGACGCACTCTTTTGAGGCGGTTTGAAGAGTCGTTTGATCTTTAGCGGAGAGGGTTTCTTTCTTTTTACTGCCGCTAGAAGACTTATTGCCTTTTGCAATTATTTTCATGGTGGAATCATCGACTTTACCATTGATTTTCTGATAAATGCATTCCGCCAACTGCTTCAGTCGCGCTTCAGGGATTCTTTTAGAGACCGACTTCATTCCGGTGACGTAACCCTTTGTGAATTCTTCCTTCGTGACTTTAGCGTCGTCTTTGCCGTCGCCACCACAGGCGGCCAGGGAGAAAGCGAGACCGAAAGCCGCCAAAAGGGAGGCCGTCTTCTTGATCCGCATGGAAACTCCTTTGCGTAGAACCCGCTCCGCATCGCCGGGCGAGTGTGCTGATTGCTCTTGTATCGATCTGGATCGGCCCGCTTCGCCCGCCCAGTCTGCCGGGGATCATATCGTGAATCCGCGATGGGGAGCCAATCGGTTCGCGTGCTCCGCCGTCGCGTCCTCGGGCGGGGATTGCGTGAGCCGGAGGAGGCGATGACGGGTACGTGTGGAGTATATGGGCGAGGAGGAGTGCGGCGTCGCCGCTGAGGTGTGATTCCCCTCCTTTTTCGCCAACGGTGTGAGAAAGTTAACTAATTAGTTTTCGTAGCTTTAGGTTTGCTTACGAAATTTTTACAATCTTTTTGCGCTTTTTCAATGCGTGAAAAATCATTGGAATTAATTCTATTCCTTTTAACATTTTTTACTTTTTTTAAAGTTGAATTTTTCACTTTATCTTTGATTTTGTCATAAATGCATTCTCCAAATCTAATTACATACTCTTCCTGTTGTTTACCATGAATTTTCTGGCTTTGCTTCACTAACTTAAGATAACCCTGCGAAAATTGTTCTTTGCTCACAGCATCTTCTCCGCAGGACACGAGGGAGAAGGCCAGTGACGGAACTGCCACGCAAGCCGCGATTTTCCTTAACTTCATAATGACTCCCTTGGTTCTCGAGCGCTTCTTCCGACTTTAACAGTTCAATCGAAGTGCGTTCAAGTGCGCAATTCGACGTAGGTGAACGCCCCTGCGCGGACATGGCGCCGCGCAGGGGCTGTGGGACTCACCTGAGGCCTTGCTTGAGCTTCTGTCCGCACGTGGTGCCCGCCTGCATGAAGATCTGGCGTTCCTGCGCGGTTCCTGGAGTGTCCATTCCTCTGGACATCGTCTCGAGGACGGAATTCCTGACTTTTCCGTTGACTTCGTCGTAGATGCATTCGCTCAGCCTCGTGATCATGCTGTCCGGAGCCGAGGGATACGAGCGTTTGAAGATCTTCGAAGCCCCTTGGACGAATGTCTCCTTGGCGACGGGCGCGCCGTTGTTCGAAAGAGACGGCCCATTGCTCGGAAGGGAGGGAAGGGAAGGAAGGGAAGGGCGGTACGTCGGGAAGGACGGCCGGGATGTCGAGAAGGAGGGGCGATACGTCGGCAGGGACGGCCCGGACGTCGGATTGCGGACGATGGGGGATGCCCCGGTTTTGCCGGAGGGGCTCTCCTTCGACTGCGATGTGCCGCCGCTATCCCCGCCGAACGGACTGTCGCCTTTGGAGTCCTTGTCGTCGCTGCATGCGGAGAGGGAGAGTGCCAGGGCGGGGACGGCCAGGCAGACTGCGAATTTCTTGAGGAGCATTCGTGATCCTTTGTCGAGTGCCCGCCTTGTGCGTGGGAGCGGGCAGCTGAAAGATTTGGCGTTCGGGACGGAGCGTCCCACCCGCGAGCTTAGCGGCGTGGAAGGGCCTGGGCCATGGGGCCGTCTCCCCTTTTTTCGCCTGTGGGCTCGGTGGGTTTCCGTTCCCGGCCGTCCGGGCGTCTTCGGTGATTTCACGGGGCGTGCGTTGGCGCATCGATTAGCGGTCCACATAGGGCTTTCGCGACCGTTTGATCCACACATGGACACACGGGGCTGGCGATCGGATTCTCTATGGGCGATCGTTGGCCCATGAAGATCGGAAGGGAGCAGAGGTCCTCTGGAGATCTGGGGGTTCACCTCACTGGTGGACGGGGCGCCGGCGACATGCGGCTTCCGGTTCTGGGGTTGGCGGCCGATTCGGAGACGGTCCGGGCGGAAGTAGCCCGAATAGCGGGTTTGGCGGGAATCGGCGTCCACATGGTCGCCGCAGGCCGCGACTCGAAAGCCGACCTGAGGGCCGCGGTGCTCAACATGTCGGAGATCAGGGCATCCGTCGTGCGGATCTCGGCTGCGTTCCACCCCTCCTACGCCCCGTATTTCGCCGAGGGCAGGGTCGAGCTCACCCTTCCGGACGAGGCGGAGGATCTTCTCGAACTCATGCTCGCCGCCGGTTCGACTAGGCGCGGCACCATCGTGGCGGTCGTGGGCGCACACGGCGGCGCGGGAACGTCCACGGTCGCCGCATGGCTTGCGCGTCACCTGTCCGCGACCATGGCGGTCGGGCTCATCGACGCCGACCCGTGTTCGGCTGGAAACGACCGGCTTCTAGGCCTGTCCAAGGCTCCGGGGCTGCGGTGGGCGGACCTCCACGAGGAATCCGGGATTCTGGTTCCGGGGAGGCTTAGAGACTCCCTTCCGGCGCTGGGGCGGCTGGCCGTTCTGTCCGCGGACGGCCGTGGAGGCTTGCGGGCGGCGGAACTCGGGCAGGGCGCGGTGGTGGCGCTGTCCCAGGCGGTCGACGTGTGCGTCGTCGATTTCTCGGGGGAAGCCCTCCTCCCCGGAAACCTCGGGTCGTCCATGCTCGCCTGGGCGGACGTCGCCGTGCTGGTGACGGGCTGCCGGACTAGGGGAGTGAGCCAGGCGGCTACAGCGCTGGGGGCGATCCCCGGCGGGATGGACACGGTCGTCGTCGCCACCGGGGCGAGCGGAGGGGCGGAGGCGGCGTCGATGGCGGCGGAGCTGGACGTAGACCGGGTGATTCCACTGCGCACCCTGCGCAATCTCCAGTCCGACCTCGACCACGGGATGCGGGTCGGCGATCGCAAACGGTCGGCGACAGCCCGTGACATCGCGAATCTCGCCCGAATATGCGGGGACGCGGCCTGATGGGATCCCGTCGGAATCGAGATGCCAGCGGGGCGGCGGGGAACGGGCGGGGTTCGGCCGAATCCGGTGGATTCGGATCCGCCGCGAAGGTTCGAAAGCCGCTTGGCGACGTCGCCTCCGGCGACTTCCTCAGGCGCGCACGGGCGAGTCTGGCACGGGGAACCAGTCTCGACGAGGCCGTCTCAGTGCTCGCCCCGGGGGCGATCGGCGCCCGCGACATCCTCGGCGCCGGGCGGCGGCTGCGGCACGCTGTAGGCGGGGCGGGGCCCGTGCTGCAACCCCTACTGGAGGACCGCTCCGTCACCGACATCCTCGTCAACGGCACACGAGGAGTGTGGGTGGACCGCGGGCTCGGCCTCGAGGCGGTTCCGCAGGCCCGGGACTCCCTGGCGTGCGAGGACGACGTCCGGGCTTTGGCCGTCAGGCTCGCGGCCGCCTGCGGGCAGAGGCTCGACGACTCATGCCCCATAGTCGACGGAACGTTCGGCGGCGGCCTGAGGCTTCACGCGGTGTTGCCTCCCCTCGCCGCCGAGGGGCCGCTCATCTCCCTCCGCGCGCACCGACAGGTGTCCTACTCCCTCGACGAACTGCAGGAGATGGGGACGCTCGCCGGCGCAGTCCGCCCGATCGTGGACGCAATGGTCGAAAGCAAGGCGAACGTCATCGTCTCGGGGGCCACGGGGTCGGGGAAGACGACGCTTCTGTCGGCGATCCTCGGGGAAGTCTCCGCAAGCGAACGCATCCTCGTGATCGAGGAGTCCTCGGAGCTCCGCCCCGCCCACCCGCACGTCGTCCACCTCCAAATCCGCCGCGCCAACGTCCAGGGGAAGGGCGAAGTCACCATGAGCGAGCTCGTCCGAGCCGCGATGCGCATGCGCCCCGACAGGATCGTGCTCGGAGAGTGCCGCGGCGCCGAGGTGCGGGACGTGCTGTCGGCCCTCAACACCGGGCATGAGGGAGGCTGGGCTACCGTTCACGCCAACTCGGCCGCCGACGTCCCGGCCCGTCTCGTCGCCCTGGGGGCACTGGCGGGCATGGGGGAGTCGGTCGTCGCGGCCCAGGCGTCCAGCGCGCTGGACGCCGTCTTGCACATAGAACGGAGCGGAAGCCGGCGACGCCTGAGCCAGATCGCCGTCCTGGAGCGGGAGGCCGGCGAACTGCATGCACAGGTCGCGCTCGAGTGCGCGCGGCAGACGGCGGTCAAGGGGCCGGGATGGCTCCGTCTGGCGGAGAGGATCGGGGTATGAGACGGGCGAAGGGAAGGGGGAAGCGGGCGGACATGGGAATGCTCGTCGCGGAGACGGCCACCCGCCTCCGCTCGGGCGCCACGCCGGAGGGTGCGTGGAGGCAGACGCTTGAGCGGGCTGGGCTGGGGGCGCATGCGGACCTCGACGCCGACGGGGTCCCGGCGGCGCTCAGGAAACTGTGGCTCGCTCCGCGGTGGCGGCGGACTGTGGGGGAGGAGGTGCGCCTGGGAGTTCCCCCTGCGATCGCGGTGTGCCGCATGAGCAAGCTGACCGGGGCTCCCACGGCCGACGTCCTCGAATCCTGCGCCGCGGGGATCACCGAGGCCGGCGAAGCGGCAGCCGCACGCCGAGTGGCCATGGCCGGGCCGAAGGCGAGCGCGCGGATCCTGGCCCTGCTGCCCGTCCTCGGCCTCTGCGTGGGCACGATGATCGGCGCCGAACCGCTCGCCTTCCTCCTGTCCCCCGGCCCCGGGCGTGTTCTGCTGGCGCTCGGATTCCTCTTCGAACTGGCAGGTCTCGCGTGGGCGCGGGCTCTCGTCAGGCGAGCGGAGCGAGGCTGATGATGAACGGCGCGTTCGTCGTCGTGATCGTCGCGAGCCTCTCCTTGGCCGCGGTGTCCACGAGACCCTACGAGAACAGCGCGCTTCGGGCTTCTCGGCGGTATACCGGGCCGAGTGGGAGGCTGCCCTGCGTGGATCAGGCGATGGTGGCCGATCTCGCCCAAGCCGCGCTTGCCTCGGGAGCGTCCATTCCCGCCGCCCTCAAGGCGCTTCACTGCGCACTCGGCGAGGAAGAGGAGGCCTCCGGGCTGGACGTCGCCGCCCGCACTCTGCTGCTGGGCGGAGGGTGGGAAGAGGCATGGGCCGACGTTCCAGAGCGTTTCGCTCCGCTCCGTGAGGCGCTCGAACCCGCCTGGGTCGACGGCGCCGCCGCCGTGCCCCTTCTGGAACGCACCTCGGCTTCGCTGCGCGAAGGACGGATCCGCACGGCGAGGGAGGCGGCGGCCGCACTGGGCTCCAAGCTCGTCCTGCCGCTCGGCCTGTGCTTCCTTCCCGCATTCGTCGTCCTCGGCATCGTCCCCACCGTGATCGCCACAGGAATGAAGTTCTTCGAATGAGGCCGAGTTCTCTGGCGTGTCGGACGCGGGCCGCCGATCCAGGGGTTGTGAGTGCGCGTCGGGCCGGTTCCCCGGTGGTCCGGCATGGGCGGGCAGACCCGTTGGGCTCCTGACGATTCCCGCGGCGTCCCTGGGTGTTTGGCCCTTCGAATGCGAATGAACGCCTCTCGCTTGGGAAAGATCATCCACCTGTCAGCTCTCCCGGAGCGTCTCGTTGGCGTGTTCCACACCCGCGCGTCAGGCGCGAAGCGTCCACAGAGGAACGGCGAGGGCCGCCTGACACTCTTCCATTCGGGGAAAGTGGTTCTACGGCGGGTGTGAGCGCAGAGGCTCGCCGTAGAAAGGAGAAGAACACATGGAAGGGCCCTTCGAGTTCGTGGAACTCGACGACACTACCGGAGAGGCCGGAATGGCCACCGCCGAATACGCCATGGGCACTCTGACCGCCACGGGCATAGCGGGCATTCTGTGGTGGATCATCAAACAGGACTGGTTCCGTCAAGGTTTCGTCAAAATCTTCAAAGGAATCTTCAGTTTCTGACCGTGGAAGGCCTCGGGGTTGGCGCGATCGGACGCAGGCTCCGAGGCTCCGCGAAGACGAAGCGAGCCCGACATGCCACGGAATCGGAATACGGAGATGAACGGAAAATCTGTGGGACAGTCGAACGAGCCGGAACCGAGCGGCGATCGGCGGCTGCGGTTCGCTCAGGCGGAAGGCTCCGGCGCCCGGCTGGAGAGCCGCCCGAACAGTGGAGCCTTCGATGCGCCGGCCAATCCATCTGAAGGAGGTCTCGGTCCGCGTACGCCCAGGCATGGTCTGACGGACTGCGGAGGCGGTCGCGAGAACGGCATGGTGACGGTCGAAGCGGCCATAGGGCTGCTCGTCATCGGCTTCGTCCTCACGCTTCTGGCGATGCTCACCAACGTGGCGATCATGTACGTCGGTGCGCAGGAGGCCGCGCGGTCCGCGGCTCGCATGGCGTCGCTCGACAAATCCGTCTCCAGCATTCAGGCCGTTGTGGAGGAAAAGTCCCCGGGGGCGCAGGTGTCAGTGGCCAGACGCGGCGAGACCGTCGAAGTGACGGTCCGCGTGCCGCCCAACGGATTCTCGGGTGCTCTCGGCATATCGGTGACGGCCACGACGGTCGCGTTCGTTGAGCCGGGAGCGGGCCAGTGACGGGCTTCCGGTCCGTCGCGTCGTCCTCGCAGACGACAGCGGGGCCCGCCTTCGGCGTTCGGGGCGTCCAGTCGACGTGGCCGCCTGGCAGGAGGCCGTTTTCGGAGAGGGGAGCCTCGGAGAGGGGAGCAGGAACGGTTATGGCGGCGATGGCCGTATGTCTTCTGGCCGCGCTGCTCGTCGGAGTGTTCGTCCTGATCAAAGGGGCCTCGGCTATGCAGCGGGGGCAGACTGCGGCGGACATGATCGCATTGAGGACGGCCCAGCGCCTGGCCGATGGATCCGGCCAGGACGCGTGCCCCGGCCAGGCAGAGGCCGATCGTTACGGGGCCGAGCTCGAATCGTGCCGGATCGACGGGGACGAGGCCAGGATCCAAGTTTCCGTGCTCGTGCCGGAGTTCGGCCTGCGGGTCAGGGCCTCCGCGGTCGCCGGGCCGGCGGACGCCGTCCCTCTGGAGGAGGGGTCAGCGAGATGACCGAGAGGGCGCCATCGCGCGTGAAAGCGTCGAAATCAGGCGAGTCGCCCCGTCCTTCGACAGCGGCTCGTTGTTGTTTCCGCATTTGGGCGATTGGATGCAGCGGGGGCAGCCGGAGTCGCAAGGGCAATAGAGCAGCGCGTCGAGGGTGGACAGCACCCATTCGCTTCCGCGTTCGAAGCCCCGGCGGGCGCACCCCGATCCTCCGGGAACGGCGTCATGTACGATCACGGTCGCCTGACCGGTTTCCGTATGCGCCGCCGACGACAGGCCGCCTATATCCCACCGGTCGCAGGTCGCCAGAAGCGGGAGCATGCCGATGGCGGTGTGCTCGGCGGCGTGGAGAGCCCCCGGAACGGCAGCGGGATCCACGCCGGACGCGGCGATGGCCTCACCCGTCATCGTCCACCACGTTCCGTGCGTGTGCAGCCGGCGCACCGGCATCGCCAACGGCTTGTATCCGAGGTAGACCCCGTCGTCGGCGCGCCGGATGTCATAGCCGACGACTCGCGATGAGACCAGGACGCCGCCCTGCGCCCAGGTTCCGATGCCGAGGTCGGCCTCGTCCTCGGTCGAGAGGATCTCCACGGACGTCTCCTGGCGGGCGAAGGTGCGAAGGCCGTCTCGGTCGGGGCGGACGACGGCGACGTCGTCGGCGAGGCTCTCGACGCGGTAGGGGAACCCCTGGTGAAGGTAGACCGCCCCGGGGAAGACGGTCGCGTCCGCCCGGGCGGCGTCGACCGTGCCGAGGACGACCCCCGATTCGCCGTCGATGATGGTCACCGTGGATCCCTCCCCTCGAAGGTCGACCGCCTCGTGGGCTCCTGCGCCCAACGAGGTGTTCCAGAACCAGCCGCCCGGGCGCCGCCGGAGCATGCCCGCCGCAGCGAGATCGTCGAAAAGCGAGGTGTCGGCCAACCCGAAGACGCTGACGTCAGCCTCGGTGAGGGGGAGCTCGCAGGCGGCGGCGCACAGATGCGGAAGGAGGACGTGCGGATTGCCGGGGTCGAAGGCATTGACCTCGATCGGCGAGGAGACGACGGTCTCGGGATGCGACAGCAGGTACTGGTCCAGCGGGTCGTCCCGCCCGACGAAAACCGCCAGCCCGTCGCGTCCCACCCTGCCCGTGCGGCCGATCTGCTGGGCGAAGGAGGCGTGCGTCCCAGGCCAGCCGGTCACGACGATCGCGTCCAAGCCGGCGATGTCGATGCCGAGTTCCAAGGCGTTCGTGCTCGCCAAGGCGCGAACGGCTCCCGTTCTCAGTGCGTCCTCGAGTGCGCGGCGTTCTTCGGGCAGGTAGCCGCCCCGGTAGGATGCCACCGCGTCTTCGAGCCCTGGGCGGTGGCCTGCCAGCCAGTTCCTCGCGATTTCGGCGACCCGTTCGGACCCTGCGCGGGACCGAACGAAAGCGACGGTTTGGGCGCCCTCGGATGCGAGCACGCCCATGAGCTGCCCGGCCTCGGCTACGGCAGCCCTGCGTGCAGAACCGGGGGTGGGTGCGGTCGCATCGGCGTCTGCGGTCGCGCCGGCATCCAGCCGCGGTTCGCGAGAAGCCGGCCGTCCCTTCTCGCGGCATCGCCACATGACGATGGCCATACGGCCGCTCGGGGAACCGTCCTCCTCGACGGCCCGGATCCCTCCGAAGGCCGTGCCTAGGAAGCGACGCGCCGCACCCTCCGGGTCGCCGCTCGTCGCCGACAGGAAGACGACGGTCGGGCGCGCACCATAGTGTGCTGTCACTCGCAGCAGGCGCCTGACGGTCGAGGCGACGTGTGCGCCGAACATGCCCCGGTACGCGTGGAACTCGTCGACGATGACTATGCTCAGACCCCGCCACACATGCGTCCAACGCCGGTGGTTCGCGAGCATGACGTGATGGGCGAAGTCGGGGTTGGACAGGACGATCGAGGCGTGTTCGCGCGCCCAAGCCCGCGCTTCGCGATCGGAGTCGCCATCCGCCACGGCGACTCCGATCCGGGGGTCGACGTCGCGAGCCAACCCGGATATGGAGGCGAACTGGTCGGCCGCGAGCGCCTTCGTGGGAGCCAGATACAGTGCCGTCGGCCGGTAGGGCCGCGACGCTCCGCCTTGGGCGATGATCGACAGCGCCGGAATCCACGCGGCCAGCGACTTCCCCGAGCCGGTTCCCGTCGACACGACCGTATGAATCCCCGCATGGACGAGGTCGGCCGCCTCGACCTGATGGGTCCAGAGGCGGTCGACGCCTCGCGAATGCAGCGCGCCGAGCAGTGCGGGCGCCATCCAGCCGGGCCACTCGGCCGTACGCTCAGGCCGGGCCGGGACCTCGATGACCTCCGTTATCTGCCCTGGGGCCGCATGGCGACGGAGTGCGGAAAGGAACTCGTGCACCCCACAAGTGTGCATCGCGCCGCCGACATCGCGTAGCCGGCGAGGCGACCTAGGGCTCGACTGGCGCGGTTCGCAACCGACCTGCGCTCCAGGATGGGGCCGCGGGAAGTGCGCTGCGGCCCGCTACGGCGGTTCATGGGTGCCGTGGACGATGTGCTGCGGCTCAGGAGCGTGCGGGTGGTTCGGGCTTCGTGGGAATCTGACGTCGTCGCTGACTCGGCGGCCCGCCGGCCCAGGCGGGGACATCGGTGTCGACTCCAAGGTGGAGGCGGTCTGAGATGACATCGGCCCAGGCGGGGCGGGGAAACCGGGCGAGGCCGGGCAGAGTTAGGCGAGGCCGGGCGGCGGCCAGGCCCTGACCGCGCGTCTCTACGGTGAGCAGACCTATATATGGTATGAGCGTCACATTCGCCATACAAGATGTAGTGGCGCGCCTCTTCAAAGTGTGGTGTCATGGGTGTAGGCTCGAGTTCCGACCCGGCAGGGAGCGCGTCGTGAACGCCTTGGCGGCTTTGGGGTTCTCGAATCCCGAGAACCAGGGAAGGCCGGCGAGATCGCGTCGTCGCGACTCCGCCGGGAAACGCGCGGTCCGCCGGCCGCGGATCACACCCGAACAATCCGAGAAACGCCAAGGAGCGAGGGATCATGCCCCAGCACGCCAGCGAGTCAGCCCGGTCCACGGACGGCACCGTCCTGATCGACCCGATCTCAACCGTCGACGAATACCTCGACCGCTCTGATTGGCGCGTCAACGCGAACGCGAACCAGGGCTACTCCGTCGGCGGCCTCATTCTCAACGCCGCCGGCAAGACGATCGCGAACTATTGGCTGTCGAAGGTGTACAGCGAAGAAGAAGGAGCCGCACACAGAAACGGCGACTACCATATCCACGACCTCGACATGCTCGCGGGCTATTGTGCGGGCTGGTCGCTGCGCCGCCTGCTCGAAGAGGGATTCAACGGGGTGCCCGGTGCGATCTCATCGGCCCCGCCCAAGCACCTGTCGGCCGCCTGCGGCCAGATCGTCAACTTCCTCGGCACGCTGCAGAACGAGTGGGCGGGGGCCCAGGCCTTCTCGTCCTTCGACACGTACATGGCGCCGTTCATCCGGCTCGACGACCTCTCCTTCGACGACGTCAAGCAGTGCGTCCAAGAGCTCATCTTCAACCTCAACGTGCCGTCGCGGTGGGGAAGCCAGTGCCCTTTCACCAACCTCACCTTCGACTGGACGTGCCCGGCCGACGTGGCCGACGACCACCCCTACATCGGCGAGGAGGTCTGCGACTTCACGTACGGGGACCTCCAGGCCGAGATGGACACGATCAACCGCGCCTACATCGAGGTCATGATGGAAGGCGACGCCGACGGCCGCGTCTTCACCTTCCCTATCCCGACCTACAACATGACGAAGGACTTCGACTGGGAGTCGGACAACGCCCGCGCCCTGTTCGATATGACCGCGAAGTACGGCCTGCCCTACTTCCAGAACTTCATCAACTCCGAGCTCGACCCGGGCATGATCCGCTCGATGTGCTGCCGCCTCCAGCTCGACCTGCGCGAGCTCCTGAAGCGGGGCAACGGTTTGTTCGGCTCGGCCGAGCTCACGGGCTCCATAGGCGTCGTCACGATCAACATGGCCCGCCTGGGCTACCTGTACGCGGGCGACGAGACCGCCCTGTTCGAGCGCCTCGACCACCTCATGGACCTGGCTTCCTCGACCCTGGAGAAGAAGCGCGCCACCGTCGCCGAACTCATGGACGGCGGGCTCTTCCCCTACAGCCACCGGTATCTCGGCGGCCTGGGGAACCACTTCTCCACCATCGGGCTCAACGGGATGAACGAGGCGGTTCGGAACTTCACGCACGACGCCGAGGACATCACCGGCGAATGGGGCCACGGTTTCGCCGTCCGCGTCCTCGACCACATGCGCGCCCGTCTCATCGAGTACCAGGAGGCGACCGGCAACCTCTACAACCTCGAGGCCACGCCCGCCGAAGGGACCACCTATCGTTTCGCGAAGGAAGACCGCAAGCGCTTCCCCGGAATCCTCCAGGCCGGGACCGACGCCCAGCCCTACTACACGAACTCCTCGCAACTTCCGGTCGCCTACACGCAGGACGCTTTCGAGGCGCTCGAGATGCAGGCGGACTTGCAGTCGATGTACACGGGCGGCACCGTCCTGCACCTGTACATGAACGAACGGATGAGCTCGGGTCAGGCGTGCAGCCGGCTCGTCCGCCGAGCGCTGACCAATTTCCGCCTGCCTTATATCACGATCACGCCGACCTTCTCCATATGCCCGGTGCACGGCTACCTGGCCGGCGAGCACTTCGTCTGTGAGAAGTGCGCGGAGGAGCGGCCGGCCTCCGAGCCGCAGGCATGCGAGGTGTGGACGAGGGTCATGGGGTACTTCCGCCCGGTCGCGTCCTTCAACATCGGCAAGAAAGGCGAGTACGCCGAGCGCACCCCCTTCACCGAGAAGGCGCTCACCTTCCCGTCCGCCCCCTCTTCCCCGCGGGAGCGCGTGCGCGAAGGGAGCGCTGCTCAGCGGTGAGGACTGCGGAACGGGTCGTCCCGGCTGAGAACCTTGCGATCGCCGGGCTCGTCCCGCTGTCCGCCGTCGACTGGCCCGGGCGCCTCGTCGCGACGGTCTTCTGCCAAGGCTGCCCCCTGCGCTGCCCCTACTGCCAGAATTCGTCGATCCTCGACCCGACGGTCCCCGGCGCAGTCCCGTGGGGCGACGTCGAAGACCTGCTGTCGCGCAGGAGGGGGCTGCTCGACGGCGTCGTCTTCACAGGTGGAGAGGCACTGCGCCAGGAGGCGGTCCTCGACGCCATGGCGCGCGTCAAGGCCGAAGGATTCATGGTCGGACTCCACACCGCGGGCGTCTATCCGCGGCGCCTCGAGGCCGCGCTCGGCCATGTCGACTGGGTGGGCCTGGACATCAAGGCCCTGCCCGGCGACTACCCGGAAGCCGTCGGCGCACCGGGCGGCAAAGCCTGGCGCGCGCTCGAACTCGTCATGGAGGCCAGCGCGGAGGCCCGGCATGACGCGTCTCCGCACACCGCCCCTACCCGAGACGGGCGCGAGGGCCCCCTCGCCGATCACACCCCTCCTGCCCGAGACGGCGATGCGGAAGGAACCGCGGAAGCAGCAGGCGCATCCGGCCGACCACGCCTGCTCGACTACGAAATACGCACGACCGTCTACCCCGGGGCGCCGGCCGCCGAGCGGTTCGAGGAGCTCGTCGTCCAGTTGCGCGACCGCGGCGTGAAGAAATTCGCCTTGCAGGAGGCCCGGACGGAGGGCACCCCCGTGAGCTTTCGCGCCGACGCACTGGCGTGGGACGTGCGAGCATGGGCCGAACGCCGCGACGAACTCGTCGCCTGCGTCAGCGGGGCGGGATTCGAGCAGTACGACATCCGCCTGAGCTGACGACCCCTCCGGCCACCGTTCGTTGGCCGTCCATCGACGCGGTCATGCGAACGCCCGACGACACCCCGGACACCGGGCTGTCGACGGAGCCGGGTTTGCAGCCAAGCCGGCCGCCCCTCCGCCGCTGGAGGGCACCCGGCGGGCCATTCCACCGGCGAACCGCTCACCCGGAAAAGTAGATGGAATGCGTCATAGTCGAAAGCCGTCTCCTGCGGTATCTCGGCTTTCAGGGATTGCCACGGCGTCCGGGGAATTGCCTGAGAAGCAGGATGTGGACCATAATTTCATGCATACATGGGCGATTGCAGGATTCACCTCTCCTCACAGCTCACGCGTCGCCCACTGTTCGAAAGGCAGACAACTAAATGAACAAACTCGTGCGGCCAGTGCGCCGTTCCCTGGGTGTGCTCATGGCGATCGCTCTGTGCCTGGGCACATCCGCCATCTGGGGGTCTCCCGCCCAGGCAGGAGACGTCACTCCCGGCCCGATCAAGACGAGCAGCAATTTCGAGTTGACTCAGCTGTCCATCGTTCAAACGGTCAGGGATGCCGGCGGCAAGCTTGTTCCGGCCGGTGAGGACAAGACCATGCAGGTCTATCACACGGCCCGGCTGTCCTTCGATTGGAAGGCTCCGTCGCCTGCGAAGAAGGGCATGAGCTTCACCGTCAGCCTTCCCGAGACGCTTCGGGGCATCGTCGGAAAACTCACCTTCGAGTACACGACGTGCGATATCACGGCAGACGGCGCCACCATGAAGTGCGTGCTCAACGACAAGGCCGACGGGTTGAACCAGGTCAGCGGCCACATCGACCTCGCCCTCGACGTGAAGAAAGCCACCAGGGAGAAGACGGCGACCGTCAAGATCGACGGCAAAGCCGTTCCGATCGACCTGCCCGGACCGGGCGGAATCAATCCGGAACCCTCCAAGCCAACCGGCACGAGGAAGGACGGCTGGCAGGTCACCTCGGACATGAAGAACCGTCCCAACGCCGTCAACTGGCGCATCTTCTTCTCCGGCAAGACCTCCTACGAGATCGTCGACTCCCGGGTCGGAAACAATGCCTTCATCAGGTGGTGGTGCGTCAAGGGCCAGGACGCCAACGTGGCCGAAGGGCGATACGGCGAAGGGGGAGTCCGGCCGGCCGGCACCCTCAACGTGAAGAAGAAGTCCGACGGTACATCCATCGCGAATACGGATCCCATGAACCGTTCCGGCCTTCTGCACGAAGGCATCGTCATCACCCCTCCCGCCCTCGACTACGCTTGCGGCATCGACATAATCGACTGGGACGCCTTGAGCTCCGGCGGCGTCGCCGTCAACAAGACGGATAACACGGTGATCATCAACGGAAGGCAGTACGGCGCCACCGCGATCCGCAAGCAGAGCGGCGGCGGCAGCGACCAGGGATATCCCTACCCGCACATCGACATCGTCAAGAAGGATGCGGCGGGCAACGACGCCAACACCGATGCCGTCGAGCTGGCGGGGAAGAACCTGGACGCCCAGGGCGTGGGTTCGACGGATCTCAAGTTCACCGTCAAGAACGACAGCAGCGTCGAGGATCTCAAGCAGGTCGTGGTGACGGATACGACGTCGGGTTCGGGGACGGTGGAGTCGATGGCCTGCACGTTCCCGGGGGAGAAGGCTCCGACCGCCGGCGTCTACGACGCGGCGTCCAAGAAGTGGACGGTCAAGTGGGCCGCCTCCTTCGCCAACAACCCCCAGCTGTTGAAGACCGGCGTCTCCTTCCCGTGTACGGCCAGGCTGACGGGCGTGACCCTGGACCAAGTCCACACCGACAATTCCACGGTGGCCGGAATCGGAGCCAAGACGGGGACAGCCGTCAAGGACGAGGATCCGTATAAGGCGAAGGTTCCGCCGCGTCCGTCGATTGATATTGAGAAGGCGGATGAGTCGGGGCGTGATGCCGATACGGCGGGGGAGTCGGCTATGCTTCCCAATGGTTCGACGCGGTTGTCCTTCACAGTGAGGAATACGTCGGGCGAGGCCGAGAAGAACGTGGTCGTCAAGGATGTGGTGGCCAAGGGCGGGAAGGTGT
>NZ_KE951420.1:0-32106 GCF_000466165.1 Actinobaculum sp. oral taxon 183 str. F0552
CTTCTGCCCGTAGCCGCGCGGGGCGATCCCCTCCCAGAAGAGGTAGGGGTAGGAGCGTCCGGAGGCGTCGGTGAGCGTGCCGTCGGGGCCGGCCGTCACCCGCCAGACGTTGCCGGGACCGGCCTTGGGATACGTGTACGTCACCGAACCCGCATAGTCGAGATTCACACTCAACGACGTCCGCCCCTCCGAATACACATAGAGCACCGGCTTGTAGTCCTTCCTCTCCGCATCCTTTCCGCAGCCCGATATGAACAGGGCGATCACCGTCATCACGGCGATCACCGGGCGCTTGCTCGTCGTCACAGTTCGTTTAGACATCATCGTGACTCCTTCGATCGCGTTTCTCCGACCATTATCCGCATTCCGCCCACGTCGCGGAAGGAGCGCCGCGCGGAGCCGGCTCGACCGGGGAACCGGGGTCCTTGACAATGACGCGACGTCGTATGACGCCGCGGCCCCATGCGAGTCAGAGAGGCTGCGGACCTGGCCTGGACGACCGTCCCACCGTACGACACCCCCACGCACTCCTCAAGGTCCCGTCTCGCCGGCGGATGCCGGGGCAGCCGACACCCTGGTGGAGGGATTCCGCACCGGGCCGTCGCCGGCGGATGCCGGGCCTCTGACACCGCGTTAGCCCCGGACCGCTCCGCCCCGCCGGGCGTCGAGGCGCCGTCCGGCAACTCCCCGCGCACGCGAGCTTGACACGTCCCCGATCCCATGGTTAATTAGTCCTGTAACTAACCACTGGACCGAGGAGGTGAATCACATGGACTTCTCCAGCAGCCAGCCGATCTACCTGCAGATCGCAGACGAGGTTCGCCGCAAGATCCTCGTGGGAGAACTCACTCCCGGAGACCAGCTCA
This sequence comes from Actinobaculum sp. oral taxon 183 str. F0552, assembly GCF_000466165.1. Lineage (GTDB taxonomy): Bacteria > Actinomycetota > Actinomycetes > Actinomycetales > Actinomycetaceae > Peptidiphaga. The sequence goes on from NZ_KE951420.1 coordinate 867, forward strand.
TGTCCACAACCCGGTATGCGACGACGTACCGCATCAACCCCGCGACCGCCAACAAGGCCTTCGCCCTCCTCGTGGACGAGGGGGTCATCGAAAAGCGGCGCGGCATCGGGATGTTCGTGACTCAAACCGCACCCGAGACGCTGCGCGCGAACGGTCGCACCACCTACCTGGACGAGACCCTCTCCCCCGCCCTCGACGAAGGCTTGACGCTCGGATTCTCCTCCCGCGACCTTCTCGACCTCACGGAGGAGCATCTGGCCAACGCGGACGCCGAGGACTCCGCGTCCACCGGCGTTAGCGCCGGACAACCCGCATCCCACCGACACAGCAAGGAGAAGCGATGACCGCCCCGGCAATCGAGGTCTCGGGCGTGACCTTCCACTACGACCTCCACAAGGACGACGTCCTCCACAACGTCAGCTTCACCGTGGGCCCTGGATCGCTCACGGGCCTCCTCGGGCGCAACGGCTCGGGGAAGTCGACCGTCGGCATGCTCCTGGCGGGTCTCCTCCACCCCCAGGCGGGGACGGTCCTCGTGGGCGGCGAGCCGGTCTTCGACGCGCCCGAGGCGATGGCCTCGATCTGCTACACGAGCGACTCGACCGCCGTCTACCGGGACAGACGCATCAGCGAGACCTTCAAACTGTGGGGCGTCACCCGGCCCACGTGGGACGCCGACTACGCCGCTCAGCTTCTCGACGCCTTCCAGGTGAACCCGCGCAAACGGCCCGACAGACTGTCCCGAGGCCAGCGATCCGCCCTCTTCGCGACCCTCGGCCTGGCCTCCCGGTGCCCGGTGACCGTCTTCGACGAAGTGCACCTGGGCATGGACGCCGTCGTCCGCGAGATGTTCTACCGTGCGCTCCTAGCCGACTACACGAGCCACCCGCGCACGGTCGTCGTCTCCTCCCATCTCATCCACGAGGTGGAAGACCTCCTCGACCACGTCGTCTTCCTGGACGGCGGCCGCGTGATCGAACGCGGCGAGGTCGACGACGTCCGGGCACGCCATTCCCGGCCGGGCCAGCAGGCGTCCCTGACCGACATCCTCATGGACCTCACGCTGACCACCGCGCAGCGGGAGGTCATCACCCCGAAGGGAGACGACGATGCACACTGACACCTCGCCCACGGCCGTGGGCGACCGCATGCGCCCGCTCAACCGCCGGATTCTCAGAAAGCACCTCATCGTCGACGGCGTCGTCGCCGGCGTCGCCGTCGTGATCGCCTCCCTGGTGACCGCCTTCGTGTTCTGGGCGGCGAAGAGGCTGCATCGCTGGCTGCCGGAAACCGACGTCCACATCGACGGCCATGCCTTTTCGATCGATTCGCTGCCCGAGGCCGTCACGTCCAACGGCAGAACCGTCGCGATCCTCTTCGTGGGCGTCATCGCGACGGGCGCGCTGATCCTCACCGCCTGCGTCCACGGCTGCCTCGGCGCCGCCACGGTCCGCACGTACCTCGGAGCGGGCCTGACCCGCCGCGAGTTCTTCGGCATGCACATCCGCGCGAGTTTGAGCAACACCGCCGCCGTCGCCTCCTTCGGACTCGCGGCGGTCCTCCTTCAGGCCGCCGTCGCGGGCGACGCGTCCGGGAGGCTGACCCTCACGCACACCGAACAGACTGCGAGCTCGTGGATCCTCCTCCTCGCCGCGATTACGTCCTCGCTGGGGGCCTATTGGCTGGGCTTCACCGTCGCGTCCCTGTTCGTCCGCTTCCCCTGGTACATTCCCGCCGCGGGATTGCTCGCCCTCTCCATGGTCGAGGGGCTCGTCAGGCTGTTCCGCTACGGCGCCTATGACGCGACAAAGCCCTTCGCATCCAACTCGATGCGGATGATCGCCCTGGACGGCGCCGAGGCACTCGCCTGGACGGCGGCGGGCGTCGTCGTCTCGTGGTTGCTCATCCGGCGACTGCCCATCAGACGCTGAGCTCGCGCCCCGGGCCCGGGGCGTTCCCCGGGCCCGATTCGCGCCGCCCGCGCCCCGCAGCCGGTTCCCCGCCTCCGCGGGGAACCGCCGAGGAGGCGATGCGCCCTGCGGATTCCACCGAGACGAGAAGAGCCCCCGGTTCTCTAGAGAACCGGGGGCTGTGGTGGCGGGGGAGGGATTTGAACCCTCGACCTCCGGGTTATGAGCCCGGCGAGCTACCGAACTGCTCCACCCCGCGTCGACCCGTTCAGTCTACCCAGGCACCGCGATCCGGACAAGGCGAGCGAGCGTGCGGACACTCACATGCCCACAGTGCCCGCCGGAGCCGTATCGCGGGCCCGAACCCCAGCCGGACGCCCCGGCGAAGCGGAGAGTCAGCCATTTCCCCGCGTATGCGGGAACCGCCGCGCTGCGTGCCGACTCGCCCACGAACCCATCGGCGGCCTCCACGGATCCGACCCGCGATTCGCCGCCGGTGGAGCGGGGCCGACGCCCACGACCGCACTCGCCATGCAGACCGCCTCCCAGGGGGAGAGAAGCGGAGTCCTGCGGACTCATCCCGCCTTGTTGAGCTCCTCCCTGGCGGCGACGGCCTTCTCCAACGCGCTCTGCAGGTCCTTCTGAGCCTGCCCGTAGCCGGCCCAGTCGCCGGACTTCCTGGCCTCATCGGCCCTCTTGATAGCGGACTGGGCGTCGCTGAGCGACTTGTCGAGCTGCTGCTGGGCGCTACCCGAACCGCCTCCCGCCCCCGACTGGCTCGCGCTCGGGCTGGAACTGGCGCTCGGACTGGGGGTCGGCGTCGTCTTCCCGCTCCCGTTGGAATTCCCCTTGTTCGAACTCGCGTTCGGATCGGGAGCCGCCTTCTGGCCGGTCACGTTCGCGTCTCCGGCCTTGGCGCCCGAATCCCCCCGGAAGGTCTGGTTGAGGGACTCTTCGAGCGTGGGAGCGAAGCCGATGTTGGTCCCTTCGCCGAAGGACGTGAGGACGTACTGCGAGACCGGATACGAGGTGTTGCCGCTGGAGGCCTGCACGTACACCGGCTGCACGTAGAGCAGGCCGCCTCCCACCGGAAGGGTCAGGAGGTTCCCGTACACCACCTGGGTGCCGCCCTGTTTGAGCAGGTTGAGAGTGGTGGAGACCTTCGAGTCGGTGACGAAGTTGTTGTAGGCCTGCCCGGGGCCGGGGACCGTCAGATTTCGCGGAAGCTCGAGGAGCCTGAGCTTCCCGTACCCAGCACGCACCTTGCCCGGAGTGGACCCCGCCTCGGAATCGACGGCCAGGAAGCCCGTCATGACGTTGCGTTTGGACGTGCCGCCCAGGATGTAGCCGGTGGACAGGGAGAATTCGGCCGTCTTCTGCCCCGGCATCTTCAGCGTGAGGTAGTACGGAGGCTGCTGGGAGGCCTCTCCCCGATTGGCCGTGGGCTCCTGCGGAATGTCCCAGAAGTCCCCGCCGGAGTAGAAGTCCTTCGCGTCGGTGACGTGGTAGCGCGAGAGCAGGGTGCGCTGGACCTTGAAGAGATCCTCCGGGTAGCGCATGTGGGCCATGAGATCGCCCGACATCGACTTCACGGACTTGAGCGTCCCCGGGAAGACCTTGCTCCACGCCTTGAGCAGCGGGTCCTTCTCGTCCCACTTGTAGAGGGTGACCGAGCCGTCGTAGGCGTCGACCACGGCCTTGACGGAGTTGCGGATGTAGTTGACCTGCTTCGGCTCCCTGCCGTACCCGGACGACTGCGCGGTGCGCGCGTCCGCCTTCGCCGATTCGAGGGATTGACGCTCCGAATACGGATACTGGTTGGTCGTCGTGTACCCGTCGATCATCCAGACCAGGCGCTTGGGGGTCTTCGGGTCGCCGTCCGTGTCGACGACCGCCGGATAGACGCGGGAGTCGAGTGTGAGGTAGGGCGCGACTTTGGAGACGCGCTCGCGCGGGTCCCGGTTGTAGAGGATCTGCGACTTGGAGGTCACGCGGTTGGAGAAGAAGAGGTCGGTGTCGCGGAACTTGATGGCGAACATGAGCTTGGACCAGGTCGAGCCGATGGACGGACCGCCGTCGCCCTTGTAGGTCGTAGACACCTGGCCGTTCGTCGTGTCCACCGGGTAGTCGAGCTCCCACGGCTTGGAGCCCTTCGGGGCGCCGACCACCGAATACTTGGGAGAGCTCATGCCGAAGTAGACGCGAGGCTCGTACTTTCCGATCTCCCCCTGCGAGGGGATGCCCTGCTCCCAGAAGGCGGGAAGGCCCTTGTCCGTCGTCGTGTTCCCGTAGGCCGCGACCACGCCGTAGCCGTGGGTGTAGACGGTGTGGTCGTTGACCCACGTCCGCTGGGCCTTGTCGATGCCGTCCAGATTGAGCTCGCGCACCCCGATGACGGTGTCGCGCGCGGCGGCGCCCACGGTGTAGCGGTCCACCGAGAGCTGGTCGGCGAAGTGGTAGTACGGCTTGTTCTGCTGACGCTGGTTGAACGTCGGCGAGATGATGTTCGGGTCGAGCAGGCGGATCTGGGTCGTGGTCTCGGCGTCCTGCCGGAGCTGGCCGGCCTCCGCCTGAGTGTGGGCCGAATACTTGGTCTTCTCCACTCCGTCCAGCCCGTAGGCCTTGAGCGTGGCGTCGATGTTGCGCTGAATGTAGAGGGACTCCCTCTCGGCGGCGTTCGGTTCGACGGTGAAGCGCTGGAGGAAGTAAGGGTAGATCATCGTGACGATGAGCCCGGCGATGACGCTGACGCCGATGCCTATCACCGACAGCTTCCACACGCCCTTGACGGCCGCGAAGACGAAGAGCGCGGCCACGAGGGCCGCCGTGACGGCCAGGATGGTCCTGCCGGGCAGGGTGGCGTTGATGTCCGTGAAGGAGGCGCCGGAGAACTTCTTGTTCTCGGCCAGGAGCATGTCGTAGCGGCTCAGCCAGAAGTAGCAGGCGACCAGGATGGCGCCTATCGCCGCCAGAGAGCCGAAGTGCACCCGCGCCCGGGTCGCCAGGACCATGCTGCCGTCCTCCTGGCGCACCCCTCCGTAGAGGTAGTGCCCGACGCATGCGAACGCGACGGAGACGGCGAGGGCGATGACCGCCAAGCCGAGGATCGAATGGAGGACCGGCAGGGTGAAGACGTAGAAGGAGATGTCCTTGCCGAACTGGGCGTCCGACTGGCCGAAGGGGGTCCGATTGAGCCAGAGGACGTACGTCCGCCATTCGGAGGCCAGCGGCGCCCCGAACACGGCGCCGACGGCCAGGGGCAGGACGAGGCGGGCGAGCCACGGGTGATCTTCGGCGTACTGCCGGTATTCGCCGGCTCCGGTCGTCGATCCGCCCTCCCTCCTGCGCGAGAGCATGAGGTTGAGGTACGCGGCCCCTCCGACCAGGAGCAGGCCGACGGTCCCCAGCGCCACGGCCCAGCCCCATTGAGTCCAGAAAACCCGGACCGCCTTCAGCTGGCTGTACCACTGGACGTCCGTCCAGACGTTGGCGACGATCAGCAGGCCGCCGAGCAGCAGCGCAAGCACGATGAGTGTTGCGGCGAAAATGCCCAGGGAGAACCTGCCGTCGGGCCGCTGTGTCGCTTTCTGCGGTTTTTCTGTAGTGGACAACCTTTATCCTCGCGTCGCTTCGGTGGCATGGACCCTCCGCCCACACTACTCAAAAGTAACCGATCGGAGCGCCGTTTCCCAGAAGGTCCGCCCGGCGCAGAAGGCGCGAGCCCGAGTCCACCCGGCGCGGGACCCCGGAGCGGCGCGACGAGGCGGGCGTCCGGTCCGGACGATTCTACCGTGCCGATCCCTGCGCCGTCACCGGCCCGGTCGAACGCGCGGCCGCCCGCGGGACGCGGCGGCGAACGCGGCGGACATGGCAGACTTGACGCGTGACAAGCGCAATAAAACAGGCGGTCAGGGAGATCGACTCCCACGTGACCCGCGGCGGCTGGGACGGACCCGTCCGGGTCTTCGCGCTCGTGCGCTCCCAGGTCCTCGCCGCCGACCCCGAACTGGCCGGGCACCTGCCGTCCGACGTCTCGCTTCAGGCCGCGCAGCACCCGGAGTCGCTCTTCTCGGTCGAACAGGAGGGCCTTCCCCCGGCCGCCTCCGTCGGCGACCTCCTCGCGCAGCTGGCGTGGCCCGAGACCGTCGACGGCGCGGCCGTCAGCCTAGAGCGGATCGCCATGCCGCCCGAGGCGGAAGCCGAGATCCCCGAGGACCCCGCCGAGGCCGAGGCCTTCGCGTCGGCCGATCCCCGCCGACAGGACATACGCATGGTGGTGGGGGTCATGCGCGACGGCTCGAGCTGGTGCACGATCCGCCTGCGCTCGCACGACGAGGACGCCGACGTCCTCGGCTCGCCCGACCTCGTCCCCGAGCTGGTCCAGGCGCTGCGAGCCACCTTCCTCTAGGGCGGAAGAAGGCCGGGCTCAGGATCGGCGGACCGCGTCCGGGCGGCGGCGCGCCGTCGGAGGCTGCGGACGCGCGCCCGGGCCGACGGGATTCGGATCACTTCCCGGCTTTGCCGGCCTTCACCACGTCGGAGCATGTGGTCAGCTCGTCTGTCTTCCCGGCTCCGATGCTCCTGACCGCAGTGAGGGCCTCGTCGAAGGTGCGCACGGCGTAGATCCGCATGCCTTCGGGCTCGTATCCGACGGTCTCGGCGCAGTTCTCCGCGGGCGCCAGGAAGTGCCTGGCCCCCGTGGCCGCCGCTCCCTCCAGCTTGTGGGGTATTCCACCGATCGGCCCGACGTCTCCGGAGAGGGAGATCGTCCCCGTCCCGGCTATTCTGGCCTTTCCGCCGAGCGAGCCGGGCGTGGCCCGGTCGTAGATGGTCAGGGCGAACATCAGACCGGCCGACGGGCCGCCGATGCCCTCCACGCCGTACTTCGCGGCGATGGGGAGCTTGACATCCGACGTCTTGAGATACAGGCCCAGACGGGACCCCGGCTTGATCCATCCGGTCGAGTCGGGCTCGTGCTTGGACGTGGTCACGTCGGCGTCCATGGCCTTCCCGTCCCGTGTGAAGCCGATGTTCACGGTGGTGCCGGGGGGCGTCTTCTTGAGCACCGACCCGAGGTCGGCGTAGGCGGCGATCTGCGTCGTGACGCCGTTGGCGGTTATCCGGGTCACGAGGTCGCCCTCGCGGAGCCTGCCCGCCGCGGGCGAGCCCTTCGGGACCCCCGCCACGCCGATCCTCATGCGGACCGGGAGCCCCGCCGCGGTCTCCGCCGTCGAGGCGGCGGCCTGCTGGGAATCCCCCATGAGGGCGGTGTTCCGCTTGTCGACCTGGTCGGCCGTCTGACCGGCCGGATACAGGGAGCGGACCGGGAGGACCTGGCTGTCGCGGGAGAAGATCGCGGCGAACGCTTGCGCGCCCACCACCCCGAAGTCCGAATTGCCATAGGAGCTGACGGTGGTCATGTAGTATTTCGTCTGCGTCCCGTAGGTCTTGCCTCCCGTCAGCGTCAGGAGGTCGACGCCGTCTTGGGCGCCGGTGATCTCGGGAGCGGGGCCGGCGGTCTCCACGACGTAGGCTCCGGGCATCGCCAGCCCGACGAGCGTGAGAATGGCGAACAGCGAGCCGGACACCAGGCGTTTGCGCGTTGGATTCACCCGACTATGATGCACCATCCCGCTGCGCCCTTGGCGGACAGAGCCCAAAGTCACGGCGAGGCGCAATAGGCTTGAGGAACAACTTTCCGAGGAAAAGGACTAGGCATGAGCGAAAATGAGTCGGACCCCGGCCGCTCGCAGCACGACCAGTGGGAGCAGATGCTGCGGGCCGTCATGGGCGACGAAGCGGCCGATCGCCTTCTCGAGCAGATGCGCGCCGCGGGCGTCGAACCGTCGGCGTCCTCCATGCAGGCGCTGGGAGACATGGACTTCTCCCTCGTGATGAACCAGCTGCGCGAGCTTCTCGGCTCGTCGGGCGAAGGGCCCGTCAACTGGAAGATCGGCGAGCGGTTCGCCCGCGAGACGATCCAGCGGGAGCACTTCGACACGGTGACCGCCGAGCAGGGGGACCGCGTCCGCGAGGCCCTGTCCGTCGCCTCGCTCTGGCTCGACCCCGCGGTGCAGATCGACCCGTGCACGGGCCCCAACCAGGCCTGGAGCCGCCTGGACTGGCTCGCCCATTCGCTGCCGACGTTCAGGCGCCTGACCGAGCCCGTGGCGGAGAACGTCGCCCGAGCGTTCCTCGACGCCTTCCTCGAACAGCTCGAGCACGTCCCCGAGGAGATCCGGTCGATGCTCGGCGGGATGGACCCCGAGCCGATGCTGCGCAACCTCATCTCCTCCCTCATGGGCATCCAGTACGGGCACGGCCTGGCCGAGCTCGCGCTGGTCTCCTTCGGAACGTCCGACACCGGCCTGCCGTTGGTCGAGGGGCAGACGGCCGCCCTGGTCCCCGCGAACGTCGCCGACTTCTCCGACGGCCTGGACACGCCCGACGAGGAAGTCAGGCTCTTCGTCGCCGTTCGCGAGCAGGCGGCCGCCAGGCTCTACTCCCGCATCCCCTGGCTGCGCGCGCGGGTCCTCGACTCCGTCTCCGCCTACGCCCGGGAAATCGAGATCAACACCGACTCGATCGAGGAGCAGGTGCGCGAGTCCGGCTTCGATCCGGAGAAGATGCAGGAATTCGACCTCTCCAAGGTCTTCGCCAGCGAGCCGACCGAGAGCCAGACGGCCGCGCTCGCCCAGCTGGAGCACCTGCTCTCCCTCGTCGAGGGGTGGGTCAGCGCCGTCTCGCTCCACGTCGTCAGCGCGCAGCTGCCCGACGCCGTCGCCCTCGGCGAGATGTTCACGCGCCGGTCGGCGTCGAGCTCCCCCGCCCAGCGAACGTTCGGACCCCTGGTCGGCCTGGAGATCCGGCCCCGCAAGCTGCGCGAGGCGCAGCGATTCTGGCAGCTGGCGACCGACAGGGTCGGCGTCGCCGAACGCGACAGGCTGTGGAGCCACCCCGACCTCCTGCCCACCAGCGAGGACCTGGAGAAGCCCGAGGGGTTCTTCGAGAAGAGCGCGCCCTCGGCCGTCGAAGAGGAGCTCGACGCCTTCCTCGCCCAGCTTCTCGACGAAGGGGACGCCCACGACTGACCGCGGCCGGCCGCCGGCCTCGCCGCGCTAAAGCCGACAGGGTCGAAGGGGACGGCTCCAAGCGGACGGCGGCAGGCTCGCCCGCCCGCGCCTAGGCGAACGCACCCGGAGCCGCGGAATGCCCGCGCCTGAGACCCATGCGCTGGACGCCGAACTCGCCTGGACCCGGCGCCCAAACGTCCATCTATACACCGAGAGGGCCGGCCGGTCCAGGCGGAATCCACATGTGTGGACAGGCGATTCCACCCGCGTCGACGCCCTCCTAGCCTTGGCCCATGGAGGGGACGTTTCAGATCAAGGAGGGGCTGGGAGTCTTCTGGCGATCGGCGGAGACCCTGCAGATAGGGCTCGACCCCCGCGTCGGCGTCGTGATCGAGGATCTCACACCGGCCGAGCAAGACCTCGTCGCCAGACTGTCAGGCCCCATGACCGCGCCCGAACTCGACGCCTTCGCACGCCGGCACCGCCTGCGTCCAACGCGCGTGGAGCGCATCCTCTCCATGCTCGAACGCGCGGACGTCCTGCGGGACGGCCGACTCGCCCCCTCCTCGCCCCTGTCTTCTTCGTGCGTGCGGATCGAGAGCCTCGATCCGTTGGGCGTGGCGATCGGCCTGACGCTGGCGAGGTCCGGAGTCGGCTCGGTCGTCTTCGACGATCCCTCCCCCGTCGCCGCGTCCGACCATCCGGCGCTGTCGCGCCGCGGAGCCGGGCAACGGCGGGACCGGGCCTTCCTGACGGTCCTGCGCTCGGCCGCCCCCGGCATTCGCACGCACGGCGAGCCCGACGCCGCGGTGGTGACCGGCTCGCGGCTGATCGACCCCAGGAGGACGTACGGGCTGTGCGACGAGCGGACGCCGCATCTGCTCGCGTGGGTGGAGGAGGTCGACGCCTGCGTCGGCCCCTTCGTCGAGCCCGGCGCGGGCGCCTGCGCGGCGTGCGCGTACCACGCCCGCTGCGAGGCGGACGGCGCGTGGGCGAATCTCGCCTCCCAGGCCGCGCTGGCGCGCCCGATCGGCCCGACCCCCGCCGTCCGCGACCTGGCGAGCGCGCTGGGGGCGCGCGCCGTCATGGGCTTCCTCGAAGGGGCGGGCAACACTCTGCACGACGTCCAGTGGCGGGTGCCGCAGGGGGCGCAGGCGCCGTACCTGGTCTCGGTGCCCGCCCACCCTTCGTGCGGATGCATCGGCGACGGGTTCGACGCCCCCGACGGGGCGTGAGAGCCAGGCGGCCGCTCCGCGGATCGACGTCACCCCGCGAATTCGCGGACGACCGCCAGGACGGCCTCCCCCCACTCGGCGAGCTTCGTGGCGCCCACGCCTCTGACCCTTCCCAGTTGGGACAGGCTGGAGGGCTTGGCGACGGCGATGGACCGCAGGGTCGTGTCGTGGAAGACGACGTAGGGCGGGCGCTCGATGCGCCGGGCCGTCTGCAAGCGCCATTCGACGAGGGCCTCGAAGAGAGGGAGGTCCTCGGGGTGCTCTCTGGCGAATTCCTCGGCCTGCGCGGCTTTACGCTGCCGATAGCCCGTCGCCCGGGAGACGGCTGGCTTGTCGGGCTTGGGCCAGACGCCTTCCAGGAACCGGGACGCCTTGCGGGTGGAACGCTGGCCGTTGCCCTTCGCGTAGGAGACGTGCAGATGCTGCTTGGCGCGCGTCATGCCGACGTACATGAGCCGCCGCTCCTCGGCGACGGCCTCCGGGCCCTCGGCCAGCGAGATCGGCACGAGGCCCTCGCTCATGCCGGCGAGGAAGACGGCCTGCCATTCCAGGCCCTTCGCCGCGTGGAGGGAGGCGAGGGTGACGCTGTCGACGTCGGGGGCGTCCTGGATCTGGGCGCGCTCCTCCAGTTCGGCGACGAACTCCGCCATGGAGGCGCCGCGGGCCGCCTCCATGTCCTCGGCGAGTCTGAGCAGGGCCGCCAGCGCCGACCAGCGCTCCCTGGCGGCTCCGGCCTGTTCGGGCGCCTGTTCGCGCCAGCCGACCTGCCTGAGCACCGACTTCACGTCCGAGGCCAGAGGGCCGTCGGCGCCGGCCCGGGCGGCCGAGCGCATGCCCACCATCGCCTCGCGGACTTCGCGGCGCGAGAAGAATCGCTCGGATCCGCGCAGGGAGAACGCTATCCCGGCTGCGGACAGGGCCGCCTCGAACTCCGCGGACTGGGAGTTGGTCCGATAGAGGATCGCCATGTCGCCCAGCGGTACGCCCCGTTCGCGCAGGTCGAGGATCTCGCGCGCGATCGCCTCGGCCTCCTCGGCGTCGCTCGCGTACTCGTGGAAGGCCACGGGAACCGAGGAGGGCAGCTGGGAGACGAGCCTGACGGCCCCCCTGGACCGATCCGTCGCGATGACGTCGTTGGCGCAGGCGACGATCTGCGGACTGGACCGGTAGTCGCGGACGAGCTCGACGGTGTGCGCCCCGGAGAACTCCGAGGCGAAGTCCGCGAGGTAGGCGGAGGAGGCCCCCGCGAAGGAGTAGATGGTCTGGGAGACGTCCCCCACGACGCACAGGTCCCTGCGGTCCCCCAGCCACAGCTGGAGGAGGCGGTGCTGGACGGGCGAGACGTCCTGGTATTCGTCGACGACGAAGTGCCGGTACTGGCGGCGCACCGTCCGCGCTACGTCGGGGCGGTCGATGAGGACGCCGATGAGCAGGAGCAGGACGTCCTCGAAGTCGATGACGCCGCGGTCCGCCTTGACCCCCTCGTAGGCGCGTATGAGCCTGGCGATCTCCTCGGGGGGATAGCCGCCGACGCCGGTGTGCCCGGCGGCCTGCGCGCGGGCGGGGTAGTCCTCCGCCACGATGAGGCTCACGCGCGACCATTCGATCTCGGAGGCGAAGTCGCGTATGGACACGGCGTCGTTGCGCAGGCCCAGCTGCCCGGCCGCCTGGGCGACCATGGAGAGCTTGTGCTCGGCGATGGGGGGGATCTTGCCGCCGACGGCCGTCGGCCAGAAGTAGGACAGCTGCCTGAGCGCGGCCGCGTGGAAGGTGTGGGCGGCCACGCCGCGGGCCTGCAGATCGCGGAGCCTGCCGCGCAGTTCCCCGGCCGCGCGGGAAGTGAAGGTCAGGGCCATGACGCTGTGCGGATCGTAGGCGCCGGTGCGCACTCCGTAGGCGATCCGATAGGTGATGGCGCGGGTCTTCCCGGTGCCCGCGCCGGCCCGCACGCACAGCGGGCCGCGCAGCCGCGTGGCGACCTCGCGCTGTTCCGGGTCGAGGCGGTCGAGCAGTTCCTCCGGCGATTCGTTCATCGGCGTCTCCCTTCACGTCCAAGTCTCGCACGGGCCTCCGCCACGCCCGCCGCGAACGCCGCCCGCCCGGCGCGCCCGCCGGCACCTAGACTGGCCGCATGTCCGATATCACGATGTACACGACCACCTGGTGCCCCCACTGCAAGAACCTCAAACGCCAGCTCGACCGGGCCGGGATCGACTACGACGAGGTCGACGTGGAGGAGGACGCCGCAGCCGCCGAACGCGTGAAGGGCTTCAACGGAGGCAACCGCACCGTGCCCACCCTCGAGTTCGCCGACGGGGCCGCGCTGACCAATCCGAGCCTCGCGCAGGTGAAGGCCAAGCTCGCCGACGCCTCCTGACGCCCCGGACAGCTCCCGGCGCGTGCCGGTTCGGCGTCGGAGCCAGCGTGCCGGCGCGGTGCCGGGGACCGGCCGGCGCCCCGGCGCTCACGCCAGCGGCTCGGACAGCCAGCGCTCGATGAGCATGGCGGCGATGGACGTCGGGCCGGGCAGCGCGATCTCCCCTGAGGCGACGGCCCGCCTGAGCTCGCCGCGGGAGAGGAAGCGGGCGTCCTGGATCTCCTTCTCGTCGATCCGGACGTCCTCCTGCCCGCACGGCGTCCTCGCCTCGTAGGCGAGCATGAGGGAGCGGGGGAACGGCCACGGCTGCGAAGCCACGTAGCGGACCTCCTCGACGCGGATGCCTGCCTCCTCGTAGGCCTCCCTGGCCACGGCGGACTCGGGGGTCTCCCCGGCCTCGACGAAACCGGCCAGAACCGAGTAGCGCCGTTCGGGCCAGAGGCTGTTCCTGGCCAGCAGGAGGCGGTCCTGCGGGTCGCGGATCGCCATGATGACGGCCGGATCGATCCGGGGGAAGGCCCTGTGCCCTCCGTCGCAGAGCTTCTCCCATCCGTTCGCCGCCGGACGCAGGGGACGTCCGCACTCCTGGCAGAAGCGGGCCGAGCGCCGCCACTGGAGGATGGCCACCGATTCGACCGCGAGCGCAGTGGCGTCGTCGTCCCACTCGTGGGCGTGCATCCGCACGGAGCGGAACTCCACACTCCCCTCCTCGGCCCCGGCGGGGACGTCGCACGCGAAGTACGGGATCCCGTCCACCCGCCCGAGGTAGATCGCGTCCTCGGCGTTGCGCCGATGGAGGCGCGCGACCTCGCCGGCGGTCAGGACGAGCACCTCGTCCGATTCGACGGCGACGTCGCCTTGGCGGACGAGCAGGAATCGGGCGGCCCCGCCGCTCCGCGCCTCCTCGACGGCCTGCGGGCGCGTGCGGGCGGCTCCGTCGCGGTCGACCCGCCCCCGGGCCAGGTTCGGCATGGCGTCCATCTCGGCATCCTTTCGCGGCCTTCCGATGCAGTCCGGGCTCCGACCGCCGGAACGGGCGGGGCCGGAGCCGCCGCGCGGAGGCCGTGCGACAGGCGTCCGCCGGAGCTGTCCTGAGACGAAGGTCCCTCAAACTCTTCCGGGTAACGTCTATATCGCGGTGCGGAATCTGCGATAATGGTCTGGTGACGTTGATCGACGATACACTCACGGCTTACGCGGCGCGAACGCCCGAAGCGACGACACGGGCGCATAGGCTGCCCGTGGCCCTTGGCGCACATCTCGTTGACGACGGCGCCGACTTCGCAGTCCTGGCGCCGCACGCCACCGACGTCAGCCTCTGCCTCTTCGACGAGACCGCCCTGGGACAGGTGGAGCGGCAGTACTCGCTCAACACCGAGAGCCAAGGCATGTGGTCCGCCCACGTCCCCGGCGTGCGAGTCGGCCAGCGTTACGGGTACAGGGTCGACGGGCGCTGGGCGCCCGAATCGGGCCTCGTCCACAATCCGGCTAAGCTCCTGCTCGACCCCTACGCGAAGGCCATCACGCAGACGCCGGTGCTGGACCCGGCGCTGTACACGCAGAAGGTCGAATGGGTGGGCGACGGGACCACCCCCATGCACTCCGGCCCGGATACGCGCGATTCGGCGCCGTTCATGTCGCTCGGCGTCGTGAGCGAGTCATCGCCGGCGCCCAACACCTACCCCCGCACCCCGTGGGACACCACGGTCATCTACGAGACCCACGTCAAAGGGCAGACGGCCCTCGACCCCAACGTGCCCGCCGAGCTGCGCGGCACGTACGCGGGGCTCGGTCACCCGGCGGTGACCGGCTACCTGACGTCCCTGGGGGTGACCGCCGTCGAGCTCCTGCCCATTCACGCGAAGATGTCCGAGCCCTTCCTGGTGGACAAGGGCCTGCCGAACTACTGGGGGTACAACACCCTGTCGTACTTCGCGCCGGAGCCGAGCTATGCGACGCGCGCGGCGCAGGAAGCCGGCCCGCTCGCCGTGGTCGACGAGGTGAAGGCCATGGTTCAGTCCCTGCACGAGGCGGGGCTGGAGGTCATCCTCGACGTCGTGTACAACCACACGTGCGAGGGGGGCATCGACGGCCCCACGGTCTCCTGGCGCGGACTCGACCAGACGACCTACTACATGACGTATCAGGAGAACCCGGCGGTCCTCATGGACACCACGGGCTGCGGGAACTCGCTCGACTTCAGGCGCTCCCCCGTCATCCGGATGACCCTCGACTCGCTGCGCTACTGGGTCAGCGAGATCGGCGTCGACGGATTCCGGTTCGACCTGGCCGTCACGCTCGGCCGCAACGGCGAGCACTTCGACGCCAGCCACCCCTTCTACATGGCCATGGTCACCGACCCGCTGCTGAGCACCGTCAAGCTCATCAACGAGCCGTGGGATCTGGGGCCGAACGGCTGGAACACGGGGCGGTTCCCGGCTCCGACCGCCGACTGGAACGACCATTTCCGCAACACCGTGCGCAGCTTCTGGCTGGCCCAGCCCCGGTCGATCACCTCGGGAGGCGGCGGAGGCGATCTCCGCGACCTGGCCACGAGGCTGGCGGGGTCGGCCGATCACTTCGGCCACGGGCGCATACCCGGTGGACGCGGCACCTACGCGTCGATCAACTTCATCACGGCTCACGACGGCTTCACCCTCCGCGACCTCGTCTCCTTCAACGACAAGCACAACGAGGCCAATCTGGAGGACAACCGGGACGGCAGCAACGACAACATGTCCTGGAACCACGGCTGGGAGGGATTCCTCAACGTGCCGAGGGAGATCGCCGTGGCGCGCCGCCGGTCGATGCGCAACATGCTCGGCACGCTCATCCTCGCGGCGGGCACCCCCATGCTCACCGCGGGGGACGAACTCGGCCGGTCCCAGATGGGCAACAACAACGCCTACTGCCAAGACAACGCGCTCACATGGGTGAACTGGGAACTGGATCCCTGGCAGATCGACCTGCGCAGCACCGCGGCCTTCCTCCTGCGCCTGCGGCGCGACAACCCCGTGTTGCGCCCTGTCCGCTTCTACACGGAGTACGCCCCGGCGAACGACTCGCTGCTCGACCTGGACTGGTTCGACGTCTCGGGCGGCCCCATGCCCCAGTACCTGTGGTTCGACCCTTCGTATCGGACCCTGCAGATGCTGCGCTCGGGCGGCGGGGCCGGCTCCGACGTGCTCCTCGTCTTCAACGGCTCGCCGTGGCCCATCCAGGTGACGCTCCCCGCCGGGCGGGGCGTCCCCTTCAAGCTCGCCTGGGACTCGACGTGGGAGCGCCCGCGCTCGGTGACGCCGGTCTACGCCCCCGGGGCGACGACGTCGCTGCACCCCCTGTCGATGCGCGTGTACCTGACCTAGGCCCCGCGCTCGGCGGGGCCGGGCGCGCCGGTCATCCGCGACCCCGGTCCGGTCGCGTCTGCCTGCGCTCCCCCCGCGTCGCGGGGGAGCCGGAGCCTTCGGGCTCGCGGGGCGGGAACGGAAGCGGCGAATCCCCGGCCGCCCGTCGGATCGGCCGCCACCGCCCGGCCGGGCCGCTTCGGTAGAATTCCAGGGACAGCATCACTTACGGAAAAGGACATCATGGGCAAGGGCATCGAAGACGCTCTGGAGAACTCGACGAGCGACGCCTCGCTGGCGCGGGCCCGCGCGGTCAGCGCGAAGATCGAGGCGGGCATCGCCGCCGACCCGACGCAGTTCCGCGTCCTGACGGGGGACCGTCCGACCGGCCACCTGCACATCGGCCACTACTTCGGCTCGCTCCTCAATCGGGTGCGGATCCAGCGGGCGGGCGTGGACACATGGGTCGTCATCGCCGACTACCAGGTCGTCACCGACCGCGACGGCGTCGGGCCGATCCGCGAGCGGGTCCTCTCGCTGGCGATGGACTACATCGCCGTCGGCCTGGACCCCGAGAAGACGACGATCTTCCCGCATTCGGCCGTTCCGGCGCTCAATCAGCTCATGCTCCCCTTCCTCTCCCTCGTCACAGACGCCGAGCTGCGGCGCAATCCGACCGTCAAAGCCGAATTCGAGGCGACCGGCAACCGGCCGATGTCCGGGCTCCTGTTGACCTATCCGGTCCATCAGGCCGCCGACATCCTCTTCTGCAAGGCGAACATCGTGCCCGTCGGCAAGGATCAGCTGCCGCATCTGGAGCAGACGCGCGTGGTCGCCGACCGCTTCGAAGCCCGCTATGGCCATCCGGACGGGGCGGACGGGCCGGTCTTCCCGCGCCCCCAGGGGCTCCTCTCCGAGGCCGAGACCGTCCTCGGGCTCGACGGGGCGAAGATGAGCAAATCGCGGGGCAACACGATCGAGCTGCGGATGAGCGCCGATCAGACCGCCAAGCTGATCAGGAAGGCGGTCACGGACTCCGACCGTCGCATCGCCTTCGATCCGGCCAACCGGCCCGAGGTCTCCAACCTCGTGCTTCTGGCGGCGATGGCCCAGGGCCGCGAACCGGCGGCGGTCGCCGAGGAGATCGGGGACGGCGGCGCCGGCGCGCTGAAGAAGCTCGTCACCGAGTCCGTCAACGACATGCTGGCGCCGATCCGAGCCCGGCGGGCTGAGCTGGAAGCCGACCCCGGCTATGTCCGCGGCGTGCTCCGCCGGGGCATCGAGCGTGCGACCGAACGGGCCGAGGCCACCCTCGCCGAGGTGCGCGAGGCCATGAACATGACCTACTGAGCCGGCCGGGCCGGCCACAGGGCCCCGCGGTCTCCGGGCCGCGGGGCCTCGTCCGCGTCGTCGTCGAACAGCTTCCCGTCGATGACGAGGGAGGCGAAGGCGTCGTAGATCGCGGTCTCGCGTTTGGGGCCGTTGAGGAATTCGGGCCAGGAGTCGACCAGGCAGTCGTGCGTCCGCTGCACTTCGTCCTTCCGGGGTCCGTAGACGAAGCCGCGCAGGTAGTAGAAGGTGGACCATCGGCGGTGCTCGAGGGCCGTCATGTAGTTCAGGAGCGGGTCGGATTCGATGACCTTGACCTGCGCTTCGGGGTCGAGCCCCTCCAGGCGGGCCTCCCAGAGGTTGGCCAGCTCCAGGCCGTCGATTCCGGTGAAGACGCGCGCGATCCGGTCGAGGACGGCGCTCTTCGTCTCCCTGTGCATGGCCAGGGCGAAGCTCGATTCCCTCTTCACCGTGCTCAGGTCCCGCCAGGAGGCTTCGGCGCTGGCGGGAGGCGCGGTCCTCTGCACCTCCGCGGTGGTCTGGGCGTAGATGAAGTTGAAGTGCCGCGCCTGGTCCAGGTAGCGGTCGGAGAGGATCGCCTCGGGGTTGAGGACTTCGGTGTCGAGGCCGAACAGGCGCAGCGAGCGCCCGCCGGGCATGGCCTGGAGGATGGGCTCGACGTCGGCACGGTGCTGGCACCAGACCGCCACGGGGATCGACCCCAGGACGGGCATGTGGAAGTCGGCGCTCAGGAGGGACTCGCGCGGGTTGCCCAGAGCGTAGACGGCCGCGCTGAACGGATGCGCCGCGGCGATCTCCTGCAGGCGTTCGCGCACGAGGCGGCTCTCTGGGGATGCGTCGACCGTCTCCAGGCGCAGAACCTTCCCGACGTCTTCGACCTGCGAGAAGAGCTGCTCGACCTGGGAGGAGGCCGCCTTGTCCACGACCGTCACGCGGAGAGGGTCCAGCGGGCTGGTCACCCCCAGATTGGCCAGCATTCCCAGGAGTTCGGAGCCGACTTCGCCCACGCCCACGAGGAGGACGTGCGGCTCGGGCAGGGCCGCGGCGATCTCCTCGAACCCGAGCGGGCCGGCGACGGGCCGCGGGCGTCCGCCGGCGCCTCTCAGCGAGCTCGCCTGGCCCGCGACGAAGCGCCGGGACTGTTCGAGTTCGGGGGGAAGGATGGTGAATTCGCCCGAGTTCAGCAGCAGGTGGGAGGCCAGCTCCGACAGGTCGAAGTAGTGGATGTCGAAGTTGGGGTATCTGCGGATGACCTGCTCGAAGATCTCCCTGAGCCGTCGGCTCTCTGAGTTGAGGTGGACGGTGACCTTGACGTCCCTGGGCGTGTGGGCGGCGATCCAGCGGACGTGGCCGAAGCTCTCGGGCTCGGTCTCCAGGCAGATGACGCCCAGCGCTGTGTCCAGCCGGATGCGCCTGACGGCCCGCAGGTCGGATTCGGTCTCGACGTTGTCGTAGTCGAGGGCGACGACGTGGACGCCCGAGAGCTTCAAGGACTGGATCTCGTCGTACGGGGTCGTGTCCGGGACCACGCACACGACGGCCGAGGCCCCTTCCCAGCCGAGCACCTGGTGGATGACGGCCCTCGACCGCTCCCCGCACCCCAGGACGACGACGTGCCCTCCCCTGACCGGATGCAGGCGCATGCGGACGTTGACGGCCATGGCCTCGAAGACCGCCAGGAGGCTGCCCGCGGTGGTCAGCGGGGCGATCCACCTGGCGATCTCGTAGAGCGCGGGCCCGGTCGTCTGGTCTTCGAGCGCCGTCTCGAAGAGGAAGAGCTTGACGCTTCCGTACAGGGACAGCGACAGGTCGGCCCACGGGGTCGGCTGCGTCCCCCAGATGGCCTGGACGTTGCCGACCACCGATGCCAGGACCGCCGAGACGGCGAGCGCGATGAACAGGGGGGAGCGGGCGATGCTGCGCCGTCCGGATGGCTGACTCATTGGCCTGTCCTCCTCATTGGCCTCATTGGCCGATCTTCGCTTTCTCCTCCGCCGAGAGCGTGCGCCCGTCCAGGGCCGCGTCTGCGAGCTTCTCCAGCTCGCCGGGCGTGCGGATCCTGACTCGGCGGTGCCCGTCGTTGGACAGATCGGTCAGAGCCGTCGACTGGTAGGCCAGGCCGTCGTGCAGGAGCAGCGCCGTCGGCGAGGTGGTCTTCGACGAGACGGTGCGCAGGGCCGTGCCCGAGCGGGCGTCGAGGACGGTCACGTTGCTCGCCCCGTCGCTGAGGGCCAGGAGACTGCCGTCCGGAGAGGCGTCCTTGACCGCGCTGGTGCCCACCTGGGCCGCCAGCGCGGCGGGGATGGGCGCTCTGGTCGGCTTTCCGCGGGAATCGGAGCGGACGACGTCGTGGCCGTCGATCGCCAGGACGTGCGAGAGCCTGCCCGACGCCCCACCGAGGGAGAGCGCCTCCCCCTTGCCGCCGGCCAGCCTCTTCCCGGACGCCGCCGAGTAGACCGCGTAGCCGCCGTGCCGGCGGGACACGGCCACGAGGGACCCGTCCGGGCTCACGCGGATCGACACGACGTCCCCGCCGCCTCTGCCTCCGTATCGATTGAGACGGCCGTTCTTGCCGTAGCGCACCACGGAGCCGTCCGAGGCGGCGAAGACGACGGCGTCGCCTTGACAGAAGGCGATGAGCGGGCCGCTCTCGTTCGCGGAGGAGACCGATACGTCCGACTCGTAGGACACCGCGTTCCCCTCCATGACGATCACCGAGGAGCTGTTCTTCTTGATCCCGGCCACGCGCCGGCCGTCGTTGCTCACCGCCGCCCACCGCCTGATACCGGATTTCTGCCTCGCGTCGTTGTGCGGCATGCCGGGACCTTCGACGTAGCCGGTGCCGGAGGAGATGGAGTACAGGGTCTTCCCGTCGTTCGACTTCGCCTGGGGCGCGCCCCTGCCGGAGGCGGTCTTCTCGGTCCCCGCCACCTGGACGACAGTGATCCTCGCGTCCGCGCCGAGGAGGAAGGCGCGCTTGCGGTCGGCGGAGAAGGACACCTGCGTGACGCTCGCCCCCAGCGGGTCCGTCCCTCCGGCCGGATTCGGCAGGGGCGCGAAGGCCGGGGCGCCCAGCCGGGGGTCGTCCATGCCCTGCCAGAAGAAGAGCGAGTTGTCCTTGGCGAGGCCCACCAGGCGCTCGCCGTCCGGCGTGATGGCGATCCTGGAGATGTCCTTGCCGCCGGCCGGCAGGGTCCGCATCTTGTCCGGTGAGGCGAAGTCGAACCGGTAGACGGCCCCCGAGGACTCCCAGAGCGCGTACACGGCGTTTCCGTCCTCGCGGACCTGCATGGTCGCGACCGCCCCCGTCGGCGTCAGCTTGGCCAGGCCCCCGGCGGCCTGGACGCTCCCGGTGGAGGTGTCCGCCTTGTAGTAGACGCGCGCGCTCCCGGAGAGGTAGACGAGCATGTTCCCGCGCGGGGCGTAGTGGATGAGTTCGCTTCGGGCCAGCGACCCGGAGGCGCCAGAGGGCGCGCCGGCCGGCCGGCCGGCGATCCAGGCCGAGAGGGCGCCGGTCCGCGCGTCGTGCCGGGAGGCGCCTCCCCCCGCGTAGGCCACGGCGAATTCCGCTCCGTCGTCGCGCACGTCCACCGAGACCACGCCCTCCTTGTTCAAGTCCATGGCGAAGAGCCGGCGGCCGGCGGCCAGGTCGACGCCCACGACCTTCTCGGAGGCGCCGTCGCCCACGTCCAGGATGGCGTGGTCCTTCCACACGACGAGGTTGGCGACCTGCCCCGCCACGCCCGTGCGGACCGTCCTGATCCGACCCCCGCCCGAGGAGACGAGGTGGAGGTCGTTGTTCTCGGTGAGGGCGTAGAAGGAGGAGCCGTCGCGGGCGCTTCCCACCTTCGTCGGCTTGCTCGGCAGGCGGATCGAGCGGACGGGCGTGCCGTTGCGCGCGTTCCACACGGTCAGGGAGGCGTCCCGGCCGGCGGTGACCAGTTCGCCGCCCGAGGCGCTCTGGCCGAAGGACGGCACGCCCGAGTCCGTTTTGATCTCCAGGGTCGGGGTGTAGTCCTCGTAGAGGGTGGCCGCCGAGAGGTTGCTGTAGTACTCCCCCTGAAGCCTGCTGTAGCTGCCCATGGACCGGTCGGCCGCGGACATGGCGGCGCGCGAGTAGAGGATCCCCAGGAGGCGGTCGCCGTCGGCGATCGCCTTGGTCGCCAGGCTCATGGTGATGGCGGCGTTGCGTTCGTTGGCCTTCTCCTCCGACCGCATCGACTTCACCCACATCGCCGTGACCGTCGTGGCGAACACCCCCAGGACGAGGGCGACGACGGAGACCAGCGCCATCGCCCTGCGCATCTTGCGCTCCCGCTGGCGCTGCGTGATGTCCCCGTAGGAGACGCCCAGGATGGTGGCCATGATCCGGTTGATCTCCGTGCGCTTGAGCAGCGCCGCGGACTTCCTCCTCAGGGCGCGCAGGGCGCGCGGGTCGCGTTCGACCTCCTCGTACCCCGGGAAGCCCTCGGCGCGCACCCTGTCCGGGCGCACGTCGGCGGCCAGGAACTCGTCGCGGCGCTCCTGGACCGCGCCGCCCGGGGTGCGGACGAGCTTCCTGACGTCCCTGAGCTCGGGCGGGAAAGACTCCTCGGGCTCGCCCTCGAGGAGGACGGCGATGATATTCGACGGGTCGCGCACCTCGCGGAAGTACTCGACCTCCCGGCGGCACCACGGCGAGAGGGGCGTGCGCCTGGAGCACACGACGATGAGGAACGCGCTGTTCTCCAGGGCGTTCTCGATGGCCTCGCCCAGCTCCCCCGAGGCCAGTTCGTCGCGGTCGCGGAAGACGAGGAAGTCTCTGCGCTTGGGGACCGCCGGCACCGCCTTCGAGACGACGAAGGCTTCGATGAGGCGCTGAATGTCCTGAGCGATCTCCATATCGGGGTGGACGTGACGGTATGAGATGAATGCGTCGTACTTGAACATCGCAGCCCTTCTCTAGACTTCCCCATCTTACGTGAGATACCCGTGCACGCTAGGGAAAGAGCGAATAGGCTGGGGGTGTGAGCAACCCGACGAAGAAGTCCGCGCCCCGCGCGGCCACAGCAGCAAACGCGAAGAAGTCCGCTGCCAAGGCCACTGAGAAGCCTGCGGCAGCCGCCTCCACACCCGCCTCACAGGCGCGACGGCCTGCGGAGGTCGGGCCATCATCGTCAGAAACGGAGGAGTCCGCGGCCGGCAGGCAGGCGGGCGCGGCCGTGATCGGCCGGATCCCGATCATGGACGTCACACCGCGCGTCGAATGCGGGCGCCTGCCCGCCAAGGGAACCGAGCACGAATCCTTCCCCGTCCAGGCGACGATCTTCCGCGAGGGCCACGACGCCTTCGCCGCCGAAGCGGACCTGATCGACCCCGAGGGGGCGGTGGTCCAGAGCGCTCCGATGGAGCTCGTCAGGCCCGGCCTGGGACGCTACGAGGCCTGGCTCACCCCGACCCGCCCCGGCAGCTGGCGGTTCAGGGTGCGCGCCTGGTCGGACCCCTACGAGACGTGGCGTCACTCGGCCGAGATCAAGATCGGCGCCGGCGTGGACGTGCCGCTCGTCTTCCTAGAGGCGGAGGCCTTCTTCAAGCGGGCGTGGGAGCAGGCTCCCGCCAGGTCGAAGGCGCGCGCCGCGTTCAAGGGCGCCCAGGCCGCCGTCGCCGACGGCCAGCTCTCCGCCGACGAGCGCTTCGCCGCCGCCACGTCGCAGGAGGTCCGAGAGGCCCTGGCCGCCTCCCCCGTGCGCGACCTGGTCACCGAGACGGACGCCTACCCGTTGAACGTCGACCGCATCCGCGCGCTCGTCGGCTCGTGGTACGAGATCTTCCCGCGGTCGATAGGCGCCAGGCGGGCGGCCGACGGGACGTGGAAGTCCGGCACGCTCCGCACGGCCGCCAGGGGCCTGGACCGCATCGCCGGCATGGGCTTCGACGTCGTCTACCTCACTCCCGTCCACCCGATCGGGACCACTAACCGCAAGGGTCGCAACAACACGCTCGTCGCCAAGCCGGGCGACCCGGGCAGCCCCTACGCGATCGGGTCGTCCGAGGGAGGGCACGACGCCATCCACCCCGAGCTCGGCACCTTCAAGGACTTCGACTACTTCGTCAAGCAGGCGAAGAGGCACGGCATGGAGGTGGCCCTCGACGTCGCCCTCCAGTGCTCGCCGGACCACCCGTGGCTGACCGAGCACCCCGAATGGTTCACCGCCCGGGCCGACGGCACCATCGCCTACGCGGAGAACCCGCCGAAGAAGTACCAGGACATCTACCCGCTCAACTTCGACAACGACCCGGAGGGGATCTACCGCGAGATCAAGCGCATCCTGGAACTGTGGGTCTCCCACGGAGTGACGATCTTCAGGGTCGACAACCCCCACACCAAGCCCCTGGCCTTCTGGCAGCGGCTCCTGTCCGAATTCCGGACCGAGCACCCCGACGTCCTCTTCCTCGCCGAGGCCTTCACCGCGCCCCCGATGCTCCAGGGCCTGGGGGCCGCGGGGTTCCACCAGTCCTACACCTACTTCGCGTGGAGGACCGAGAAGAAGGAGATCGAGGACTACCTGTGGGAACTCGCCCGGCAGAGCGACGACAGGGTGCGCCCCGCGTTCTGGCCGACGACCCACGACATCCTCACCCCCTACATGCAGCGCGGGGGGCTGGCGGCCTTCTCCATCCGAGCGGTCCTGGCCGCCACCGGGTCGCCCACGTGGGGGATCTACTCGGGCTACGAACTCGTGGAGAACGTCGCCCGGCCGGGGGCCGAGGAGCAGGTCGACAACGAGAAGTACGAGTTCAAGGTGCGCGACTGGAAGGCCGCGGAGTACAACGGGATCGCCCACCTGCTCGGCAACCTCAACGCCATCCGCTCCCGGCACACGGCCCTCAGGCGCCTGCGGGAGATCGTCATCAACCCGACGTCCAACGACAAGGTCATCTCCTTCACCCGCTACGCCCGCCCGGAGGAGACCCCCGACGGCAAGCCCGACGCGGTCATCACGGTGCTCAACCTCGACCCCTACGCCACCCGGGACGCCGAGGTCTACCTCGACCTCGGGCCGTTCGGTGTCTTCCCGCGCTGGGACGGCGGCGCCATCCTCGAGGTCACCGACGAGCTGAGCGGGCAGACCTTCCGCTGGAACGAGCACCCCTACGTGCGGCTCGACCCGCGCGGGCAGTGCGCTCACATCCTCTCGGCGAAGGCACTGTGATGGCGAACATGACTAATCTCGGAAGGCACTGTGATGGCGAACATGACTAATCTCGAAAGGCACTGTGATGGCGAACATGACTAATCTCGCAGAGGCACTCGGACCCTGGCTGAAGGCCAGTCGGTGGTATTCGGGCGGCCCGGCCGCCGTGGAAAGCGCGATCGAACTCGCGGGCGAATGGGAGGCGACGGTTCTGTGGCTGGTGCTCGCCTCCGGCTCGACCCACCACAACGTCCCCGTGGTCCTGCGCGACGCCGCGGGCGATGCGGACGACGCCCCCCGCCCCGTCGCCTCCCTCGGCGGGCTGCGCGTCTTCGACGCCGCGGAGGACCGGGACGGCCAGCGGGCGCTCCTCGCGCTGGCGTGCGGCACCGAGGCCGTCCATGCCGTCGCGTCCGGGGACGTCGGCGACCCGGAGGCGACCCTGGCCAAGCTGCCCGCCTCGGTCCGGACGACTCCGGCGGAGGACGCGCCCGCCCCACCCGCGAGGGTCTCGAGCGCGAAGAGGCTCACCAGCGAGCAGTCGAACACGTCGATCGTCTACACGATGGAGGACGGGGAACGCCTGATCCTCAAGATCTTCCGGGTCCTGGTACCCGGGTCGAACCCCGACGTCCACCTCCAGGCCGTCCTCTCCGACACGGGGACCGTGCCGCGCGCCCGCGGCGCCGCCCACCTGACGTGGGACGGCCAGGACGCCGACGTCCTCGTCGCCCAGGAGTTCCTGGGCGGGGCGCGAGACGCCTGGCAGGTGATCACCGAGGGTCTGGCCGACTCGGACGGGAGCCTCGGCGCCGCCGCGGAGTCGATACCCCGCCTGGGAGAGCTGACCAGGCGCATCCACGACACCCTCGCTAAGCGGTGCCCCCGCGTGGAGGCGGAGGCCACCGACCGGAAGCGCATCCGGGCCGCCTGGTCGCGCAGGGCCGCAGACGCCTGCGCCCTCGTCCTGGGGCTCGAGCCCTGGAAGGAGAGGATCGAGGAGGTGTTCGCGCGCACGGAGAACGTGACCTGGCCCCCTCTCCAACGGATCCACGGCGACTACCACCTCGGCCAGGTCCTCGACGCTCCGGACAGGGGCTGGGTCGCACTCGACTTCGAGGGCGAGCCGCTGCGTCCGCTGGCCGAGAGGAACACGCCCGACCTGGCCATGCGCGACGTCGCGGGGATGATCCGCAGCTTCGGCTACGCCACCGGCTCGGCGGTCGCCGCCGGGGCGGACGAGGAGACGATGGCCGCCTGGGAGAAGGCGGCCGTGGACGCCTTCCTGACGGGATACGGCGACATCGGCGCACACGAACGGGTGCTCCTGGACGCCCTCATCCTCGACAAGGCCCTCTACGAGGTTTCGTACGAAGCGGCCCAGCGCCCCACGTGGCTTCCGATCCCGCTCGCCGGGGCGGCGCGGATCCTCGGGGCCGACCCCCATTCTCTGTCCGCCTCACACTGACACCACCCCTCACATGGAAGAGTAAAGCACATGACTGATTCACCCTACGTCCGCGTCGACGACGAAGTCCTCAACGCCGTGGCCAACGGCTGGTACCACTCGCCGCACGACGTGCTCGGACCGCACATCGCCGAGGACTGCGTCACCGTGCGCACGATCCGGCGCCTGGCCGACAGCGTATTCATCGAGACCGCCGACGGCCGGACCGAAGCCGTCCACGAATGGGGTGGCATCTGGAGGGCCGTTCTCCCGGGCACCGACATTCCGGACTACCGAGTCGTCGCCGTCTACGGCGACGTCGAGAACCTCAGCGACGACCCCTACCGCTTCCTGCCGACGGTCGGAGACATGGACACCTACCTGTTCTCCGAAGGCCGCCACGAACGGCTGTGGGAGGCGCTCGGCGCCCACGTGCGCACCTACCCCAGCGAGCTGGGCGAGGTCAGCGGCGTGAGCTTCGCCGTCTGGGCGCCCAACGCCAAGGCCGTGCGCGTCATCGGGGACTTCAACGGCTGGGACGGGACGCTCACCGCCATGCGCACGATGGGATCCTCGGGCATCTGGGAGATCTTCGTCCCCGGCGCCCTGGAGGGCCAGCGCTACAAGTTCGAGATCCAGTACCCCGACCTGTCCTGGCACCAGAAGGCCGACCCCATGGCCCGCCGGGCCGAGGTCCCCCCGTCGACGGCATCGATCGTGACCCGGTCCCGCTTCACCTGGGAGGACGAGGAGTGGATGGACGAACGGGCGGGCAAGGACCCGCACGCGGGCCCCATCTCCGTCTACGAGATGCACCTGGGCAGCTGGCGTCCGGGGCTGTCCTACCGGGAGATCGCCGAGCAGCTCATCGGCCACGTCCAGTACTGCGGCTTCACCCACGTCGAGTTCATGCCGCTGGCCGAGCATCCCTTCGCGCCGTCGTGGGGCTACCAGGTGACGGGCTACTACGCCCCCACGGCGCGCTTCGGCACCCCCGACGACCTGCGCTACCTCGTCAACGAGCTCCACAAGGCGGGCATCGGCGTGATCGTCGACTGGGTCCCCGCCCACTTCCCCAAGGACGAGTGGGCGCTGGCCCGGTTCGACGGAACCGCCCTGTACGAGGACCCCAACCCCCTGCGCGGCGAGCATCCCGACTGGGGGACGTACGTGTTCAACTTCGGGCGCTGCGAGGTGCGCAACTTCCTCGTGGCCAACGCCCTGTACTGGCTCCAGGAGTTCCACATCGACGGCATCCGGGTGGACGCCGTCGCCTCCATGCTCTACCTCGACTACTCGCGCGAGTCGGGAGGCTGGCAGCCGAACGTCTTCGGCGGGCGCGAGAACCTGGAGGCGATCTCCTTCCTCCAGGAGTCCACGGCCACGGCCTACCGGGTCGCCCCCGGCATCATGATGCTCGCCGAGGAGTCGACGTCCTGGCCGGGCGTGACCGCCATGACCGAGCACGGCGGCCTGGGCTTCGGCCTGAAGTGGAACATGGGGTGGATGAACGACACCCTGCGCTACTTCGAGGAGAAGCCCGTCAACAGGAAGTGGCACCACAGCGAGATCACCTTCAGCCTCGTCTACGCCTTCTCGGAGCACTTCCTCCTGCCGCTCTCCCACGACGAGGTCGTGCACGGCAAGGGCTCCCTCTACGCGAAGATGCCCGGCGACGACTGGCAGAAGCTCGCCGGCGTACGCGAACTCCTGGCCTACCAGTGGTCGCATCCGGGCAAGAAGCTGCTGTTCATGGGCCAAGAATTCGCCCAGACCGAGGAATGGAACGAGTCGGCGGGCCTGCAGTGGTGGCTGACGAACGAGCCCTCGCACGACGGCGTCCTCTCCCTGGTCCGCCGGCTCAACGAGGTCTACCGCGAGCACCCGGCCCTGTGGAGCGACGACTTCACCAACCACGGCTTCGAGTGGATCGACGGCTCGGACGGCGACCACAACGTCATCAGCTACCTGCGCCGCAGCGCCGACGAGGAGGACATCCTCGTCGTCGTGTGCAACTTCGCGGGCATCCCGCACGGGAACTACCGGGTCGGGCTGCCCTTCGGCGGCCAATGGGACGAGATCGTCAACACCGACGCCCTGGAGTACGGCGGCTCGGGAGTCGGCAACTTCGGCGCGGTCGAGGCCGACGAGGTCGGCTGGAACGGGCGCCCCTATTCGGCGTCGCTCGAACTGCCGCCCTTCGGAACCGTCTACCTGGCCCCGCGCGACAAAGAGGCCCTGAAGCTGGCGAAGATCGCCGCCGAGGAGAAGAGGCGCGCGGCCGAAGCCGAAGAGGCGGCGCGGGCGGCCGAGGAGGCGGAAGAGGAAGAGCTCGAAGCCGAGGACAGCGAGGAAGCGGAGGGCGGCGAAGACTAGCCTCCGGCGAGAGCCGGGTCGCCGGGCGCGCACCAGCCGTCCGGCGACCCGGCCGGGCTCCGGCTGCCGGAACTTCCGCGAACCCCGCGCGGCGTCGACGGATTCGGCCGTCGGGCGGCCGTGTGTCCGAGCATTCGGCGGGTTAGCATCCCCCGTGTCGGGTCGGTAAACTTTTTCGCAAGGCACACCGCGTGCCTGTACGCATCCGACCCGAACACGGCAGCGGGGCAGCGAAGCCCCCGGGAGTGATCCATGACTGAGAGAGTCCGCCTGGCCGATCTGGCTCGCCAGGCCGGAGTGTCCACGGCAACCGTCTCGCGCGTCCTCAACGGCAAGGAGACCGTGGCGCCCGCGACCCGCCAGGCGGTGCTCACCGCCCTCGACCTGCTCGGATACGAGCGTCCCGAGCGGCTGCGCCAGCGCCCCGGCGGGCTCATCGGCCTCATCGTCCCGGAGCTGTCCAACCCGATCTTCCCCAGCTTCGCGCAGAACCTCGAGACGACCATGGCCGCCAGGGGATACACTCCCCTGCTGTGCACGCAGACGGCGGGCGGCATCACCGAGGACGCCTACGTCCAGCTCCTCCTGGACCAGCGCGTCTCGGGGATCATCTTCCTCAGCGGACTGCACGCCGACTCCAGCCTGCCGACCACCCGCTACGCCCGCCTGAAGGAGATGCGGGTCCCCTTCGTCACGCTC
Organism: Actinobaculum sp. oral taxon 183 str. F0552; assembly: GCF_000466165.1. Lineage (GTDB taxonomy): Bacteria > Actinomycetota > Actinomycetes > Actinomycetales > Actinomycetaceae > Peptidiphaga. Next base: position 29,853 of record NZ_KE951420.1, read on the forward strand.
AACGGCGCGCACGAGCAGATCGACGCCCCCGACGTGTCCACCGACCACACCGACGCCGTCGCCCAGGCCGTCCGCCACCTCATCTCCCTGGGGCACACGAGGATCGGACTGGCCCTCGGCCCCGCGCGCTTCACCCCCTCCCGGCACAAGGAGCAGGGGTACCGGCGGGTCATGACGTCCCTCCTGCCGGACTCGCCCCTGAACGTCGCCAACACGCTCTACACCGTCGAGGGCGGGCAGGCGGCGGCCGGCGAACTCCTCGACGACGGCTGCACGGGCCTGATCTGCGGCAGCGACGTCATGGCGCTGGGGGCGATCCGCCAGTGCGAAGGGCGCGGCCTGCAGGTGCCCGCCGACGTCTCCGTCGTCGGCTTCGACGACTCGGCGCTCATGGCCTTCTCGTCGCCGCCGCTGACGACCATCCGCCAGCCGGTCCGCGCCATGAGCGAGGCGGCCGTCTCCCTGCTCCTGTCCATCATCGACGAGGCCCCGGTCTCCCAGGCCTCGCTCAAGTTCCACGCCGAACTCATCGTCCGCGACTCCACGGCCTCGCACTCCCCGTGAGTCCGCCGCACCCCCGATCCTAGGAATCAGCCATGCTCCGTGAACTCCACCGCCCCGCCGCCCCCTCCCAGTGGTGGTCCGACGCCGTCATCTACCAGGTCTACCCGCGCTCCTTCGCCTCCTCGCATTCGGCGGTCGGCGACCTGCCGGGCATCACCTCGCACCTGCCCTACCTGGCCGAGCTCGGCGTCGACGCCGTCTGGCTCTCCCCCTTCTACCGCAGCCCCCAGAAGGACGCCGGGTACGACGTCGAGGACTACCGCGACGTCGATCCGAGGTTCGGCACGCTGGCCGACGCCGACGCCCTCATCGCCCGCGCGCACGAGGTGGGGCTGAAGGTCGTCGTCGACATCGTCCCCAACCACACGAGCGACCGGCACGCCTGGTTCCGCAGAGCGCTGGAAGCCGGGCCCGGCTCGCCCGAGCGGGAGCGCTACTGGTTCCGGCCCGGCCGAGGCGACGGCCCGCCCAACGACTGGCAGTCCGTCTTCGGCTCGATCGCCTGGACGCGGGTGTGCGACCGCCCCGACGCGCCCGGCTCACCGTGGCAGGACGACACCTCCTGGTACCTTCACCTCTTCGACTCCTCGCAGCCGGACCTCAACTGGGCCAACCCCGAGGTCCGAGCGGAGTTCCGCGACATCCTGCGCTTCTGGCTCGCCCGCGGCGTCGACGGCTTCCGAGTCGACGTCGCCCACGGGCTCGCCAAGGACCCCGCACTGCCCGACTGGCAGCACCGGGTCACCATGGTCCGCGGCGACGCCGCGGACACCCCTCCGGCGCCGATGTGGAACGTCGGCGCGGTCCACGGTGTCTACCGGGAGTGGAGGGCGGTCCTCGACGAGTTCGGGCCCGACCGGATGCTCGTCGCCGAGGCGTGGCTCGCCCCCGCCGCCGAACTGGCCGCCTACGTCCGTCCCGACGAGATGAGCCAGGCGTTCAACTTCGAATTCCTGGAATGCGGATGGAACCGGGATCGCCTGCGCGAGGTCATCGCGGACTCGCTGGCGGCCATGGACGCCGTCGGGGCGCCGACCACCTGGGTGCTGTCCAACCACGACGTCGTCCGGGCGACGTCCCGGTTCGGCATGGCCGACCCCACGGGCAGGCCCGACGGGATCCGCGCCGAGGACCCGCAGCCCGACGGCCGCCTCGGCCTGCGCCGGGCGCTGGCCATGCATCTGCTCATGGCCGCCCTGCCCGGATCCGCCTACATCTGGCAGGGGGAGGAGCTCGGCCTGCCGGAGCACACGAGCCTGCCCGACGACGTGCGGGAGGACCCGGCCTTCTTCCGCACCCGGGGCCGGGAGACCGGCCGCGACGGCTGCCGCGTCCCCCTCCCCTGGGTCGGCGACGCGCCCGGATTCGGCTTCTCACCGGAAGGCTCGTCCTGGCTTCCCCAGCCCGCGGACTGGCGCGAGCTGGCCGTCGACGCGCAGGTGGCCGACGAAGCCTCCACCCTCTCGTTCTTCCGCAGGATGCTCGCCCTGCGCCGGCGGCTCGGCTTGGGGCACGGCGGCCTCGCGGACGTCGCCGACGGCGAGGCCCGCGGACTGCGCTACCTCAACACGTCACCGCGGCGCGAAGACGTTCTTGTCCTCACCGCCTTCGACGAGCCGGTCGACGTCCCCGACGGCTGGCGGGTCCTCATCTCCTCCGCCGAGGTCGGCGGCCCCGCCGGCGGGGCCCG
>NZ_KE951420.1:32131-34737 GCF_000466165.1 Actinobaculum sp. oral taxon 183 str. F0552
GCGACGGCCTGGCTGGTCCGAGAGGACGGCTGACCCGGCGCCTGGCCGCGGGCCGTCGGAGGCCGACCCGGCCGGTTTCCGACGCCCGAAGGCGCAGCAGAAGCCCGCGCCCGGACGCCCCGCCGACGCGATCGGCGGGGCGTCCGGGCGCGGGACGGTCGGGACCGGCTAGAAGAGGGCGTTCGCCAGCGCTCTGCGCGCCTCGGCGACCAGCGGCTCGGCCGAGCCGACGACCTCGAAGAGCTCGACCAAGCGCTTGCGGGCGTCCTCGCGCTCCTGCCCCGACGTCGCCTTGACGACTTCGATGAGCCGGGCGAAGGCGGACTGGGCGCGACCGTAGGCCACTTCGACGTCGGCGGCGGCGAGCTGGGTCTCCACGTCGGTGAAGGGAAGGCTGCTCGCCCTCACCAGGATCGCGTTCGGGTCGGTGCCGGTGACCCTGGACATGAGCTCGGCCTGCGCGAGGCCGTAGGCGAGCTCGGCGTTGCCGGGCTCCTCCCTCAGGGCGGCCCTGAACTCGTCCGCCGCGCGGTGGAAGTCATTGGCCTCCATGGCGTCGAGCGCCGCGCGATGGTGCTCGGAGATCTCGGGCTCGGGCTCGTCGGCTCCGTCCTGCCCGTCGAGCACTCCGGTCATTCCGTACTGGGCGGCTGTGGCCAGGACCTGGTCGATCACCTTGTCGATCTCCCCGTCGGCCGGCGCGCCCTGGAACAGCGGCACGGGCTGGCCCTGGATGAGGGCGACGGCCGCCGGGACGCCGGTCACGCGGAAGGCCTGGGCGACCTCCACCGCCGCGTCGACGTCGACCCTGCCGAGCTGGAAGCGCCCCCCGCGGCGGACGGCGATCTCCTGCAAGCGCGAGTCGAGCGCCACGGAGGCTTCCGAGCGGGCGGAGTAGAAGACGAGCACGACGGGGAGCTTGGCGGAGACGTCCAGGGCGCTCGCCATGGACTGCGCCGTCACGTCGACGACGACGCCTCCCCGTACTTTCGACGCCGCCTCTCCGCCGCCCGCGGGAGGGGCCGACAGAGAAGAGAGGTCCACCGCTCCGTACATTCCCAGAGATTCCGTCATCGTATCCTCACCCCACTGACGTCAGCTGCGGAATCGACGAGCCGACGAGTCTGATCGTCTTGTCTTTGGCATTGGCCGGCGGCACGTGGAAGGCGACGAGCATCGTATAGGACGACGTCGTCGTCCCCGTCACGTTCACGCTGCCGGAGGCGTTCCCGGTCGCCATGACCCCTTGGATGCCGGTGAGGGTGATCTTCCCGTTGGGCTGGGTCAGGCTGTGCTGGATGTTGTAGCCCATCTCGCTGACCACGAGGGCCCCGCCGTCCTCGGTCCGCACGGAGTAGATCTCCTTGGGGTTGCTGCCGAAGACCGTGGACACCGTGCCCGATGCGCTGACCGACTTGGCGTTCTCGTCGTGCGCGGCGGCCAGCTGGGTGCGCAGCTTGTCGTTGGCGAAGGTCAGGCCCTTGGCGTCCGAGCGCGTGTTGTTGAGCTGGACGTAGGCGGCGACCGTCTGGGCCGGCCCGGCCGCCAGTCCCTCGTTCGACTCGGCCCCGATGAGCTCGAGCCCCGACTTGCCGACCTTCACGCTGGGGAGCGTGGCGCCCGCCTCGACGTAGAGCGAGCCCCACAGAGCCCAGTTGTTGCGGGCCGTGGACTGGAGGAAGACGTCGAAGCTCGGCAGCGTCGTCCCCTTGACGGGCTCCATGACGCTGAATCCGAGGCGAGGAAAGGACCCGTCGCCCGAGACGGCGATGCCCTGCCTGCTGGTGAGGGTCGACAGCTCCGTCAGCGTGTAGCCGTCGTTGAGGATCCCCTTCAGCTTGTACTGGGCGCTGCGGATCGTCTTCATCGGCCCGGTGACGCGGGCCGTGAGCGCATCGGCGTTCAGCGAGCCGTCCGCCTGGGATATCGCCGTGAAGACCTTCTTCTGGACCTTCCCGAAACGCTCCGTGGACATGGCCGGATACGCGACGCCTGTGGCGGCCTTCGGCTTGGGGAGCTTGGCGTCGTTCCCGCCGCAGGCCGCCAGCGAGGAGCCCGCGAAGGCGAGCGCCAGGGCCACGGCTGTGCTCTTCTTGTGCATATCAGTCCTTACTTCTTGCCTTACTTCTTGGGCCGGTGGTCGTCGTCGGCCTCCCGGGGGTCGGGTTCTTCGTCGTCGACCACGCGCCATCGGGACTGCCAGGCCCCGTCTCCGAGCAGGGCCGCCGACGCGGCCTCGGAGATGGTGGGGATGCCGTCGGCTGTCGGCGTCTCGTCGAGCTCGGGGAACGGCATGTCCCCTCCGTCGGCGATGGGGGTCCTGCTCCCTCCGGGAGCGTTGAGGACCAGTCGGTCGCCCGCGGACAGGTCGCGGTTGCGCAGCTCCTCGCTGCGAGGGCTGGCCGCGAGCACGCCGGCGCCGAACGCGTGGCCCGTGGCGGTGTCATGGTCCGCGCGCGCGATCTCCCCGAATCCGGGAGCGGCCGAGCCCTCCGGGGGCCGGAAGGCGCGGTCCTGCCCGGGGCTGCGGTCCATCACCGTGGTGCGGTCCGGCCTGGGGCCCTGGTCCGGCCTCGGGCCGCCGACGCGGCCGCGCCCGCTCTCGT
>NZ_KE951421.1:0-6838 GCF_000466165.1 Actinobaculum sp. oral taxon 183 str. F0552
GACTGCGCACCCGGGGGGACGGCGGGCGAAGGAGCGGGGACCGCAGGCGGTCGAGCCCGGGCAGCGTGTCGAGCGGGCGCCGCGGCGCCCTGCGTCGCGGGCGAGGCGGATGCGCCGATGCGGGCGAGAGGCGTCCCGACGGCCACGGTCTCGTCTTCGCCGACGAAAATCTGCTCGAGCACGCCGGAGGCGGGTGCGGGAACCTCGGTGTCGACCTTGTCGGTGGAGACCTCCAGGAGCGGTTCGTCGACCTGGACGGCCTCGCCGACCCGTTTGAGCCACGTGGTGACGGTGCCCTCGGCGACGGACTCCCCGAGAGCCGGCATGCGAACCTCGACGCCGTCGGCTCCCCCCGACGGGGCCGAGGCGGGCGGAGACTCAGGCGCGGGGGTTTCGGACGCGGGCGGCGCTGCGACGGGGGCCGATGCCTCGGCGGGCGCTCCTGCGCCCGCGCCGTCGCCGATGTAGCCGAGGACGGCGCCCACCTCGACCTCTTCGTCTTCGCCGACGAGGATCTGCTCGAGCACGCCGGAGGCGGGTGCGGGAACCTCGGTGTCGACCTTGTCGGTGGAGACCTCCAGGAGCGGTTCGTCGACCTGGACGGCCTCGCCGACCCGTTTGAGCCACGTGGTGACGGTGCCGCTGGCGACTGACTCTCCGAGAGCGGGCATCTTAATCGGTTCAGACATGATTCCCTAACTTCTTAGTTGTGAGTGTGCAGAGGCTTGCCGGCGAGCGCCAGGAGCGCCTCGCCGATCGACTCGTTCTGGGTGGGGTGAGCGTGGACGAGGCCGTCGAAGTCCTCCGGCTGGGCTTCCCAGGAGACGAGCAGCTGGCCTTCGCCGACCTGTTCGCCCATGCGCGCTCCGATCGCGTGGAAGCCGACGATGGGGCCGCCCTTGACGCGCACGAGTTTGACGAAGCCCTGCGTGCCGAGCATCTGCGACTTGCCGTTGCCCGCGAGGTTGAATTCGACCGCCTCGACGTTCTCCTCGCCGTACTCCTCCTCGGCTCCGCCCTGGGTGAGGCCCACGGAGGCGATCTCGGGATTGCAGAAGGTCACCCTGGGGATGAGGCTCTCGTCGACGACTCTGGGGTTGAGCCCGGCGATCTCCTCTGCGACGAAGATGCCCTGGAGGAATCCGCGGTGGGCGAGCTGCAGCCCCGGGACGACGTCGCCCACGGCGTAGACGCCGGGGACGCTCGTGCGCAGGCGCTCGTCCGTCAGGACGAAGCCGCGGTCCATCGAGACCCCCTGCTCCTCGTAGCCGAGCCCCGACGTCGCCGGGCCCCGTCCGATGGCGACCAAAAGGCAGTCCGCGGTGAAGGACCTGCCGTCCTGCGTGCGGACCGTCACGGAGGATCCGCTCTGTTCGACGCGGTCGAACATCGTGTTCGTCGAGAACTTGATGCCGCGCCTGCGGAAGGAGCGCTCCAGCTGCTTGGAGACCGACGGGTCCTCGTTGGGGACGAGGCGGGGGAGGCCCTCGACGAGGGTCACGTCGGCGCCGTAGGAGCGCCAGATGGAGGCGAACTCGACGCCGATCACGCCCCCGCCGAGGATGACGGCCGAGTCGGGGACGCGGTCTAGGTTGAGCGCCTGGTCGGAGGTGATGATGCGGCCGGAGATCTCCAGGCCCAGAGTCTTCGAGAAGGACCCCGACGCCAGGACGACGCTCTTGCCGCGGTAGAGCGTGCCGTCGACGTCCACGGTGTCCCTCGCGACGAGGCGGCCCCAGCCGTTGACCGTCTCGACGCCGCGGGACGCCACCAGCCCGGTGAGCCCCTTGTGCATCCGCTGGACGACTCCGTCCTTGTACGCGTTGAGGGCGGCCATGTCGATGCCCTCGAACGCCCCGCGGACGCCGATCGAGGCGCCCTCGCGCATCTCGTCGGCCACTTCGGCGGCGTGCAGCAAGGCCTTCGTAGGTATGCAGCCTCGATGCAGGCACGTGCCCCCGACCTTGTCGCCTTCGATGAGCGCCACCTTCGAACCCAGCTGCGCGGCGCGCATCGCGGCCGCATAGCCGCCGCTTCCCGCGCCGAGCACAACGATGTCGTAGTCCAGAGTCTCGGCCACGTTCCTCCCCTTCGAGTTTGTCATGAGGATCGATTGACTAGTACTTACGTCCCAATTATCCGCCTCGACGCGTTGTTTCGCACATTTCCATTCTGCCATGTTCGTCACCTTGGACACGTAAGCTAAAGGCATGGGTCTATTTTCACGGAAACGCGATTCGCCGTCCTCGCGGCGGAGTCAGGCTGCGGCGAAGACCGCCACCGTCGGGCACTTCGAACGGTTCGTGGCCTCGCGGCAGGGGGTCGAAGCCTACTACGAGCGCGAGACCCCGAGGGAGCCGTCGGCGCTCATGCTCGTGGCGCGCGACGGGGAGTGGACTCGCCGGAAGGTTCCCGGCGTCGCCGAAGCCGCACGCCTGGCCCAGCAGTTGGGAATCCCATTTTACGAAGTGGTGAAAACGGGCTACCCGGATTCGATCCGCCAGTGGAACGAGCGCCAGCGCAGGCAGTGAGACGGAGCGCCGGGCGATCCGCGGCGTCCGCCGCCGATTTGGCGCCCCCGGCCCCATCGGGGGACAATCCGGGTGTCCGGGCGGGGGAGCGGGCGTCGTTCCCTCGCGGCCTTCGGAGCCGGAACCGCCTCCATCCGCCCCGCGCCCGGAGCGCGGCCGAGCCCGCGGGGGCGCGAGGACGCCGAACGAGATATGAAAAGGAGCGCCGATGGCCGACGCAGGGCAGTTGCGCGACGAGCGCACGGCCGCCATGGGGTGGCCGCGCGCCCTCTTCGGCGTCCTGGCGGTCGGCGCCGTCATCTTCCTGTGGCGGGGCATCGTGGCGTCCACCGACGCGTTCCTCGACCATCGCGTGCCCGAGGGCCTGCTCACCCTCCTCGCCGCCGTCTCCTGGGTCGCCGGAGCGGCCGGGGTGCTCCACAACGGTAGGCGCATGCGCCGCCTCGCCCTCGTCTCCTGGACCCTCAACCTCCTGGCGCCCATCGCGGCGCTGGTGTTCGCGAGCTGGGACCTGAATCGGGTCAACCCCTGGTTCCACGGCGGGCAGACCTACTACTTCCTGCCCACCGCCGGCGCCCTGGCCGCCCTCGTCTGGCTGATGTGGTCCGCGCCGTCGAAGATCGCCACCCGCAACGGAGGCTGACATGCTCTACAGGCTCGTCTACCGGCTCGTCCTGTCCAAGACGGATCCCGAGAGGATCCACGACGCGGCGATGTCCGCCATCGGAGCCTTCGGCCGAAGCCCCCTGGCGCCGCTGGCGTCCGCCACCGTCGGACACCGGGGAGGCGACCGGCTGGCGGGCCTCATCGCCCGGCCGGTTCCCGGACGCCTCGGCATGGCCGCGGGCCAGGACAAGAACGGCACCGCGATCCTGGGAACCATCGCCCTCGGCTTCGCCTTCACCGAGATCGGGACCGTCACGCCCCGGCCCCAGCCCGGCAACGAGGGCCCCCGGCTGTGGCGCATCCCCGGCGAGCGCGCCTTCCGCAACCGCATGGGCTTCAACAACGACGGCGCCGACGCCGTCGCCCGGCGCCTGGCCAGGCTCAGGTCCAGCAGGAGGGGCCGCGCGTGCGTCGTCGGGGTCAACATCGGGAAGAACAGGTGGGTCGCCGCCGAGGACGCGGCGGCCGACTATGCGACGTGCGCGGGCAAACTCGCCAGATACGCCGACTACCTCGTCGTCAACGTGTCCTCGCCCAACACCCCCGGGCTCCGCGACCTCCAGGCCGTCGAGGCCCTGCGCCCGATCGTCCGCGCCACGCGGCGGGCGGCCGACGCCGCCGCGCGCAGGCACGTGCCCGTCCTGGTGAAGATCGCGCCCGACCTGGCCGACGGGGACGTCGACGCCGTCGCGCGCCTCGTCGCGGAGGAGGATCTGGACGGGGTCGTCGCGACCAACACCACGGTCGCGCACTCCCACGGCGAGGGCGGAGTGTCGGGCAGGCCCGTCCGCGAGCGCGCGCTGGCCGTCGTCTCCCGTCTGCGGACGGCCTTGGGGCCCCACTACCTCGTCATCGGCGTGGGAGGGGTCTTCACGGTCGCCGACGCCGAGGCGATGATCAGCGCGGGCGCCGACCTGCTGGAGACCCTGACGGGATTCGTCTACGAGGGGCCGCTCATGCCGGGGCGGATCAACAGGGCCCTGGCGCGTAAGCCCGCGTAACCCGGATTCCCTGCGGCGGAACCGGGTCGGCGCCGGCGGGCGACCGCGATCACCCCTTCCCGCGTCCCGCGCGGGCGGCCCTGGCCTGCCGGTAGTCCTCGCGGGTGCCGCCCGAGGGAGTCTCGCCGAGGCGGACCTGGGCTCGGGGCATGCGCCAGGGGCGGATGTAGAAGGAGCGGCTGAACAGCTGCGTGCTGAATCCCCGCGGGACGCGGTCCTCGCCGAACTTATGCTGGGCCAGGATGCGCGTGCGGTGCACGGCCAGCCCGGTGTCGATCACCATGATGACGAACAGGACGTAGGTTCCCAGGAGTATCGCCAGGGCCAGGGCGGGGAAGCGGCTCTGGAGCAGCATGGCGACGAAGAGCACGAGCGCCAGGGGCATGAAGAGGGAGGCGAGGCTGAAGCGCGAATCGATCATGTCGCGCCCGAAGCGCCGGACGGGGCCGGCGTGGGCGGGGGGCATGTGGCGTTCGTCTCCCGACCGCATGGCCGCCTGGCCTTTCTGCCACGCCTCGTTGGACCGGGCGCGCTGCTCGGACCGGAGAGCCTTGCGCTCCTCCTTCGACATGCGGGCCTTGTCGGCGACGATCGGGCGCCGGTTCCTCGCCTCGACGTCCTTGCGACGCGGCGTTGGCGTTCCCTTCCCGGCCGTGTACCCCTTCGGGGCGGGCGCGGGTTCCCTCGGGGCCTCGGCCGGCTGCCGGCCGTCGTGCGATTCCTTCTTCTTGCCGAACATTCGCTCCATCCTCGACGTCGTGCGTGCACGTCCCAGTGTACGGGACGCGGGAGGGCGGGCTGCCGATAGGCTGGGAGGATGAACCACGCAGAGAAACTGACGCGCCGGGTGGACGCCGCCCTCGCTCGCACGAGGGACGAGCTGGAGTCCCTCGTGCGCATCCCCTCGGTGTCGGCGTTCCCCCAGGCGGCGGAGCGCATGCGCGAAAGCGCCGAGGCGGTCGCCGAGCTCGCCCGCACCCGAGGGCTGGACGCCGAGGTCGTCGAACTGGAGACCGCGGCGGGACTGCGCGGGCGGCCCGCCGTCCTCGCCCACCGCCGGGCGGCTCCCGGCCAGCCGACCGTCCTCCTGTACGCCCACCACGACGTCCAGCCCGCGGGCTCGCCGGACGGCTGGCTCTCCGAGCCCTTCGAACCCGTCGAACGCGACGGACGGCTCTACGGCAGGGGAACCGCCGACGACAAGGCCGGGATCATGGTCCATCTCGGGGCCTTGGCGGCGCTCGGCGGAGAGTCCGGCCTGGGAGTCACCCTGTTCGTCGAGGGCGAGGAAGAGGTGGGCTCGCCGACCTTCAAGGACTTCCTCGCCGCCTACGCGGACCGGCTCGCGGCCGACGTGATCGTCGTGGCCGACTCCAACAACTGGAAGGTCGGCGTCCCCTCGCTGACCACGTCGCTGCGCGGAGTGGTCACGGCCGAATTCACCGTGCGCACGCTGGACCACGCCCTGCACTCGGGGATGTACGGCGGGCCGGTCCTCGACGCCGTCACGTGCGCCGCGCGGCTCGTCGCCACGCTCCACGACGCCGACGGGGCGGTCGCCGTCCGCGGGCTGGCGTCCTACGACGACGCGACGGCCGAATACGCCGAAGAGGACCTGCGCGCCGACACGGGCCTGCTCGACGGCGTCCGGCTGACCGGCCGCGGATCGATCGCCTCGCGCCTGTGGACCCAGCCGTCGCTGACGGTCATCGGAATGGACGTGACGAGCACGGCCGAGGCCTCCAACACCCTCATCCCCGCCTGCACCGTCCGGCTCTCCCTGAGGGTGGCCCCGGGCCAGGACCCCGGCGAGGCCGCCCAGGCCCTCGTCAGGCACCTGGAGGAGAACGCGCCCTTCGGGGCCCGCGTCGAAGCGTCCGTGGAGGAGACGGGCCCCGCCTTCAAGGCCGCGGGGGACTCCCCCGCGGCGAGCGCCGGGAGATGGGCCCTGGCCCGGGCCTGGGGGCGTCCGCCGGTCGACATCGGAGTGGGCGGGTCCATCCCCTTCATCGCCGACCTCCACGACGCCTTCCCGGAGGCCGACATCCTCGTCACCGGGGTGGAGGACCCCGACACGCGCGCCCACTCCCAGAACGAGTCGCTGCACTTGGGCGACTGGCGCAATGCGATCCTGGCCGAAGCCCTCCTGCTCTCGCGTCTGGCCGGCCAGGCGTGAGGGTCGCGGTGGCGGCGGCGCCGCTGCCGGGCCTGAGCGCCGGCGCGGTCGCCGACCTCGTCCGCCGTGCGTGGCTGGGCAGACGCGGCGCGGACGCCCTCGACGTCCGCGCGGTCTCCGACGCGGCCGCCGTGCCCTATGCGACGTCCGGCGTCCAGGGGATGCTCGGCGCCACGACGCAGGTGGACGTCCCCGGAGCCGCCGGCAGGAGATTCGCCTGGGTCGGTGCCGACCGGGTCGTCCTGGACTACACGCGCTCGCCCGCCGCGCCGGCCGGGACGGCGGCGATCGGCCGGGATCTCGCGTGGGCGGCGCGGCGGCGCCCACGCGAGATCGTCGCCGTGCTGTCGTCGTTCGCGGCGATCGGCGACCTCGGCGCCGGCATGGTCGGCTCCCTGTCGGGACGGCCGCTTCCGCGGTCCTGGACGCCCGGCCTGCCGCTGCCGTCGGATATGGCGGGGCGG
>NZ_KE951421.1:7291-32670 GCF_000466165.1 Actinobaculum sp. oral taxon 183 str. F0552
GGGGCGGATCGCCGCCGCCCGCCGCGTCCTGCGCCCGAGCCACCTGACGGTCTTCACCGGGGGACCCCAGCGCCTCCTGGGCCCGACGGGGCTCGCCCGCGCTTGGACGAGGCGGGGCATGGCCCCCGCCCTCGCCCAGGAGATGGAGAGGGCCCTCGGGGAGGCGTCCGCGGCGATGGCCGCGGCGTCCGCCGACGCCGACGCGCAGACGGGCGGGGACCTTCTGGGAGCGGAGGACCTCGTCCGCGGCCCCTACGCCGGCGCCGGGGGAGGGGCCGCCTTCGGACTGCGGATCGTCGGAGCACGGGTTTTGCCCGTCCGGGAAGCGGTCGCCGTCGCGCTGGAGGGGTGGGCCTCGCAGGCGGACCTGTGCCTCTACGTGAGCGGCGCGGTCGGGGAGAGCCCGCCCGGCGGCCTCGACGCCGCGGTCGCATGCGCCGCACGCCGAGCCGTGCCGCTCGTCCTCGTCTGCGACAGCGCGAGCCTGCAGCGCTCGGAGCTGGCCAGGCTCGGGCTCAACGGAGTCTACGAGATCAGGCCCGGACGGGCCTTCGACGACGCCCCGGAGACTCCCGCCACCGCCGCCGGGATGGCCGGCGCGCTGACAGACGCCGTCGCACGCGTCGCCGGCACATGGGGATGGGAATGATTGACCGGCCGATCGCCTCGGCGCACCGGACGCGGAGTGTAAGCTGGCACGCGTTGCTAGAATGTCCGCCCGTCCCACACTACGCTTGTTCACGTACAACCACTTCACGTACAACCTGTTGGAGGAAGCAATGAGCGAAACGCTCGACGCCGTCAGTCACAACGTCAACCTCAGCGAGGCGGCCGTCTCGAAGGTCAAGGCGCTTCTGGAACAGGAGGGTCGCGACGACCTCCGGCTGCGCGTCGCCGTCCAGCCCGGTGGCTGCTCGGGACTCATGTACCAGCTCTACTTCGACGAGCGCATCCTCGACGGCGACGCCGTCCGCGACTTCGGGGGCGTGGAAGTGATCGTCGACAAGATGTCCAAGCCGTACCTGGACGGGGCGTCGATCGACTTCGCCGACTCCATCGACCGGCAGGGCTTCACGATCGACAATCCCAACGCTGTGGGTTCGTGCGCCTGCGGCGACTCCTTCCACTGAGGGGAAGGGCATGCGACACAGAATACTCCGCGGTCTGCTAGCCGCCGTCTTCGCCGTCTCCCTGGTGGCCTGCTCCAATTCCGGCGACGGTCCGGACGGGAAGAAGACGACGGCGGTCAAGTCGACGCCCGACGCCAACAGCCCCAAGCTCACATATGCCGGCGGCAAGCCCCTCATCAAGTTCCCCAAGGCGGATCCTCCCAAGGAACTCAAGGTGACCGTCCTGGAGAAGGGGAAGGGAGCGGAGATCGAGGCTTCCGACGTCATCGTCGCCGACTACGTGGGGCAGGTGTGGGGGAAGACCCAGCCCTTCGACTCCTCCTTCGCCAAGGGGACTCCGCTGCGCATGCCTCTGTCCAAGCTGGTGCCGGGATGGGGCAAGGGCTTGGCCGGGCTCCACGTCGGCGACAAGGTCATGCTCTCCATCCCCCCCAAGGACGGATACGGGCCGAGCGGCCAGCCGGACGCGGGGATCTCGGGCGACGACACGATCGTCTTCTACGTGGAGGTCCACGACGCGCTCTCCATCACCGAGGCGGGCCAGGCCGACGCCACGGCCGTCGTCGATCAGGCGACGCTGCCCGTCCGGATCACGGGCGCCATCGGCAAGCCGGTGACGAAGGTCGAGGTCAAGGAGAACGCGGCCGAGCCCACGACGAGGACGAAGACCGTCATCGCACGCGGCACCGGCCCCGAAGTGGGCTCGAAGGGCACGATGTACGTCTCCTACTACGTGGCGTCGAAGGACGGCACCGTCAAAGAGACCACGTGGGACGGCAAGAGAGGCCCCCAAGCCTCCACGATCGGCAGGGGCACCCCCTTCGACGAGCTCGTCGGAACGCCCGTGGGCTCCCGCGTTCTGCTGACGGTGCCCAAGACGCAGGAGAACAGCGGCTCGGCGTCGTCGGTGCCGCCCGTGTTCGTGGTCGTCGACATCCTCGCCTACTACCAGGACGGGTGACGGGCCGAGGGAGCGGACGGACCGCGCCCGGCGCGGTCCGAGCCGGCGGCATACGCTGAGCAGTGGGGGGCGGCCCGGGCCGCCCCCCACTGCTCAGCGTCGCCGGAATCAGCCGACGATGAGGCCCGCGGCACGGGCCTTCGCCGCCTCGAGCCTCTCGGCGACGTTCCGCCAGTCGGCGATGTTCCAGATGGCCTTCACGTAGTCGGCCTTGACGTTGAGGTAGTCGAGGTAGAACGCGTGCTCCCACATGTCCACCATGAACAGCGGGACGATCCCCGCGGGGACGTTCGCCTGTTGGTCGAAGAGCTGGAAGACCACGAGCCCGCCGGAGATCGAGTCGTAGGCGAGCACCGCCCACCCCGATCCCTGGATGCCGGTCGCCGCCGCGGTGAAGTGCGCGACGAAGGAGTCGAAGGATCCGAAGGCGTCGTCGATCGCCCCGGCCAGTTCGCCCTCGGGCCGGCCGCCGCCGTCCGGGGAGAGATTCGTCCAGAAGATCGAGTGATTGGTGTGCCCGCCCAGGTTGAAGGCGAGGTCCTTGGAGAACTGGTTGATCTTGGACAAGTCGCCCGCCTGGCGGGCTGCGGCCAGATTCTCAAGCGCGGCGTTGGCGCCCGCCACGTACGCGGCGTGGTGCTTGTCATGGTGGAGCCGCATGATTTTCGCGGATATGTGGGGTTCCAGAGCCGCGTAGTCGTAGGGGAGCTCTGGCAGGGTGTAGGTCATGTTGTTCCTCCGTTCGCGGCCGCCGGGCGGCGGGCGTCCGGCCGATGGCGGTAGAGCGGGGCCGGACCGTTGTCTGGGACGATTCAAGTATAGGGACGTTCGTCCCTAAAGGACAGGGCGGATGCCGCCGCGTCGCACCAACCCGTCCCTGCGCCTGCGGAGGCGGGCGATCGCCTCCCGACCCTCCACGGCGGACACGGTCAGATGTTTGACCTCGCTCGCCTGCGGTTGGAGGATGTGGAGGTCGCCCCGCTCCTCGTGGTGTCCCCGCCCGAGAATGGAGGAGTTGGAGGGCTCCAGGCCGACGACGTAGTCTCCCGCGGCCATGGACTTCCACTGCATGAAGTACGGGAACTCCTCGACGGAGAACTCCAGGACGAGAGCGATTCCCAGCTCCGGATTGGCCACCGAGGCGAAGGTCGAGCCGTCGGGCTCGGCCGCCAGCGTGTGGATGAACACGCTCTCCGGCTTGTCGGGCACCGGGGCCTGGACCGTCGACCAGTCGGCCTCGTCGCGGGGTGCGACGCGGATGCTCGGAATGACGATCTCCGCGCTCTCGGACAGCAGCGGCCAGCCGACGTTGCAGTGGTACATGAACATCATGGGCTGAGGGGTGAATCCCTCGTTGACGACTTCGTCCGCGACGGCGATCGACGCCTCGCCCAGCCGCGAGGAGACGGTGCGGCGCAGGACGAGGTTCTCGCCGAAGAGCTCGGCCTCGCGCACCTCGCCGCTCAAGGTGACCGCGTAGTCGTCCCCCTCCCAGCCGGCGTCGGCCCGCACGTGCTCGGCCGGGCTCGTCCGGATGCGGCCGTGCAGGGGATACCGCTTCCCCTCCGCGTCCGTGTAGGGGGCGCCGATGTTCTCGAACCCGCAGGTGAAGAACATGCCGCCCATGATGCTGCGGGCCACGTCGTCGCTGAGGGTGTCGAAGGGGTTGCGCCCGTTCAGGCCGGGTTTGGACAGGAAGCCGAGGCTGACGCCCCGGTATTCGAATTCGCTGACGTCGAGGGCCTTGTCTTCCATCGCGACGAATCTGACGTCGCCGTTCTTGACCTCGATGGCCCGCATTCCGGCGGCGCGGCCCTCCTCGTAGCGGATGCGGCGAGCGTAGGCGAGCTGCTGCATGCTGCCTACGCGGCCGAGGATGTCTGAGCGTTCCATTGCGTCTCCTCGAATGGCGTGTTGTCGTGTGGTGCGGGAGGCGGGTGGGATCCGGCGCCCCGGGGGAGGCCGTTCGCGTGCAGTCTCGACGAGGACGGGGAATCCGTGGAATCCGGCGCACCGGGGGAGGCCGGCTCGGCTCACTCGAGGTTCGCGTGGCGCTCGAACATGCTCTCGCCGGTCTGCCCGAGCAGGGGCATGAGGATCAGCACCAGCGCGTCGTAGGCGAGCCAGCACAGTTGCTCGAAGAGCGAGCCCATCGGCTGGATCGATTCGGCGCTCTGCGCCTCGCCCGGCGCGCGCTTCGGCGTGACCCCGGGGACGGCGACCACCACGTCGGCCAGGGCGCCTATCCGGTGGTCGGGGAACATCGTCAGCGTGACCACTTCGACGCCGATCCCCTTCGCCTTCTCGACCGCCGCCACGAGGCTCGCCGTGGTGCCCGATCCGGAGCCGACGACCAGGACGTCGCCCTCCCCGACGGACGGCGTGGTCGTCTCGCCCACGAAGAACGCCGGCTTGCCCAGGTGCATCATGCGGTTCGCGAAGGCGCGGGAGGCGAATCCGGTGCGGCCTGCGCCGGCGACGAAGACGCGCCGCGCTCGGACGATCGCCTCGGCCGCCGCCTTCAGCTCCCGGCCGGAGATCCTCTCCCCGTAGGCGCCCACCTCGTCCAGGATCGCGCGCAGTTCCGCGTTTCCCACAGCGGCGCCGTTCCCGGCCGCAGCGTTGGCGCCGCCCGTCATCGGTTCGCCTCCCGGGAGTGGGCCATGCCGGCCAGCCGCTCGGCCTGGGCGGCGGGGTCCGGGGCGTGCGCGATCCCGCCGCCGGCGATGACGGCGTCGGCCCCCGCCTCGGCGTAGTCGGGAAGGGTCGCGGGCGTGATGCCGCCGGGGACGGACACCCTGCCCTTCGCCGCCCATTCCCCGGGCGTGAAGGAGAGGTAGGCAGGCAGTTCGAATCGGCGTTCCAGGCCCTCGAACCGTTCGATCGTCGCGTTGATTTCTGACCTCGTCATCGGTGAATCGACCCCCGTCGTGTGAACAGCTTCGCCCTCGGGTCCCGCCGGTCGTCCGACGCGGGCAGCCTCGGAGATCCTGCGAGCGCCCCACTTGCGACTGTACCCGCCGCACAGGCCGAAGTCACCATCCGATTCCCTCCGATTCGCCGCCGGGCGTCTGCGGATCCGCCTCGAGTCGGAGGGACTCCAAGGTCGGGCCGACCGCCGATTCGCCGGGCGCGTGCCGGCTGTGCGGCGGTTCGGGGAGGCGACGGCTAGAATGTGACCGTTGCCCGGACGAGAACGGAGGAAGGCATGGCAGAGCTCGACGCCCCCGAGGCGGCCGACGCAGTATCGATCGTCGTGTACTCGGACGACGCCGACACGCGACGCGAGGTCCTCTCCTCCGTCGGGCGCCGCGCAGGCAAGGGGCTGCCTGAGATCCGGTGGAAGGAGACCGCCACGCCCGAGGCTCTGCTGTCCGAGGTCCGCGCAGGCGGCTGCGCCCTGATGATCCTCGACGCGGAGGCCCCCAAGCTCGGCGGCATGGGGATAGGCAAGATGGTCCACGACGAGATCGACGCCGACATCCCCTTCGTCCTCCTCATCGCCCGGCCGCAGGACGAATGGCTCGGGCGATGGTCGGGCGCCGAGAGGATCCTTCCCCTCCCCGTCAACCCGCGCGTCCTCTCCGGCGCGGTCGCGGAGATCCTTCGAGGATAGGGGCTCCATGGCGCATCCGACCTGGCCCGACGTCATCGCGCGTCTCATCGCCAAGCAGAACCTGACCGCGGAGGAGACCGCTTGGGCGATCAACGACGTCATGGACGGCAACGCGTCCGGCGTCGTGCTCGCGGGCTTCCTGACCGCTCTCGCCGGCAAGGGCGAGACGCCCGCCGAGATCCGCGGCATGTCCGAGGCCATGCTCGCCCACGCCGTCCCCCTCTCCGTCGAGGGGGAGCAGCTCGACATCGTCGGCACGGGCGGCGACCGCCTGAAGACGGTGAATGTCTCGACGACGGCCGCGCTCGTCGTGGCGGCCGCAGGAGTGCCGGTCGTCAAGCACGGCAACCGGGCGTCGTCCTCGGCGTCGGGGGCCGCGGACTGCCTAGAGGCGCTCGGCGTTGCCGTCGACCTCCCCGCGGAGGAGGTCGAACGGGTCTTCGCGGAACTCGGCATAGCCTTCGTCTTCGCCAACGCCTTCCACCCTGCCATGCGCTTCGTCTCCCCCACGCGCCGCGAACTGGGGGTCGCCACCGCCTTCAACATCCTCGGCCCGCTGACCAATCCCGCCCGCCCGGCCGTCTCGGCCATCGGCGTCTCCCGCGAGGACTTCGCCGCCCTGGTGTGCGGAGTGCTCGCCGACAGGGGATCGCGGGGCCTCGTGTTCCGCTGCCGCAACGGCATGGACGAACTGTCGGCCGCCGCCCCCAACGACGTCTGGGAGGTGCGCGAAGGCGGCGTCGTCCACCGCGAGTTCGACGCGGTGGACGAGCTCGGACTGCCCCCCGCCACCGTCGACGACCTGCGCGGGGGAGAGCCCGACTTCAACGCCGAGGTCACCCGGGCAGTGCTCGGCGGGGCCGACGGGCCGGTCAGACAGGCCGTCCTCCTCAATGCCGCCGGGGCCCTCGTGGTGGCCGACAGACACGAGGGGACGCGCCCCGGGGACGGCACGTTCGCCGAGCGGATGAGGGCCGCCTACGAGGTGGCCGCTCGCTCGATCGACTCGGGCGCCGCGGCGTCGCTGCTCGATCGCTGGATCGAACTGTCCGGCTCGTGACCGGGCCGGCCACGCCCTCCGCGGCCTCCCGCCGCCCGGGCTTGCCCGCGACGTTCACGTCCCGCCGTCCGCCTGGCAGGCGGCTTCGCCCCCGCACTGCGGCCCGGGGACGCGGAACCGGGCCGCCGACCGGCGGGGCAGGGCCACGGGGACCTCGCCCGAGACCGCGATGAGCCGCGTGTCCCGGCTCCACAGCCACGAGGCGAGCAGCTCGGTCTCCTCGGGATGCGCCGCTCCTCCCACCAGGCGGGGTCGGCCGACCGCCTCCGCGACGGCGAGCAGCGCCTCGGCCGCACAGAGGGGATGCGCCTGCGCGCGAGCCGTTCCCGCCAGCCGCCCGTAGCGTATGGCGGCGATCTGCCAGCCGGAGCCTTCGCGCCTGGCCGCCACGATCTCCCGGGAGAGCAGGAGGGGCAGGAGCCTCTCCTTGCGGCGCTGGGCCGCCAGGACGGCTCCCAGCCTGTCGCGCTGCGCGCCCGCCTGCTCGAAGCGCTCCAGCTCGGCCAGCGCCGCCAGCCGCGCCGTCTGGCGCTTCCACAGGCCGTCGCAGGCCCCCGCGAGGATCGCCGCCGCCTCCTGCGGCGCCCGCCGGGCCCCCTCGGCGTCCACGCACGGCGCCGAGCATCGTCCCAGCTCGCACAGGTGGCAGGCGCGGACCCGGGCGCGCGGGATCGCGGGGAGCCGCGCGGTGCAGGTGCGCAGCCGGCAGTCGTCGGCGACGAGCCGAGCGGCCTTGCGGGCCTGGGCCTGGGAAGGGAAGGGGCCCAGGGCGTCGGCGACCCGGTCGAGGAGGACCGCGCGCGTGATCGACAGCCGCGGATGGGCCTCCTCGGTCAGGACCAGCCACGGCAGGCGGTCGGGCCGCCTGGACCGGCGATTGTACGGAGGGTCGAGCCGGGCGATGTCGCGCAGCTCGAGGACTCCGGCCTCCAGGACGGTGGCCGTCGGCTTCGCCTCGACCCTCACGGCCAGATCCACCATCTCGGCGATCCGCCTGCGGGTTTCCGCGGCGGTGAAGTACTGGCGGACGCGCCTGTGGACGTTCGCGGACGTGCCGACGTACAGGACGTCCCCCGCGGGGCCGATGAACCGGTAGACGCCGGGGGAGTGCGGCAGCCCCTCGGCCAAGTGCGCCTTCCCCCGGCGGCGGGCGGGAACGGGGTCGGCGGCCGAGGCCAGATCCTCCAAGTGGGTGACGCCCAGCGGGCCGAGCCGTGCGAGCATGGCGTGCAGGACGTCGACGGTGGCCCGGGCGTCGTCGAGCGCCCGGTGGGTGGGGCTGACCGTGGCCCGGCAGACGCGGGCGAGAGTCGAGAGCTTGACGTTCGGCGCCTCGTCGCGGGTGAAGACCCTGCGGGCGAGCTTGACGGTGTCGAGCACGCGGACCTTCGGCCAGGCCATGCCGAGCCCGGCGCAGGCCGCCCTGAGGTGGCCGACGTCGAAGGCCGCGTTGTGGGCCACGAGGACCGTGTCGGGGCCGGGCCCGAGGAACTCCATGAAGGAGGGGAGGACCTCGCCGATTCGGGGCGCCGAGAGCGCCATGGCGGTGGTGATGCCCGTCAGAGCCGTGATGAAGGCGGGGATGGGCTCGCCCGGGTCGACGAGGGTCGCGAACTCGCCGAGCGTCTCGCCTCCGCGCACCCTGACCGCGCCGATATCCGCTATCGAGTTGGGTGCGGGCCTGCCGCCGGTCGTCTCCAAGTCGACGACGACGAAGGACGCTTCCTCGAGGGGCACGCCCAGATCGTCGAAGGCGAGCTGGGCGCCGCGCGTCGACGCGCGGCCGACCCGCGCGCCGAGAGGATCGTCGTCTGCCACGCGTCCAGCGTATCCGGCGGTTCCGACGCCTTCCGATTCGCCGCAGGCCTCACAGCCGGGCGCCGTCGTCGAAGGGATCGACGTCCTCGGCGCGCGGAGACGAGGAGAACGCGGCGATGGCGGCTAGGGCGAACCCCAGCGCGCCCGCCCCCAGGGCGATGGAGGAGCCGCCGGAGACCGCGCCCAGCGCGACCAGGGTCGAGACCAGGACGCTGATCGCCGCGGCCAGCCACAGGAGCCTCGTGCGCGGCGAAGCGGGCGCTGCGTCGTCGGGATCGACGGGGACGAGCACGACGTCCTCCTCGTCCTCCTCGGCGGGGCTCCAGTCGCGGGGCCCGCCGGACAGACTCGCCACGGTCTCGACGTCGTCCCCGGCGCCCTCCTCCCACTCTCCGGGCTCCCGGAGGCCGCCCGCCTCGGCGTCGGCCGCCCTGCCCCCGCCGAGGCCGTCGAGGTCGAACTCGGAGGCGTCGGCGAGCTCCAGGCCGTCCAAATCCGAGAGTTCCGTGACGATCTCCTCCCAGCGCTCGTCGAAGTCTTCAGCTTCCGCGTCTCGAGTCATACGTCCCAGCATAGTCGCGGGTAGAATGGAACGCAGCGGTGCATATGTGCCCGACGGCGTCGTCCCCGCGCGCCGAGAAGAAGATCTTTAGGAAGGTTCCATCATGACGGTTCGTCGCGTCGCTCTGCTCACTGCCGGCGGTTTCGCCCCCTGCCTGTCCTCCGCCGTGGGAGGGCTCATCCAGCGCTACACCGAGATCGCCCCCGACATCGAGATCATCGCCTACCAGTACGGATACCACGGCCTCCTGACCGGCAACTACGTCGTCGTCGGCGAGGAGGCGCGCCGCAGCGCCCACATCTTCTCCCGCTTCGGCGGATCGCCGATCGGCAACTCCCGCGTCAAGCTGACGAACGCGAAGAACCTCGTGGAGCGCGGCCTGGTCAAGGAAGGCGAGGATCCCCTCGAGGTCGCAGCCGAGCGCCTGCGCGCCGACGGCGTGGACGTGCTCCACACGATCGGCGGCGACGACACCAACACGACAGCCGCCGACCTCGCGGCCTACCTCAAGGAGCACGACTACGACTTGACGGTCGTGGGGCTCCCCAAGACGATCGACAACGACATCGTTCCCATCCGTCAGTCCCTGGGCGCCTGGACCGCGGCCGAGGAGGCCTCGGGATTCGCCCAGCACGTCATCGGCGAGCACCGGTCCAACCCCCGGATGCTCATCGTCCACGAGGTCATGGGCCGCAACTGCGGTTACCTGACCGCCCAGTCCGCCCAGTACTACCACGCGTGGGTCGTCGAGCAGGAGTGGGCGCCCGCCCTCGGCCTGTCCAAGGAACGGTGGGACGTCCACGCCGTCTACCTGCCCGAGCTGTCCATCGACATCGACGGGGAGGCCAAGCGGCTGCGCGGCATCATGGACGAGATCGGCAACGTCAACATCTTCCTCTCCGAGGGCGCCGGGGTCGACGAGATCGTCGCCGAGAAGGAGGCCGCGGGCGAGGAGGTCGAGCGCGACCCCTTCGGCCACGTCAAGCTCGACACCGTCAATCCCGGCCAGTGGTTCGCCAAGCAGTTCGCCGAGCGCATCGGCGCGGAGAAGGTCATGGTGCAGAAGTCGGGCTACTACTCGCGCGCCTGGCATTCGAACGCGGACGACCTGGCCCTCATCGGCTCGATGGTGGACATGGCCGTCGACTGCGCCCTGGAGGGCACGTCCGGCGTGATCGGCCAGGACGAGGAGAACGGCGACGAGCTCTCGTGCATCGCCTTCCCGCGCATCAAGGGCCACAAGGCCTTCGACGTCTCCCAGCGGTGGTTCGCCAACCTCATGGGCGCCATCGGCCAGAAGTTCGAGGTTCGCTGACGGGCGGTGCGGGCGGCCCGACGCGCAGCGGGCTGCCCGACGCCCGCGGCCGGCGACCGCCGGAGCCGGGCGGACCGGACTAGAATCGTCGTCATGTTCACCGACGCAGACGATGCGAACGCGACCTCCGTCAGAGCCTGGAGGGACCGTCCGGCCGGACACCAGCCGGACTGGCCGGACGCGGGCGATCTGGAGGCGACTGTCGCGTATCTGCGGACCCTGCCCCCGCTGGTGTTCGCCGGCGAGGCGGACCGGCTCCAGCGGGAGATGGCCGCCGCGTCGCGGGGCGAGGCTTTCGTCCTCATGGGCGGGGACTGCGCCGAGTCCTTCGAGGAGGCGACCGCCTCCCACATCAGGGCCAAGATCCGCACCATCCTCCAGATGGCCGTCATCCTCACGTACGGGGCGTCGGTCCCCGTCGTCAAGATCGGGCGCATGGCCGGCCAGTACTCCAAGCCTCGGTCGGCCCCGACGGAGACCCGCGACGGGACCACGCTCCCCTCCTACTTCGGCGACGCCGTCAACGGACACGAGTTCTCCCGCCCGTCCCGCACGCCCGACCCGCGTCGGCTCGTCGAGGCCTATCAGCGCTCGGCGGCCACGCTGAACCTCATCCGAGCCTTCACCACGGGGGGCTTCGCCGACCTCGACAAGGTCCACGAGTGGAATAAGGGGTTCATGGCCAATCCGGCCTACGCACGCTACGAGACGGTCGCGACGGAGATCGACCGGGCGATGCGGTTCATGCTCGCGGCGGGCGTCAACCACGAATCCCTGCGCACGGTGGACCTCTACGCCTCCCACGAGGCCCTCATCCTCCCCTACGAGGAGGCCCTGACCCGCGTCGACTCGCGGACGGGACAGCCCTACGACTGCTCGGCGCACTTCCTGTGGATCGGCGAGCGCACGCGCGACGTCGACGGCGCGCACGTCGAGCTGCTCAGCCGCGTCCGCAACCCGATCGGCGTCAAACTCGGCCCCTCCGCCCGGCCCGCCGACGTCCTCGCCCTCGTCGACAGGCTCAATCCCGAGGGGACGCCCGGACGGCTGACCCTCATCGCCCGCATGGGGGCCTCGACGGTCCAAGAGCGCCTGCCCGCCCTCGTCGAGGCCGTCCGCGACGACGGCCGCCCGGTCACGTGGGTGACCGACCCCATGCACGGCAACACCATCAGCGCCTCCAACGGGATGAAGACCAGGCGCCTGGCCGACATCCTCGCCGAGATCAGGGGCTTCTTCTCGGTCCACGAATCGCTGGGCACCAAGCCCGGCGGCATCCACGTCGAGCTCACCGGGGACGACGTCACCGAAGTGCTCGGCGGCTCGGAGGAGATCGTCGAAGACACCCTGCCCGCCCGCTACGAGACGCTCGTCGACCCGCGTCTGAACCACCAGCAGTCCTTGGAGATGGCCTTCCTCGTCTCCGAGATGCTGCGCGACGTCCATCTGTAGCCAGCCCGCCGGGTCTGCCGGCCGGAGTTCGAGCCGTTCGATCCGTGCCCGCACCGTCGCGTGCCCCCGGAGGCGCGGCCCGACCTCGATGTGTCGCGCATGATCAGCCCGCCCTGTGCGGGGACGCGGCTTCGATGGTGCGGTCGTAGACGGTGGTCTTCTGGATCAGCCCGCCCTGTGCGGGGACGCGGCCCTAGAAGACCGCGATCTTCACGCCCGTCCCCTTACGGGCCTTCGTCCCGGCCGCGGGGCTCTGGGAGCGGACGATCCCGAAGTAGCCGCCGAAGACGTTGTCGGCCTGCACCTGGAAGCCCGCGTTCTGCAGCGTCGTCGTGGCCTCTTCGCGGCGCATGTCGACGACGTTGGGGACGTCGACGAGCTCCGGGCCCTGGGAGACGACCACCGTCACCGAGTCGCCCCGGTGGACGGTCCCCTTGCTCGGGTCCTGGGAGATGACGACTCCCTGGGCGACGGTGTCCGAGTGCTCCTCCTGGCGGGAGACCGTCAGCCCGGCCTTCCTTATGGCGTTGTTCGCGTCGGCTTCGGACTTGCCGACGACGTTGGGGACCCTGATCGGCTGGCGGCCCTTGGATATCGTCACGGTGACCGCCGAATCGTGGTTGACCGCCGTGTCGGCGGCCACCGACTGCGAGACGACCCTGCCCTCGTCCACCGACTCCGAGTAGACGGCGGCCTCCCTGTAGACGAGACGGGCCGAGCCGAGCCTCCGCCTGGCCTCCTGTGCGGACAGCCCCGACAGATCGGGGACGGTCACCTGTTCGACGCCGCGGGAGACCGTGACGGTGACGACCCTGCTCGGATGGACCCTTCCGCCCCCGCCCGGATCGGTGGAGACGACGGACCCGGACGGCACGGTGTCCGAATAGACGTTGCGGCGCCTGGCGGTCAGCCCCTCCTCGCGGAGGGAGCTGAGGGCCTGCTCGTAAGTCTGCCCCGCCACCGCCGGGATCGTGACCCGCTTGCCCGGCCCGGCGCGGAAGTACCACAGCACGGCGGTCAGGGCGACCGCCAGCAGGATCGCCAGGGCCGCCCAGGCCCTGCGGCCCTGCCGCCGTCTCCTGCCCGGCAGCTCCGGGGTTTCGTGGCGCAGGTCCGTCCGTCGCCGCCGCAGGCGGCGTGCCCCGTTCCCGTCGTCTGCGCCGCCGCCGGGCGGGATCGGCTCGGCGGCCGGTGCCGCGCCGTCCGGGGGGACGGGACCGGGCATGGGCATCGTCGTCGTGGGGGCGGCCGGGAGGGGCTTCGGATCGGGCGGGGCGTCGTCCTCGCCGTCGTCGTCCTCGCCGTCGGACTGGGGCGCCGGGATGACGGGGATGCGCCGGATGAGGTCCTCCTCGGGGATCGACCGGGTGATGGCGAGGAGTTCGCGGAGCGCCTCCTCGCCGTTGGCCGGCCGCTGCGAGGCGTCCTTGGCCGTCAGCAGCGCGATGAAGGAGTCGAGGGACGCGGGGATCCAGTCGGCCTGCTCCGCGACGTGCGGCATGGGCTCGTTGATGTGCATGTACGCCGTGGCGATGGGGGTCTCGGCCTGGAAGGGGAGCTCGCCCGTGAGGAACTCGTAGAGCATGATGCCCACCGCGTAGACGTCTGCCGGGGCCTCGGCGACGCCGGTCGTGATGACTTCGGGGGCCATGTAGGTCACGGTTCCCATGGCCTGCCCGGTCGTCGGGGAGACCGAGGTGACCGCGCGGGCCAGTCCGAAGTCGGCGACTTTGGCGTGGATCTCAGGCCGCTCGAATATCGACACGGGCGGGATCCGCGAGGTGAGCATGACGTTCTCGGGTTTGACGTCGCGGTGGACGATGCCCGCCGAGTGCGCGCTGCTGAGCGCGCGCAGGGTCTGCTCGGTGATCGCCAGGGCCGTGCCGAGGGTGAAGCTGCCGGTGCGGATCAGTTCGCTGCGCACGTCGGGGCCGGGGACGTACTCCATGACGAGGTAGGCGTGGCGCCCGTCTCCCGAGTCCCACACGCCTTGGTCGTGGACCGTGACGACGTAGGCCGAGGACAGCCGCGCCGCCGCCCTGGCCTCGCGATTGAACCGCGCCGTGAAGTCAGGGCTCTCGGCCAGATGCCGGTGCATGAGCTTGATCGCCACGTCCCGTTCGAGGCGCTTGTCCCGGGCGCGGTAGACCGTCGCCATTCCGCCGCGCGCGATGCGCCTGGCGATGACGTAGCGTCCGTCGACGACGGCTCCCAGGAGCGAGTCCGATACCACGGGTTAAGAGTACTAAAAGCACGGCCACCTCGGTTACAGGAGCCGCCCCGCGCGGACCGGTCCCCGGAGGGCTCAGAACTGGGCCATGGCGGCGCGGACCTTCGCGACGTACTTCTGGGTGTCGGGGCGCATCCCGGTTTTCTTGACGCCTCCCAGGCCCTGGTAGTAGCCGGCTATGCCCTGGTCCATGTCGTCGGCGTTCTTCTGCAGGTAGCGGATGATCGCCACGCCCGCCACCGCGTTGTCCTGCGGATCGAGCAGGTTGAGCTGGCGCCCGACCATGCGCGAGGCCCACTCGCCCGAGGACGGGATGACCTGCATGACCCCCACGGCGTTGGCGGGGGAGACCGTGCGCATGTCGAAGTCCGATTCGACGGAGGCGTGGGCAAGGGCGAGCCGGGGGTCGACTCCCATCTTCGCCGCCGCCTCGCGCACGATTTCGCGCATCTTCACCGCCGAAGGCGTCGAGACGCCTTCCAAGGAGGCCCGGTTCCGGTTCGCCGCGGCGTTCACCTCGTCCGAATACGTGTAGTGGAGGAAGGTCTTGGGCACCGGATCGGAGGGGACCGAGGCCGAGGCCTTGACAGCCGTGGGGATCGTCAGCCGCTGGCCGGGGAAGATGCGGTCGGGGTCCGCGATGCCGTTGGCGGAGGCGAGCGCCGAGGCGGTCGTCGAGTGGCGGCGGGCGATCCCCGACAGCGTCTCCCCGCCGGCCACGACGTGGACCGATCCCTGCGAGGCCGCCGGCACGAGGGCGAGGGAGCCTGCCGTCGACTCTCCCACGGCCGCGAGCGTGACCGGCACGGCCGCGGGACCCGAGACCACGGCGAGGGCCGGGCGTTCGTGCGCCGCCGGTTCGGACGAGGCCTTGGCCTGTGACCCGGCGTGGGAAGTCGGGGTGAGGACGCCGAGGGCTGCGGTCGCCGTGGCGAGAGCGGTCGATGTGCGTGTCACATACGTGCGCATGGACATGAGGTGCCTCCAGGTCTCCCGTCTGTGTAACGAGTTATCGATGAGAATCGTGATGATCCCGTGAACGATGTGCCACATGTGACAATAGCGCGTTCCGGGCCGGCGCGCCACACGTTTTCCGGACGAGTGCGCCACACGGCACGGCGGCCCGCAGGCCCGGCCGTTCTCGGCTAGTCTGTGCGAGTGACCGTTTCGCCTGAATCCTGGCTGTCCGTCCCCCAAGCCGCGGAGCTGCTCGGCGTGACCCAACGCGACGTCCGCTCCATGCTCGCCGACCGCAGCCTCATCGCTCTGCGGCGCGGCGGAGGCGGCGCCCTGGCGATCCCCGCCCTCGCCTTCGTCGACGGGGAGGGGGCCGCGCGCGTGCTGCCGTCGCTGCGGGGCACGCTCATCACGCTCGCGGACGCGGGCTACGACGACGAGGAGGCGTGGTCGTGGCTCACGGGCGACGTGCCCGAACTCGGCGGGCGTCCCATCGACGCCCTGCGCTCCGGCCGCGTCCATGCGGTCAGGACGGTGGCCTGCACGCTCGCCTTCTAGCCGGTCCGCGCGGTGCGGACCCGGGCCTCGCATCGGGCCCGCAGTCCGCCGGCGACGTCCGGCCGCTGACCCCTCAGTTCGTCCGACTCGCCAGCTCGCCCAGGAGCTGGCCGAGGAGGTCGATTCCCTCCGAGCTCGCCCGGCCGGAGCCGGCGAGCCTCTCCCAGGCGGAGCGCGCCTCGTCCTGATGCACGGCGATGAGGGCCTCGTGTCGCGAGCGGGCCCCGCTGGAGGCGACGATGTCGCGGATCCGCTCGGCGTCCTCCTCGGTGACGGCGCCCCCCAGGCGCGAGCGCAGCCAGTCGGCGTCCGCCGGACTCGCACACCGGCCCGTCAAGGCCAGCAGGACCGTCCGCTTCCCCTCTGCGACGTCCCCGCACAGAGGCTTGCCGGTCACCTCGGCGTCGCCGAAGACTCCGAGGTCGTCGTCGCGGAGCTGGTAGGCGATTCCCAGGGGACGCCCGATGCCGGCCAGCAGGCGGACGAGCGCCGCGTCGGCTCCGCCCAGCCGCGCGCCGATCGTCAGGGGGTAGACGACGGAGTACCGGGCGCTCTTGTGGACGATGACGTTCATGGCGGCGCGAACGGGGTCGTCCTGGTCCGGGACGCGCCCCGCCCGGACGTCGAGGTACTGCCCGAAAGCGACCTCCCCCGTCATCCTGGCGAAGTCGGCGAGCGCCCGCCGCCCGCCGCCCGGGGCCAGGCCGCACGCGCGCACGCAGGCCTCCGTCGACAGCGACAGGAGGAGGTCCCCCAGGAGGATCGCCCCGGCGGCGCCGAAGTCCGCCTCGTCGCCGAGCCAGCCCGCTTTGCGGTGCGCCTGGGCGAAGGCGACGTGGCCGGTCGGCATTCCCCGGCGGATCTGCGCGTGGTCGATGACGTCGTCGTGGACGAGGGCCGACGCCTGGTAGAGCTCGACGGCCGCGCCGGCGTGGATCGCGGGGGCGATGTCCCCGGCTCCCGCCGAGAGGTACGCCGCGGCCAGGAGGGCCGCGCGGGTGCGTTTGCCCGACTCCATCAGGGCGAGCGCGGGGGCCGCGAACTCCTCGAGGAGGGGGGCGTCCCCCGGAAGGTCGGCCATCCAGGAGCAGCGTCGGAGATAGCCGTACGCGGCACTCGACACGTCGGCTCGGATGGAGGCGAGGGTGGGGCTGGCCATGGTCCAAGCGTAGCCGGAGGCGGCGAGGCCCACACGGCGGGCGGGCGGATCGGATGACCGGATCGGGCTGGATCGGCCGGTTGAGATGGCCGGAACCGGGCGGCCGGGGCGGCGAACCGAGTGAGCGGAACCGGTCCACAGTCGCCGTCCGCGTCGGCCGGGCGCACATCGAGCCGGACCGGAGCCCTTCCTCCTGCGGCATCCGGCGAGACTTCGACCATGATCGCACTCCGTTCGCCCGAGGAGACCCTCGTCCTCGTCCCGCACATCGTCGGTTACCGTCCCGCCCGGCAGCTCGTTCTGTGCGGCCTGGACCAGCGCGTCGTCGACGCGTCGGGCCGGCGCGCCTGCATGGGACCGGTCGTGGTCGTCGACTGCGCCGCCGAATCGGTCGGCGAGGACCACGCACGCTTCATAGCCGAGGTCGTCGGCCACCATCGCGTGACCAAGGCCGTCATCGTCCTGTACTGCGACGATCTCGCCCAGGTCGAGGGGACCGCCGCGGCGCGCCTCGAACACGTCCACGCCATGGCCCTTCAGGCCCTGGCCCCCGCTCCCGACGGCTTCCTCGCCTCCTACGCCGTGGACGGCACGTCCTTCGTCCGCGTCGACGGGTCGGAGGCGACTGTGCGCTCGCTGCGGGAGCTCGACTCCTGCCAGGCGGCCGCCGAGCTCGTCTACAAAGGGAGCTCTCCGCTGCGCGAACCGCCGTCCCCGGAGATCGAGGCCAAGCCGGAGGCCGAGCGCGACGCGGCCCGCGGGGAGTCCGCCCGCGCTGAGCGGGCGGAGCGGACGCCGCAGGCCATTGCGGCCCAGCTCGCAGCGGTCGACGCGCTGCTGGCCTGCCCCGACGCCGGCCGGCCCGCGGACAGAATGGCGCACGCGAGGATGTGCGGCCGGGTGAGCGCCGCCCTGTGCAACCCGGACGTGCGCGACCGAGTCCTCCTCTACGGCATCGACCCGGCCGTGGAGACCCCGCTGGCCGGCGTCGGGGAGGAGGAGCTCTTCTCCCGCCTGGCAGCGGCCGCCGGGCGCGCCCCCCACATCGACCGGATCCGCCGGGTCATCGCCCTACTCGAAGAGGTCGCCTCCTACCGGGTCCGAGGCGAGCACGCCGCCCTCGCGGCGGCCGGATACCTCCACTGGTGGTCGTGCACCAATTCCTTGGCGGCGAAGAGGGTCAGGCAGGCCGCGCGGATCGACCCGGGGTATCCGCTGGCCCACCTGCTCCTCGACGTCGTCTCCAGCGGGACCATGGCCCCCTGGTACTCCGCGCTGACGGCCGGCTGACGCGTCCGTTTCGACGATTCCCGGGTCATGCGAGGGGAGTCTCCCACGCCGAGGCTCCCGGCCGCGCAGGCGCCCAGCCAGGTCGCGGCCGGCCCATTCCGGGCTTCCGCTCGGGCACGGGGACCGCGCCGGCTGCTCGGGAGCCGGCTGCGCATGGTCCCCGCGGTCGCGGCCGAGGGGAACCGGAAGTCCGTCCCAGTGGTCCGGCCTGGCTGGGCGCCCTCCGTCTGGATGCCGTGCATCGACGGCGTCTGACCGTCGCACGACGCTCTTTGGAGGAGGAACGCCGTTGCGCGAAAGCGAGCTCGCACCGTAGCGCCCCGCGTCGCCGGCGCGGGCGGGCTCCTCGGCGAGCACGAGGGGGAGCGCGCCGCCGGCGGGGAGGCTTCCGGGCCTGGCGGGAGCGGGACCTCAAGACCCGCGTCAGGCGGGTGGGCGGGCTATGGTGGCTGGAATCCCATGCACGCGCGTCCACCGGCGGAGGCGTAGGCTGAAACCGATGATGGCAACGAATTGTGAACTGAGTCATAGCCCCGGCTTTCGGGAATGAAATCCAGAGTTTGCTCGTTCAGGCCAATGTCCTGGACTGTGCCCGAAATCCTTGGGCGTGGTTTGTGTTGAGCGTTTCAAGCTGAAAGGTCCCACGTGGCAACCAGGTCCGCACAGGCAACCGCAACCGTTTCCGCCGAGGAGAGGCCGGAGCCCTCGATGGAATCCGAGAAGAAGGCGGCGACCGGGAAGGGCGGTGAGGCGAAGGCGGTCAAGGCGGCTTCGAAGAAGGCCGGAACCAAGAAGAAGGCGGGCGCAACGGCGTCCGAGAGGACGTCGGGCGCCAAGAAGGCATCCGCTAAGAAGCCCGCCGCGAAGAAGAAGGCCGCATCGGCCGGAGAGGGTGAGGCCGCCGCCCCGAAGAAGCCCGCTGCGAAGAAGAAGCCCGCTGCGAAGAAGAAGGCCGCATCGGCCAAGGCCGCGGCCGGCGCCTCGCAGAAGGGCTCGTCGACGGCCAGGAAGACCCAGCGGAAGACGGCCGGGGGGAAGAAGCCCGCCGCCTCTCCCGCGTCCGAGGGCGTCGAAGCCGTCGAGATCGCCGGCGGCTCCGCGGCGCCGTCTCCGGCCGCGTCCAAGGACACGGCCGACTACGAGGAAACCGACATCGTCGGCGTCTCGGACGACGACCTCGAACTGGAGGAGGGAGCCGAGGACGAGGCGGACGCCGACGGGGAGTCCGGCGATGAGTCGGACAAGAACGGCGCGAAGGGCCGCGGGCGCAGCAGGATCCTCACCGACGACGCGATCCCCGTCTCCAAGGGCGCCTTCACGATGAAGGACTCCGACGAATCGGACGAGCCGGCCGTGCGCGTCCACGTCGCGGGCGCCACGGCGGATCCCGTCAAGGACTACCTCAAGCAGATCGGCAAGGTCCCCCTCCTCAACGCCGAAGAGGAAGTCGATCTGGCCAAGCGGATCGAGGCGGGCCTGTTCGCCGAGCACATCCTCAAGAGCGGCTCCCTGAACAGGGAGACCGACCGGATGTACATGCGCGAGCTCAAGCTCATCTCGCGAGACGGCCAGCAGGCCAAGAACCACCTTCTGGAGGCCAACCTCCGCCTGGTGGTCTCGCTGGCCAAACGCTACACGGGACGGGGCATGCTCTTCCTCGACCTCATTCAGGAGGGCAACCTCGGCCTGGTCCGCGCGGTGGAGAAGTTCGACTACTCGAAGGGCTACAAGTTCTCGACTTACGCCACGTGGTGGATCCGCCAGGCGATCACCCGCGCGATGGCCGACCAGGCGCGCACGATCCGCATCCCCGTCCACATGGTCGAGGTCATCAACAAGCTCGCCCGCGTCCAACGCCAGATGCTCCAGGACCTCGGGCGCGAACCGAGCACCGAGGAGCTGGCCAAGGAACTGGACATGACCGAGGAGAAGGTCATCGAGGTCCAGAAGTACGGGCGCGAGCCCATCTCCCTCCACACGCCCCTGGGGGAGGACGGCGACAGCGAGTTCGGCGACCTCATCGAGGACTCGGAGGCCGTCGTCCCGGCCGACGCGGTGGGCTTCACGCTTCTGCAGGAGCAGCTGCGGCAGGTGCTCGACACCCTCTCGGAGCGCGAGGCGGGGGTGGT
Source organism: Actinobaculum sp. oral taxon 183 str. F0552 (assembly GCF_000466165.1). Classification (GTDB taxonomy): domain Bacteria; phylum Actinomycetota; class Actinomycetes; order Actinomycetales; family Actinomycetaceae; genus Peptidiphaga. The sequence continues at coordinate 27,529 of NZ_KE951421.1, forward strand.
CTCGATGCGCTTCGGCCTGACCGACGGCCAGACGAAGACCCTCGACGAGATCGGGAAGGTCTACGGTGTCACGCGCGAGCGCATCCGCCAGATCGAGTCCAAGACGATGTCCAAGCTCCGCCACCCCTCGCGTTCCCAAGTGCTGCGCGACTACCTCGACTAGCCGCCTCGGCCTCGGGGCCCGCCGCGCCGCCTAGACGGCGGGCCAGGCCAGGTCGGCCGAGGCGCGCACGGCGTCCACCCAGCTGGCGGGCAGGGTGACGGTCCCGTTGCGCGAGACCGCCCGCCGCGCGAAGCGCGTCCCCGCGGCCTCCTCGGCGATGTAGCGCCTGAGGAGGAGCGCGGCCACGCGGGCGTCGGCGAGCGCCCGGTGGCGTGCGGGCACGGGCACGCCGGCGCGCCTGGCGGACGCCGCGAGACTGTGCCTGCCCGGCGGCAGGTAGATCTTCGACAGCTCCATGGTGCAGGCCGTGGCCTCCCGCGGGATGGCGAAGTCCACCCCGGCGTGCCGGTAGGCGGCGTTGAGGAAGCCGACGTCGAAGGCCGCATTGTGGGCGACGACCACCTTCCAGGCCAGGAGGGCGGTGACCCGGGGGAGGACCTCGGCGATCGGCGGCGCGTCCGCGACGTCGGCGTCGGTGAGCCCGTGGACGACGGTCGCCGCGACGGGGCGGCCGGGGTTGACCAGGCTGCTCCACTCGCCGGTCGGGCGGCCGGAGCCGTCCGCCGTGACGATTCCGATCTCGAGGATCCGGTCGGTGCGGGGATTCAGCCCGGTCGTCTCGACGTCCACGACGGCAAAGCCCATGTTCCTCCTGCTTTCCGGCCCGCCGGAGGGCCGCAGTGCCCATTATGCACGGGCCGGCCCGCTCGCGGCCTCCGCCCGGACGGCGGGTCTCCGCGGTGCGCGGCCTTCCGTTCCGCCCGATGCGAACGGTGTGGACGCATCGGGCGCGCAGCCGGCCGTTCGTGCTTTGATGGAGACGTGACTACAACAGCAGCCGACGACCAGCTGACGATCCTCGACCGGTGCGACGCGTGCGGGGCGCAGGCCTACGTCCGCGTCGTCCTCCCCTACGGCGAGCTCCTCTTCTGCGGGCACCACGCCAACGCCCACCTGGAGAAACTCGCCGCCGCGGCCATCTGCGTGCACGACGAGCGAAGCCGCATCGCCTCCGACGGCCAGGCGCAGGGCGCGGGTGAGGCGTGACGCATCTGCGCGCCCCGGCGCGAAGGTGACGGCGGGCGCGCATACGATATCCGGGTGACGACACAAGAGGCCTACAGCGCGCGCCACCTCCAAGTCCTCGAAGGGCTGGAGGCGGTGCGCAAGCGCCCGGGCATGTACATCGGGTCCACCGACTCCCGGGGGCTCATGCACTGCCTGTGGGAGATCATCGACAATGCGGTGGATGAGGCTCTAGAGGGCTACGCCCACGCCATAGAGGTCGAGCTCCACGACGACGGATCGGTGGAGGTGCGCGACGACGGGCGAGGCGTGCCCGTCGACGTCGTCCCCGGCGTCGGGCTGACGGGCGTGGAAGTCGTCTACACGAAGCTGCACGCCGGCGGGAAGTTCGGGGGAGGCTCCTACACGTCCTCGGGAGGCCTGCACGGCGTGGGCGCCTCCGTGGTCAACGCCCTCTCGGCCCGCCTGGACGTCCAGGTGGACCGCGACGGGGTGACCTATCAGATGCAGTTCCACCGGGGCGAGCCCGGGCGCTTCGCCGACGGGCGGAAGGCCCCCTCGCCCGACAACCCCTTCACGCCCTTCACCGACTCCTCCGTGCTGGACGCGGTGGGGAAGGCGGCCAAGAAGCGCACCGGCACCCGCGTGCGCTACTGGGCCGACCCGCAGATCTTCCTCGACAGCGCGGAGTTCTCCTACGGCGAGCTCGTCTCCCGCGTCCGCCAGACGGCCTTCCTCATCCCCGGGCTGGCCATCACGGTGGTCGACGGCCGGGACGGCGAGCCGACCAGCGAGACCTTCCGCTTCGACGGCGGCACCGTCGACTTCGTCGACTTCCTGGCCAGGGACGCCCCTGTCACCGCGACGATGCGCCTGACCGGCGAGGGGACCTTCACGGAGAACGTCCAAGAGCTCGACAGGGCCAGCGGCCACCTCGTCACCCGCGAGGTGGAGCGCACGGCGTCGGTCGACGTCGCCCTGAGGTGGGGGTCGGACTACGAGACCCGCGTCGAGTCCTTCGTCAACATCATCAGGACCCCGGGCGGCGGGGCCCACCAGGCCGGCTTCGAACAGGCCGTCCTGAAGGTCGCGCGCTCGCTCGTCGAGGCCAACGCCCGGCGGCTCAAGGTCGGCGCCAGGGATCCCCGCATCGAGAAGGACGACGTCCTGGCGGGGCTGACCGGGGTCGTCACGGTCAGGTTCCCCGAACCGCAGTTCGAGGGGCAGACGAAGGAGATCCTGGGGACCGCGGCGATACGCGGGATCGTCGCCGGCGTGGTCGAAAGGGAGCTGACCGCGATCCTCGCCTCGCCCAAGCGCGACCAGAAGACGGAGACGGGCCGGCTTCTGGAGAAGATCGTGGCCGAGATGCGCGCGCGCGTCACGGCCCGCATGCACAAGGAGATCTCGCGGCGCAAGAACGCCCTGGAGACCTCGAGCCTGCCCGCCAAGCTGGCCGACTGCCGCAGCGAGGACGTCGCCCGGACCGAGCTGTTCATCGTCGAGGGCGATTCGGCGCTCGGCACCGCCAAGCTCGCCCGCTCCAGCGAATTCCAGGCGCTGCTGCCCATCCGCGGCAAGATCCTCAACGTTCAGAAGGCCTCGGCCGCCGACATTCTGAAGAACCAGGAAGTCGCCTCGATCATCCAGGTCATCGGCGCGGGCAGCGGGCGATCCTTCGACTTGTCGGCCGCCCGGTACGGCAAGGTCATCATGATGACCGACGCCGACGTCGACGGCGCGCACATCCGCACCCTGCTGCTGACCCTGTTCTTCAGGTACATGCGCCCCCTCGTCGAAGCCGGACGCGTCTTCGCCGCGGTCCCGCCCCTGCATCGCATCGAAGTGGCTGGCAGGAAGCGCGAGGTCGTCTACACCTACTCCGAGGACGAGCTCCACCGCCAGCTGCGCAGGCTCGAGCGCACGGGCAGGACGTACCGCGAGCCGATCCAGCGGTACAAGGGCCTGGGGGAGATGGATGCGCACCAGCTCGCCGAGACGACCATGGAGCCCGCCCGCCGGACCCTCCGGCGCATCCGCATGGAGGACGAGCAGGCCCTCGTGGAGGCCGAATCGGTTTTCGAACTGCTCATGGGCAACGAAGTCGCCCCGCGCCGGGAGTTCATCGTCGAGGGAGCCGCAGCGGTGGACCGGGAGCGCATCGACGCCTAGTCTGTATCCATGGCATGGAGTGAACTGGGGCCCACCGATGCCGATGAGATCTTCCGCCTGATCGGCCAGCTGGAAGCAGCCGACGGGTCGCTTGTGCGCACGAGCAGGGAGGAAGTCGAGGGCTACTTCGACGATGCCATGGTGTGGCGGGCGATGGGCCTGCGCGCCTCCGACGGGAGCCTGCTGGCCTTCGGCCTGGCGCGCATGCCCGGCGGCGGCAGGGAGGTCAGGCTCTCCGGCGGGGTCCGCCCCGACGCGCGCGGCGAGGGCATCGGGCGCCTCCTGGCCGCCGAGCAGCTCAGGGCGGCGCGTGGGATCGGGGGGACGAGCGCGCTCGTCCACGTCGACGACGCCAACGCCGAACTGGCGGCGCTCCTCGAACGCGAGGGATTCGAACTGTCGCACACCTTCGTGCAGATGCGCATGCGGCTGGACGAGGAGGACGCCGCGATCCCCACCCCTGCCCACATCAGGATCGAACCGCTGAGCCCCGAGAGGGACGGGGGCGTCGTCCGCTTCCACAACGCCGTGCAGGCTCAGGCCGGAGGGTCTGCGATCTCGCCGGATGCGTGGGCCGTCGAGCACGCCTTCATCGACCGGGACTGGAGCTTCGTCGCCTTCGACGTGCGAGGCGACAGGCCCCGGATCGCCGCCTACATCGTCTGCGAGCGCTTCGAACAGGACTGGCAGGCGTTCGGTTGGTCGGAGGGCTACATCTCCGAAGTGGTCCTCGGCCGGGAATGGAGGGGGCTGCGGCTCATCTCCCTCCTTCTCGGATGGTCCATGGACGCCTTCAGGGCGTCAGGGGTCTCCTACGCGGGAATCGACGTCCCCGAACACGACTACCTGTATTCGACGTACGTCGACTACGGCTTCGAGGTGACGGCCCGCACCCGCGTCTACGTCAGCAACCTCGACGGTTGATCGGGCGGCCGGCGGCTGCGCTGATCAGGAGGCCGGCCGGCGGCTCGGTTGTTGCGCCCGGCCGGCGGGCCGACGACCGGGCGGGCAGACGCCGAAGGAGGCGATCCGCCCGCCCCGGGCCGTCAGCCGACGGCGCTGACCGGGGCCGTGAGGGGGACGCCCGAGCCGTCGCGCCGCTCGTCCGCTGCCGGCAGGTCGACGGGCTGGCCGCCGGTTCCCACGGCGCGGAGCGGGTCGGGGCCGACGAACGCCAGCTGGAGGCAGTCCTCTCCGTGCAGGAAGCGCTGAGCGCGCACGCCCGCGGTGGCGCGCCCCTTGGACGGGAACCGGTCCAGGGGGGTGACCTTCGCGCTGCCCGCCACGGTTCCCTGGAGGGCGTCGCGGCTCCCCGACACCGTCGCCACGAGGTGCCCGGCGACGTCGTCGGCGGGCACGACGCCCAGGGCGATGACCCGGCCGCCCTCGGCCAGGCGGATCCCGGCCACGCCGCGTCCCGTGCGGCCCTGAGGGCGCACCGCGGAGGCGTCGAAGCGCAGAAGCTGGGCGTCGGAGGAGACGAGGACGATCTGGTCGCCGTCTCGGCAGTGCCCGGCGGCCACGACCGCGTCGTCCTCCTCCAGAGAGATGACGTCCCACGAGCCCTTGGCGGGGTGGGCGGCGGCCAGGCGCTTGATCCTCCCGTGCGCCGTCGCCAGGGCGAGCGGCGCGGCGTCGGGGGAGAGGTCGGCGAGCGCCAGCGCCCGCTCGCCGGGTTCGAGGGGGACGAGCTCCCTCAGCTGGGCTCCGCCCGCCAGGCTCGGGGCCGAGGTCGCCGCCGGCAGCGCGGGTGCGTCGACCACCTCCAGTCGCACGATCCT
>NZ_KE951422.1:0-8130 GCF_000466165.1 Actinobaculum sp. oral taxon 183 str. F0552
CGGCATGCCGCGGGGCTCGCGGGCCTGGCGGCGGGCGCGGGCGCCGCGCAGGCTCTGAGCGGCACCCGGACCGATGGCGCTTCCTACGGCGTCGCGCCCGACGGAGCGACGGAGGTGCTCAACGCCGGGGCCGGCGCGCAGCCGGCCGACGGGCGCACCGAGGTCCTCGACGGGGCGGCCCGGCCCTCTGACGGGCGGACCGAGGCGTTCGGCGCGCCGGACCCCTCGCGGCCGCCGGGCGCGACGGAGGTTCTGGACGCCGGCTCCTACGGCGGCAGCTGGGGTGCCCAGGCGGCGGGTGCGAACCAGGCGGATGCGAACGCCGGGCACTCGGGGCTGCAGGGCGCCACGGAGGTGCTGCCCGACGCGGGGCACGCGCCCGGAGGCTACACTGCGCCGGATGGCGCCACACAGGTGCTGCCGGGCGGATCCGGCGAGGTTCAGCCCACCCAGGTCGCCCCGACGGGGGCGAGCGGCACTCCCACGGAGGTGCTCTCAGCGCCCGTCCCGGCCAACCCGGCGGTCATCCCCCCGGCGCGGCAGCCCGCCTGGCCGGGCCAGCCTCAAGGCCAGCAGTACGGTCCGGCCCCGGTCCAGCCCGGGGCCTATCCGCCGGGCTGGGGCGAACGCTTCGGAGGGCCGGTCCCCGGTGCGGAGACGGAAGTGCCGCCGTGGATGCGGCCGGCGCCCTCCGCGTGGTTCCTCGTCGCGCTCGCGGGCGCCGTCCTGTGCGCACTGGCCGTCCGCCTGCCGCTCGTGGCCGTCGTCGCGTACTCCTTCCTGGCCTTCGTCCTCGCGGTCTTCGGAACGGCGCACGCCGACCTGAACAACCGACGCCTGTCCAGAGGCGGCAAGTACTCGGGGGAGGGGCTCGGCGTCGTCCTCAGGCTCCCGTGGGTGGTGGTCAAATGCGCGCTCGCCCAGATCGTGTCCGTGGCGATCGCAGCCGTATTCGGCGCCGGCGCGGTGTGGGGCCTGACCTACCTCGTCCCCGAGCAGCCGCTCGTCGCGACCCTGGCCGGAGGGGCCGTGACCTTCTTCTTCGCCTGGATGACGGGGACGAACCGGAGCGCCCGGCTCGGAGCCCGCGAGCTCTTCGCCGCCATCGCACCGACGGCCTCCTATCGGGCGTTCTGGGCCCTCGCCCTGCTAGGCCTCGCGGCGTTCACGGCCGTGTACGCGATGGAGGCCTCCGCCCCCGACTGGACGCCCCTGCCCGAGGCGCCGATCTTCGCCAGAACCTGATCCGCCGCCGCACGAGCCGGGGACGACGGCCGGCTGCGGACATGTTCGGCCCGTGAGCGAACCGGCCGGACTCGCCGACGCCGCTCCCCCGGACCGATCGCCCACACCCGGACGCCCGGCCCGAGGCAATAGGACGCCCCGCGTCCGACGCCATACTCTGACGCCTCCCGGTGCGCCAAGCGATCGGCTTCACTGAACCGCGTTTCGGCCTGAGTGGGGATTCACAGCGCCAGGGGTTTCCTTCCAAGGCTGGACCCAGCTGGGCCACTTAGAATCTGGACCATGGCATCACGAAGAACACCGGGCCTCTCAGGCGAGAATCTCACCAAACAGGAGCGCCGAGAGCAGGCCCTCAGCCGGGCGCGCGCGATGCAGCAGGCCGAACGCCGCCGCGCGAAGCGCAACCGCCTATTCATGTTTCTCGGGAGTTTCGTAGTGGTCGCCCTGGTGTGCACCGCGGTCTACGTCATCGTCACGTCGGGCAAGGGCAACGACCAGGCCAAGGGCGGCCCCCCGCAGTTCAAGCAGTTCGCCCACAGCAAGAGCGTCATCACCGCCAGCCGGCCGAAGAACGTGACCGAGTGGGCGGGCATCACCCTCGGCAAGGGGAGCGGGGACCGGCCGACGGTCGGCGCGGTCAACGAGGGCAAGCCGACCGTCACGGTCTACTACGACTACCTCTGCCACGTGTGCAACGACCTGGAATCCCAGGTCGGCGGAGACCTCGTCAAGAAGGCGGCGGCGGGCGAGATCACACTCGCCTACCAGCCCGTGTCGGTCGTCGGAGACGTCTTCTCCAAGAAGGCCATGCAGGCCGACTACTACGTCGCCTCGAAGGTTCCGGAGAAGTACGTCGAATTCCACAAGAAGTTCTTCTCGGACATCTCCTCCTCGGCGATCAAGAACCGCAAGGTCCCGCCGGTCGGCGACATCGTCAAGCTCGCCAAGAAGGTGGGCCTCTCCTCCGCTCAGGCGGACGAACTGGAGAAGACGCTCTCGGGCGACGCGTACGGCCAGCTCGCCGAACAGGCCAACCAGCAGTTCCAGAACGACAAGCTGACCGGCACCCCGGCCGTGATCGTCAACGGCAACCGGCAGTTGGTCAACTGGCCTAACGGCGTCCTGCAGAAGGTGCTCTCCGACCTGCCAAAGGAGTCGGCGCCCGGCGCGACGGGCACCCCCGCCCAGTAGCCAGACAGCCGCTTCCAGGGCGGGCGGTCCGAGGCTCGACACGGTCGCGAACCCCCGAGGAGGCCCGCCCTTTCCGGGTCGGGCCTCCGTCGGCCTTGGGGATCCGACCGGATTCTGGCAAGATGTATCCGGGCCTTCTCAAAGCGCGCCACCTTAGCTCAGCTGGTAGAGCTCCCGCCTTGTAAGCGGACGGTCAAGGGTTCGAGTCCCTTAGGTGGCTCCGATCGTCTCCGCTGCGGCGCGAGGAGGCCTTCGACGGCGCCTTCTCGCGGGAAGCTCGTCTCCTCCGGGAATCCAGCCGCTCTTGCCGCCGAGCGCCCATGATCGCAGCCTTTTGGTGGCAAGGATCCTCCTACGTCGGTGTAAGTGTATAATCCATCCGCAGAGGGACGGGCTCGTCGTTTGTTGAAGAATAAACTGGTCATCCGGACCGTTTATCACGCGCCGGTCCGGCAAGCCGATGGCTTGGAGGTGGAGCAGTGACTGTGACGCGACGTTCCCGCACGGCGGCATGGTCGACGCTCTTGGCGACCCTCCTAGCTGTCGGTTTGTTCTTTTACGCCTGGTTGACCGGCTTGGTACTCCAGGACCACCCCTTTCACCGCTTCACCGGGATCACCGGCAAGAAGGTGATCCTGACGATCGACGACGGCCCAGACCCCCGGTTCACCCCCGATGTCCTCGACATCCTCAAGAAGCACGAGGCTAAAGCCACATTCTTCATCGTCGGGAACGCCGCGCGCAGGCATCCCGCATTGATCCGGCGCATCATCGCCGAGGGGCACGAGATCGCCAACCACACCATGACCCATTCCCATCTGGAGAGGACCCCTCACGACGGCGTCGTGCGGGAGATCACCGGCGCGCAGAGCCTCCTCCACGCGATGACGGGAAGCGAGCCGCGGTACTTCAGGCCCCCCAGGGGACGCACGTCGAAAACCGTCGACGAAGTCCTCTCGGACACCGGCCTGACGACCGTCTACTGGACGTTCGCCATGGAGAGCAAGGACGCCCCGACCCCGGAGAAGATGGCTCTGCGCGCCATGCTCCGACTCCGGCCGGGCTCGATCCTCCTGATGCACGACGGCCTGCTCGACCGAACCAAGTCCGTAAAGGCCCTGAAGATCCTCCTCGACCACATCGACGCCGCGAACTACAAGGCGATCAGCCTCAAGCAGGCGTCCGCGCTGCCCGGGGCGAAGCTGGAAGAGGGGTAACCGGGCTTCGCGGCCGGGCCGACGCCGTTCGGGAGAGGCCGACCTTCGAGAGCCGGCCGACCACGCTCCGGCCCGAGCCCGACCGGACCGGAGAGGGGCCCGGGCCGGCGGCTAGGCCAGGGACCAGTCGACCGGCCCTCCGCCGCGCTCGGAGAGCAGCGCGTTGGCGCGCGAAAAGGGCCGCGAACCGAAGAATCCGCGCGACGCCGAGAGCGGCGACGGGTGGGGAGACTCGATCGTCGGCACGCCTGCGAGCAGAGGCTTGAGCTCCTGGGCCGGCCGCCCCCACAGAATCGCCACGAGCGGCCCGCCCCGGGAGGCCAGGCGCCGGATGGCGTGACCCGTGATGGCCTCCCACCCCTTGCCCCGGTGCGATGCGGGCTTGCCCGGTTCGACGGTCAGCACCCTGTTGAGGAGCATGACCCCCTGGTCGCACCACGGAGTCAGATCGCCGCTGTCGGGCGGCGTCAGGCCGAGGTCGTCGTGCAGCTCCCTGTAGATGTTGACCAGGGAGCGGGGGATGGGACGGACGGCGGGATCGACGGAGAAGCTCAGACCCACCGGATGCCCCGGCGTCGGGTAGGGGTCCTGGCCGACGATGAGCACGCGGACGGCGTCGAAAGGATAGGTGAACGCCCGAAGGACGTTGGCGCCGGCCGGAAGGTACCGCCGGCCGGCGGCGTTCTCCTCGCGCAGGAAGTCGCCCATTGCGTGGATGGCGTCTGCGACCGGCTCGAGCTCGTGCGCCCACCCGGGATCGATAATCTCGGCAAGACTCATGCACTCAAGCCTAGCGGGACGTAAGCGATCGGACGCCCGGCTCCCCTCGGCGATCGTCGCATTCCCCGGCGGCCGCCGACCGCATGGTGAATGATGCCCATGGCCCCGTCCAGCGCCCCGGGCCCTGCGGCCGCCCGGCCGCAATCGGGGCGTCACGCCCTGGGAACGCGCGGATCGCGCTGCCTTCGAGGAACGTGGCGAAGGCCCGGGGTAGTCTGTGCCCGGAGCGGTCCGCCGGGAGGCGACCGTGGATGGCTGAGAGGAGGACGACATGGGCGAGGGAGGCGCCGGCCCCGTCCGCCGGGAGAAGGCCTCGGATGGGCGGACGGTCGGTGGAGGCCAGTGGGAGTCCGCGTTGAGCGAGGAGGAGAATGCGATCCTCGACATGGAGGAGAGATGGTGGGCGCATGGGCGTCGGAAGGCGGACGCGATCGCCACGCTGGGGATGAGCCAGACGCGCTACTACCTGGCCCTCAATAGAATCCTCATGGATCCGCGCTCGAGAATGGAACGGCCCGAACTCGTCGGACGCCTGATCAGGCTGCGTGAGCGCAGAATCGGCGAACGCGGAGGCAAATGAGCCCCCGAGCCCTATTTAGTCCCGTTCGCGTGCCTGAGCGCGAAAGGTGGCGTGGACGCTAGGCTAGTCGTGTGGCAGAGAACCGATACCCCCAAGACGAGTTCGACCGGCTCGCCGCTCAGCGCACGGTCCGCGGTACGCATCGACGCAAGGAGTCCACGCTGAAGTGGTGGATCGCCCTTGCCGTGATCCTTGTCCTCGCCCCCGTCGCCGGATGGGCGATCGTCCAGTTCTCCAGTTCGGGGGGCTCCCCCTCCAAGCCCACTGCTGCTCACCCCTCGTCTCAGCAGACCTCGCAGGTCAAGACGTCCAAGAGCGAGGACCCCTCCAAGAAGCCGAGTCAATCGCCCACGGCCAGCCAGTCGCCCAGCACGACCCCTTCCTCGCCGACCCCGCAGGCTTCCCTGAACCGCCCCGTACTGGTCCTCAACGGCGCGGGAATCCGGGGGGTCGCCGCCGAGAAGCAGAAGGCGCTCGCGGCGAAGGGCTTCACGAGCGTGTCGGTCAGCGACTACAACCTCCGGTCCCCTCGCGTGTCGACCGTCTTCTTCCCGAAGGAGTCCGATCGGCAGACCGCGGTGGAGGTGGCCAAGAGCCTCGGCATCTCCGAGCAGAGCGTCCAGCTGTCGCCTGCGGCGACGGGAGGGGATCGGATCGTCGCCGTCCTCAAGAACGACATACGCAGATGAAGCGGCATGCGCAGGCGACCGGCCGCTCCCCGTTGCGCGCTCTGCCGCCGCGGCCTGCCATGGGAGCCCCGCCCGCCTGGGGCCGGACGCGCACTGCGCCGGATGCCGCCGCGCGCTCCGCTTGCGGTGAACGCGCGAACCTTGCACTCACGGCTTGAGAGTGCCAGACTCATGGTTAGCACTCTCGAACTGAGAGTGACAGAAACTCACCGGTCGGTGAGGAGCCGCGCGCGGCGGGAAGGGACCGGCGCGTTCGGCTTCGTCCGTCGCGGGCATCGACTGGATGAACACCCCTAATCGGAGGAACTACAGGCATGGCAAAGACCATTGCGTTCAACGAAGAGGCTCGCCGCTCCATGGAGCGCGGGCTCAACCTGCTCGCCGACACCGTCAAGGTGACGCTCGGCCCCAAGGGCCGCAACGTCGTCCTCGACAAGAAGTGGGGCGCCCCGACGATCACCAACGACGGCGTGTCCATCGCCAAGGAGATCGAGCTGGAGGAGCCCTACGAGCGCATCGGCGCCGAGCTGGTCAAGGAAGTCGCGAAGAAGACGGACGACGTCGCCGGCGACGGCACCACCACCGCCACCGTCCTGGCCCAGGCGCTCGTGCGCGAGGGCCTGCGCAACGTCGCGGCCGGCTCGAACCCGATCGCCCTGAAGAAGGGCATCGACAAGGCCGTCGCACGCATCGCCGAGCGCCTCCTGGCCGACGCCAAGGAAGTCGAGACGGAGGAGGAGATCGCCTCCACCGCCGCCATCTCGGCCGGCGACGCCGAGATCGGACGCGTCATCGCCGAGGCCATGAGCAAGGTCGGCAAGGAAGGCGTCATCACCGTCGAGGAGTCCAACACCTTCGGCCTGGAGCTCGAGCTCACCGAGGGCATGTCCTTCGACAAGGGCTTCCTCTCGCCCTACTTCGTCACGGACCCCGAGCGCCAGGAGGCCGTGCTGGAGGAGCCCTACGTCCTCCTCGTTGACTCCAAGATCTCTAACATCAAGGACCTCCTGCCCCTGCTGGAGAAGGTCATCCAGTCCGGCAAGCCGCTCCTGGTCATCGCCGAGGACGTCGAGGGAGAGGCCCTCGCCACGCTCGTCGTCAACAAGATCCGCGGCACCTTCAAGTCCGCGGCCGTCAAGGCCCCCGGCTTCGGCGACCGCCGCAAGGAGATGCTCCAGGACATGGCCATCCTCACGGGCGGTCAGGTCATCTCGGAGACCGTCGGCCTCAAGCTCGAGAACACCGATCTCGACATGCTGGGCCGCGCCCGCAAGGTCGTCCTGACCAAGGATTCGACGACCATCGTCGACGGCGGCGGCAGCGACGAGCAGATCGAGGGCCGCGTGGCTCAGATCAAGGTCCAGATCGAGAACTCGACGTCCGAGTACGACACCGAGAAGCTCCAGGAGCGCCTGGCCAAGCTCGCCGGCGGCGTGGCCGTCATCAAGGCGGGCGCGGCCACCGAGGTCGAGCTCAAGGAGCGCAAGCACCGCATCGAGGATGCCGTGCGCAACGCCAAGGCGGCCGTCGAGGAGGGGATCGTCGCCGGCGGCGGCGTCGCTCTCATCCAGGCCGGCGAGGAGGCCTTCGAGGGCCTGTCCGTCGAGAACGACGAGGCGACCGGCTCCGCGATCGTCAAGATCGCCATCGAGGCCCCCCTCAAGCAGATCGCCGTCAACGCCGGCTACGAAGGCGGCGTCGTGGTGGAGAAGGTCCGCACCCTGGACAAGGGATTCGGCCTGAACGCCGCCAACGGCGAATACGAGGATCTCCTCGCGGCCGGCGTCATGGACCCGGTCAAGGTGACCCGTTCGGCCCTGCAGAACGCCGCGTCCATCGCGGGCCTGTTCCTGACCACCGAGGCCGTCGTGGCCGACCTGCCGGAGAAGCAGCAGGCCGGCGGCGGCGAGGGCGACATGGGCGGCATGGGCGGCATGTACTGAGTCCACGCCGCTAAGCGGCAGGCGCATCGTCCCGTTGAGCGGGGCGCCCTCAGGGGCGCCCCGCTCTTCTCATCGAGCCTTCCGGGGATCTTTCGGAGACTGCGAATACGAGTCGACGGGCATGCGGACCGAGAGTCTGTGGATGTGCCGCGCGATGACTGCGCGTTCGCGCCCATGTCCGTGCCCGCCGTGCGTGGGAGCGGGGTACCGCGAACAACTGAATATAACGCTGTTCGACACCGCATGCCCGGTGTGCGGGGTCGGGAGTACCGTCCTCACCCGCCGCTGGGTGCGCCCCGCATGCTCGGGTGGAGGTCACAGGTCGGGTTCGCGTTCCATGCCGCTGCCGCTCGCCGGCGCATTCGCATCGACGTCGTCCTCGTCGACCCACTCCGGTGTGGCCGTGGAGACGGGACGCGGCGGGGTGGCGGCCGTCTCCGCGGTGAACGGCGTGGTAGCGGTGGGCACGGCCGCCACGGGAGCGG
>NZ_KE951422.1:8538-30690 GCF_000466165.1 Actinobaculum sp. oral taxon 183 str. F0552
GTGGTAGCGGTGGGCACGGCCGCCACGGGAGCGGCCGGGGACGGCGATGCGACCGCCGTAGCGGACGCGCAAGCCGGTGCGTCGGAGGAGACCGCCACGGGATTCACCGGCGAGGCCACTGCGACGGGCGCCGCCACCGGCGGCTGCTGCACGGCCGGAGCGCTCCGGGCGCGGGCGCTGTGGCGGTCCTCGACCCGCTTGCGCACTTTGGCGGCGAGCAGCTCGCGCTTGCGCTGCTTGAGCTCTTCGGACGTGAGATCCGCGGGAGGAGCCTTCTCGCCGGGGTCGATGCGCTCACCGCAGGCCTCCAGGCTCGAGAGCGTGTCCCTGAGGTCGCGGCGCTGGGCGGGTGGGATCCTCGCAGCCGGTCCGTCGTCGGACACCCGCGTGAGGCTGCCGGTCGACGGCGAAGCGGAGGAATCGGCGATCCAGGCGGAGTCGTCGAGGGCTGCATGCTCTGCTCCCTCGCGCTCTACGACTTCCAGCTTCGCGGCCAACCGGATGGCCTCGGCGTTGAGGTTCTCGCGGGTCGGCTCCTCCCACTGCTGGGCCAGAGGGGTGATGAAGAGCTTGGAGCGCCCGAGCAGCCGTTCGACGATCTTCCTCCGGGCCTGCAGGAAGTCCACCACCGGGATGTGGAGGTACTCCTTCCTGATGCACGCCGTGTACTTCTTGTACCGCTGGGGGTCGACCGAGAGCGTGCCCATGTGGGCGTCGCGGAGGGCGAGAAGGTCGATGTCGATGGCGTCGAGCTGCGCGCTCTCGTCGGGCCGGGTCTCGGGTGTCGACCGGAGGCCCTTGACGAGGTCGGCCACTCGCTTCGCCTTCTTCTCGCACACGCCCAACCGCAGGAGGTCGGCCCGGGCGAACTCCGCCGAGGAGGCTTCGTCCTCCCCGGCGTTGCCGTTGTAGGCCATGGTCGTGTCCGTGGAGAAGACGATGCCGTGGTACCACGCGGCCAGGCGGACGAGGCCCGGTTCGTGGGTCTCGGGGATGAGAGTCTCCAGCATGGCCGCCGTGTCGATGAGATGCTGGACGCCGTGGTAGACGCGGTCGGGAGTCGACCAGCGCTCCAGGATCGCGGCGCAGGCGGCGACCAGATCTTCCCTGGGGAGCGGGGAACCCGCCCCCTGAACGGCTCGCACAAAGGCTGGGGGGAGCCATTGGGGAACCTCGAATTGCATCCGACCTCCTGACTTCAGGTCTGCCATACTAGTCTCCGAAAGTGAAAACGCCTACTCGTTGAGGATGGGAAAGATTCCCTCCGGCCACCCCGAGGGAACGAATCGCGCTGTCTTGGATTATCGCCCGAATGAAATCGCCTACCCGCCCCGCAATGACCTAACGTAGTGGTGTGAAGTTTTCGAAGCGACCGGCCTCGTCGCCGCTACGCGGCCGCGCATTGATAACGGGCGGTACCTCGGGAATCGGCCTCGCATTCGCCAAGGCGCTGGCCGCCCGGGGCTGTGACCTCACCCTCGTCGCCCGCAATCGGGCGCGCCTAGACGATGTGAGCGGCGCCCTCGCCCGCGTGTACGGAGTCGACTGCGACGTCCTGGCCGCCGATCTGGGGACGGACGGCGGCGTCCTCGCCGTGTGCGAACGCCTCGCGGACCGTCCGGTCGAGGTGCTGGTCAACAACGCCGGCCAGGGCTTGCACCACGAACTCGCGACGGAGGACACGAAACCCCTGGAGGACGCGATCTTCCTCATGGGCACGGCGGTCGTGCGCATCGGCGCCGCGGCGGGAGCGGCCATGAAGGGACGCGGGCACGGGGTCATCGTCAACACCGCCTCGGTGTCGGGGCTCGTGCCGATGGGCTTGTACTCGGCGATCAAGTCGCTGGTCAAGACGTGGTCGGAATCCCTGACGATCGAACTCGAACCGCACGGCGTGCGCGTCCTGACCTTCATGCCGGGCTGGGTGCGCACGGAGTTCCACGAGCGTTCGCACATCTCCACGTCCAACCTCCCCGGCTTCATCTGGCTCGACGCCGACGACGTCGCCCGCGCCGCCCTCGCCGCCGTCGACGCCGGCAAGACGAGCGTCACGCCGTCCCTCAAATTCAAAGTCATATCGTCGCTGGCGGCCCACGGGCCCAGACGGGCCGTGAACGCCGTGGTCGCGAAGATCAACAGAGGCCGCGACCGATGAGCCAGGAACTCGAGCCGCTCGACCCCTACTTCGACGCCAAGAAGGCGAGGAGGAGGCGGCGCGTCCGCAAGTACATGACACGGCCCGCGATGTCCATCGTCCTCAAGTCGACGGTTCTGGGCGAGGAGAACGTCCACGGCCTGGAAGGCGCCTTCATCCTCGTCCCCAACCACTCCTCGCACCTGGACGCGCCGATGGTCTTCTCGCTGCTGCCCGAATGGTTGACCGAGCGCCTGGCGACCGGCGCGGCGGCCGACTACTTCTACCGCAGGCGCGGAATCTCGGCATTGACCTCGGTGTTCTTCAACTCCTACCCGATCGAGCGCAAAGGCAAACGCGAAACCGCCGAGCACGGCAGGGCCGCGGGGATGACGGGTCGGCTCCTGCGCGCGGGAGTGCCCATCCTCGTCTTCCCCGAAGGGACCCGATCCCGCACCGGCGACATCGGACAGTTCAAATCCGGCGCCGCGGCCCTGTCGATGCAAGTCGGGGTGCCGCTCGTGCCGATCGCCATGCTCGGCGGGCACGAGGCGATGCCGGTCGGCTCCTTCTTCCCCAAGCTGCGCTCGGAGGTCTTCCTGTTCATCGGCGCGCCGATGCGGGGAAGGGAAGGGGAGAGCGCCGATGATTTCATGGGGAGGGTCTTCCACGCCATCGAGCTCATGCTCGACCAGCACACGCCCCACCCGGTCGAGAAGGACGGCAGCTCGCCCTTCGGCGAAGCCGACGACGCCGCCTAGCCGGGCGGCGGCTTATACGGGCGACCGACGGTCCCAGCTGACCGCCCGCCGGCCAGTGGCCGGCCCAGCCCTTCAGCCGATCCCGGAGCGTGGGCGGACCGGGCGCGGACGTTGGCCTACGCGGACGTCGGCCTACGCGCCTCATCCCTCCGACGCCTCATCCCTTCCCTCCGGCGTCTGCCGCCCGCCGGGCGACTCCTGCGAACTCGAGGCAGCCGCGCCCCCGTTCGTCCCGTTCCTCTCGGCCGCCGGCGCCTCCCGCTCGGCTTTCGGGCGTCCGGCTTTCGCCTTCGCGCCGCCTCCGGCCGTCGGCGCGTCCCCTCCGGCCGCCGCGTTCGCGGGGAACATCAGGCGCACGGTCAGGCCCCCGCCGGGGGTCTCCGCCACGCGGGCGGTTCCGCCGTGCGCGGCCATCACCGAGGCGACGATCGCCAGGCCGAGGCCCGATCCCCCCGAGGCCCTCGACCGCGAATAGTCCGCGCGGTAGAAGCGCTCGAAGAGGTGCTCGGCGTCCTCCGGGCGCACGCCCGGGCCGTGGTCGCGCACCTCGATGACCGCCTCGCCGCCGCGGCGGCCGATGGCGACCTCGACGGGCGTCCCGGCGGGGGTGTGGGTCAGGACGTTGGACAGCAGATTGGTGACGACTTGGATGACTTTGTCCTCGTCGGCGGTGACCGTCACCTCCGGCGCGGCCGGCCCGTCGAGCCCGGTCACGGTGACGGTGCGGTCGCCGGCGCGGACGCGGAAGTCCATGACCGCGTTCATGCACAGCTCGGTGACGCAGACGTCCGTGAAGTTCAGGGGGCGCCCTTCGTCCAGGCGCGCAAGCTGGAGGAGGTCCTCGACCAGTCCGCCCATCCGGTGCGCCTCGGACTCGATCCTGTCCATCGTCTGGGGGACGTCGCCATCCTCGACCCCGCCGATCCTGTAGAGCTCGGCGTAGCCGCGGACGGTCGCCAGCGGGGTGCGCAGCTCGTGGGAGGCGTCCGAGACGAACTGGCGCATCTTGGCCTCGGAGCGCTCCTTGACGTCGAAGGCTTGCTCGATCTGGGAGAGCATGGCGTTGATCGAGTCGGCGAGCATGGCCACCTCTGAGCCCTCTTTGCCTCCCGGGACGCGGCGGGAGAGGTCGCCGTCGGCGATCGTGTGGGTGGCGCGCTCGATGCCCCGCAAGGGGCGCAGGGAGGAGCGGATGAGCAGGTAGGCGATGCACGTGCCGAGGACGATGATCGTCGCGCTGGCGAAGCCGGTGAGCCACGCGACCTCCATCACCGTCTTGTCGATCGGCGCGAGCGGGCGGGCGATGATGAGCCGGCCGGAGTAGGTTCCGTCGTGGTCGTACACGTTCAGCCGGAGCGCACGCCACTTGCTGCCGTCCTGCGTCCCCGCGACCGTGGTGCCCCCGCGGCCCCCGAGGCGCTCGACGAGCTTCCCGGGGTTCTTGGGCTGGCCGTAACGCTCCCGAGTCGACGGAGCGATGCGCGAGCGCGGATCGTACTCTATGCGGTAGAGCCCGTTGCCCGGGGACTTCTCCAGCGTCGTGTACACGTAGTATTCGGACAGGTTGAGCTTGCTGTCTTCGGTGGGCTGCCTGGCGGTGAGGATCTCCGTCACGGCCTGCTTGGCCACAGCCTGCCCGGACGTCTGAAGCTCGGAGTCGAGCGTGCGCATGAGGTAGGAACGCAGCATCGTCACCGTGGTGACGCTCAGCGCGGCGATCACGATCGCCAGGAGGAAGACGTTGGTTGCCAGAAGCTTGAACGTCAGGGTGCGCCGCACTTTCGGGCGAGGCGCATGGGCGGCGGACTCCGGCACGGACTACCTGGCTCCGCGCAGGACGTAGCCGATTCCGCGTTTGGTGTGGATGAGCGGAACGATGGCCTTGGCCTTCGCCGGATCGGTGATGCCCAGAGCGTCGGGCGAGTCGATCTTGCGCCGCAGGTAGGAGATGTAGGACTCGACGATCGAGATCTCCCCCTCCCAGTCGTAATCCCAGACGTGGTCGAGGATCTGCATTTTCGACACGACCCGTTCGGAATTGATCATCAGATAGCGCAGCAGCTTGAACTCCGTGGGAGAGAGGTCGACGTTGCGGCCGGCCCGCGAGACGTCGTAGGTCTCCTCGTTGAGCTCCAGATCGGCGTAGCGCAGCACGGCTGACTCGCCGCTGGGGCGGGTGCGCCGCAGGACTGCGCGGATCCGGGCGACGACCTCCTCCAGGGAGAAGGGCTTGGTGATGTAGTCGTCTCCGCCGACCGTCAGGCCCTGGATCTTGTCCTTGACGTCGTCCCGAGCCGTCAGGAACAGGACGGGGAGCTCGGGGTCGTGTTCGCGGAGCCTGCGCAGGATCGTGAAGCCGTCCGCGTCGGGGAGCATGATGTCCAGGACGGCGATGTCGATGTGGGTCCCCGATTGGTGGTCGAGCGCCTCGCGGCCATCGGCCGCGGCGAGCACGTCGAAGCCTGCGAAGCGCAGCGAAGCCGACAGGAGCTCGCGGATCGAGGGTTCGTCGTCTACCACGAGGATCGTTGCCTCTGGCTGCTTGTCCGTCATGCCGACCATTGAACCCAAGGTTTCTGGGAGTTCCCTGATCGAAAGCGATACGCGCATGGCCGCTCCGTGACCGTTCGAAGCGAATCAGCCGGGGCGGGTTCCCGGAGCGGAGACGCCCACCGGCGGCGGTCGGGGGCGTCTCCGCCGCCCGACCGCGCGCGGCATGCCCGACAGACGCCAAGTCCGAGGCAGATCCGGCGCCCACCGCGGGCGCGGCGTCAACGCCGAGTACCGCTCCGGCGTCGGCACCGCTCCGGCGTCGGCGTCAGTACGCGGTGAAGTCCCGGGACTCGATCTGCGCGGGCTGCTCGCCGCTCTTGAGGGCGGCGAGCCGGGCTTCGACCTCCAGATCCTGGGAATGGTCCTCCAACTCGGCGAACTGCGCCTCGAGGGAGGAGACGGCGACCTCGGACTTGCCCATCGCCAGAGCCTCCTGGCGGCGGACCTGCTCCTCGTAGCGGCCGAGTTCCGACGTGGGGTCGAGCACGTTGATCGAGGCGATGGCGTCCTGGACCTTGTTCTGGGCCTCGGCCGTCTTCGCTCGGGCGATCAGCTGGTCGCGCTTGTTCTTCAGCTCGTCGAGTTTGGCCCGCATCTGGTCGAGGCCCGTCTTCAGCTTGGCGACGACCTCCTCCTGCGACTGGATCATCGGCTCGGCGTCCTTGGCCTCCTTCTCGGAGGCGATCTGCTTGGTCAGCGCGATCTTGGCGAGGTTGTCGAACTTGGCGGCCTCTCCGCCCTTGCCCGCGATGCGGTATTCGTCGGCCTTGCGCGAGGCAGCGAGAGCCTTCTGCCCCCACTCGCGCGCGTCTTTGACGTCTTCGGCGTAGTCGGCCTGTGCGAGGCGGAGGTTGCCGATGGTCACGGCTACGGCGTCCTGCGCCTCGGCGATGGAATTCGTGTAGTCGCGAACCATCTGATCCAGCATCTTCTGGGGATTCTCGGCGCGGTCCAGGAGGGCGTTGATGTTCGCCTTGGCGAGCTGGGCGATGCGCCCGAGGATTGTCTGCTTCTCTGCCATGGGAGTGGTGCCTTTCGATTGAGTCGGTTGTCACGATTGTATGCGGCCGAGGTAGCGACGCTCGACGCGCCGACCCGGCCGGGCGGAGTCGGCGGGGGCCTGGAGGCGACGCCGCCCGGCCGCGGTCAGAAGGAGCCGCCGTCGCTGTCCCCGCCGCCGTCTCCGCCGAAGTCGAAGAGGCCGCCGTCTCCGCCGAAGTCGAAGAGGCCGCCGTCTCCGCCGCCGAAGCCGAAGAAGCCGCCGTCGTCGCTGTCGGAGGAGTGGTGGTACCCGCCATCCGACCGGCCGCCGCTGAACAGGGATCCGAGGATCATGCCGGCGATCAGGCCGCCCATGCCGTCTCCTCCTCCGCGGCGGCGGCCTCCGTCGTCCCAGAAGTGATCGCGGCGGTAGCTGTGCGTGGCCTTCTCCACGTCCTCATGGGCCATCGCCTCGGCCTCCCGAGCCCTGGCGAGGGCCGTGCTGTAATGCCTGGCCCTCTCCTCGGCGGAGGTCGCCTCGTCGCCCGCGGACAGATCGGTCCGGGCCGAGGCCAGGAGGGATCGGGTCCTCGTCGTGATGTAGCGCGAATACTGGTCGACGTATCCGTCGACGTTGGAGGCGACGGTGGAGGCCATCGAGCGGTTGCGATCGGCGGCCTCCTCCTCCTTCTTGCGCCTCTCCTCCTCCGAGCGTACCGCCGCCAGCGCGGCGTCCAGCGCGTCCTCGGCCGTCGTCAGCTCGGAGACTGCCTTGATGGGGTCCGCGTTCCGTCCTGAGTACTCGGCGATCAGCCTTTCCGCTTCGGCCCGGCAGGCGGCGATCTCCTGGTCGTCCCCGCCGAGGCGCTTGGCGTCCTCCACATCGGAGGAGATGGAGGTCAGCGCCTGGCGCAGCCTCGCCGCGCCCTGCTGGAGGGTCTGACCCGCGTTCCCGATCTCGTCCACGCGTTTGGAGGCGTGGGAGAGGGCCTCCTCGGCGAGTCGCATGTAGGGGACGGCCTGATTCCTGTTGCCCTGGGCGATCTGCTCGCGTCCGGAGGCTATGGAGGACCGTGCGCTGTCCGTGAACGTCGCGATCTGCTCGGGGTAGGTCCGCAGCGTGGAGACCGCGGCCTCTCCGTGCTGAAGGGCGAGTTGGTCGATCTGGGCGACGAGGACGGCGCTCTGCGAGTCGATCTCGGCCGCCCTGGACTCCAGATCGTCGAGCTGGGAGTCGACTCGCGAGGAGAGGTCGCGGAGTTTGCGGAAGCCCTCCTCCTGGGCGGATATCGACGAGTGCGCCGTCTCGACGAGCTTGAGGATGTCCTCGTTCATCCTCTTGGCCTGGGCCGGGGTCTCGGGGATGTCGTCGTACAGCCTCTGGCGGATGACGAAGGCCCTCTGAACGGCGTCCCGGGCCCTGCCGAGGGCGGCGTCGAACTCCCGGGTGGCCTCCACGCCGAACTCGGCGCGGGCGAACTCCAGCTCGGCCGCCGCCGAGCGCACCCGGTCGTCGGTCTGCAGGAGCTGGGTGGAGGCCCGTGTGGCGAGGGCTTGCAGATTCTGCGCGGCGTCGAGCTCGGCCTTCTTGGCCTTGCGCCTCCGGGCGACGACGACCCCGCCGGCCACGGCCCCGCCCGCCAGGGCGACCCCGCCGACTCCCAGGGCGATTCCGCCCCAGTCCGTCGTGTTGGCGTCGACGACGTTGTCCGCGAGCTTGACGATCCCGCTCTCCCATTTCCCGGCCCGCCACCGCGAGCGCACGGATCCGTTGAGCGCCTTCCTCAGATCGTTTCTGCTCAGGCCGTCTCTGCCGCTCTTGAACGAGTACTGGCGGGTGTTCGTGGCTATGGCGAGGATTGCGTCCTTGGGGCCGAGGCCCGATCTGGTGAAGGCCTTCGTGGCCCATTGGCCGGAGCTCGTCGAGCCGAAGTCCTCGACCAGGACGACGCGCAGGGACTTGCCCGTCTTGTCCTGCATCCGATTGAGCGCCGTCTCGACTTTCCCGGTGTTCACGGAGTCCGTCCTGTCGGTCACGATCGACGTCACGGCGAAGGGTTCCTCGGCCGATGCCGCCGGGAAGAGGGCGAAACTGGAGGCAAAGATCAGCGGAGCCGCAATCGCGCGCGCCCAGGCCGCGCGGCCGGGTCTCTTGGGCATCTTCATTCTTCGATTCTCATCTGTCGGGTGGATTCTAGCAATGGAGGGTTGGAGGATTCCTCCCCGGCCCTTCACGCTACCAGTTGGGGTCGGCGGGGATCGTGCCGGGGGATTCCGCCGAGGGTGGAGGCTCGCGTTCACCCGTTAGAATGTCCGCAGGAATGCTTGCCGTTCCAGATCGCAGAGACGAAAGTTGGTGTGACGTGCCCACGGGGAAGGTCAAGTTCTTCGACGAGAAGAAGGGTTTCGGCTTCATCGCCGGCGACGACGGAGCAGAGGTCTACTTCGCCGCCTCGGCCCTGCCCGTAGGGGCTCGCGTTCGCGCGGGCACCCGCGTCGAGTTCGGGGTCGCCGAGACCCGGCGGGGGCCGCAGGCGCTGACGGTGACGCCCAAGGCCAAGGTCGAGTCGCTCGCCCGCAAGAACCGCCGCAAGCCCGAGGCGATGGTTCCCATCGTCGAGGACCTCATCAAGATCCTCGACAAGTCCTCCACACAGCTGCGCCGCGGACGCTACCCCGACGGCGGGCATCGCATCGCCGCCGCGCTGCGCGCCCTGGCGGATGATTTCGATGCCTGACCCCCGGATCACCCCGGTCGCCAAGGCGGGCCGGGAGAGGATCCTCGTGGAGGCGGTCGAGTTCGCCCGCCAGGCGCTGTCGGACCTGACCCGCCCGGAGAACGTCGGGGAGCACCGGGGCGTCGTCGTCGAGGGGGAGCGCGTGATCACCCACGCCTTCGACTGCCTGCTGCCGGGATACCCCCACTGGTACTGGACCGTCACCCTCTCGCGGGTGCCCCGTTCCTCCAAGGTGTCGGTGGACGAGATGTCGCTGTGCCCGGGCAGTGACGCCCTCCTGGCGCCCGACTGGATTCCGTGGGCCGACCGCGTCGAGCCCTCCGACATCTCCCCGACCGACCGCCTGCCCTATCGGGCCGACGACCCGCGCCTGGAGGAGGGGTTCGAGGAGACGGGGGAGGAGGCCGACAGGCTGGAGGCCTTCGAACTCGGCCTGGGAAGGCCCCGGGTGCTCTCCCCGCTGGGCCGGAAGGCCGCCTTCGAACGCTGGTACGAAGGCGACGCCGGGCCGAACACCCCTGGGACGCGCGCCGCGAGGGCCACGTGCTCTTCGTGCGGCTTCCTGATGCGCATGGACGGGGCGGCGCGGGCGGTTTTCGGGGTGTGCGCGAACGAATGGTCCGCTTACGACGGCCGGGTCGTCTCCTACGATCACGGGTGCGGCTCGCACTCGGAGACCGATGCGCCCGCGCAGGCGAGGATGTGGGAGCCGGCGGCTCCGGTGGTCAACGAGTTCGACATGGAGATCGTCAAGGGATCGCAGGCCTGACGTGAGGATGCTGCAGGGGCGCGTGCGCGCCTACGAATGGGGCTCCCTCCGCGCCATCCCGGAGCTGTTCGGCAAAGAGGCCGCCGAGGGGCCCGTCGCGGAGGTCTGGCTCGGCGCGCATCCCGACGATCCGGCCTCGGTGGGGCGCGTCCACTCGATCTTCGACGAGTCGCAGCTCTATCCCTCCAGGGTCGCGCCGCGCGCCGTGGGGCCGAGTCTGGACGAGTGGGTGGCGCAGGACCCGGATCTCATCCTCGGGGAGTCGGTCGTCGAACGCTACGGCGCCAGGCTCCCCTATCTGCTCAAGCTCATCGCGCCCGCCCAGCCGCTGTCCCTCCAGGTGCACCCGTCCATCGCCCAGGCGGAGGAGGGATACGCGGCCGAGGAGGCCGCGGGCGTCCCCCACCGGGACCCGAGGCGCAACTACAAGGATCGCAACCACAAGCCGGAGCTCGTCTACGCTCTGTCGACGTTCCAGGCCCTGGCGGGATTCCGGGCCAGGCGCCGCATAGGCGAGGTGATCGAGGCGCTCGGGACGCCGCTGACCGACGACCTGCGCCGCGTCCTGCGCTCGCGCGGAGTGCGCGGAGCCTTCGAATTCCTCCTATCCGAGCCGACCCGCCCCGGCGCCGACGCCGTCGCCGAGGTCGCCGTCGCGTGCGAGCGGCGGTTGCGCGCCGGGGAGTCGCCGTCGCGCCGGGCCGACTCAATCGTCGTGCGCCTGGCCGAGCGGTATCCGGGGGACCCGGGCGTCGTCGCGTCGCTGCTGCTCAACCCCGTCACGCTGCGGACGGGGGAGGCCCTCTTCCTCTCGGCCGGCACGGTCCACGCCTACCTCAGCGGCGTGGGCGTGGAGATCATGGCCTCCTCGGACAACGTCCTGCGCGCCGGGCTGACGCACAAGCACGTCGACGTCCCCGAACTCCTGCGCATCCTCGACCCGACCGCCTCGCCTCCCACGCGGATCGCGCCCGAGCGGGTCTCCCGGGCGGTGTCGACCTTCTATGCGCCCGTCGACGACTTCGAGCTGTCGGACGTGCATCTGCGCGACGCGAACGTCCGGGAGCGAATCCGAGGCGTCGGCCCGCGCACCGTCGTGTGCCTGAACGGCGCGGCCCAGCTCGAAGCCAACGGCCAGGTCGTGGACGTCTCCGCCGGGCAGGCCGTGTTCGTCCCCTCCTGCGACGGCCCGCTGGCGGCGCGCGGCTTCGGCCACCTCGTCCAGGCCGCCGTCCCGTGACCGTCCTCGCCTCGACGGCGTTCGCGCCGGCCCTCGCCCGTGACGGGCTCCGGGGCCCGGGTGCAGTTGTGGACCGTCCGTTCCAAAATGTGGGATGAATTTCCGCTTTGCGCGATCGTTATGTGAAACTAAGGGGAGTGACCACATCACACGCGGGCTCGGCAACCCCATCTGCCGGACGCACGGGCGTCCTGGACCGCTGTTTCCGCCTCGCCGAACGCGGTACGACGCCGCTGCGGGAGATACGCGGAGGCCTCGTCACCTTCTTCGCGATGGTCTACATCCTCGTCCTCAACCCCATCATCCTCTCCGGCCCCGACTCGACGGGCGCCTATCTGGGCGGCGGGAGCGGTCCGAACAAGGCCGCCATCGCCGCGGGCACCGCGCTCGTCGCCGGGGTCATGTCCATCCTCATGGGAGGGGTCGCCGACTTCCCTCTGGCGCTGGCGGCCGGCCTCGGGTTGAACACCATGGTGGCGGCCACGATCGTCCAGCTCCCCGGCATGACGTGGGCCGACGGGATGGGCATCGTCGTCATCGAGGGCGTCGTCATCGTCCTGCTCGTCTTGACGGGCTTGCGCGAGGCCATCTTCCGCGCCGTGCCGCGCTATCTGCGCACCGCCATCTCCGTGGGCATCGGCCTGTTCGTCACCTTCGTCGGGCTGGTGAACGCGGGAATCGTGCACAAGAGCCCCGACCGCGTCGACTCCCCGCCCCTGGTCTTCGCCGTCAACGGCTCCCTGTCCACCTGGCCGCTCCTCGTCTTCGTGGCCGGCCTGGCCCTGACCGCAGTGCTCATGGTCCGCCGCGTCAACGGCGCGATCCTCATCGGGATCGTCTTCTCCACGGCGTGCGCGCTCATCGTGGAGGCCCTCTTCAAGGTCAGCGCCAAGCCCTCCGGCGGGTGGGGTCTGACGACTCCGGCCCTCAAGGGCAGCCCCGTCACCGCTCCGGACTTCGCCACGCTCGGGCAGGTCTCGCCCCTCGGCTCCTTCCACAAGCTGGGAATCGTGGCGGTCGTCGTGCTTTCCTTCAGCGTCATGCTCGCGGACTTCTTCGACACGATGGGCACGATGGTGGCCGTGGGCGCCGAAGGCGACCTGCTCGACGAAAACGGCGACCCGCCGAAGACCCGCTCCATCCTCCTCGTCGACTCCTTGGCGGCGGTGGCCGGGGGAGTGGGCGGCGTCTCCTCGAACACCGCCTACATCGAGTCCGCGACCGGGGTGGCCGACGGCGCGCGGACGGGCCTGGCCTCCGTGGCGACCGGCGTCTTCTTCCTCTTAGCGACGTTCCTCTCGCCGCTGGCCGCGGTCGTCCCCAACGAGGCGGCCGCCCCCGCACTCGTGGCGGTCGGATTCCTCATGATGCAGCAGGTCTCCAAGATCGACTGGACCGACCTGGCCGTGGCCATCCCCGCTTTCCTGACGATCGTCTTCATGCCCTTCGGGTATTCGATCACCGTCGGCATCGGCATCGGATTCATCGCCCACGTCCTCATACAGGCAGCCGTCGGCGGGGCCCGCAAGGTCCACCCGCTTCTGTGGGTCGTCTCGCTGCTGTTCGTCGTCTACTTCCTCCTGGAGCCGATCGAGCGGCTGCTCGGCCTGAAATAGCCCGGCGGCCGGCGATCGCGACGGCCCTTCTCACGGGCCGCCCGCGGGAGCCCGCCTGCACCCTCCGCTCACGGCCCGCCCGCGAAGCCGAGCTCGGCGACTTCTCCCCTCTACTCCGGACTGGCCCGGAAGCCCCCGGGATGCCATCTCGCCCCTCCGGTTGAGCTCGCCCTGCAGACGGAAGCCCGCCCGGGGCCGCATTCCCTCGGCTCGGCGACGGGCCCCGCATGCTCGCCGCCGTTCCCCCGAACCGGGAGTAGACTGGCCCACCGCGCTTTTCCGCGCCGCGTCGCGGTGCACACGGAATCGAGGCTTCGAGGAGACACAGGAGACGCATGGGTCGGACGTTCGCCAGTCTGCGCCACTTCAACTACCGCACATGGTTCTTCACGGCGCTCATCGCCAACATCGGCACATGGATGCAGATCGTCGCTCAGGACTGGCTGGTTCTGGCCGAGCTCACCGAAGACGACGCCTTCGCCGTCGGCTTCGTCTCCGCCCTGCAGTTCGCCCCGCTCCTGTTCATCACCCCCTTCGCGGGGCTGCTCGCCGACAGGTGCGACAAACGCAGGATCCTCTTCGTCACTCAGTCGTGCCTCGCCCTCCTGGCGTTGGGCCTCGGCGTGCTCGTCCTGTCCGGCGGAGCGCAGGTGTGGCAGGTCTGCCTCTTCGCCGTCGGCACGGGAACGGTCGCGGCCTTCGACGGGCCTCCCCGCATGGTCTTCGTCTCCGAGCTCGTCCCCTCCGAGGACCTGCCCAACGCCGTCGGGCTGAACTCGACCGGCTTCAACCTCGCCCGGCTCATCGGCCCGGCCGTGGCCGGCACCCTGATATCCGCCGTGGGAACCGGCTGGGTCTTCGTCGTCAACGGCCTGTCCTTCGTCTTCACCATCGGCGCTCTCCTGGCGATCCGCACGGGGGAACTGTACGTGCGGCAGGTCGACCCGGAGGACCTGCGGGGCCGCGGACGCGTGCGCGAGGGTCTGCGCTACGTCGCCTCGCGCGGCGATCTCACGGTGATCTTCCTCGTGCTGGGCACGGTCGCGTGCCTGACGCTGAACTTCCAGCTCACGAGCGCCGCCATGGCGCGCACCGTCTTCGACAAGAACGCGGGCGAATACGGGATCCTCGGGTCGGTGCTCGCCGTCGGATCCGTGACGGGCGCCCTCATGGCCGCACGACGGCGCACCACGCCGCGCACGCGCACCGTCGTCGTCGCCGCGGGCCTGTGCGGAGTGACGTCGGGCGTCAGCGCCGTCATGCCCACCTACGCGACCTTCGCGGTGTCCCTCATGTTCGTCGGCTTCACGCAGCTCCTCCTGTTCACGAGCGCGAACACCGTCGTCCAGGTGTCCACCGAGCCGACCGTTCGCGGCCGCGTCATGTCGCTCTACCAGACGGTCATCATGGGAACCTCGCCCATCGGCTCGATCGTGGTGGGGTGGATCGCCGAGGTGGCCAGCCCGCGATGGGGAATCGGAATGGGCTCGATCGTCGCCTTCGCCATGGTCGCCTGGGCCTACCTGTGGGGGCGCCGCCACTGGGGCGTGACGGTACGCTACAGCATTCGCTCCCAGCCGCACGTCCAGATCGTCGGCCCCGTCGAGCGGGCAAGGGAGATCTAGCCGTCCCGCCGGGCCGAAGCAGACGCGCACCTGGTGTGCTCGTAGGCGCCGACCGCCCCGGCCCTGGCGCGGATGCTCCGGTGTCCATGAAGTCGTCGATGCCGGGCGGCTGCGGAGAGACCTCGGGCGTCAGGCGCTGGTAGTCCACTGGGGCGGGCGATGCGTCCGGAAAAGGCATGCGTCTGGAAAAGGCCCCGCACGGGCGCGGAGAGTCGTCTCAGCCCGCGGAGGCCGGACGATGCCCCGGGAGTCGAACGCGGTGGCGCCCGGACCGGATGGCTCGCATTCAGGCCATGCGCTCGGCCACGTAGTCGATGCACGCGGTGAGCGCCGCGACGTCCTCGGCCGGGACGTTGGGGAACGTGCCGACGCGGATCTGATTCCGGCCGAGCGAACGGTACGGGTCGACGTCCACGATCCCGTTGGCCCGCAGATGCCCGCGCAGCGCCTCGGAGGGGACGGACGCGTCCAGGTCGATCGTCACGACGAGATTCGACCTGGCCCCCGGCTGGGCGAAGGGCTCGGCGAAGTCCGAGGCTTCGGCCCAGCGGTAGAGGACCCCGGAGGACTCGCGGGTGCGGGCCTCCATCGCGGCCAGCCCGCCCTCCTCCAGCATCCACTCGGCCTGGTCGGCGATGAGCAGGAGGTTGACGAGGGAGGGCGTGTTCAGCGTCTGGTTCGCACGGGAGTTCTTCGCCGCCAGGGACAGGTCGAGGATGGCGGGCACCGGTCGCTGTGCGGCGAGCCGTCCGGCCCTGGCGAGGGCGGCGGGGGAGGCGGCGGCGAGCCAGAGCCCGCCCTCGGCCCCGAAGCACTTCTGCGGGGAGAAGTAGTAGAGGTCGGTCGACGCCACGTCGACCTCCACCCCGCCGGCCGCCGACGTGGCGTCCACGAACGTCAGGGCCGCCCCGCCCGCATTCCCGCCGGCGGCGCCCGTGAAACGCCGCACCGGGCTGAGCACCCCCGTGGATGTCTCGTTGTGGGCGTAGAGGTAGGCGTCGGCGGGAAGGCCGTCGTCGCAGACGGCCAGCGACCCCGGAGGCGACTGGATCCTCGTGCACTGGGCCCACGGGGCCTTCGCCACGGCCGAGGCGGCCTTGGCCGTGAACTCCCCGCAGACGGCCGCCTGGGCGTGGGAGTCGACCCCGGTGAAGGCGAGCGCGTCCCATATGAGCGAGGCGCCTCCGTTGCCCAGCAGGATCTCGTAGCCGTCGGGAATCGCGAAGAGCTCGGCGAGGCCGGAGCGGATGCGCGCCACGGCGTTCTTCACCGGCGGCTGCCGGTGGGACGTGCCGAGGATTCGCCCGCTGGCCTCCAACGCGCGTTCGAGCTGTCCGGGACGCTGGCGGGAGGGGCCCGAGCCGAAGCGTCCGTCGCGGGGAAGCAGGTCGGTGGGAATCGCTATTTTCATGACTTAAGTCTGCCGTATATCGCGCGGAAACAGAGATGGCGCTCCAGTATGCTACGTAACAGGCACGGGCCGCGGGAATGGTTGGAATCCGTGGCGTTCGTCGACTATGCGGGAGAGACGATGAGCCATCTGGTTGACACATCGGAGATGTATCTGAAAGCCGTATACGAGCTTCAGGAGGAGGGCGTGGTCCCGTTGCGGGCCAGGCTCGTCGAACGCTTGGAGCAGTCCAAGCCGACGGTGTCGGAGACCGTGGCCCGCCTCGAACGCGACGGGCTGCTGCGGGTGGGGGACACCCGGGCCATCTCCCTGACCGACGAGGGCAGGCGGCAGGCCGTCCATGTCATGCGCAAGCACAGGCTGGCCGAACGGCTGCTCATCGACGTCCTGGGGATGCCCTGGACCGACGTCCACGTAGAGGCCTGCCGCTGGGAGCACGTCATGTCCGACGCCGTCGAGTCGCGCTTGCAGACCCTCCTGGAGGAGACCGGCGTCGACCCGTACGGCAATCCGATCCCCCTGCCGGGCTCCGACGACCCGCGCGGAACGTCCGCCGCCAACTCCGGGCTCGTCTCCCTGAAGAAGTGGCTCGCCAAGAAGAACCTCGCCGACGGGGGCTCTCGGGAGGTGACGCTCGTGCGCATCGCCGAGGCCGTCCAGACCGACCCCGGCCTGCTCGCGAGCTTCCAGCAGGCCGGCATACTGCCCGGGGCCCGGCTGCAGGTGACCAAGCGGGGCAAGGGCGTGCGCGCCGGCGTCCCAGGCGGCGACGACATCGAACTGACCGTCTTCGACCAGGCACATCTGTTCGTCAAGTAGGCGCCGCCCGAGCAGACCTCGCATCGGGCGGGCGCCAGGCGGCACCTGAGCGGTGCGAAGGGCGAGCTCGCGCGGCGGGCGTCAGTCCGTTGGGAGGCACCGTCAGCGGGGCCCGAAGCCCCAGTCGCGTGCGCGGCGGCATCGCAGCAGGCATCGCGCATAGGCAGGCCGTTTACCGCCGGCGCAGACCCCACGGGCCCCGAGCGCCTGTCGCGCACGCGACGGCGTGGGCGGATTGGACCTCGGACTTCCACGGGCCCCGGGGCGCCTTCGCCCACTCGTGCGGCCGCCCTCACCGGACAGCCCGACGCCCCGCTCGTCGATTGATGCTGCGCTCACCGACATCGGACCGTCCGGCGGGTGGGGGAGCTCCGAAGCTCCTTGCCGGCCGACGTCGGCCTCGTCCCGCCGCGCATGCCGTCGCAGCCGCATGCCGTCGCGGACGTGAGACGGGGATGGGGTGGCCGAACGAAGACGGCTGCGACGGCGAGAAGGACGCACGAATGTGCACAACGACACTATCGGGGGCCGGAGTGAGCTGGCGGCCGTTCCGGGAAACCTCGCCGAATCCTTGGAAAGTCAGGGGATTCCCCCGTGCCCGATGGGGAAGGGTTCCCAGGCGGCGAGTTCGCGTCGCAACGTCGTGAATGTTACACATGCGGTGGTGCTCGCGCCTTGCCCGCCTCCGGTATTCCGCGGGATTCTGCGGGAAAACCAGGGTCACGAGGGCGCGGGGACGGGCGGGGAGACCCGTTACCGAAATGTGACAATCTCGGCGAGGCCCGATATTGTTCTACGTGGACAGTCGTTGAGCGGTCCCCACACCGCCAGCGAATGACGAACATTTAGGAGAAAACCGAGATGACCGGACGCCATGCGATAAACCGCGATGTCGCCCTCAGCGCTCTGAATTCCCCTGCGGGCCGGGGGCTCGCAGCTGCAATGGCCGTTGGCACGATGTTCGGCGTCGCGCTTCCGACAGCTTCGGCAGATGACAATGGATCTGACAAGGCTTTCGGAGGTCGCGTTACCGATCTTTCGACCGCTGACGGCAGCAAGAACACCACTGCGGTGACGGCTCCCGCCAACGCCACGTGGAAGCTCGAGCAGGTTCAGGTTGAGGGTGCTGCCGCAACCGCGCAGTCCGTATCGACGGTTAAGGCCAATGTCCAGGCCCCGCCGCCCGTCGTCGACGAGTCCGCCAAGGAGAAGGCGAAGGACAACGCTGCCACGCAGCAGCAGCAGTCCGATACCGCTTCCGCTACGCTTACCCGCGCTACGGTTAGGCCTCGCACGGCAGCCCCTGCCACTTCCGGCAAGTTGGGTGCTGTCAAGCAGAGCGATATCGCCGCCCGCCAGGCCGACACTTCCTCCGTTCAGGAGGCGGCTGCCGCTCCTTCGGGTAACGGTTCATCCGTTCTCAACACCGCGCTCTCTTACGTCGGCTCGCCCTATCGCTGGGGCGGCACCACTCCCTCGGGCTGGGATTGCATCGGCTTTGTCCGTTACGTATACGGCAAGCACGGCGTGAATATTGGAGGCTACACCACGTCAGTTCTCTCCGCGGGTACCCGCGTTCCCTACTCCCAGGCTCGGCCTGGCGACATTCTCTACTGGCCCGGACACGTCGGCATCTACGCCGGCAACGGCAAGAATGTCGGCGCTTGGAACGAATCGATGGGAACTCGCGTTGGCCCGAATTCGTGGGTTGGCGGAACACCTACTGTGATCCGCGTTCTCTGATTCAGACTTTTCACGCGACGGAGGGGTCGGCCTTGGGCCGGCCCCTCCTATGCGTGTATCCTGGTGTCAGGCCACGTTCCCCGCATCCGGTGCTCCGTTGGATCCCGATTCGTCCATCCGGTGTGAGGCTTGCCGGCCCGTGGCTGTCCGGCTCACTCGCGAACAGATCTTCAGAAGCGGGCTTACGTCGACTATAATTCTTTGTGATACTGATAATCGGAGGTAAGGGTCGTGGCTTTCCAGCATGACAACGTGGTTGTGTGTGGCGTCGATGGTTCCGCCGCCTCGGACAACGCACTCATTTGGGCCGCTCATGAGGCCAAAACTCGCAATGCCGTACTCGACATCGTCTGCTGCCACCAGGTTCCCAGCTACCCGGGGCAACGGGGCGAGGGCGGGTTGAGCGAAGACGCCGCTCGCCAGATCATCGAGGCGGCCCGGGCCAAGGTCGCCGGGACCGGCGTCGACGTGCAGACGTCGCTCGAATCCGACGATCCGCGGTCGGTGCTCCTCGGGCGCTCGAAGAAAGTCGCCCGGATCGTCGTGGGCGCGCGCGGCGGTTCCGGAGGCTTCGCCGACCGGCTGCTCGGCTCGGTCGCATCGGCGTTGACGTCGCGGGCATACTGCGCCGTGGTCGTCGTGCCCCAAATCGACCTCGAGGAGCTCGTCCCCGCCAAGCACATCGTATGCGGCGTCGACGGGTCGGAGACGTCCCGCATCGCCTTGGAACTGGCGATACGCGAAGCCGCCAGGTGGGGGGCGAAGCTCTCGTGCGTCAGCGCCATCAACCTCGGCGGCTCCATGTGGGTCCCCGGTCCGGGCTACCATCAGGAGGTCATCGACGACGTGCGTTCGGGCCTCAACGAGGCGGTGGAGACGGCTGCCGAGGGCTACGATGTCGACGTCCACTGCCACGTGATCGAGGGCAATCCCGCCGCGCTGCTCGCCGAGTTCTCCACGGCCGTCGACCTGCTGGTCGTCGGCACGCGCGGCCGGGGCGGCTTCGCCGGGCTCCTCCTCGGGTCGACCAGCCAGGCGGTGCTCCACCACAGCGAGTGCCCGACGATCGTGGTCCCCCGCAGGACCGGGGTCAACGAAGACTCCCCGTGGAGCAACGTTCCATGGGGCCGTAAGAAGGCCAGCGCCGAATAGAGGTGGGAGGCGCTGAGCAGAGCCAGCCGTATGGAGGCCGGTTCCGGCCGAAGCGTCGGGGCTGGGACGTCGGCTCGGGGCGCGATGGCCGCGTCGGCGCACGGCTCCGCCGAGGCGGCATGATGTGCCAAGGCGGAGGTCGTCCGGGTAGACTGGCCCAATCGCCCTCGTAGCTCAGGGGAAGAGCGACCGCCTCCTAAGCGGTAGGTCGAAGGTTCGAATCCTTTCGAGGGCACCGAGCGGATGCCGGCGATGCCGCGCGGATCCGCCGCCGGCCGAGGATCGCATGGCGATCGGCGGCCTGCAGCGCCTGCCCATCGTCTCCGATCCGAATCGGCACGCGAACCGCGTCGGGATCTCGGTCGGATCGGCCTGCGCCATGGCGGGCACTGCGGTTCCGGTGCCTGCCGCGAAATGGAGGATGATCTGATGATTCGAGCGATTCAATACCGGCGCTTCGGCGGCCCGGAGGTCCTGGAGATGGCCGACGTCGCCGCGCCGGCTCCCGGGAACGGCGAGATCCGTCTGGCCGTCAAGGCGGCGGGCCTCAACCCGGTGGACTGGAAGATATTCAGCGGAGCGACGGGAGGCGACGCCTCGACGCTGCCGCAGGGAGTGGGACGTGACTACTCGGGTCTCGTCGAGGCCGTGGGCGAGGGCGTGGCAGACTTCGCGGTCGGGGACGCGGTCCTCGGAACCGTGAGGGGGGCTCCCGGCGTCGGCATGGTCAGCGGATCCCTGGCCGAGGCACTCGTCGTCCCGGCGGACTGGGCCGTCCGCAAACCCGACGCCCTCGGCTTCCACGAAGCGGCCGCGCTCGGCGTCGCAGCCCAGGCGGCCTCCGGCGCTCTGCGCACCCTGGAGCTCTCGGAGGGCGACGTCATCGTCGTCAGCGGGGCGTCCGGCGGCGTCGGATCGCTCGCGGTCCAGCTCGCCGTCCGCCGAGGCGCCGCCGTTATCGGCATCGCCGGCGAACGCAATGCGGACTACCTCCGATCGCTCGGAGCGATTCCCGTCGCATACGGCGAGGGGGTCGAGTCGCGTGTGGAGGCGGCGGCCCCTGCCCCGATCACCAAGCTGCTCGATTGCCACGGCGCCGAGTACGTTGCCTTGGCGCTGAAGCTCGGGCTGACGCCGGGGGCCGTCGCGACTCTTGTGCCCTCGCGGGAGGCCGCGGCGATGGGGGCCCAGGTGACCGGCTCCCGTCGGGCCCGGCCCGACGATCTCCGTCAAGCCGCCGGCCTCGTGGCCCAGGGAGCCGTCGAGGTTTCCATCGCCGGAGTGTATCCCTTCGAGGCCGAGGCGGTGCGTGACGCGTACACCGAGCTGCGAGGGGGCCACGTCCGCGGGAAGCTGGTCGTCGACGTCTCCTGAGCTGCCCTCCTGACGGCCCTCCGGCGTCTCGTCTCCCACGGCCGGGCCGTTTCGCCGTCTCCCCTTGGGTGTGCGGCGCGGTTTGGGAAAAATCCCGTCCGGGCGGATACGGTGGAGTTGTGAGTCCTTTCTTCAAGAGAAGCCGCAAAAGCGGCAGAACAGCGAAAGACGCGAAGCCGCAGGCTTCAGCGCCATCGTCGGCCAGCGCCGATGTCGCTGCTCACACCGATGACGATCCCCGCGCAGATCGCGCGGAGACCGACGAGCCGGAGTCCGCGCCCTCAGCCGAGCCTGTGGCGGAGGGCTCTCCGGCCGAGCCACCCTCCGGCGTCTCCTCCGACTCGGTCTCGCGAAGGGCCAAACTCTCGCTCGCCTATGCCATGTGGCATACCGAGCTCATGAAAGTGGCCGAGGAATCATCCCGGCCGATCGACGCGGACGACCCCGCCGTCGTCGACCTCTCCTTCCCCCACCCGACCGGCGCATCGCAGCTGTACTCGGGCAAGCCCACCCTGCTGACCTCCCTAGTCAGGGAGGAGACGGCCCAACACGAGGCTCGCGGGCGCCTGGCCGATCTGCACAGCCGAATCGCCTCCCTCGCCGAGCGGTACGGATACGCCCCCGTGACCCTCGCCATCGGGCAGGCGTCCTGGAACGAGCCCTCCGACGTCCCCTCCGTGCCGGACGCCGGCGAATCGGACGGAGGCCGCGAGGCCCCCGCCGGAGCGGGGGAGGAGGCCGGTGCCGACGCGCCGGGGAAGGCCGCCTCACGCGAGCCTGCCGGAGCCGTGCGCGAAGCCGCGCTCCTGCGTTCGGCGCGCCTGGAGTTCGCCGGACCCGACGACGCCCACATCACCCTGACCGCGCGATGCGAAGTGAACCCCGCCGTGCTGCGGGCGCTGCGGGCGCACGGCATCCACGCCGAGGAGGTCTCCGATCTGCGTGCCCTGGCTTCGGACGTCACTCGCGAAGACGAGGCTTTGGCCAGGCTGCGTGAGCTCGGGCGGCTCTACCTGCCGGGCTTCGCCTTCGCCGACGCCGCCCTTCTGGGCAGCTTCATCCACCCGGGGCAGGTGCTTCTGGCCGATTTGGAGACGGTCAAGCCCTACATCGAGGAGTCCGACGTCATGGCCGCGATCGCGGGGGACCCGCAGGCCCGGCGCACGGTCGCCGCGCCGCTGCCGGCTCCCGAGCGGCGCGACCGCGCGCCCGAGGCGGAACGGGGCGCGGGCGACC
>NZ_KE951423.1:0-12076 GCF_000466165.1 Actinobaculum sp. oral taxon 183 str. F0552
CGGCGTCGTGCGGGGCGCGCGGGCCCTCCCGGGACGGCGGGGCGGCGTCGGCCGTGCGCGCCACGAGCCCGGTCGCCGACAGGAGGGCCCAGCACGGGTCGTCGGAGACCTCCAAGGGCACGCTCGCCTTCGCCGATCCGTCCGATTCCAGGAGGACCGTGCGGCGAGGGGTCCCGTGGGCCTTGGCGACCTCCTCCAGTTCGCCGCCGACGACGTCGCGCAGGCGCTCGGGCGAATCGAGGATGCCGGTGAGCTCGGCGATGTCGTCGAGGAGCTCGGCCTTGCGCCGCTCCAGCTCGACGACCGAGTACTTCGTCAGGCGGCGCAGCCGCAGCTCGAGGATGTACTCGGCCTGCTCCTCGCTCAGGTCGAAGGACTCGCGGAGCCGGGACCTCGCTTCGCCGGCGTCCTCGGAGGACCGTATGACGGCGATGACCCGGTCGATGTCCAGGACGGCGACGAGCAGCCCCTCGACGAGGTGGAGCTCCCTGCGGGCCCTGTCCAGGCGGAAGCGCGACCGCCGGCGGGTCACGTCCAGTCGGTGCTCGACGTAGACGCGCAGGAGGTCCAGGAGCCCGAGGGCGCGCGGCTGCCCTTCCACGAGGGCCACGTTGTTGATCCCGAAGGAGTCCTCCAGAGGGGTGTGGCGGTAGAGCTGGAGGAGCACGGCCTCCGGGTTGAACCCGTTCTTCACCTCGACGACGAGCCGCATGCCGTGGTGGCGGTCGGTCAGGTTCTGCACGCCGGTCACGCCCTGGATCTTCTTGGCGTTGATGGCGTCCTTGAGCTTGTCGATGATCTTCTCCGGGCCGACGAGGTAGGGGAGCTCGGTGAAGACGATGCCCTTCTTGCGGGCCGTGATGCTCTCGACGTGCGCGGTGGCGCGGGTCTTGAAGGTGCCCCGACCCGTGGCGTAGGCCTCGCGGACGCCCTCCAGCCCGACGATCTTGCCGCCTTCGGGCAGATCGGGCCCGGGGATGAAGCGCATGACGTCCTCGAGGGTGGCGTCCGGGTGCGTCAGGAGGTGGCGGGCGCCGGCCACGACTTCCACGAGGTTGTGCGGCGGCATGTTGGTGGCCATGCCCACCGCGATGCCGGACGAGCCGTTGACCAGCAGGTTGGGCAGGGCGGCGGGGAGGACCTCGGGCTGGGTGAGCGTGTTGTCGTAGTTGGGGACCATGTCCACGACGTCCTCGTCGAGCGAGGCCGTCATCGCCAGGGCCGCGGGGGTCAGGCGCGCCTCGGTGTAGCGGGATGCCGCCGGGCCGTCGTCGAGCGACCCGAAGTTCCCGTGCCCGTCAACCAGGGGGACGCGCATCGTGAACGACTGGGCCAGGCGCACCATCGCGTCGTAGATGGCGACGTCCCCGTGCGGGTGAAGGCGCCCCATGACGTCGCCGACGACCCGCGAGGATTTGACGTGGCCCCTGTCGGGGCGCAGCCCCATCTGGTCCATCTGGAAGAGGATGCGACGCTGGACGGGCTTGAGGCCGTCGCGGGCGTCGGGCAGGGCGCGCGCGTAGATCACCGAATAGGAGTATTCGAGGAACGAGGTGCGCATCTCGGAGGCGACGTCGATGTCGACGATGTTCTCCTCGACCGGAGCCTTCGCGGCGCCCTTCGTGGCTGGCTTTCCCATGCGAACAAGTATTCCCGCCCGAGGGCGTCCCCGACGCCAGGGCCGGGGTGATGTTGCCGACGTTGCCCCGGTGTGTGCACGGGGTCCCGCGATGAGACAATGGCTCGGTGACCGTCAATCGATACGCAGCGCTCGTCGGCGAACTGGAGGCCAAGGCCGGCGGGGACGCCCCCGTGCTCGCCGATGTGCGGTCGGCCCTCCGGCACTGCGGGAGCGTGCGGTCCTACTTCGTGCGCCCCCAGACCCTCTTCGACAGCGACTCGGTCTACGAGTCCTTCACCTGCTACGTCGTCGCGGGCTCGGCCCTGATCGTCGTGCTGTCCGACGTCTCCTACGAGTTCAGCCCCGAGGGCGAGGTCCTGACGACCGTCCAGGTCGTCCCGCTGCGCGCGGTCCGGGACTTCCAGCTGCTGAGGCGGCGCGCGCTGCCCGACGGCGGGGGCGAAGGGGACCTGTCGGCGCTGTCCATGAGGCTGCGATGGGGCGGCGCGTGGGCGGCGGACACGCTGCCCGCCGGATGCGACGACCCCGCGTGCGCGGCCGACCACGGCACGGTCTCCAGGATCTCGGGGGACGACGTGGAGATCCTCCTGGAGCCCGCGCTGGACGCCGAGACCCTGGCCAGGGGGACCGTCTTCGTCGAGGAGCTCCAGGCGATCCTCGCCGAGGCGGTGCTCGGGTGAGCGCCGGCCTTCCCGAGGGCGCCCCCGAGGGGTTCCTCGCGCCGGGGCCCCGTTCGATCCGCGCCAGTCTGTCCGCGGCGCTCGACGCCGTCGGCCTGCCGACCCGCACGAGCGTCTCGACGTCGGCCGAGGACAGGCGCACCCTCGGACTGCCGAGAGCCGAGCGGGTGTGCTTCGTCCTCGTCGACGGGCTCGGCGCCGAGAACCTCGCCGCGCGCAGCGGCCACGCCCCGACGCTGCGGTCCTTCACCCGCCTGGAGCCCCTGACCACGGTCGCCCCTTCGACGACGGCGGCGGCCGTCACCGCGGTCGGCACGGGCGAGCTCCCCGGCGTGACGGCCATGATGGGGTACTCGCTGCGCTCGCCGTCCACCGGCCGGCCCTTCTCCCTCATCTCGTGGGACGGGGGCCCCGACCCAGTTGCGTGGCAGAGCGCTCCCACGCTCTTCGAGCGCCTGGGAGAGGAGGCCCGGGCGTGCTGCGTCGTCCAGCCGTCCCGGTTCGTCGGCTCCGGCCTGACCCTCGCCGCCCTGCGCGGCGCGTCCGCCGTCGTGGCCGAGACCCTGCAGGACAGGGTCGAGGCGGCGGGCAGGGCGCTCAGGGAGGGCAGGCGGGCCGTCTACCTATATTGGGGCGACGTCGATCACGTCGGCCACTCCCGGGGCTTCGCCTCGCCGGAGTGGGTCGCCGAGCTCGAGCACCTCGACGCCGGGATGGGGCTGCTGGCCAGGACGCTCCCGAAGGGGACCCTGCTCGTCGTCACCGCCGACCACGGCATGGTCGACGTCGGTGAGCGCATCGACGTCTCGCAGGAGCCGGGGCTGGCCGAGGGCGTCGAGCTCCTGGCCGGCGAGGAGCGCGCCCTCCACGTCTACACGGGGGACGCGGCCCGGCTGGCCGAGCGCTGGCGGGGGATCCTCGGCGGGCGGGCCCTCGTCATGACGAAGGACGAGGCGCTCGGCACGGGGGTCTTCGGCCGGGCCGGCCGGCGCGCATACGAGGCGATGGGCGACGTCGTCTCCTTCCAGGCCTCGAATCTGTCCGTCGTGGACGGCTCCCTCCGCCCGCCGGGCGGCGCGCGCATGGTGGGGGTCCACGGATCCCTCACCCGCCAGGAGATGCTGGTCCCGCTCATCGTGGAGACCGTGTGATGGCCGAGCTCGTCTTCTTCTCGGGGACCATGGACTGCGGGAAGTCCACGCTCGCCCTGCAGACCGCGTACAACTACGAACGCAGGGGGATGCGCGGGCTGGTCTACACCCGCAACGACCGGGCAGGCCACGGGCGCCTGTCCTCCAGGATCGGTCTGGAGTCGCGCGCCGCGGAGGTGGACGGGGCCACCGATTTCTGGCAGGCCGTCCTCCGCGAGCGCGCCGGCGGGCGGAGGGTGGACTTCCTCATCTGCGACGAGGTCCAGTTCTACACGCCCGATCAGGTCGAGCAACTCGCCTGCGTCGTCGACGACGAGGGGATCGACGTCTACGGCTTCGGCATCGCCTCCGACTTCCGCACGCGCCTGTTCCCCGGCTCGGCCCGCATGATCGAACTGGCGGACAGGGTGGAGGTCCTCCAAGTCCGCTCGCTGTGCTGGTGCGGCAAACGCGCCACGCACAACGCCCGCACCGTGGGCGGCGTCATGGTCACGGAGGGGGAGCAGGTCGTCGTCGGCGACGTCGACTCGCCCGACGTCGGCTACGAGGTCCTGTGCCGGTACCACCACCGCAAAGCGATGACCGCGGCGACGGCGCGGGCGGCGCGCCGCATCCCCGGCGAGCGGGGGTCGCGCTGAGCGGCCAGGGCGTTCTCCCCGGGGGCAGTAGCCGTCAGCGCCGCCAGCCGGGAAGCCTTCCCGGGGGAGTGAGGAGCGGGGCGACAGGATCGGCGCCGCCGCGGCACAGCTCAACGGCCCTCCCGAGGAAGTGAGCGGAGACTCGGTGGTCTCGGCGTAGGCCTTGCGGCGCGCCCCAGCGGGCCGGGCGGCGTCCTGCGGGCGATCGGCGAGTCAGTCCTTCTTTCCGAAGACTATCTCGTCCCAGCTGGGCATGGACGGCCGGGAACCGCGCCTCTTCCTGCGGCGTCCCGGCAGAGACACGTCACCGGCGAGGGCGTCCGCCGCCTCCGCCGAATGGGCGCCCTGGAGGTTCGATCCGTCCTGCTCCCCGGGCTGCCTGCCCGACGGGGAGTCCGGGGCCTCTTCCTGACTGTGGCGGGCTTTCTGGCCTCTGCCCTTCTGGCTCCGGGACGCCCTGGACGGCTCTCGTCCCGTCGGCTCGCCCGCCGCCGCTTTTCCCCCGTCCGCCTCCTTCTCCTCCTCGTCGGGCCCGCCGCTCCCGCGGCGGGGGACCCCGCTCTCGGAGTCGGAGGGGCCCTCGGCGTCCGACGCGGGAGGGGCGGACGGGGCGCTCTCTCCGGCCGCCGCCCCCCGGCCGGTGTCCCCCTCGGGGAGGGTCGACCGACGCGGCAGGGTCAGGACCGTCGCGTCCTTCGCCTGCTCGGGCTGGGAGGGGGCCGGGTGCGCCCCCTCGAAGGGTTCGGCCGGCATGGGCCGGGCCCGCCCGCGCTGCTGGTCGAGCGTGGCCAGGACGTCCTCGATGGGCGCCCGCCGGGGGTCCTCGCCGTCCTCGTCCGACTGGTCGAACGCCGCGGGAGGCGTGTTCGCCGGGCGCCAGGGGGAGGAGGAGACCGGGAATTGGGTCTCGGAGAGCCAGGACCCCTCGTCGTCGAGGGCTTGGAGCGCCCGCCGTTCCAGGTCGACGTACCAGGAGGCGCGGTGCTCGCGGTCTCCCGTCACGAAGGTGGCGATGAGCGTCCAGGGCTCGCCGGATCTGCGAAGCGAGTCCCACGCGATGTCGTCGGGCCGCACGCCCCGGCCCAGGAGGCGCGAGGCGACGAGCTCCTCGATGGTCAGTCCGTCTCTGTCGTGGCCGATGGAGAAGGACCTGGCGA
This sequence comes from Actinobaculum sp. oral taxon 183 str. F0552, assembly GCF_000466165.1. GTDB lineage: Bacteria > Actinomycetota > Actinomycetes > Actinomycetales > Actinomycetaceae > Peptidiphaga. Next base: position 5,269 of record NZ_KE951423.1, read on the forward strand.
CTCTGGCCGTGTACTCGCGCTCCGCGATGATCGGGTAGGCGAGGGCCGCCACGCGGGAGGCGGGCAGCGCGGACAATTCGCACACCTCGTCCACGGACATACCCTCGCGGATGTAGGCTTGTATCTCGCGGGGGCTCATCTGCCGGTCCGGCTCGGAGGGGTCGGCGGCCTGGCGGTCGCGGCGGAGCGCCGCGCGCAGGGCGTCCGTGATGGGCAGAACGTACCGGTTGCCTTCCGAGTCATTGAGCGTAAGCTGTTCGCCGTCGGGCTGGAGCCCGAGAAGCTCGAGTTCTTTCATGGCTCCCCTCGCTGATCGATGACGGTTCAAGACTGCCACAATCCGCACGTTTCGGGCCGATTCCGGCAGGCGTGTTGATGCGGCTCGGCGGTTGCGGCGATCACTGACGGCGATCGTGGCTGGACATGGGGTGAAAACCTGGTACATTGTGGGCGCACGCGTGAAAGGCGAACTTGCGCGTTCGCCCGGAGGCACCGGACTCCGGGGGATTTCGCGGTTGACACTGCCGCGTATGTCGACATGAGTGGAGCATGAAACGATGGCAACCGACTACGACGCACCGCGTAAACAAGACGAGGAACTTCGCGAGGACTCCCTCGAGCAGTTGAAGGCCCGTCGTTCCGAGCAGCAGTCCGGTTCGGTCGACGAAGACGAAGTGGAGGCCGCCGAGGGCTTCGAGCTGCCCGGCGCCGACCTGTCGAACGTGGAGCTTTCGATCAGCGTCGTCCCCGCGCAGGACGACGAGTTCACGTGCTCGCACTGTTTCCTCGTGCACCACCGTTCGCAGCTGGCGTATGAGGAGAACGGACTGCCCGTGTGCTCGGAGTGCGCGGCCTGAATCCCGAACCGGCGAGGCGCGCGCCCCGCCCGTCATGGAGGTAAGAATGGCCCTTTTCAGAAGGAAGCGGGGCGAGGACCCGGCCGACGAGGACCGGGACGCCTCGACGCCCGCCCCTCAAGGCGTCGGACCGTGGGACGAGTCCGACGCACCGCACCGCGACGATCTCCTCGACTGCGGGGCGCTGAGGATTCCCGTCCTGGACGCGGCGACCCTGCAGTTCACCGTCGACCGCACCCGCGACCTCGTCCTGGGCGCCGTCTACATCCTGGGGGACAGCGCGCTCCAGCTCCAGGTCTTCGCGGCGCCCAAGTCCCGCGGCATCTGGGCCGACGTCCGCGCGGACATGATCTCGTCCATCGCCTCCCAGGGAGGCTCCTCGCGCGAGGGCCACGGCGACTACGGCACCGAGATCAGAGCCCAGATGCCGATCGAGGGCCACCGTTCCATCAATCCCGTCCGCTACGTGGGGATCGACGGGTCGCGGTGGCTCCTGCGGGCGACGCTCACGGGCAAGGCCGCCGTCGACGACGACGCCTCGCGGGCCCTCCTGCACCTGGTCCTCGACGACACCGTCGTGGTGCGGGGAAACGCGGCGTTCCCGCCGCGCGACATCCTCCCCCTGAGCATTCCCAAGGCCGGACCCGTCAAAGAGGAGCGGCCCGCGCTCGAACTCCCCAAGCGGGGACCGGAGATCTCGGAGGTCCGGTGACCGCCGGGCGCCGCGAGCTGTCGGGCACGGTCACGGCCATCACGTATCCGGGGCTGGGATCGTCCCCCGTGCTGCGCATGAGCATGCGGACCGAGGACGGTACTGTCACCCTCGCCTTCCTCGGTCGCAGGGACATCCACTGCATCGAGGTCGGCAGCTCGCTGCGTGTCCGGGGAATCCTCGCCGGGCGCAGGGGAGCGGCCATCCTCTACAATCCCGACTACACGGTGACCCCGAGGGGGAAAGACGATGGCTGACGCGGACGGAAGGCGACTGAACGGCGGACGGGGGCTGGGAGCGGCCCTGGCCGCCGACTTCGACCCGTGGGCGGCGGTCGGCGGGGTCCGAGGGCTCGTCGAGACGACCGTCCCCGGCATCATCTTCCTCGTCGTCTACACGGTGACGAAGGACGTCGGGCTCTCGGTGGTGGCCCCGCTCGGCGTGGCCCTCGGCTGCCTGGCCGTCCGGCTCGCCCAACGCATCGACGTCCTGCCCGTCCTCGGCGGGCTGCTGGGCATCGCCGCCTCGGCCCTGTGGGCGTGGCGGACGGGGAGGGCCTCCGACTACTTCACGCTGGGGCTGATGACCAACGCCGCCTACCTGGCCGGGCTCCTCCTCTCACTGGCGGTCCGATGGCCCGCCCTCGGCCTGCTCATCGGCTTCGCCAGGGGGGACGCCACGGGGTGGCGTTCGGGCGGCTCCGACGACCGCCGCGCCACCCGGCGCCGATATGCGGTCATCACGTGGATGTGGGCGGGCCTCTTCGCGGCCCGGCTGGCCGTCCAGACCCCCCTCTACTACACGGACGCGACCGAGGCCCTGGCGGTCGTGCGGCTGATCATGGGCCCTCCCGTCTACGCCCTGCTGGCGTGGTTCACGTGGCTGCTCGTGCGCGGCCTGCCGCCGGTCCCCGCCCGCCGCGCCGCGGGCCGGGACGGCGAGGGCTAGGCCTCGGTCGCCTCGCCGCCTCCGCCGTCGCCGTCCTTTAGGCTTTCGTCGCCGATGAGCTCGCGGACGATGTCAAGATCGTCCCCCTCGCCGTCGACGTACAGGAAGAGAACCTGGTCCTCCGCCTCGATCGTCAGGTCGGGATCCGCCGTGAAGGGCACCCCGTCGCGCACGATCGCGTTGAGAACGACCGACGGGGGGAGCACCACGTCGGAGACCGCCATGCCGACCAGCGGGGCGTGGGCGGGCAGCGTCGTCTGAAGGAGCGCCGCGCCCGAGCGGTAGAACCGCATGACCGTCACGAGGCGCCCGTTGGACAGGGCGTCCTCGACGAAGGGGGCCATGACTCGGGGAGTCGAGATGGCCACGTCCACGCCCCACGAGTCGTCGAACAGCCATTCGTCGGCGGGGTCGTTGACCCGGGCGATCACCCTCTCCACGCCGTACTCCGTCTTCGACAGGAGCGAGATGACCAGGTTGGCCTTGTCGTCCCCCGTCGCGGCGACGACCACGTCGGCCTCCCCGGCCTGGGCGCGCTGCAGCGTCTCCGGTTCGCAGGCGTCGGCGAGGATCCAGTCCGCCTCGGGGACGGAGGCGATCTTCATGGCCGAGGGCTGCTTGTCCACGATCGTGATGTCGTGGCCGGCGTGCGTGAGCTCCTTGGCGACGGACCGGCCCACCGACCCCGCCCCCGCGATGACGACCTTCATTACGCGTCCTCCTTCGCCGGATGGTTGGCGATGCGCTGGACCGACCCCGCCCGATCGGCGGGGACGATGAGCCGGACCTCGTCTCCGTCCTGCAGGATCAGGCGCTCGTCGACGACCATGCCCCGTCCCAGCCGGGTCACGTAGGCCACCCTCGCCCCCGTCGCGGCCTCCAGGCCGGCGACGTCGCGCCCGAACCAATCCGGGTCGAGGTCGATGGCGACCAGCGCCACGCCCGCGCTGTCGTCGACGAACTCGTAGTGCGGGCCCAGGGGGATGAGGTGGCGGAAGACCTGGTCGGCGGCCCATTTGACGGTCGGGACGGTGGCGATGCCCAAGCGCTCGTAGACCTCTGCCCGGCCCGGGTCGTAGATCCGGGTGACGACGTTCGTCACGCCGAAGGTCTCGCGGACCACCCGCGCGGCGATGATGTTCGAATTGTCCCCCGAGGAGACCGCGGCGAAGCCCTGGGCGTCCTCGATTCCGGCGTGGACGAGGGCGTCGCGGTCGAACCCCGTCCCGGTCACCCTCTGGCCCGTGAACCCCTCCGGCAGGCGCCGGAAGGCCTCGGGGTTGCGGTCTATCACCGCGACGGAGTGCCCGTACTGCGAGAGGTTAGTGGCGAGCGTGGCGCCCACGCGCCCGCAGCCCATGATGACGAAGTGCACGCTGAGAACGCTACCTCAAACACGCTCGTGGCGTAGCCTGAGCACTGATGTCTAGAGAACCGTCCACTCGTGCGGCCGCCCGGTCGGGATTCGCGGACCTGACGATCGTCGTGGCATGCGCGGTGATCGCGCCGCAGATCGTCCTCCGGGCGGTCGCGGCCCCCAGGCAGAACGCCGGCACCGTCGCCGTCGCCGCGCTCGCGGGCCTGGCCGCCCTCGTCCTCGCCTTCGGCGGCTCGACGTGGATCGGGCGCCTGGCGCCCCGCCGCCGGTCCCATCAGCTCGTCAGGGACAACATCGGGCCGGGGATGGGCGTGGTCGCCGCCGCCGGGCGCTTCCTGTGCTACGTGCTCCTCGTCGTCCTGGGCGTCGGCCTGGTGGCCTCCGGGCTGACGGTCTTCCCCTTCGCCGACGGGCGAGCGCGCCTCGTCCTCGTCTGCCTCATCCCCCTCCTGGCACTGCCCGTCGTCGTGGGGCGCGGAGTGGACTCGCGAATCTACGCCCCCGTCGCCGCCCTGGGGGCGACGGCCCTCCTGGCGGTCCTGGCCGTCGGGCTCGTCCGCGAGCTGGCCGGCGGGCTTCCCGCCGTCCACGCGCGGGTGGTGGGCAGCGCGGCCGCCGTCCGGCTCGGCGAGGGCATGCAGTGGCGGAGCGTGGAGGCCTCCATCGGCGCCCTCTTCCCGGCCGGGCTCCTCGTCCTCCTGGCCGAGCGGGTGCTCGTCCCGCACGGGGGGCGCCGTCACGGCCCGGCGTGGCTGGCGCGCGCCTTCGTCCCGACGGTGGCGGCCATCGTCCTCACCCTGTACTTCTCGGTCTCCGTCGGGGTGCCCGGCTGGGCCCCGGACGTCCCGAGCCTGTCGATGGCCTCCGCCCTGTTCGGGGAGACCGGCCAGAGGATCGTCGCCGTCGTCTACGTCCTGCTCGGGTGCGCGACGGCCCTGAGCGCGTACGCACGCCTGCCCCAGCTGCTTCGCGAACTCGCCTACGACGGCATCCTTCCGCGCCGCCTCGCCTCCCGGGACGCGCTCAAGCCCCGGTTGGCCATCGTAGGGCTGACCGCGGTGCTCGCCGCCGTCCTGTCCAGTATGCTGCTCTCCACCCAGGCGGGGGCGACGATCTTCGTCGTGAGCGCCTTCGTCCACTTCGCCCTGACGTGCCTGGCCATGAGCATGCGCTCGCTCGGCGTCCTGAAGGAGTCGCTCGACCGCGACGAGCGCAAGCACGCCCGCGCCGCGCGGTGGGTGTTCCTCGCCCTGGCCGCGCTCTCCCTGGCGATCCTGGCCGTCACCCTCGTCGTCGAGCCGTGGTGGGTGCTCATCGCGGTCGTCGGACTGGCGATCCCCGCCGTCCTGATGCTCTTCTTCCGCCGCGGCATGGGCAGGGTCGTCCGGAGCCTGGCCGTGACCGACCTGTCCCGGGGGCGCCGGCTGCCCACCCGGGTGCACGGGGTCGTCCTGGCCGACGTCGTGGACGACCCGACCCTGCGCACCCTCAGCTACGCCCGCTCCCTGCGGCTGTCGAGCCTGACGGCGGTGACCGTCGACTACGACCCCGCCCGCACCAGACGCCTGCGGGAGGACTGGCGGGCCGCCGCCCTGCCGGTCGACCTCACCGTCCTGGGGACCCCGCAGGCCGCCACGAGAGGACACATCGTGGACTTCGTCCACTCCCTGCACGAGGAGCACCCCGAGGACGTCGTCACCGTCTTCTACCCGAGGCTGCTCGTCGCAGGCGTCTGGGAGGGCTACTTCCTGCGGCGCTCCCTGCCGAAGGTCGTCGCCGACCTGCGCCACGAGCGCGGGGTCATCCTCGCCGAGGTCCCCTACCTCTACGAAGCTCCGGAGGAGACGCATGATTGACATCGACCTGACCGACATCGCCCACGGAGGCGCATGCGTCGGACGCGCCCCGGACGGGCGCGTCGTCTTCGCGCGCTTCGGCCTGCCGGGGGAGAGGGTCCGCGTCGAGGTGACCGGCGAGCGCTCCAGCCTCGTGCGGGGCGACGTCGTCGAGGTCCTCTCCGGTCCCTCCGAGCACCGGGTCCAGACCGCCTGGCCCGAGGCCGGCCCGCTCGGCGTGGGCGGAGCCGAGCTGGGCCACGTGGCCTTCGACTTCCAGGCCCGATGGAAGACCCACGTCCTGCGCGCCACGCTCGCCCGCGTCGGCGGGGCCGGCCTCGCCGCGCACCTGGCCGACCGCGGCGTCGACTGCCGAGTCCGGCCGATGGACGGCGACGCGCGCACCGGAGGGTGGGCCACCCGCACCCGCGTCGAGTTCGTCGTCGGCGAGGACGGAACCCCCTCCATGCACCGGGAGGGCACCCACGACCTCCTGCCCGTCTCAGGCTTCCCGCTGGCCGTCGCCGACGTCGGCGACCTCGACCTCTTCGGGGCGTGGCGGCGCGCCTGGCGTCCGGGCCAGCGCGTGCGGGCGGTCGCGCCCTCCGGCTCCGACCCGGTGATCGCCGTCGGGCAGACCTGCTGGTGGGCGCCGGGATTCCGGGCCGACCGCTACGTGCGCGAGGACGTCGTCGTCGACGGCCGGCTCTACCCCTACCGGGTGCGCGCATCCGGCTTCTGGCAGGTCCACCGCGACGGGGCCGCCCAGCTCATACGGACGGTGCTCCGCGCCGCCCGCGTCGAACCCGGCGACGGCGTGGTCGAACTCTACGCCGGCGCGGGACTGCTCACCCAGCCCCTCGCCCTGGCCGTCGGCGACTCCGGCGGGGTGTGGGCCTTCGAGGGGATGCGCGAGGCGACGGACGACGCACGGGCGAACCTCCGCGACCTGCCCTGGGCCAGGGTTCAGACGGCGTCGATCACCGCCCGGTTCGCCCGGGACCTGGGCGGGCGGATCCTCGTGGCCGACCCGCCCCGCTCCGGCCTGGGGCGCGACCTCGCCTCGACGCTCGCGGCC
>NZ_KE951423.1:12345-19699 GCF_000466165.1 Actinobaculum sp. oral taxon 183 str. F0552
CGGCCTGGGGCGCGACCTCGCCTCGACGCTCGCGGCCGGGCCGGCCCGCCGCATCGTCCTCGTCTCCTGCGACCCCGCGGCCATGGCCAGGGACGTGGCCGCCATGCACGAGGCGGGCCGCGTCGTGACCGGCTTCGACGCCGTCGACCTCTTCCCGAACACGCACCACTTCGAGTGCGTGACCGTCCTGGACCGCCCCGCGAGCTGACCGGCCGGCGGCGTCGGCGCGGCCACCGCCTCGCCTCCGGACGGGCGAAGCGCCGGGGAAGGGCCGGGCGACGGAGCTCTGCAGCGCTCGTCTCCGTCCGGCCGCGCCCCGCCCGCCGCGGGAATGACGGCGCGCCGTGCGGCGTTCGACCTGGTGCTGCGCGAACGATCGCCCGGCGGACACCGACGGAAGGAACCCTACAATGGCAGAGACCGAACACTTCGACATCGTCGTCGTAGGCGGCGGGAAAGCAGGCAAATCACTGGCGATGCTCCGCGCAGGGCTCGGAGACAGCGTCCTGATGGTCGAGCGCGACAAAGTGGGCGGCACGTGCATCAACGTCGCCTGCATCCCCACGAAGACCCTCGTGACGAGCGCGCGCAGGCTTGACGAGGTCCGCACCGCGGCCGGCTACGGCGTGGCGGTCGACGGCGCCGACCTGGCCGACGCCCGCATCGACCTGGACGCGCTGCGCGCACGAAAAGAGGGCGTCGTCGGCGCGATGGTCGCCGCCCACGAGAGGATGTTCGACGCCCCCGGCCTCGACTTCGTGCGGGGAACGGCCCGATTCACCGGCCCGAAGACCGTCGAGATCGCCCTCGACGGCGGCGGCGTCCGCACCGTCGAAGGCGACAGGGTCCTCATCAACACCGGGACGGCCCCCGCCGTGCCCGCCATCCCCGGACTGGCGGACGCCGACTACTGGACGAGCGAGGACCTCCTGCGCCTCACCGAGATCCCCGACAGCCTACTCGTCTTGGGCGGGGGAGTGGTCGGCGTGGAGATGGCCTCCATGATGGCCGGCTTCGGTTCGCGCGTCACCCTCATCGAGGGCGGCGAGCACATCCTGGGCCGCGAGGACGCGGACGTGGCCGCCGAGGTCGCCGAGAACCTCCGCGGGCAAGGGGTTGCGATCGTCACCGGCGAGCGCGCCGCCGGCGTCCAATCCGACGGCGACGGCGTGACGGTGACCACCGGCGCCGGCCGCTACACGGCCGACCGCCTGCTCGTCGCCCTGGGCCGCACGCCCGTCACGACGGGTCTGGGCCTGGAGGCCGCCGGCGTCGAGCTGACCGACCGCGGCTTCGTCAAGGTCGACTCCCGCCTGCGCACGAGCGTCCCGGGCGTCTACGCCGCCGGCGACGTGGCCGGCTCCCCCCAGTTCACGCACGTCTCCTGGAACGACTTCCGCGTCCTGCGCGACGCCTTCGCCGGCCGGGACGCCACAACGGAGGGCCGCCTCGTCCCCTGGGCGGTGTTCACCACCCCCGAGCTCGGACGCGTGGGCATGGGCGAGGACGAGGCCCGCGCCGCCGGCCGGGCCGTCCGGGTCGCCAAAGCCCCCACCGCGGCGGTGCCGCGGGCCAAGACCCTCGGCCAGACCCGCGGGTTCTACAAGGTCGTCGTCGACGCCGAGACCGACCGGATCCTGGGCGCCGCCGTCATCGGGGACGGGGCGAGCGAAGTCGTCGCGTCCGTCCAGATGGCCATGCTCGGCGGCCTGACCTGGCAGCGGGTCCGCGACGCCGTCATCGCCCACCCGACGATGGCCGAGGGGCTGAACATCGTCCTGGACGCCATGCCCGGCTGACCCCCCTCGGACGAGTCCGAAGCGCCCGGGAAGCCCGCGCGGTCGCCCGCGTCGCCTTCCCGGGCTGCCAGGCCGCCGGCCGGTCGCCTTCCCGGGCCGCCCGCTCGCGGTCGGGCCTTCGCGCATCCCCCGGATTGCCGCGGGGACGCGCCCACCCGGTAAGATGATGCCGATCGTGAGGAGGTAATCGGATGGGCTTGATCGACCGGATCGCTGGACCGGAGGACCTCAAGGCGCTCCCCGGGCCGCGGCTGCCGGAGCTGGCCGAGGAAATCCGGGCCTTCCTCGTCGAGAACGTGTCGAAGACGGGCGGCCACCTGGGCCCCAACCTCGGCGTGGTCGAGCTGACCATCGCGCTGCACCGCGTCTTCGACTCCCCGTCGGACGCCATCCTCTTCGACACCGGCCACCAGTCCTACGTCCACAAGATCCTCACCGGACGCCACGATTTCTCCGCGCTCCGCAGGGAAGGCGGGCTGTCGGGCTATCCCTCGCGCGCGGAGTCGGCCCACGACGTCGTCGAGAACTCCCACGCGACCACCGCCCTCTCGTGGGCCGACGGGATCGCGCGGGGATTCCAGCTCTCCGGCCAGACGGGCCGCCGCGCCGTCGCCGTCGTCGGAGACGGCGCGATGACGGGCGGGATGGCCTGGGAGGCCCTCAACAACATCGCGGAGGACTCCGACCGCCCCCTCGTCGTCGTCATCAACGACAACGACCGCTCCTACGCCCCGACCGTGGGAGGGCTCGTCCGCAAATTCGACCCCGTCCGCCGCCTCGACTCGATCCGGCTGTCTAAGAGCTACGAGGCCTTCCTCGACTGGACGAAGCGCACGCTCCGGGACGCGGGCCCCCCGGGACGCATGGCCTACGGCGCGCTCCACTCGATCAAGAAGGGCGTGAAGGACATCTTCGTCGACGCGGGCATCTTCGACTCCCTCGGCCTGAAGTACATCGGCCCGATCGACGGGCACAACCTCGACGACCTGATCGAGGCCCTGACGCTGGCCAGGGACTACGGCGGCCCGGTCGTCGTCCACGCGATCACCGAGAAGGGACGCGGCTACGAGCCCGCCGAACGCGACGTCCACGACCGGTTCCACGCGATCGGGGCCATCCATCCCGAGACGGGCCTGCCCATCGCCCCCGAGCGCTTCGGGTGGACCAGCGTCTTCGCCCGGGAGATCGCCCGCATCGCCCGCGCCGACCCGACGGTGGTGGGCATAACCGCCGCGATGACGCGCCCCGTCGGCCTGGGGCGGTTCGCCGACGAGTTCCCCGACAGGGTCATCGACGTCGGTATCGCCGAACAGCACGCGATGACGATGGCGGCGGGTCTGGCCAGGGCCGGCATGCGGCCGGTGCTCGCCCTGTACTCCACGTTCATGAACCGCGGATTCGACCAGTTGATCATGGACGTGGCGCTCCACCGCGAGCCGGTGACCGTCGTGCTCGACCGGGCCGGGATCACGGGCGACGACGGCGCCTCCCACAACGGCGTGTGGGACCTGTCGATCGCAGCCATGGTGCCCGGCCTGCGCACGGCCGCCCCGCGCGACGGCGAGGAGCTCGCCGCCCTTCTGCGGGAGGCTCTGGCCCACGACGGCCCTGCCCTCCTGCGCTACCCGAAGGGCGCCCTGCCCGAGCCGATCCCCGCGCTCTCATCGCACTCCTGGGGGGACGTCCTGTTCTCCGGCGAGAGGCCGGAGGTGGCCGTCGTCGCCGTCGGATCCATGGTTCCCGTCGCGCTGGAGGCGGCCGGCCGCAGCGACGTCCCCGTCCGCGTCCTCGACCCGCGGTGGGCGTTGCCCGTCGCCGACGGCCTGGTGGACGAACTGATGAGCGGCTACCGCGGCGTGGTCACGGTCGAGGACGGGCTCGTCGACGGCGGCGTCGGATCCGAGATAGCCCTGGCCCTCGCACGCGCGGGCTACACCGGGGGGCAGGCCCACATCGGCGTGCGCCGGGAGTTCCTCGACCACCGCACGCGCGCCTCGGCCCTCGCCCGCGAAGGCATGACGGCCGACGACGTCCTGTCCGGGATATCGGCCGCCGGCCGGGCGGACGGCCCCGCGCTGCTCCGTCCGAGGGGCGCCCGGAGCGCCTGAAGGGCTCCGCCGCTCAGCGGGCCCCGCGCTGCACGGCGGAGACGATCGCCTGGCCGACGTTCTCGATCTGCCACGGCCGGGCGCCGAGCGCGGCGAGGAGGATCGGGATCTGCTCGGGGTGCGCCCACCCCTCCCACGCCAGCTCGCGCTGATAGGCGGGCTTGAGGAGGAGCTCCTGGCGTATCCCCAGATCGTCGGCGCGCGCCAGGACGGCCGTGCGCACCACCCGCCACCGCTGCGCGGCCTGCGGATTCGTCCGCTCCCAGTTGCGCACCGCGGGGTAGGGCGCCTCTCCCTCGTGGAACTGCCGCTCGGGGAGGGCGTCGCCGTCCAGGGCCCACGCCCCCTCCACGGCAGCCCACCACACGTCGACGTCCTTGCGGCGTATGCGGGACTGCAGGAGGGGCGAACGCTCGACGTCGCTGCGCGAACGGGGCTTGCGGGCGGCGAGTTCGGCCATCACCTTCGACGGGAGCACCCGTTCGGGGGCCAGATCGCGGTCCTTGGCGAGCCCGTCCCTGGCGTCCCACAGGGCCGCCAGCATGCCGAGCGCCCTGCGATCCCTGACCCCGACCTGGCGCGCTGCCTTCCTCCAGGGTTGGGCGCGCGGCGGCTTCGGCTCGCGCAGGCGGATCTCCTCGCACTCCTCGTGCAGCCACTCCAGCCGCCCGGCCGCCCGGAGCATGGACATGAGAGCGTTGCGCAGCTCCAGGAGGAGTTCGACGTCCAACGCCGCATAGGCGCGCAGCTCCGGGCCGAGGGGCCGCTGGCTCCAGTCGGCCATCGAATGCTCCTTGGCGAGCCCGTACCCGAGGATCTCCGCGATCTCGGCCTGGAGGGAGACCCGCTCCAGGCCCAGGAGGATCCCCGCGACCTCGGTGTCGAAGACGTCCGGCGGATTCAAGCCGATCTCGCGCAGAGACGGCAGGTCCTGATCCGCCGCGTGGAGGATCCACTGGTCGGCGGCGAGCGCCTCGGCCAGCGGTCCGAGGCGGTCCTCGATCCCCACGGGGTCGATCAGGAACGTCCCCGCCCCCTCGCGCCGGATCTGGACGAGGTAGGCGCGAGCCGAGTAGCGGATGCCCATGGCCCGCTCGGTGTCGATGGAGAACGGCCCGTGCCCCGCCGTCAGCGCGGCGACGGCGTCGTCGATGTCCTCGTGGGTGACGTCGGGGATCCCCTCCCGAGGCACGTCGAGCGGCTCGATGTCGACGGCGTCGGGCGTCACACGACCTCGATGCGCCGGGGAAGACTTGTCACGCCCTCGGGATCGAGACCGCAGACCATGCCCGCGAATTCCGCCCACGCAGTCAGATGCGCGGACACGTCCGCGCTCGCGGGAGTCCACGAGGCGCGCACCTCCAAGTCGATCGCCGAGCTGGCAAGGTATAGACCTCCGAAAGTCTCATTGTAATTGCGGGTCACGGTTCCACTGAGATTGTAGAAGTCGGCCGAATGCGCTTGAAGCGCCTCGCCGAGCCACGCCCAGGCTACCTCGCCGAGCAGCGGATCGCCGCCCATATCGGAGTCCACGGGTGCGTTCGTGAACGTGACGACCCTCATGGTCCCATCCCAGGCGGGTTGGCCCTCCGGATCGTATAGCAACACGAAACGCGTGTTCCCGCGGTAGAAATCCGGGTCGAGCTTCAAGGAGTCGTTGACTTCCGCCTGCAGTGCGACCGCCCAGGGGGCGATCTTCGCCGGCGGCGGTATCTGACTGATGTGGAGTTCTCGTCTGAAGGCGTGACCCCTGAGAGAGTCGAGCGCCGTCAAGAACTCGGCTGGCGCTTCGATTCTCGGCACGCCGTCTACCATAGCCGCATCGGGGCGCCCACGGGTCGAAAGCCACGCCGTGGGGCGCGGTACGCTACTGGCATGACGCGAAGCAGATTCGAAGACACGGGCGCCGGTTTCGAACGGTTGGCGCGGCAGGCGGGAGTCGACCTCCCCCTCGAACAGACCTCGGCATGGGACGGATTCGACGGCGCGATCGAAGGCCGTGAGCCTTGGCACAAACTCGTCTGGTGCGTCGACGGCGCGCCCCGGGCGTTCATCGCCCTGACGAAAATGCGAGGCCGCGGATTCACCTATCTGTGGGCCAAGCACGGCCCGGTCTGGACCGCTCCGCAGCCCACTGCTGCCGAGGAGTCGGCGTTCCGCTCGGATCTGGTCAGACTCGTCGCGGGCCTGGACCGCTCCGCAGTCTTCGTCCGCCTGCACGCCGCCCACCGGGCCGCCGACCTGAACGAGCTCCTCCAGTCGGTGACCTTCGACAGAACGGTCGTGCTCGACCTGACGGCCGGCGAGGACGCCCTGATGGCGGGGATGAAGAAACGCGGCAGGCGCGACGTGCGCAAGGCCCTGCGGGACGCCAGCCTCGTCGCCGCGGAGGAGACGGAGCGGGCCGCCGAGGTCTTCCCCGAGCTGTACGAACTGCTCGTGGAGACGGGGGCCAGGGACTCGTTCGGCATCTCCGAGAGATCCGTGTACGAGAGCATGCTCGCCTCCCTGGGGCCCGAGCACTGCCGCCTCTACACCGTCAGGCGCGACGGACGGCCTCTGTGCTGGGGGATCGTGACGACGACCTCCACCCAGGCGACCTACTACTACGCGGCGTCCAACGAGGAGGGCCGCAAGGCCGGCGCCCCCGACCTCCTCGTGTGGTCGATGGCGTCTTTCCTGCGCTCCGACGGCGTGCGGTCCTTCGACCTCATGGGCATCGACTCCGACCGCGCCCCCCAGTTGGCGGGCGTGAGGGGGTTCAAGACCAAGTTCAGCGAAAACGTCGTCGACGTGGCCGGCGCCTGGGACGTGCCCGTCCACCCGCTCCGATACAGGATCCTCGTCGCCGCCCTCGCGGCCAAGCGGGGACTCCTGGCCAGGCTCCGCTCGCGCTGAGAGGTCCAGACAACCTTCGCCCTCCTATGCCTCGCCTGGGGCCAGGCTCCGCTCGCGCTGAGAGGTCCAGACAACCTTCGCCCTCCTATGCCTCGCCTGGGGCCAGGCTCCGCTCGCGCTGAGAGGCCGCCGACACCCCTGTCCCGCGGGCGGGCCGCTCGCGTCGCTCAGCCTATGCCTGCGCGGAGCGCACCGGACTCGGCTGCGCCGGGAGCACCGTCCTAGCCGTCCCATGCCTGCGCGGAGTCCGCCACCGAGCCGCCGTTGCGAGCCGGGCGATCCCGCCGCCAGTGGGAGGTTGCCTGCGACCTCCCACTGCCTTCCGAGGCTGCCCAGAGCGCGGCGAAGGGAGCGGCGGCGCCGGACCCGGTGGAGCGGATCCGGCGCCGTAGTCGGCTATTCGGGGCCCTGCGGGGATGCCTCCGGGCGGGACGGCTTCGCGGCGGGGCCCTCACCGCCGCGTCTCGTCCCGTCGGCGCCGTGCCCGCGGGCATGCCTCCTCGGCCTCGGCTCGGGGGCCTCTCGGGTCCCCTCGGCGGTCGGCGAGCC